>MWDI01000051.1 GCA_002070475.1 Firmicutes bacterium ADurb.Bin146
TTATGTATTGGCGGTAAAGAATTTAGATAAAACATTAGCTGATATAGCTGCAGGCAAGGTTAAGATGCCCGTTGAGAATTCTAAATATGCAGAAATTTTTGCATCCATAGTAAGAAGATGCAATAATTTGGATGAATTGAAAAAATTCATCAGACAAAACAAGATGAAGAAGAACGAATGCATCCATTGGTGGGAAGGTGTTCTTGAAGACGGATATGAACTTATAACGGTTCAGTACAACGCTCCAGACGAGAATTTCGTTGAACTTGCAGGAAGCGAGAATCTTGTTAAGTATATTACATCAGTAAGAGGCTAGGAATATTAATTAAAAAGAAAGCATCAAGGGTTGATGCTTTTTTTGTTGCTTAAAAATAAAGTAGTTATAATTTGTTATGAGTAAATATATATTGCTTATTTTATATAATTCAAAATTCCTGCTTGAGCAAACAATGATACAAAAACAACAGAGACATCTATTATAATTCCTGCAATCATAGGCTTTATACCTACTCCTGCAACCTCTTTAAGACTTGTCTTCAATCCAATTGCTGCCAACGCCATTGATAATAGGAATTTTGAAAGGAATGATATTCCACTTACAATATTATCAGGCAATAGGCTAGTGCTTCTTATTCCGACAACAGCAAGAAAGCCAAGTATAAACCACGGGAAAATTTTACGAATATTTACCTTTGCGGCTGGTTGTGATGAAGTTTCCTTTTTTGCATATATCCATGAAAAAACAAGCACTATCGGTACGATAAAGAGCGTTCTTGTAAGTTTGACAATTGTTGCAAGCGAACCAGCAGCGTCAGAAAAGGCATATCCGGCGGCTACAACTGAGGATGTATCATTAACAGCAGTACCTATCCAAAGGCCATAACCGGTATCGCTAAGACCCAAGAGCCGGCCTATCCAGGGGAAAGCAATTACAGTTATAATATCAAAAATGAAAGTTGCAGATATAGCATAAGCAATATCATAATTTTTTGCTTTAATCGTAGGACCCAAAGTTGCAACAGCAGTTCCACCGCAAATAGCAGTGCTTATTGAAAGAAGACTAGCCAGTTTCCAATTTATCTTGAATATCTTCTTACATATATACCCTACCCCAAAAGCTGTTGCAAGAGTGAATGCCATTAGTATAAGTGCATATTTCCCTGCTTTAATTACTTGTGCAAAACTTAATGTTATACCAGCAAGAATAATTCCAGCACGTAGTATTTTTTTTGAAGTAAAATTAATGCCTTCATTGAAAAACTCATATCTGTTTAAAAGCGGATTAAGCAACATTCCCAAAAGCAGAGCAATTAATGTTTCACCGAGAATGCTTGTAGGTAGAATAAGGTTGATGACATAGGCTATGCCTGCAATCGCCCCTGAAAGCATAATGCCAGATAAGTACTTTTTAATTTTATTCATTTAATGATTAACCCTTTCTTCTGCATTAAAATTTAATCTATAATTGATGTTAGCATATATTAATGATAAAATATAATTATAGTTTATAATGATTATATAAAATAAACTTATGATAGGAGGAAGATATGCTAGATTTCAGGCATCAGACATTTCTTGTCTTATGTGAATGTAAGAATTATACAAAAGCAGCAGAGCTTTTATACATCACCCAACCTGCAGTTTCACAACATATTAAATATCTCGAAGAATTTTATGGATGCAAGCTTTTTGAAACAAGCAACAAAAAAGTTAGATTAACGCATCAAGCAGAGCTATTAAGGGCATTTGCAATGACTGTTTTTTCAGACTCTAAACATTTCAAAGAAAACATACAATCAATTCAAACAGATAAAATGCAATTTTCTTTCGGTGCGACTTTGACTATAGGTGAATATGTAATGCCTGAAATTCTTTCTCATTTGCTTATAAAATATCCTGAAATGAAAATCCATATGTCTGTTGCAAATACGCAATCTCTTCTTGAGCGGCTTAACAAAGGCATTCTTGATTTTATTATTGTAGAAGGAATGTTTGATAAATCGGAATATAACTCTACGCTTTTCAGTCTTGAAAAGTTTATTCCAGTATGTGCATCAAATTCAGAATATGTAAATAAAGAAGTAGATTTTAAAGAGATAATAAGAAGTCGCTTGATATTGAGAGAAAGAGGATCAGGAACACGGGAAATCTTCGAAAACATACTTCATAAGAAAAATTATTCACTCCATACTTTTCAGCAAATTATTGAAATAGGAAATATGGCAGCAATAAAGAAAATGGTTTTGAAAGGTTTAGGAATAACTTTTCTTTTTGAAATTGCTATTAAACAGGAAATAAATAATGGCACTCTTGCTGTCATTGATATACCGGGTTTTTCTGAACAGCGGGAATTCAATTTTGTATGCTTGAAAAACAGCTTCTTTCTTGAACGCTATATTGAAATTTATAATCTTTTTAAAAAGGCATTTAAAGAGATTAATACATAAAAATTCTCATGACCTTCTGTTATAGTCATTATTATCGTACATATTCTTGTAATAACGGCTTTCCTTTGAAAAAGTTCTTAGCTTTTTAATATTGAATATCCAAAGGAAGATAACAAAAGGAACAAATGCGAAAAGCCAGTTTATATTCAATGACAAAATGAAGTTAAATGTACCGTGAAGAAGTACAGGATATATTAATGATTTAATTTTATAGCTTCTCATAAGGGCAAAGGTAGGAGCGAATTTAGATAATGATATATAATATCCCATTGTTATGGCGAACAGCATATGGCCTGGAACAGAGAATATGCCTCTATAAAGTGCGATAGTAGGATTTTCCGCTTCAAAGTTGATTATATACATAATATTCTCTACTGCTGCAAAACCTAAAGATGCGAATGCGCAATATATAATACCATCAAGTTTTTCATTGTATGCGGGTTTATGATAAGAAACAAGGTAGACGGATGCTCTTTTTAATGACTCCTCTGTAAGTGCGGCAACAATGAAGGAAGTGTATGCTATACCAAGAATAGTATCTGGAAAGATATTGAACCTTTCAAGGAATCCTTCAATAAATATAGCTGGTATACTTATTAGGCATCCCGCAATAAACTGGAAGATAAGCAGTTTAGCAGGTTCCTTGTCGTGTCTGTCTACTACTAAAAGCAGTATTATAAGCGCCGCAACAGGTGAAAGAGCAGAAAATATAATTCTAAAAATATCAGTCATGTAATCCCCCTTTAAAACTTGAATATTATTCCCACTACTCCGGCAAAAACAATGAATACGATTGGATGGATCCTTTTAAAGAAAATTCTAACTACAAGCAGACATACAAACAATATCAAAGCTTTTATATAAATTATATCAAGAATATTCCCCGTTTCAACAAATGTATCATATGTTATAACTGATACATTAAGTACAGCATAAGCAGCTGCAGTAATAAGTCCAAGAGAAGCTGGCCTTAATCCATACATTGCGTTTAATACTCTTTTATCCTGACTGAATGTGGCAAGAAGTCGCGAAATTATAAGTACGATTATAACTGATGGTAATATAATAGCTAAAGATGCGATTATAGCACCAGGAATTTTTGCTGCCATATATCCAGTATATGTCGCCATATTGATGCCTATCGGACCTGGCGTTGACTCTGAAATCGCAATCATGTCAGGGATAATAGATGTATCCAGCCAGTCATATCTTTTACCTATATCATATAGGAAGGGTATTGTAGCAAGTCCTCCGCCAATAGAGAAAAGGCCAGTTTTGAAAAATTCCCAGAAAAGTTCAAGATATATCATTTTTCCCTCCCTTTTCTTTCATTCATACGGGTTCCCAGAACAAGTCCGGTTATTGCAGAGCCTAAAATTATGAAAACAGGAGATATTGAAGTAAATACTGATAAGAAAAAGGATAGTATATACAGTAAAATACACAACCAGTCTATGACTGATTTCTTATACATATCAATTATTGTAACTATAACTAATGCTGCGACAGCTACTCTAATTCCCGCAAAAGCATGACCCACTGCTTCTATATGTAGAAAATTTGTAAGGATTGTAGCAATTATCGTAATAATAATAATTGAAGGTGTGATTACCCCAAGGGCACTGAATATCCCGCCAAGATAGCTTTTTTTCTTGAATCCTATATATGTGGATACATTTACAGCAATAATTCCAGGGGTACACTGACTTAATGTGTAGTAGTCAATAATATTCTCTGTAGTTAACCATTTCTTTTTTTCTACAATTTCTTTTTGGAGAATGGGAAGCATAGTATAACCTCCTCCGAATGTAAAAAGGCCTACCTTGAAGAAAATCCAGTATAATTCAAAAAGGGTTTTCATATAACCTCCTCTTTTCATTATACCCTGTTTTTGAGTAAAATATTAAAAGAATCAGAATATTTACCAGGACTGGCTTTTTATGTATAATTAATTGAAGGAAGGCACATTATGAAATTTACCAAAATGCACGGAGCTGGAAATGACTATATATACATAAACTGTCTGGATTGCAAAATTGATGATCCTTCATCCTTGGCACTAAAATTAAGTGATAGGCATTTTGGGATAGGCGCAGATGGGTTGGTGCTTATACAGACTTCAAAAGCTGCTGATTTCTATATGAGGATGTTCAATGCTGATGGGTCAGAAGGGTCGATGTGCGGAAATGCTATCAGATGCGTCGCAAAATATGTATATGACAATAAACTTACGAAAAAGCTTAAGCTTAATATTGAGACTAAAAGCGGTATCAAGCACCTTGTACTTTTCACTGGTATTGATGGATTAGTGGAGGCTGTGGAAGTAGATATGGGTACTGCTTATCTGAAACGCAAGGAAATACCTATGATATTTGATAATACTAATAAAGATGAGACATTCATAAACAAACCTATACTCGTAGCAGAGAAAGAATATAATGCGACATGCGTGTCAATGGGTAATCCCCATTGCATAATATTCATGAATGATAAAAAGAATAAAACTAATCTTGAGCAATCCCTGGATTTTCTGGACCTTGACAAGATAGGACCGGCTTTTGAAAAGCATCCAATGTTTCCAGACAGGATAAATACTGAATTTGTAGAAGTAATAGATAAAAATAATCTTAAAATGCGGGTTTATGAAAGAGGCTCAGGTGAAACTTTAGCTTGTGGGACAGGTGCATGCGCTATAGTCGTCGCAGCAGTTCTTAATGGGATATGTAAAAGAAATCAAAAGGTTTCCGCCATTTTAAGAGGCGGAATATTGGAAGTCACATATCTCGATGATGGCAGAGTTATTTTAAAAGGTGAAGCGGTTCATGTTTTTGATACTGAAATTAATATATAACAGAAAAAAAGGAGAAATAGATGGTAAGAGTAAATGAGAATTATAATAATCTTAAACAAAGTTATCTCTTTAAGGATATAGCGACAAAGGTTGCTACATACAAAAAAGCGAATCCAGATAAAAAGGTAATAAGCCTAGGAATCGGTGATGTAACTCTTCCTCTAGCAGGTAAAGTTGTCGAAGCCTTGAAAAAAGCATCCGATGAAATGGGAAAAACAGAGACCTTCAGGGGATATGCACCTGACCAGGGTTATGATTTTTTAAGGGAGAAAATTTCTGAACATTATAAAAAAAGAAATGTTAATGTTGACATAAATGAAATATTCGTGTCAGATGGAGCTAAAAGCGATGTTGGCAATATTACAGAGATTTTTTCGAGAGATAATATAGTAATGATTCCAGACCCGGTATATCCTGTTTACATGGATACCAATGTAATGGACGGAAGAAAGATAATTTTTGCAAATGCCAATAAGAAAAATAATTTCTTAGCAATGCCTGATGAAAGGCATGCTGACATGATATATCTGTGTTCGCCTAATAATCCATGCGGAAGCGTATATTCAAAAGAAATGCTTGCAAAATGGGTTGATTATGCTTTATTTCATAATGCAGTTATATTATTTGATGCCGCATATGAAGCTTTTATAACCAATGATATGCTACCAAGAAGTATTTTTGAGATTGAAGGAGCAGAGAAATGTGCTATAGAGTTCTGTAGTTTTTCCAAATTAGCAGGATTCACCGGTACAAGATGCGCATACACAATTATAAAGAAAGAACTAAAACCAGGAGGTTTTTCCTTGCATGATATGTGGGTTCGAAGACAGAGCACCAAACTTAACGGCGTATCATATGTAATTCAAAGAGCTGCTGAAGCTGTGTTCACTGATGAAGGAATGGAGCAATGCAAGATGAATATAAAGTATTATCTTGATAATGCAAAGATTATTTCAGTACTTTTAAAAGAAAAAGAAATATACCATACAGGAGGAACTAATTCCCCATATATTTGGATGAGCTGTCCAAATAATATGAAATCCTGGGAGTTTTTTGATATGCTGTTAAATGAAACTAGTGTTGTAGGAACACCTGGTAGCGGATTTGGCACGAACGGAGAAGGGTACTTTAGGCTGACATCCTTTGGAAGCAGAGAAAATACTATAGAAGCTGTTGAAAGATTAAGAAGAGTTCTTTAATTTTAGCAAATAATAAAAAACAGCGTATAAATGCTGTTTTTTTATTTATTCCATTTCTAATATCTATTTAATCAATCCTTCTTCAATCTGGCTTTTTCTTACTTTTTCTAAAAGTTTATCTATTCTGTCAACAGGATTTAAAAGATCAGACATTGATGCATCGTGGTGAAGAGTGTCAATTATGAAAGAAATATATTTTGACATATCAACTTCTTTGAACCATTCTCTTTTTAATAATTCAGGGCTTCTGTATACAAGATTAGTTGTAAGAACTGCAGTCACTGCACTTTGCTCATAAGCCTTGTCAAAGGCATCAAGCCCATTGCAGAATAAACCGAATGTACAACACATAAATATTCTTTTCGCTTTTTTTTCAGTCAGCTGATAGAAGATATCTAATGCAGATTCGCCTGATGCGATAATATCCTCCACGACTATGACATCCTTGCCTTCAATATTATCTCCGAGAAATTCATGGGATACAATAGGATTTCTGCCTTGTTCCACGACGGAATAATCTCTTCTTTTGTAGAACATGCCAAGATCAAGTCCTATCATAGATGCAAAAGCTATAGCTCTGTTCATGCCGCCTTCATCAGGAGATATAACCATAGTATGTTCTTTATCAAATATTATATCTGGGAAGGAGTTAGTAAGTCGCTTCAGCATCTGGTAGGCTACTGGAACAGATTCAAATCCGCTAAGAGGTATGGCATTCTGTATCCTCGGATCGTGAGCATCGAATGTTATTATATTATCTACACCCATTCCTACGAGTTCTTGCAATGCTATTGCGCAGTCCAAAGATTCACGATATTTTCTTTTATGCTGTCTTCCCTCATAAAGCATCGGCATAATGACTGTTATTCTTCTGGCTTTTCCATTTGTTGCAGCTATAATCCTTTTCAAATCAGCAAAATGGTCATCCGGACTCATAGGAACCTTCATTCCATACATCTCAAAGGTTATGCCATAATTAAATGCATCACATATTATAAATACATCATGACCTCTTACTGATTCTAATATTACGCCTTTTCCTTCTCCAGTTCCGAATCTTGGGCAGATTGCATCAGTAATAAATGTATGGTTTGCATCTTTATCACAGGTCCACTGTTTTAGATACCAATCAATTTTCTTTGTAATTTCTTCACAACCATGCATTCCGATTATTGATAGTTCTCCTAAAGGAAGCACGGTTTCAAATGGCTGGACCATATCAGTCACTCCCTCCGTTTTAACTTTACTAATGTTATCACCTGCCAAGATATTTATCAATAGCAGCAGCGGCTTTCTTGCCCGCTCCCATAGCAAGGATTACTGTTGCTGCACCTGTAACAACATCACCGCCTGCAAATATGTAAGGTATTGAAGTCTGACCTGTTTCTGGGTCGGCAACTATACATCCCCACTTATTGGTATCAAGACCTTTTGTAGTGCTTTTTATCAGAGGATTTGGACTGGTGCCAATAGCTATTATTACTGAAGTTGCATCTAGAATATATTCTGAACCGGGAATAGTTACAGGACGTCTTCTTCCATCAGGTCCTGGCTCAGAAAGTTGCATTTTAATGCATTCCATACCATTTACCCATCCTTTATCCCCTAAGATCTGAGTAGGATTAGTGAGCAGATGGAACTCAATACCTTCTTCTTTGGCATGATGTACTTCTTCAATTCTTGCAGGCATTTCCTGTTCGCTTCTTCTATATACAATACTTACATGCTCAGCTTTTAAACGTTTTGCAGCTCTTGCGGCATCCATTGCTACATTGCCACCTCCTACGACTGCTACATGAGTACCGAAATATATAGGGGTATCATAAGAAGGATCATATGCTTTCATCAGATTGACACGTGTCAAAAATTCATTAGCTGAATATACCCCATTAAGATTTTCCCCAGGGATATTCATAAAATTAGGTAATCCTGCACCTGTGCCTACAAAGACAGCTTCAAATCCTTCTTCATCATGAAGTTCTTGTATTGAAACAGTCTTTCCTATTACCATATTTAATTCTATTTTTACACCTTTTGTCTTAAGTCTTTCTATTTCCTTTTCCACTATCAATTTTGGTAACCGGAATTCAGGTATTCCATAAACCAAAACCCCGCCTGCTTTATGTAAAGCCTCGAATATAGTAACATCATATCCCATATCACATAAATCCGATGCAGCAGCTAATCCTGAAGGTCCGCTTCCCACTATAGCAACTTTCTTATTCTTCTTAACTGTAGGTTTTGGTACATCAAAAGTGAAAGTTTCTTTTGCAAGCATATAGTCTGCGACATATCTTTCTAGTCTTCCTATCGCTACAGGCTCTCCCTTAATACCACGTACACAAGGCAGTTCGCATTGTGATTCTTGAGGGCAAACCCTACCGCATATAGCAGGAAGAGAGTTGGTTCTTGTAATAATCTCATAAGCCTCTTCTATGTTTCCCTCTGTTATGGATTTTATAAAATTGGGAATGTCAATATTTACAGGACATCCTGCTACACAAGGCTTATGCTTACAGTTTAAACAACGCGTAGCTTCTTCGTGAGCCATCTGTGGAGTATATCCGGTTGTAACCTCAAGAAAATTGCCGTTTCGTATGGTCGGATCCTGTTCCGGCATTTTTGTTTTCAAAGGAGTCATATTAAATTTTGCCATTATTCTATACCTCTAAACAGGTTGCATTGATGATTTTCTTCTTCTTTATACATAGAAAGCCTTTGTAATACGCCATCAAAATCCACCTTATGTCCATCGAAATCCGGACCATCAACGCATGCGAATTTAGTCTGTCCGTCAACTGTCAACCTGCATCCTCCACACATACCGGTGCCGTCAATCATGATTGGGTTCATGCTTACGATTGTCCTAATGCCATATTCTTTTGTAAGAAGAGATACGAATTTCATCATTATAACGGGACCAATAGCAATTACAGTATCATAATTAGCACCATTTTCTATAAGTTCTTTTAACTTGGCTGTGACTAATCCTTTTTCACCAGCAGAGCCATCATCCGTCATTAAGTAATAATTAGTACTATTGCTTTTCATTTCGTCCTCAAGAATGACAAGTGACTTATTCCTGAAACCTGCAATAATGTCCACATGCGCACCATTTTTAAATAGTTTTTTTGCTTGTGGAAAAGCAATTGCGCATCCTAATCCTCCACCTATTACACAGACTTTTTCCATACCCTCTGTATGAGATGCTATTCCTAAAGGTCCAACAAAATCTAATATATAGTCACCTTCGTTAAGTGTTCCTAAAATGTATGTGGATTTTCCTACTTTCTGGAATACTATACTTACCCAGCCTTCTTTACGGTCATAATCCTCAATTGTAAGAGGGATTCTTTCTCCTGTTTCATTTGCTCTTAGTATAATGAACTGGCCTGGTTCACATTTTTTAGCTACCGCAGGAGCAGCAACCTTCATATATACAACTTCATTATTCAAATTTTTCTTTTCTAATATTTTATACATTAAATACCACCATTCTTTTATTAAATAAATGATATCACTATATAGTTGTATTTTCAATGAAATGCAGTTTATATAAACCCTTAGTCCAGGGTAAATATTACTTTCACATTGGAGTCAGTAGCTTTAATATGAATCTTCTTATTTAATTGCTCACCAGTATTTTCAGGCAAATTGATTTCAGATTTGTCGGATTTTTCAATTTCAATAGAAAACTGAATGCTGTAAGCAGATATTCCTAAACGTATTTGTGAAGATACGGCTTCTATTTTAATATCATCAGACATTAAATTAGTTGCTTCCACGGAACTTTTATTGATAAGAAATTCTGTTGTGTAGGAAGACATATAATCCAATCTGACATTAGCATTAGTTGAGATTATTGTGATATTATCAAAAACAATATCCGAACAGTCTATATTACCGCCAGTATTTTTCAAATTTAAGATATTTCCGGATATTGAATGGATTTTAATATCCGCATAAGAATTCTTAAAATCTATTTTCTTTATCTGTGAAAAAGCGAGAGGATCAGGAATAGAAATATCCCTCATGGTAGTACTGACTAAAAGCTCACCTGCATAGGATGAAGGGATATAAACGGTAATACTATTTTCTTCTTTATCCTTCTTCAATAGTGACATAAAGTTATGCGATATGTTTTCTTTAAAAAAGCCCATATCCTGTTTTTTAAACAAAAGTTTTCCATTTGATTCAATTATGTCAAAAGATTGGTCCTGGTTTTCATAATATTCTATTGTTACATATTTCCCCTCATGTGATTTTATAACGACAGGCATTCTTTTAGTAATAATGCTTATCATTTTAAGAGCGTTAGGATTTGAAGATTCGTAAGTTTTAAAGGTGAGAGGATCTTTTTGCTTAACTTCATATTCAAATATATTATCAAGATTGTAGTCATTGAAATAGTAACCAGTAAGGAATACAAGTAACCCAACAACTATAAATATACCTCCAATTATAAGGGCTTTAAGTGTTCTGCTCATCTTTTTGCCCCTCCAATTTCTTTAATAACAGCATATTTTTAATTTTCTGAAATCCAGATTTCAACAACTTGAAGAATACTTTTATCCCCTTAAATAATGCTGCAATAGCAATTACAGTAATTCCTGAAGCCATTAGGCATGCACCCATTTTTATAACTGAAGGCCACAGATCATCAATTAACGTGAATACAGAATAGACAAACAACATTATAGCGCTAAAACCAATTATTATAAAAACAATTACTAATGTAGCGAATATGATTGATGTTGCAATAACTGCTGCTATTAAAAATGACAGCCAGAGCGGGAAGGATAAGACAAGTATAATTATCCAGTCAGAATACTTGAGCTTCTTTCTATTTACCGGCTTATCATCATATCCTAAAAGGGTTCTTCCCTTTACCATCATTCAGCCTCCAGTATAATGTTATCGCAATGGCTGACAAATTCTCTAGTATTTAACATATTCTCGCTTACAGTCCAGCCAAGGACAATAAGGCCATTCTTCCTTAATTCTGCAAAATCAGTCTTAACTAGGTTTTCATACTTGTATGCCACAAAGTTAGGCTTGGAATACAACATATACAAATTATCAATAAATTTATTTGCTAGATCAAATCCAAGATTTCCTCTTAAAAGCAGTCCTCTTGTTACATCAGGAGCATTTTTAGCGAACCATCTAATGCTTGATATATTAAAAGATTGTATTGCTATACTTCCTGAATAATCCTTTATCTGCATATAAGTCAGTTCATCCAGTCTATGAGATAAACCACTTGACTTTATTTCTAGCAATATTGGTACTTTCCCATTAATGAAATCTAAGACTTCAGTCAGTGTAGGGATTGTGCTATCAGTTTCAAAAAGCGTTAGCTGTTTTACTTGCTCCAAATACATCTGATCAATTTGCACATCATTACCAGTCAACCTTTTCAGATTATTATCATGAACGACTACAACCTGATTATCCTTTGTTAACAATACATCAAGTTCAATGGCATAACCTTTCTTAATAGCTGCGTGAAAAGATTCAATTGAATTTTCAGGTGCGGTCGTTTTATTGTGATATCCTCTGTGTGCGATAGGCTGGTTAATGAGCCATTTAGCATCAGAGCTTGCAGTATCTAAAGCTACAAATCCATTAAGGCGCTCAGCGGAAAATATTAAGAAGACTATTGATAATGCGACTATAATAAAGGCGACAATATATATCCATCTATATTTTGATTTTTTCATTCATTTCACCCCACCAGTTGCAGCTTCCTCTTATATGATTATACCATAGGCATAATACAATATGGAATACAGGTAAATTCCATGTTTATAGTTTAAAAGATTATACAAGTATGCTACAATGTAGTTTGGTAACAACGAAGTTATTAATTTACATACATCATATAAAGGAGAAACAAATGGCTAAAAAACTTAAAACGATGGATGGGAACCAGGCTGCGGCATATGTATCTTATGCTTTTACTGATGTGGCTGCGATATATCCCATAACACCTTCGTCGCCTATGGCAGAAAATGTGGATGAATGGGCGGCTCATGGTCAGAAAAATATGTTTGGTCAGGAAGTAAAGGTTGTCGAGCTTCAATCAGAAGCAGGAGCAGCTGGAACGGTTCATGGTTCATTACAAGCAGGAGCTTTAACAACAACATATACGGCATCACAAGGATTATTATTGATGATACCTAATATGTATAAGATTGCTGGCGAACTTTTACCATCAGTATTCCATGTAAGTGCAAGAGCCGTTGCAGGCCATGCTCTTTCAATATTCGGAGATCACTCTGATGTGTATGCTACAAGACAGACAGGTTTTGCAATGTTAGCATCAGGCAGCGTGCAAGAAGTAATGGATCTTGCTGGAGTAGCTCATCTTGCTACAATCAAGAGCAGAGTACCTTTTGTACATTTTTTTGATGGATTCAGAACAAGTCACGAACTTCAGAAAATAGAGGTTATTGACTATTCAGATTTCGAAAAGCTTGTTGATATGGATGCAATTAAGGCATTTAGAAGCAGAGCTTTGAATCCTTCACGTCCAGTCCTAAGAGGAACAGCTCAGAATCCGGATGTTTTCTTCCAGGCAAAAGAATCGGCAAACAGATTTTACGATGCAGTACCCGAAATAGTGGAAAAATATATGAAGGAAATCTCCAAAGTTACAGGCAGGACATATAACTTGTTTGATTACTACGGAGCAGAAGATGCTGATAGAGTAATTATAGCTATGGGCAGTGTTACGGATACAACGGAGGAAGTAATTGATTACCTTATAGAAAAAGGCGAGAAGGTCGGATTATTAAAAGTAAGACTTTACAGACCATTCTCCATCAAGCATTTCCTTAATGCATTACCTAAGACTGTTAAGAGAATAGCTGTTCTTGACAGGGCAAAAGAACCTGGTGCAACAGGAGAGCCTTTGTATCTTGATGTTGTAGCAGCATATAAAGGAGACAAAAATGCTCCAGTAATAGTAGGAGGAAGATACGGTTTAGGATCAAAAGATACAGTTCCTTCACAGATAGCAGCTGTTTTTGCTAATCTTTCTATGAATGAGCCGAAGAATAACTTTACAATAGGTATTAATGATGATGTAACTTATTTATCTCTTCCGATTACTGAAAAAGTCAATACCACGCCAAAGAGCACTGTAAGCTGTAAATTCTGGGGACTCGGTTCTGATGGAACAGTAGGAGCAAATAAGAATGCGATTAAAATTATTGGAGACCATACTGACATGTATGCTCAGGCATACTTCGCATACGATTCCAAGAAATCAGGCGGAATCACTGTATCACACTTAAGATTCGGGAAGAATCCGATAAAGTCCACTTATCTTGTTTCTGATGCTGATTTCGTTGCATGCCATAATCAGAGTTATGTTGACAAATACGATATAGTATCAGATGTAAAGAAAGGTGGAACTTTCCTTCTTAATACGGGTTGGACAGTTGAAGAGATGGAAGAACGTCTTCCAGGCCATATGAAGAGGTATATAGCAAGGAATAGTATAAGGTTCTTTACTATTGATGCAGTAAAAATAGCTCAAGATTTAGGCCTTGGCGGAAGAACTAATATGATTCTGATGTCTGCTTTCTTTAAAATTTCCAATATAATACCAATTGAAGATGCAATTAAATATATGAAGGACGCTGTTATGAAATCCTATGGGAAAAAAGGCGAAAAAGTTGTTAACATGAACAACGCCGCTGTTGATCAGGGTATAGATAACATCGTAGAAGTAAAAGTACCTGCATCATGGAAAGATGCTAAAGACCTAATAAAAGAAGATAAGAAATATCCTGAATTCATAAACAATGTAGTAGAAGTAATGAATGCCCAGCAAGGGGATACGCTTCCAGTTTCAACATTTGTAGGAATCGAAGACGGAACATGGCAGCAAGGAACATCAAGATACGAAAAAAGAGGAATAGCTGTTGAAGTTCCTGAATGGAATATTGACAACTGTATACAGTGTAATCAATGCTCATATGTATGCCCTCATGCAGCCATCAGGCCATTCCTTGTAAGCGAAGAAGAGATGAAGAATGCTCCTCAAGGGTTTGAAACAAAGAAAGCTATAGGTAAAGGTCTTGATGGAGTAACCTTTAGGATTCAAGTTTCACCATATGATTGTGCTGGATGCGGTAACTGTGCACAGGTATGCCCTTCAAAGGAAAAAGCACTTGTAATGAAGCCTATAGATACTCAAATGAACCAGGCTCCAAACTGGGAATATGCTACAACCCTTACAAAGAAAGAAACTCCATTCAATAAATTCAGTGTTAAGGGTAGTCAGTTCAATATGCCTTATCTTGAATTTTCAGGAGCATGTCCAGGATGTGGAGAGACTCCATATATGAAGCTCATAACTCAGCTCTTTGGAGACAGAATGATGATAGCAAATGCAACCGGATGCAGTTCCATCTGGGGTGGTTCTGCTCCTGCTACACCATATTGTATGGACTGCAAAGGATATGGTCCTGCATGGGCTAACTCATTATTTGAGGATAATGCAGAATTTGGATTCGGAATGTATATTGCTACAAGGCATATGCGCGAAAGAGTGGAAGAATTATTAAAACAGCTTTTAACATCTGATGTGTGCGATTGCGTCAAAGAAGCTGCTCAAAACTGGATAGATAACAAGAATAATGGAGAGAAGACCAGAGAAGTAAGCGATACTCTTATTGAAAAATTGGAATGTTGCGAAAGCAATGATATTATTAAAGAGCTTCTTGATAAGAAAGATTACTTCATTAAAACATCACAGTGGATATCTGGTGGAGACGGATGGGCTTATGATATAGGATATGGCGGACTGGACCATGTTTTAGCTTCAGGTGAGGATGTTAATGTAATAGTGTATGATACTGAAGTATATTCAAATACAGGCGGTCAAGCTAGCAAATCTACACCTACTGCTGCTGTCGCAAAGTTTGCAGCTGCAGGAAAGAGGGTAAAGAAAAAAGATCTTGGAATGATGGCAATGTCTTATGGATATGTATATGTAGCACAGGTTGCTATGGGAGCAGATCAGAATCAATTCATTAAAGCTGTAAAAGAAGCTGAGGAATATGACGGACCTTCTCTCATAATCGCATATGCTCCATGTATCAATCATGGTATCAGAACAGGTATGGGTACTACACAGCTTCAGGAAAAGAAAGCAGTCGAAGCAGGATACTGGCACCTTTACAGATATAATCCAAAACTTGCTGAAGAAGGAAAGAATCCATTTATACTGGATTCCAAAGAACCTACTGCAGACTTTAAGGAATTCTTGGCATCAGAGACAAGATATACATCATTAAAGGTTACATTCCCTGAATTAGCAGATGAACTTTTTGATAAGACAGAAAAAGATGCCAAAGCAAGGTTCGAGACATATAAGAAGAAAGCGGAATAAGTAAGCTAAAATATAAAACTATTAATAGGACTGTGCATTTTTTGCACAGTCTTGTTTTATGCTATAATATTAACATTGGTATCCTAACCTATTGTAAAGCGAGAGCAGATGTTAGATAAGAAAATAACCGATTCATATATCTTCAAAGATGGAGAGCCTCAGTATATTTCAAGGATTTCTAAGTGTGGCTCTAGAGGTATTTTATTAAATAAAAAAAAGCAGGTCGCTCTTATGTATATGAAGAAGAGGGATATGTATAAACTTCCTGGAGGTGGAATAGAAGAAGGCGAGACTAAAGAGCAGGCTTTTGAAAGAGAAGTAAAGGAAGAAACAGGATATCACTGCCATATAATATCTTTTTTAGGCAAAATTGAAGAGCATAAATTACGAAGAGATTATCTTCATATATCGTATTGTTTTTTAGCAGAAGCTATAGGCAAAAAAGGACCTCTTCATTTGACACAAAACGAAAGGCATTATGATTTCAGACTCCAGTGGTTCGATATTGATGAGGCAATTGTTATGATGGAAAAGAGCATAGCAAAATGTGGAAGATATGGGCTTTTATTTGTTTTAAACAGAGATAAAGAAATTTTAGAATTTTACCGAGAGGAGATATTATAACAATGAAGATGTTGCTTAATGGAAAATGGCAGCTCTACTATATTGAAGAAAAAAATGCTAATATACACAGACCTTCACAATTAACAAAAAGCGGATATAAATGTATAGAAGCAGATGTTCCTGGAAATGTAGAAGCTGATCTTGTTAAAGCAGGTGAGGAAAAAGATCCTTACATACAGGAAAATTCTTTTAACTTTATGAAATATGAGTATTATCAGTGGTGGTATACGAAAACTATAAAAATATCAAAAGATTTTTATGGAGATAAATATATTCTGGTTTTTGACGGGATTGACACTATAGCAGATATATATCTTGATGACATACTTATAGGGAATACAGAAAACATGCTTGTGGAACATGAATTCGATGTGACCGATTTTATATCTTTAGGTAGTACATATACTCTTTCTGTGCGCATATATTCAGTTATGAATTATATCAAAAATAAAGAATATACAGTATGGATGAGAGGTTGCCGTCATTGCTCAGAATTACCATATATAAGGAAAGCGTCTCATATGATGGGATGGGATATTTTGCCAAGACTAGTGTCAGCAGGAATATGGAAAGATGTGAAACTTTTAGCTGTTAAAAAAACTAGAATAACACAAGCATATTATTCTACTCCTGTTTTTTATATGAATAAAATACGAATGAGATTTGCATACAGATTTACAACTGATCATGAGACTCTTTCAGGATTTGTTATAAGAGTAAGAGGTAAATGTCAGGATGCAGAATTTGAATACACTGTACCAGCTTGGTTTGTAAGCGGAAACGATGGATTTTTAATTGATAATCCTAAGCTATGGTGGCCGAGAGGATACGGGGAGCAGAACCTTTATACCGTAACCATGGATTTATTATACAATGATGAGGTTATAGATAGTAGGACAGACAAAATCGGTTTAAGGACATTTAAACTGGAAAGAAGATTTGAAAAAGGAAATCAGGAATTTAAGATGTATGTGAATGAAGTTCCTATTTTCATAAATGGCACAAATCACATAGCATTAGATATATTGCATAGCAAAGATTATTTAAGACAAAAAAAAGAAATAGCGTTAGCAGTTGAATGTAACTGCAATATGATAAGATGTTGGGGTGGAAATGTATATCCAGAAACTGAGTTTTATCAACTTTGTGATGAATATGGCATAATGGTATGGCAGGATTTCACATTTGGCAATTCTAATTATCCTCAGTCAGAAGAGTTTTATGATAAGGTATATGATGAAGCAGAGAAAGTAATTAAGAAATTCAGGAATCATGCAAGCCTTGTACTATGGTGTGGGGATAATGAGATAGACACTACAGTTGACGGTTACTGGTATCCAGATGAAAAAAGCAAATACAACAGGATATCTAGAAAAGTGTTAGAAAAAGCTGTACAACAAAACGATCCATTCCGTTTTTATCTTAAGTCATCACCAGAAATACCTGATGATTATGACTCATATAATGTTCCTGAACAACATATATGGGGTCCGCGAGCATATTTCAAAGACGATTTCTATAAGCATGTGACAGCGAAATTCATAGCTGAAGCGGGATATCACGGATGTCCAAATATAGAAAGCTTAAAAAAATATATACCAGATAAGGATTTATGGCCTATTGAAGGCAATAAGACATGGGCACATCATAGCACAGAGGACTACCTTATCGAGGACATTATAGGCAGAAGGAATACCTTAATGGCTAATCAGGTTCGTATTCTTGTGGGTAAACTGCCTGACGATTTAGAGACTTTTGTAAAAGTATCACAAATTTCGCAGGCTGAGGCATTTAAATTTTTCATAGAAAGGACCAGAATAAAAAAATGGGATATGACAGGAATACTGTGGTGGAATCTTTTAGACGGATGGCCAGGTATATCGGATGCTGTTGTGGACTACTATTTTGACAAAAAACTTGCCTTTGATGTAATACGCAGGGTCCAGGAACCAGTATGTGTAATGCTCGATGAGATTAAAGGCTGGGAAAGAGCGGTTTATCTTGCCAATGACACGAATACAGATAAAACAGTCAGTTACAGGGTTTATACATATGAAGAAGGTAATACGGTTCTTGAAGGAGAAGCATTTATAGAAAAAGGAAAGAATATGAAGATAGGTGAATTCTTTGAGATACCCGGAACTAAAAAGCTATATATAATAGAATGGATAGAAGAAGGTAAAAAGCATATAAGCCACTATATGGCAGGGTATCCGAGCTTTGATACAGATACCATATTAAAATGGTATAAAGTCATAAAAGAGTTAGATTAATCTAATTTCTGCCCAGTGAATAACAATATCATTACCGAAAGAGCCTGTTTCAATAACAGAAACTACGGGTATATTATTGTCATTCAGAATTTTATATGCATAATATTCTAAATCTTTATTACATGGCATAGGAAGATTGGTTTTTGAAAAGGAAGTAAGTTTTTGTGCGTTCATATAAATTAACAGATTATCAATAGTTACATCCTTCTCTACTCCTATTACAAAAAATGCAGTCAGTGATTTTGGAATTTTGCCTGTTGGAATTCTAAGATACTTATATTCGATAGATGAATTGTTCTGACTGCCAGGAAGCCTTAAAGGTAGAGGAGCATATTCATATACACCAGGGGCATACACATCATTAAATGTAACAAGATGTCTTCTTTTAGAATGTATACAGGATTCATAATCTGACACTGTTTTCAGAAAATTCATATACAAATTAGAATTGGTACATAATTCTAGGTCATTAGTATAATATTTCCCATTTATTCCATCCATATAATTGAAAAGATAAATAGAATCTGCTCCCAGCCCATAATATCCTGCAGCAGTACCAATCGCTGTCTCAAAAGAATTATACATATATTTTCTTCCAGGCCTGTTATATGCATCTATAAGGATTTCCAGACCTGCTGCTAAAGTGACTGTAGTATTTTTTAAGATTTTCTTCCATAAATCTATTGGCATAAGGTTGTCGCTGCTTGACCATCTTGGTGTGACAGTTATGAGATCTATATATCCTTTTTCTATCCAGTCAAAGAAATCAAATCCCAAAGCTAAACATTTTTGCGGTGAAGATGGAAGGCGCACTCCAATTTTAATCGGGTGTCCGTATTTTTCTTCAGCTTTCTTGACTTTATAATATATCTGCTCCATAAAAGCGTTTATTATTTTCTGTCCTTCATATTCCCTACCGATACGTATACTGTAAATCTCACGCATCCAGTCAAGTTCTAATCCGTAAATATCAAAAGTATCAAGAGCATCCTCTATAATTTCTATACAATGGTATCGAACTTCCTCATTCATAAAATCAAAAGCATTGTCATATTGATTACTATAAGGCCTGTGATCACCCCTTCTTATATTCTCACCTTTATGAAAGAAATCCGTATGCAGTAAATGATCCGAATCATTGTAATTATGTATGTCATTCATTCTGATGGAAAGCCACGGATTGATTCCAATCTGTTTTAATCTTTCTATCCACATATGATGCATGTTTAATTTCTTTTCTTTGTAGATACTGTATAGAAGCCTTAAACATTTAACCAAAGCAGAGTTGTCATCCTGTCTGATTCTGCCTTGTTCCAAAAGCTTCTCATAATGATTAAGTACATTTTCCCCCTTTTTTGAAGGATACCATGCCAGAGAAGCAGACGTATTTATAATAAAATCAGTTATTCCGCTGTCTTTATACTGGTCTATAAAGGAAAGAATCTCTTTGCTTCCGACATCTATGTCATTTATTGCACGTGTATAAATAAAATGATTTAAATCCTCGTTGAATAATAATCTAGTCATAAATACTTCCTTTCTTTTCCCTATTATACCCTATATGAAGTTAGAGTTGATTAGTTTACTGCTCTAATGTAAGATATTCTAAGACAATAAATTTTATGAGGTGTCAGATGGAAAACAAAGAAAAAAGGATCAGAGTCGGGCTGTTGGGTATTGGAGGAAGAGCACGACATTTTGCGGATCTGGTCAGACAATATCCCAGTACAGAACTTGCTGCAGTCTGTGATATAAGTAAAGAAGCGATGGCAAGGTCAGTCGAAGAAAAAAATCTTCATGCAATAACTCAATATACAGACTATATGACAATGCTAAATGAAGCTGGACTTGATGTTGTTTTTGTTTGCACCCCTATAGAATACCATTGTGAGCATACTATTATGGCTTTGGAAAAAGGCATACATGTCATAGGAGAAGTTCCTGTAGCTGCAAATATTGAACAAGCAAAACAAATGGTTCAAGCAGTCAAAAAGTCAAAAGCAAAATACTTTTTTGGCGAGAATATGTGTTTTGCAAAGCATGTCCTTATTGTCAGACAAATGGTACTGGCAGGGATGTTAGGAGAGTTGCATTATGCAGAAGGTGAATATCTTCATGATCTTAAAAAGCTTGCGCAATTTACTCCTTGGAGATTTGACACACTTTTTGGTATCAATGGAGTGACATATGGTACTCACAGCTTAGGCCCCATATTAAGCTGGTTTGATTGGGATAGGGTAAAAAAAGTAATGTGTACAGGAGGCGGAAGCAGATTTACTTATTCTGATGGTAAGCCATTTGTAATGGATAGCACAACTGTAATGCTATGTAAAACAGAAAAAGACAGATTAATAAAAATAAAAAATGATTTATCCAGTCCAAGACCATCAATAAACCAATATGTACTGTCTGGAACAAAAGGTGCTTTTGAATCAAGAAGAGGAATTCCGGATTCCAAAGATTATATATGGATACAGGATATCGTTGGTTCTACCGAAGAAAGACCTAGAAACTTTCATGATAATGCTGATACCTGGCTTCCCTTAAGCATATTCGAATCCAGATATCTTCCTCAGATGTTTAAGGAATGGGTATGGTATGCAAAAACATATGGAGGGCATGAAGGAGCGGATGCATTCATGTTCATCAGTATAATAAATTCAATAATAAACAATATAGAACCTTATATAGACATACACAGAGGGTTGGACATGTCACTGCCTGGGATGATGAGCACGATATCCATACAGAATAACAGCGAATGGATTGATGTGCCTGATTCCAGACTTTGGTAATCATACATCCACATGTATTTTCCTTGCTAGAATTGCTTTTCTTTTAATACCTTTTTCGTCTGGTACAAAAAAATCTGAATAGACAACCATTGCAGTATTTTCATCAAGGGCTATCATATCTGAGTATGAACAGGTCCCTACCCTGGATGTCCAGTTATATATGCTTATCGGTGTATTTCTTTCCAATGTACGATCATTTGGCGTAATAAGCTCGATAGGAGCATCCCAGTAAAGGCCAGTTGGGTCAGCGGTCGCTCTTATATAAAATCCTGGGCGACCATAAGATGCCAAAAGAACATTACATGGCAGCATGCATAGACATGGCCATACTCCTTTATCATCAAATAAAACAGGTTTTGACCAGGTATAACCTTTATCTGTGGATCTTGATAAAAAGCTCGGAGTATTAGAACCAGTCCTCATTAAAGTTATGCATGAACCATCTTTTAGAAAAGAAATATCCGATTCACAAAACCCTTCAGCATTAAAAGCATTATTAAAAATTCTTGTATCTGGTACATATGGAATCCAGCTTTTTTGATAAATGTAATCACAATCTTTTGAAAAAACATAATAATGAGCATTGTAATATGGTGAAAATCCTAAATTGTCAGGATTTCTTGAGCGACCATATGAAGTCTGCCATACGGTACCCTCGTTATCTACCCGTATTCTGCCAAAAGGGAAAGGGGGCACTAAGGAACCATTTGACGCAGTAATGCATAAACCTGTTTTGTCAAAATCTAAATATTTATATTCTGGAATATTTTTTCCTTTTTCTAAAACAAGATATCGCCATCTTTTATCCAGCATACTGTCTGGAATATTTTCAACAGGATAATACTTTAAAAAGTCATGATAAAATGGTAGGGGTTCGGGAAGTTTAGATGCATCTGTTTCAATAGGAGCCCTTGTTTCCACAAGATATCTATCGCCATTTGGTAACTTTGTGCCAAAACGAGCTTTAGTATATGAAACTTCAGCTAGGGCTACCTCTTTCCATGTACAGCCTTTATCGTATGAAATATTTAGATAAGGTTCTGTTCCATATGCTTCAATTAAGTCTTTCGCACCATGAAAAGATATGCCTATATTACCATCATCATCAGTATTAATAGCTGGAAATTGATGCGTTCCCCATCCAGCTTCTTCGACAGTAGGACCTAATGATACAATATGTGGTTTATCTAATGTAATTTTTACTTTCATATTATTATCCTCTGAATAGATTAATGTATTAATTAAGTATATATAAGGAGATTTAGGATGTCAAACTGCCTTTTTGTCTGTATTAATAAATTATTAATTATCTTTATAAACAAACTTGATGTTGACTTAAGGAGGTAATTTGTATACATTAAGGATAGCAGTATTACTATAAAAAAAGGAAGGTATTTTCAAATGTTAGATGAAGCAACCCGCAAGATAGTACATGCTTGTCCAAGAGAAGCTCTTGATGAAAGCCTGTTTTCCACAAGCCCTATAATAACCAGATATCCTGATACGATTCTTAGCAGGCATGATGTTCCTTATCCTGCAGCACTGACTTTCAATGCAGGAGTTGTCAAGGAAGGTGACAGATATATCATGATTTTCCGTAATGATTACGGTTCATATGAAGACCAGAGGCTTGACGGAACCAATTTAGGGCTAGCCTTCAGTAAAGACGGGATAAAGTGGGAAGTTGAACCACAACCATGCTTTGCTATGGCAAACGATGAAGTGCTTAGGGTATATGACCCGAGAATAACTGTTATGGATGACAGATATATAATCTGTTTCGCAGTAGACACCAAGCACGGAGTATGTGGAGGAATAGCTGAAACGAAAGATTTGAAACATTTTGAGGTAGTATCAATATCAGTGCCTGAAAACAGGAATATGGTGCTTTTCCCAGAAAAAATAAACGGCAATTACGTTCGTCTGGAAAGGCCGATGCCTGTTTACGGGAGAGACGGTATGAAATTTGACATATTTCTTTCAGAATCACCTGACCTTGTTTACTGGGGGAAATCCAGGCTTGTAATGGGCGTCGAGCATGTCCCGTTTGCAAATGAGAAAATCGGTCCAGGCGCTCCTCCAATAAAAACCGACAAAGGATGGATAATGCTGTTCCATGCCGTTGATTTTGATCCTTCCAGAGGCAAAAACGGGTGGGAGCCTGCATGGAAAAAGAGATACACAATAGGTGTTGCTTTACTAGATTTAAACGACCCATCAAAAGTAATAGGAATGTCCAAACGTCCTTTAATAATTCCTGAAGGTTATTATGAGCTTATAGAAGGATACAGAACCAATGCGATATTTCCATGCGGCGCTCTTGTAGATGACAATAACCAGGTAAGGATATATTACGGAGCAGGAGATGCTATAATCCGTATGGCTACATGTGATCTTGATGAACTTGTAGGATTATGCACAGAACCAAGATAATATGATCCAGACAATTTGTATAAATTCACCTATAGTAATCACTCCTTTCAATAAAAGGGTGATTACTTATGCTTTTCATGATATTGACGGCACGCACTCTCTTATAAGGGACTGGCCTCCCGTAATGAGCATAGTATTGAACGATGTAATAGAGAATGGGCTTAAAGATGGATATGACAGCGAACAGAATGTAAAAAGGCTTGTTACAAATGCAGGAACCAGACCTTTGCCTGAAACAGACAGGTTCTGCGTTGAATCAGCAGGCCTTTCTGCTTTAACCCAGATGGAATGGGCAATAAGAAGAGCTGTCGAAGAGAAAACTGTAACAGTAGATTGTGATGATTCAGTCAATAGCGAGAAAATCGGTCTTATCTGGCAGGGAAGAGAAGAACTTGACTACATGCCGGAAACAGAGCAGATGAGAAAGATGCTTCTTGAAAATACTCCAAGATTATTCAGATATTACGAAAAAGTATTAAATGGATACTGCAGAGATAAGAATCTTGTTCTTGCAAGAAAAGACCCGGACAGATTCAGGATAAAAGGATCTTTCAGATTCCTGAAGTATTTAAAAGATAACGGAGTGAAAAACTATTTTGTAACAGGAGCAGTCGTACAAAAAGGTATGGGTATGTTTGAGGAAGTCGAGACGCTGGGCTATAAAATAGGGAAAGATGAGATTATAGAAGATATAATAGGGTCAACATGGACTGACAAGCTTCCAAAGAATGTTATAATGAATAACCTTCTTAACAGATATAACATTAAAGGTGAAAACACTTTGGTTGTCGGAGACGGACGCTCGGAAATCCAGGCAGGTGTGGAAATGGGTTCCTTTACAATAAGCAGGCTGTCACAGAATATGCAGTATCAGAAAGAACTGCATATCAATATGGGGACAAACATGATTGTCGAGGATTTTGAGCAGGAAGACATATACAGGATACTAGCAGCTAAGTAAAATTCCGTATATGGTATATATAAAGGAAAGAAAGTTGAAAAAAGAAGACACATACCAATGTGTCTCTTCTTATTACTTCCTCCTTTAATGTCTCTTCTTGCTAAACTGCTTGTTCTTTATAGCAATGTTTCTGAAAAAGGCTTCCTTTTCCCTTACAGCACTTTCATAGTCATCAGCATACTTTGCCTCTTTTTGAAGCTTGAGATAGCTGTCCCATCTTTCCTGTGTGATTTGGCCATCTCTTATTGCTTGTTTTATTGCACAGCCTGGTTCAGTAATATGCCTGCAGTCAGTGAATTTGCATTGACCTAAAAAAGGCTGAATATCTGAAAAGGTTTCACTAAGACCTTCTCCTGCATACCAGATACCGAGTTCTCTCATACCTGGTGTATCAATTATACATACGCCGTTGTCCAGCCTTATCATCTGCCTGTAACTTGTAGTATGTCTTCCTTTTGAGTCGTCTTCACGAATCTCACTTATCTTCATAATATCTTTTTTTGCAAGAGCGTTAACCAGGGTGGATTTGCCTGTTCCTGAAGAACCTAAAAATACAATAGTTACATCAGGACGCATGAATTTATCCAGTTCTTCCAGTCCATAACCTGTATAGGAACTGATAGTAATGACATCAACACCTGCTGCAATCTGCTGAACCTGTAATAACAAGTCATCTATTTCCTCACATAAATCGGCTTTTGTCAATATTACGACGGGTGTTGCATTACTGTTCCATGAAGCTGTCAGATACCTCTCCAGTCTTCGTATATTGAAATCCATATTTAAGGACATCAATATAAAGACATAATCGAAATTTGCCGCAACAATCTGATCATAATATCCAGCAGATGATGGATCTCTTCTTGAAAAAAACGACTTTCTTTTGCATGTTCCGATTATCAGGTGATCTGAACCTGGTACTTCCTTTATTTCCACGAAATCACCGACTGTTGGAAAGTTGGCACACTTATCAGGCGAATAGTATTCCGAAGTTTTAAGTTTTGCGAAACATGTTTCACCTTTGTATTCAATCTCATATCTTTGTTTGTGTACAGCTGTTATTCTTGCTGTATTGTTATATGGTTTATCTCCATATTCATTTAACATCTTTTTCCCTCCATTGTTGAATTAAATAATTTTCGATGTGTTACCGGATATGTGCAGATTTGAATATTAAAAGGACACCCGTATGAGTGTCCAAATTTTTAAATTAAAGATTTGTTTTATATTCATAGATAGGCTGCAGTATGCTTACGCTTTTTGCATAAGCCCATATTCGGTTTTAGATTTTTATTACACTATCCCTTCTATTCATAAAACACATCCTCCTTTTTCTTTTTACAATATATCAGTAAGGCAAAAAGATGTCAATTGGAAATCTAAATTTATGTATACATGAAAAAATTAACATTTAGTGTTGTTTATATAATAAATAGAGATAAACAATTGACATTAGGAGTGCAAGAAAATATTATGAATTCACAAAGTTGGTATTTCTAATGAACAAAACGCTTATAGGTTAGTATGATTCCTCTCTTAGACGAATGGCCCTTAGGGGTCATTTGTCATATATGCGTTTCTGAGGTATACTCAATTTACAAATCCGCTTTATATTATGAGGTGAGGTGATTCATGGATTTTTACACTGTTGATTACTTGAAAAAAGATAAAACCGATTCTGAATGCATAAATGAGTGTATGCAACAAGCAATTAAAAATTCCGAACATAAAAGGATAATATTTAACAGACGCGACTGGCACATAGATGAGGCGATTCTTCTGTACGACGATATGGAGATTATAGTTGACGGATGTTCTATAAAACAGAATAATTATGTTTTTGACAACATATTCAGAGGGGCGAATCATATAATAAACAATGAAGACCCGTATGGAAAACCTCTTTATGTGACCAGATTAAAGAATGTGACCATAAAAGGATATAACAATGCGAAGTTAATTGGATGCGATATAAATAAAAAAGGATATCATACTGTTACAAAAAAAGATGAGGATATGACAGGCGATTTCTGGGGCTGGAGGACATTTACAATATGTCTATCCAACTGCGAGGATATAGAGATATCCGGACTTAACATAGAAAATACCAAATGCTGGGCGATATCACTGGATGTATGTTCATATGGGAATATTCATGACATTAATATTGAATCGGATGTGAAGAATGGCGATGGCATTGATTTAAGAGCAGGATGCCACCATTTCCGTATATGGAATATAACCGGTAATACATCAGATGATACAGTAGCATGCACCGCACTTTTTCATAGTCAAAAACAGTTTCCATTCAAGAAATATCTTTATCCTCTGGAACCGATGATTTCCATCTTCAATGGTGATATACGTGATCTGGATATACATGATATTTCCATCTCAGACATTCATACTGGAGGCCTTTGCCACGGAGTAATATGTCTTGCTGCTGACGGATTGAAAGTATATAACATAGATATAAAGAATATAGAAGATATAGATAAAGGAAAAAGGACATCCACAGTAATGCTGTATACAGGCTATGGTGAAAACTATTCAGATGATGACCTTCATGATATAAATATAAAAGGAGTGCATTCAAGATTTTCCCAAAATGCGGTATATATAAACACAAAAGTGAAGAATGTAACTATATCTGATCTGGTGCAGGAAAACAGAGAAGGAAGCCTTTATGAATTTGCATATCCAGAGGGTATAACAGTTATAGAATAAAACTAATCAACTATATATGATTCTATTGAGGGCTGGGTAATGAAAGATACCATATACCAAGGCAAATAGAGAATCCTTTTGTCTCTTTTAACATTACCGGAACATAAGACTATACCCTCTTCTATATTGTATTCCTTTACGGACATAAGATTTTCCAAAGCTTTATGTGTAGAATAATCTTTTCCTGATTTGCATTCGACTGGTAAGATATAATTACCTTTTTGAATGATAAAATCAATTTCTCCGATTTTTTTACTGTTGTAATAATATAATTTAAAACTGTTTGATACCATTAACTGTGCGATAGTGTTTTCTAGAATGCTTCCCATGTTAACTGTAGTATCTCCATTTAATATGCTAAATTGAATATTACCCAAAGATTGTGAACACAACAAGCCTGTGTCGCATAGGAATAGCTTAAATAGGTTATATTTCGTATTTAATTCAAAAGGTAAGACTGGCTGGCATATGTTATAGCATGGGAGTGATACTCCAGCATCAGTTAACCACATAAATCCGCTTTCATATCTGTGGTATTTAGCGTTTTTATTTATATCTGACATGGTAAATCTTTTATTGTTCTTATTTAATTCTGCAGGAATGTGATCAAAAATCTGCCTGATTTTCATCTTTTCAGAATCTGAGTATTTTGTTATATCCTGTCTGTATAACTCCATTATTCTTTTTTGTATATTAATAACCTGTCCAATATCTTTTGTTTCTACGAATTTTGCTACGACAGCAGGCATACCTCCTATTATCATGTATCTTTGAAATAGTTTTTTAATTTCTTCATGAATGATATCGCTTATGTATCTTTCATTCATGAAACATTCTTTTAAATAATTTATGGTATCTTCCTGTATATTGTTAGCCCAGAGGAATTCCTCAAAATCCATAGGATACATTTGCTGGATTTCTTCATATCCCACAGGAAGGGATGGTATTTCTTTATAGCTGACTCCAAGAAGCGAACCCGATTCTATATAGTCAAATCTGCCGTCTTCAACAAGAAACTTTATTGCAGTTCTTGCATTTGGACATTCCTGTATTTCGTCAAGAAAAATCAGTGTTTTACCAGGGATAAGAGCTTTTTTGACAAAGGTAGAAAGGTTTAAGATTATATCATCAGCTCTTAAACTGTCATTAAATATTTTATTTGCATTTGTATCTGTTATAAAGTTTATCTCTATGAAATTGCTATAATGGTTTTTGCCAAACTGTCTTATAGATGCAGTCTTACCAACCTGTCTTGCTCCAGTAATTAGAAGTGCTGTCTTATTATGGTTCTGCTTCCATTTTAGTAACTCATTATCGATTTTTCTTCTTAGCATATTACACCTCTTTACTTCTTATTTGAATTTTATCGTTATTTAAGGCATAAGTCAATATGATGTGTAACCTTTTTCAAGATAAAATGAGGTCAGTATGTAACCTTTTTCCGGAGTTGTAACGGTTAATATGTAACCTTTTTCTGAAATTAGATGTGTTTGTGTACTAATCAATTATAGTAGATTTAAAGTTGCATTTGACATAATCTGTACCTTGTTCTATACTTTCTGTAATAAGGGCGATGATAAGAAGAGTAATGTGACAAATGAATTTACAGAGAGCCTTAAAGCTGAGAACAGGCATTGCATATCACATGAAACAGGCCTTGGAGCCGTGAAAACCGGGAGTTCCCGTTACAGGACATAAGTATGATGATACTTTATAAGGCATATTCGGTGACGGATATGCGAAAAAGGGTGGCACCGCGATAACAATCGCCCCTGATAAAACAACAGTTTTATGGGGGCTTTTTTATAACCTCCAGAAGGAGTGGACTAATATGAAAGAAGATATTAAAAGACCGGTATTTCCAAAAAGAGCAGTTATAACTGCAGGCATGCCATATGGAAACAAGGAACTTCATTTCGGACACATAGGAGGAATGTTTGTGCATGCGGACACCTATGCAAGGTTCTTAAGAGACAGGATAGGAGCTGAAAATGTAATATTCGTATCAGGTACAGACTGTTACGGTTCTCCAATACTGGAAAGTTTCAGGAAGCTTAAAGAAAGCGGCATGAGCAAAGATGAGAGCATAACGGAATATGTAGAATCAAATCATATTAAGCAGAAAAAGACATTGGAAGAATATGAGATAAGCCTCAATCATTTCGGAGCATCCGGTTTGTATAAAGACAAGGAAATACACAGACAGGTATCAAATGAGGTTTTTGAAACGCTGTATAAAAGCGGATATCTTTCTGTTATGTCCACACCACAGTTTTTTGATCCTAAGTTCATGATTCTGTTGAATGGAAGGCAGGTAGAAGGAAGATGCCCGTTTGAAGGATGCGGATCGGATAAAGCTTATGCAGATGAATGCGCGCTTGGGCATCAGTATATGCCTGAAGAATTAATTGATCCTAAAAGCACTTTGTCAGGCTTGAAACCAGAGATAGTTGATGTTGAGAACTGGTATTTCAGGTTAGAGGACTTCAGAGACAAAATGCAGGAATACACAAAAAACCTAAGGGAAAATTCTGTAACAAGGAAATTCATTATTGATGCTATTGATGAATTTTTGAAACCTCCTGTAATATATGTGCAGAGAAAACAGATTGAAGACCTTAAAGAACTGGAAAAAGCATTTCCTGAACATGAGACTATAGATGAGGAAAACAAATCTTCAATCACATTTGTGTTTAAGAATCTGGATGACCGTGACCTTGCAAGAGATGTTTTAAATGAAAAACAGATCAGATACCGTACAGGAAAAACACTGGTTCCTTTCCGTCTTTCAGGAAATATTGAATGGGGAGTTCCTGTACCAAATAAAGACAATCTCAACGATCTTACTTTCTGGGTATGGCCGGAATCATTATGGGCACCTATATCATTCTTAAAAGCATATCTTAAGGAAAAAGGCGCATCAGAAGTTGAATGGAAGAAGTGGTGGCAGGATGATGATTCAGCTGTTTATCAGTTCATAGGAGAAGACAATATATATTTCTACTGTATAGCTGAAATGGCTATGTTTGCAGCAATGAAACATCCGGATTTTGAAACTCTGGATATGACTAAGCTTCATCTTCCCAACATTATTGCCAACAAGCATATTCTGTTTATGGACAAAAAAGCCAGCAGCAGTTCACAGATTAAGCCTCCTATGGCAAATGATTTGCTTGCATTTTATACTCCTGAACAGTTAAGGATGCATTTTATAAGCCTGGGGCTTACAAGCAAGAGCAGTTCCTTTAAACCACTGGCATTGCTACCAAAAGAAGAACAGGAGGGAGTAGACCCTGCATTAAAGGAAGGCAATCTTCTTACAAACGTTTTCAACAGGCTTGTAAGGTCATGTCTGTATACGATACAGAAATACAATGACTCAAAAGTAACAGTAGCTGAAGTATCACAGGAGATAAAGGATGCTTCTGATGATGCGATACTGGAATATGAAAGACACATGTACAACAATGATATCCACAGAATCGCATATGTTCTGGACAGCTATGTAAGGATAATCAACAAGCACTGGGCTAATAACATAAGGACTGCTGAAGCAAATAATGATGAAGCATTGAGGAATCAGATACTTACAGACTGCTTCCACGGAATAAAGACAGCGCTTCTTCTTTTACACCCTATTGCTCCGACAGGATGCGAGAAGGTAAGAGAGTATATAGGATTCTCTGAAAAACTATGGAGCTGGGATTATGCATTTGCATCTGTGGAAGAGCTTCTTGTTGATAAGGATGCTAAAACCACATTCTTGGAACCAAAGGAAGACTTTTTCAGAAAACACGAAAGCCAGTTTGAGTAATAGTAAAGTTCAGGGAACCTTTAATCACTAATATGTGTCTAAAAAAGGAAAGGATGCAGACCATGAAACGGATTACAGCATTACTCCTTTTAATATCGGTTCTTGTAATAGTTCTTACCGGATGCAGGATAACACTGCAGCTTGGCATAAGCCCGTTTGATGCGGATATTCAGGAGAACAGAGTAACAATAGCCATTAAGGAAACAGGTATTTCCACATCGACCGAAAGGATTACTCTGGTTATAAAGAATGCATTAGGTGTGGATATATATTTCGGACATGAACCGCACCTTGAAAAGCTGATTGACGACCAATGGTATGTAGTGCCTCTGAATGACAAAGCAGTATGGACCGAAGAAATGGTTGTTTTGGAAGGAAGGGGAATGATAGAGGAAAGTTTCTATTTAACCTTCTATGATGATTTGTCAAAAGGAGAGTATAGGGTTATAAAGAACTTCTATATGGATGACGGGTCTAAAATTATGGCATCAGTAGAATTTAATATAAATTAGCTGAAAGCAAGACAAAAGATGACCATAATAAAGCACAAAAGATATAAATGAGGGGTTACTGAGTAGCCCCTTTTTTTAAATATTTGTTTTGAATGTGTCTATCTGGTTTATTATATATATACATTATATATATAAAAATTCAGATGTTACACAGTTTAGAACAAAGCAGAGCCTCCTGTAACTATCCAGCAAGCCAGTGATGCTACAGTAAATGCGCTTACATATACATGGCCTGTCTTCTTGTTAATGAATGTACATAAGAAGCTGAACACTATTACCTGTGGTATAAACAGAATCATTAATGACATGAAAGGCCCGCCGAACGTGGAGCTGAATAACAGGTCCGCACCAGGGCCTATTTCCAGGAAGAATGGTATATATTCTATAAGTACTATTAGGAAAACTCCGCCTATCATTACAAAAGCATTCTTTAACCAGCATGTTAATAATGAGCTTATGGAATTCTCTGATGCTCTGGTTTGTCTCATATGTCCGAATATCTTTGCATTGTTTAAAAGGAAAAACAACGCGAAGATTGGGATATAGACAAGGAACTGAAGGAATCTTTCCAATGTAAATACTTTAAAGAAAGGCCATATAAATCTGAAATCCAACAGGAAAAGTGAATGGGTAATGGTAACCAGAAGATACATAAAGCCGACCATAATTAATGTAACCAGTGCTGATTTTCCAAGTAATGACCAGGACAACTTGTCCGGTTTATTCTCATATCCCAGTCCGAGATCATAATAGTCCAAAGGGCTTCCAAGCTTGTGTGACTTTTTCCAGGTGCTGTTAAGCGTAATGACCATTACAATTATCAGGAAAAGGTACCATCCGACAAAACCATTTCCAACTGTCATTTTAAAGATATTTTCAGGTAAAGGAAGCAGGCCATGGCCTAACTGGGTCATGAACGGATATGAAAGACCTGCTATAAGCACGGTTATAACTGCACCTTTCCACCACTGCTTGGTATTCTTTACTTTCGAAGGCCTATCTGGCAGACTCTGGGCAACAGATTTAAAGAAAGGTATCTGTAATATGAGAAGCATTAACGGAAGCATTGAGAACACTGCACACAACATTGCAACTAAAACCAGTACTTCCTTTATCATATATACCTGGTTATTTGAATCTATAGTATTTGTTATCCCGAAAGCTTTTGTAAACCAGTCCATTGAAGCGGCCATACCGTTTTTATTATGAGTTACAAGCCTGTGGTTGGTAATCAGAAGCTCCATTCTTCTAGCGGTCCCATCGTCAAATGAGCCATATGTCGTATTCCACTCAACAGGATTATCCTGCAACGCAAATGTATTGTATCTTAAAGGAGTCTTTTCTAGACCTGCAACTATGTTCTGGTAATCACGAAAATAATTGAATTCATCATACTTTGCCTGTAGCATAAGCACATTATTGAATTGTATGGAATCGTCAAAATATTTAGTGTCTGCTACTTCCCCACACTGTATGACTATGCATTTATGGTCAGGGTTATCAGCAGCTACCGTCCAGGAGGACCAGGTACCCATGGAATGACCGGTTATACCCAGATTTTCCACATCAACAAAATCCATCTGCTTTAGCATTTCATAAGCCAGACTTCCACCCATTGAGCTGTCTTTCAACCCATTGCTGTATTGCTCATCATGGAAATCCAAATTGGAAAAATTCATCATTACAAGATATCTTTCTGGTCCTGAAATAGTCTTTTCCATATTTGGGAATTTATACTGTGTATATCCTCTTTCCCGAAGGCCTATACTTGTGCTGCCATGTCCATATTCGTCAATAGATAATGCTACAATTCCTCTTCTTGCAAGTTCAATGGAATATGCGGCATTAGTTTCCTTATCATTCTGATATCCATGCATGAGAAGTACTGCCGGGGCCTTGTTATCCTTTGTCGCACTGACCGGCTTATACAGTTTGTATGTCAGAATCTCTCCATTTCCGGCATCAAAATAGAATTCTGTAACTTCAACTTTGTTGAAATCCCTCTGTATAAGGTCAGCGAATATCATGCAAACAAAAAGTATGACAAGCATTACGCTTAACCAGATTAAAGGTTTTGAAATATTCTTTCTCATAAAACTACCCCTCTTTCAAAATTTATGATTAGCAGAAATTGCCTGCTGCTGTTACTGATTATTAGTATTTCTATATCTTGTACTTAATATTATCACTTTTTAAAGATAGCAACAAGAGGGCTTGTTTGTGCCATTCTTATACCATATGAGTAAAACAGGCTCTATATTCCAAAGGTGTCTTTTTTTCATAATCCTGAAAGACTTTAGTAAAATGGCTGTTTGAGCAGAAAGAGAGTTTCTCGGAAATTTCTCCGATAGAGATGTTTGTTGTCGTGAGCATCAGTTTCGCATTATATAGTTTAAGCTTAATTATGTAGTCCTTAATAGGTTCTCCGACCTCATTTTTAAATATTCTGGACAAATGGTCTGCACTATACCCAATCTTTTTAGCAACATACTCTAAACTAAGCTTATCAAATACATGCTCTTCTATGTATGTGCAACAGTTTTGAACAGGTAAAGAATATACTTTCTGACCTCTTATGTGCCTTATCAGCCTAATAAGGTGGTATATCATGGTGTTGCTCAACTGCGCAATTTCCTGTCCGTCTTCAGATTTTAAAATTTGTGGAACATATTGGTTATATAGTGAGCTAACAGAGTTTTTGGTCAGACCGCTTTCTATTGCAGCCTGACAGCATAAATCAATAGACAGTACAGCCAATTCTTTTGCACTTCCTATAGTCACTATTCCAAGCTTGAGCAAGGAACTACGGTCTGATAAGACACTGAACATCAAATCCTTGTAATTCAAATCTCCATTACGGACCTTATTCTGAAGCTGTGAAAGGATATGTGTGCTGAAAGAAGTATTATCAGGTTCTGAATCGGCATATATTGATATGTTTTTATTTGTGTCATTTACAGCTAAATGCATCATTGATGTATATCTGCTGAATTCATCGGCATTTACTATCGGAAGGCTGTTTTCGCTTTTTGTTAAAGAATCAGAGCTATCAGTCCATATTTTCAACTGGACAGGTCCTAAAACATAGTAAACACAGTTCTCATCTTTCATTTCATCCGCTGTTATCGCCCAGGCAATATTGTTCCTATTGATAATTACAGCTGGCAGTTCATTACTCAATGAGAGTTCACTAATCTGTTTTTTGTTATTCGTAAAAAGGTTTATATAGGAATCAGCTTCAGGACAGTTAGTCCAGATCAGATCGAGGTCTTTGTTATAGCACCAGCTCCAGATGGACTGGCAGGATAAAAAAAGTTTATTTAGGAATTCTATCTTTTCATGCTTCAACATTTCATCTACCTATAGTATAATATCGATATTAATATCGCATATGTTACACATTATATCATATTTCCGTTATTATTTAGGTATTTCCTGCCTATTTTGTTTAATGTAGGTTTTTTGTTAAAAATGCGGGATTTTCGATAATATCAAAGGAATTTTGTTGGTATACTGGTATTGTATCTACAAACAAGGAGGCTTATATATGTTAATACATGATAAGAACCTAGGCCATATAAAACTACAGGATATACCTGTGCCTGATGGTGCGTACGATTTTTTCGGTACATACACATATTCAGGAAGGGTCCTTGTATCATATCATTCAGTAAATGATCCTAAAGAAGAAGACTGGTATAACGTAATTACCATTAATGATGACGGCAGCGGATTAAGGGAGATATTTTCCGGGGTAATCCCTAAAATTCCCGGAGCAAACGGAATAAGGTGGATGTGTTTTTCTGACAACAAAAGAATACTGCTTGGAGACTATGTCTTGGAATGCAGCCCTGATCTTGATAGATGTATCCATTCTGAACTTATACCAGTAAAGTATCCAGATGAGTTCAATAATGCACCTGGTATATTCTGCAGATGGTCTGAGATAATAATAGCTCCTGATAACTGCCATATGGCATGGACTACTCTTACTATGAACACAGCTGTAAATTATCTTGCAAAGCTAGTAAGGAATGAGAAGAATTACTCTTTAAAAGAGGTATGTGTTATAAGTTCTACAGAACTAGCAAAACCAGATCAGGATAATGAAGGATATTCGACACTTCTGCCTGTAAGAGGTGGCGAAGTAAAGCAGTTCATATGGGGAGGAAAAGCTTTGACAATGGTAGGTAACGGGGACAGTATAACAGAAAGCGTTGTCCAGCCATTAGAGAGCAATGAGATAATCCAGATAACTGATACGCCGGGATATGAAGAGACGACCATATTTTCACCTGATGAAAAAATGGGAGTAGTGATGTCTCCAAGATTTTCAACAAAAACAAATTGTGCGATTTTCGGACTAATTCCGCAACCTCATTCAATGATAACGAGAAGCAAGATGATCAATATACTGTACATGTACTGTGTGGCAGGAGTAAGAGCTTTTCGAAAGGGAAATGTCGGACCGGTGCTGATAGATATCGAGCGTTCCAAAAAAGAGGGAAGAAAATATGAAGGAGTGAATCTTAGTGATCCAGAAGGCAGATGGGTATACTATTCTCCGATAAGCTGGCATCCTGACAGCACGAGAGCTATGTGGAATGAAAGGACTCGTATGACAGAAGGACCAACAAAGTGCCGTCTTCGTATGTGCCATTTGCTAGACTATACATCAAAAGGAGCAGTACCTTCGTTTGTGACTCCTGACATGAAAGATATACCATATGCAAAATCCTTCTCTTTACCAAAAGACCAGAATATTGATGAAATATTACCGTTAATGATAAAAGGGAAAAATAGAGGCAGAGTAGTTAATAGTGTAGAAAAAGCAGAACAGCCTGTATATATATCTAAATATGAAGACTTCAGTGATGATGGAAAAAGCATATACAACGGATATATATCAGTAAAAGCACCATCAAGTATATTTGCACCTGGAAAAACAATATTTGAAGCTGACCTTGAAGTAAAAGGAGTACATAACGGGGAAATGAAACTTCGTGCAGTATTCAACAGAGAAGGAGTACATGCACCAGCAATGCTCTCATTTAACCAGGGTGAAGATGGGAAAACAGAGAGCAGAGGGTATTCAACATATGATGGTGTTACTTTAAAGATAGAGGATATGGAAATTTAATAATAAATGGAGGGTAAATCAATGGGACGAGTAAAAAAGGTGTATCCGTATGATTTCAAGACGGGATTCGGAATTACCGCATCTTCTTCTATGAGTATAATAGCTGGTGCTTTCATTTCCAGTTATTTCCTCATATATCTCACAGACTATGCGGGTCTTGGGATAATTGGAGCGACAATTGCGCCGATAATTCTGGCAATAGGCAGAATCTTCGATGCGGTCAATGACCCTCTCCAGGGGTGGCTGATTGATGTAACGCCGAAAATGAAAATGGGTAAGTATAAGTTCTACATTCTCTTAAGTATCCTTATATCTGCAGCAGGTATAAGCGGGTTATACAGCATACCTGGTGCTATTAAGACAAATGTACCGCTTCTTTATGTGTGGATACTATTCTTTTATCTGCTCTTTGATCTTGGTGCCAGCCTTAATGCGAACTTCGCATTAATACAGACAATGGGAGCTAATGATGTAAGAAGGTCAAAACTCATGCTGTATCAGAGACTGCTCGCTGTATTCTTAGGTGCAGCATTCTCTTCTCTCTTAGTAATTGTTAATGCGATTAATTCAAGCATTAATAACTTTGGAAAAGCATTTTCCATCACAACAGTACTGTTTATGGTTATTGCTCTTGTTATAAGCTTACCAGGTATTCTGATGGTCAAACAAGGTGATACCGATGTTTCAAAAGAAAAGGAAGAAAAAGTACGGATTAAAGATGTATTGAAAGTATTCAAAAGTAACAAAGCATTTCTGGTTCATTTCTTCGGAGTACTTGTGCGTAATTTTGTTTATACTTTTATGACCGCAACGATGGCATATTATACCAAATGGGCATACTGCGTTAATTTTGAAACAGGTGAAGTGGATAACGCGCGTCTTGGTACGATAACCATGGCTACAACTATAATAATGATGCTTCCTATGCTTGTTTCCGCTATAATATCACCAATGGTACTTAAGAAAATAGGATCCAATGTCAAAGTGCTTCATCTTGCTAACTGGCTGACCTTCGGAGTAGGCATACTTACATTTGTTTTGCAGCTTACAGGCGTTTTACAATTGAGTTTCATTATCTTTGCAATACTTATGGGCGTGCTTTCATTTGGAAACGGTCTATGTTTCGTACCTACACAGGCTATGTGGATTGAATGTATTGATTACAATCAGGAAATGTCTGGAAAACCGATGGGCGGTACCATTAGCGCTTTGAGCAACTTCATCGGTAAAGCACAGGCTGCTATCAGTACTTTAGTTGTAGGCTGGGTGCTACTGTTTATAGGTTATGAAGTAGATTCAACAACCGGCAATTATATTGGAGATGTAGCATCTATTCCTCCTATGTTAAATTGGTTTGTGTTTGTCTGCGCTATCCTTCCTGCTATATTCGCAATAGGTGCAGTATTTATATATTCAAGGTATCCTCTTAAAAACAAAAGAATAGAAGAAACAGCTAAAACAGAGTAAAGTTTAAGAAAAATAAAGTGAATAGAAAAAATCAAATAGCTAAATCAAAACGGTACGTATTCAATCGAATTACGTACCGTTTTATAATGAGGAAGTTATGATTGTTAATTACCGCATTCGATGGATATCTCGTTAAATATCTTAAGTAGATCGGATATCTGATATGAATGCTTGTTTTTTCCTGCAGCATCAATCACGCATTGCCCGTCATGCATCATTATTATCCTGTTGCCGTAGTTGACAGCATATTTGAGATTATGAGTAACCATCAGGGTGGTTATCTTCTTTTCCTTTATAACATGGTCTGTAAGCTCCATTACGTTTTCTGACGATTTGGGATCAAGCGCTGCAGTGTGTTCATCAAGTATAAGCAGGTCTATAGGAGTCATAGTAGATATGAGCAAAGCTAAAGCCTGTCTCTGACCTCCGCTTAATGTTCCGACCTGCTGGTCAAGCTTATTCTCCAGCCCCAGCTTTAAAAGCTGAAGCTGCGAACAGTAGTAGTCCTTGCGTTTTTTATTGACTCCTGCTTTTAAACTGTAACCTATGTTTTTGTTATCAGCTAATGACATGTTCTCAAGGATAGTAAGCGTGGAACAGGTTCCTTTGGAGGGGTCCTGGAATACTCTTCCTATAAATTTAGCTCTTTGATGTTCCTTAAGATTTGTTATATTCCTGTCTTTTAAATATATCTTACCTGTATCTGTTTCCATGTTTCCGCAGATAAGGTTTAAAAGAGTTGTCTTGCCGGAGCCGTTGCTTCCTACAACGGATACGAACTGGTTTTTTATAATATCCAGGCTGAAGCCTTTAAACAAGCTGACTTCATTTACTGAACCTTTGTTAAAGGTTTTATCGATATTCTTTATAGATACAAGGGTATCTGAAAAGTTATTAAAGTTTGTTTGGCTGGACATTCTGTTTCCTCCTTCCTTTTGAAAAGAAGTTGTTTGATACTAAAGCGACTGTGAATATGACAGCCATTAAAATTTTTAAGTAATTAGTCGGAAGCCCTAACTGCATTGCTGCCACTAAGCACATCTTGTATATAATTGCACCTATTACTGCCATAGTTGTGGCTTTCATAAACTTTACTTTACTGAAGATGCTGGTTCCTATAATAACTGAGGCTAAAGATAATATAACCATTCCAGTTCCTGATGTTATATTCGCTGACTCGTTCTGCTGGCTTAGTATCGACCCAGCTAAAGCTGTACAGCCATTTCCGATTGCAAGGCCTATTATCTTCATCATTCCGGGATTTCTTGACATTGATGTTACAAACTGCGGATTGTCTCCGGCTGCTCTTAACAAAAGGCCGGATTTTGTTTTGAGGTATAGGTCCATCAGTATTTTAACAATAAGCATCATTAATCCTGCAATTATAAGTACTCTGTATTTCTGAACTGATTCTGGCAGTATCTGTACAAGTCCTGTGTTGAATATGGTGTTTTTGTTGTAGAAGGGGAGCACAGCGCTTCCTTTTGTTATTGCAAGATTTACAGACCACATAGCTGTCATAACCAAAATACCTGATAACAGGTCCGTTATTTTCAACTTAACATTCAATATGCCTGTTATGCATCCAGCTAAACTTCCTGCAATAAATGCCACAATACATGCTAATAATGGGTCAGCTCCTGCTGTTATCATAGAGGCGGTGACACACATCCCCAAAGGGAATGTGCCGTCAACCGACAGATCCGGAAAATCCATGACTTTGTAACTTATATATACACCCATAGCCATGATTCCGTATATGAATCCTTCTTCGAATATGTTTGTCAGAATACCAATCAACACATCCATTAAACTATTCTCCTACATCCTCTGCGTCGGCATATGCATCAGGCAGATTAATATTCAGTCTTTGTGCCACTTTTTTATTGTAAACAGGTTCGCTTGCAGATATCAGTGCGACTGGCATTTCTGATGCTTTTTCACCATCTAGTATTTTTGCTGCCATTCTACCTGTCTCACGTCCAAGCTCCACATAATCTATGCTTTCTGAAGCTATACATCCGTTTTTTACCTGTTCTACTTCAGAACCGAAAACCGGTATGTTTGCTGCATCAGCTGCATGTATAAGGGTAGAAAGGTTATTAACTACATTGTTGTCAGTAAAGTTGTTTATGCAGTCCACGCCTTTTGATATTACAGTTGTAACTGCCGCTGCCACTTCTGATGCATTTGTAACGCCTACTTCAACTATTGTGAAGTTATACTGTTTGGCAAGTTCCTTGAACTGGGCAAGATGAGTTACTGAATTCGGTTCGCTTGTAGTGTAGATAATTCCGATTTTGGTAGCTTCAGGCAGGAATGCTCTTATCATCTGCATCTGTGCTTCTAAAGGAAGTACATCAGATGTTCCTGTTACATTGTAACCTGGTTTTTCATTTGACTGTACTATTCCTGCAGCGACTGCATCAGACACTGCTGAAAAGATAACCGGTATATCAGTATTCTTTGCTGCTCCATATGCGCTCATAGCTGAAGGAGTTGCAATTCCCAGTATCATGTCATATTTTGATGACACCATAGTGGAAGCAATCAGGTCGGAGTTTGACATTTCTCCCATGGCATTTTGAAAGTCGATCTCAATATTCTTTCCGACTTCATAGCCGCCTTCTGCAAGTCCTTCAATAAACCCTGTATAACAGTTGTCCAGTGAAGGGTGTGGTGCGTATTGTATTACGCCGATTTTGATCATGTCGGTATTGTCTGTGCATGAGACAAGTGTGAAGATAAGTGCTACCGTTAAGACCAGTGCTAAAAATTTCTTTGTTGCTTTCATTTTTCTTTCCTCCAAATGTTTATTTTATCCCCAAAGAAAACAAAAAATCCCTTGTTCCTATTGCTAGGGACAAGAGATTTATCACTCC
>MWDI01000052.1 GCA_002070475.1 Firmicutes bacterium ADurb.Bin146
CTTGCCTTTTTACCATTATTCATTAAGCATGCAAGTGTGAGCATCTTGGTTGTTGTCCTTTTAGAAGGCATATTCTATTTTATCGGTGCTATTATAAATTCCAAGAAATCCTTTAAGTATTATCTTTTTTACAATAAACCAGTGTATATGTCTTGAAAAAGAAAAAAATTATATAAAATTGAGGTGGGATTATGTCATTTAAAGTTGCATTTATCGGAGCGGGAAGCATAGGATTCACAAGGCAGATAGTAAAAGACCTTCTGTCTGTGGAGGAGTTCAGAAACATTGAAATATCCTTTATGGATATATCTGAGCATAATTTAGAAATGGTCAGAGCATTGTGTCAACGTGATATTGACAGTAATAAGCTTTCCATTAAAATAGAGGCCACAACCGACAGGAAAGAAGCATTAAAAAATGCCAAATATGTTTTTGTAACAGTAAGAGTAGGAGGACTGGAAGCTTTTGCCACTGATGTAGAAATCCCTCTAAAATATGGAGTGGATCAGTGCGTTGGAGATACTTTATGTGCTGGAGGCATTATGTACGGACAAAGAGGTATCCCTGTCATGCTGGGTATTTGCTCCGATATCAAAGAAGTGGCGAGAGAAGATTGTATGATTTTAAATCATACTAATCCTAATGCCATGATTACATGGGCAGCTAACCACTATGGAAAAGTGCCGACCATTGGTCTTTGTCATGGAGTACAGGGTGGACATCAGAAGATTGCTGATGTATTTGGATTAAAAAAAGAAGAAGTGGACATCATTTGTGCTGGAATTAACCATCAGACATGGTATACACAAATTAGGCATAAGGGGGAAGATTTAACAGGCAAGCTGCTGGATGCATTTTTGAATCACGAAGAATTCTCTAAGACAGAAAAAGTGCGTATTGATATGTTGAAAAGATTTGGTTATTTCAGTACCGAATCCAATGGCCATTTAAGTGAGTATGTTCCCTGGTATCGAAAAAGGTTAGACGAAATCAATGACTGGATTGATTTATCATCCTGGATAAATGGTGAAACCGGAGGGTATCTAAGAGTTTGTACAGAAAAGAGAAACTGGTTTGAGACAGATTTTCCTGAATGGATGAAAAAAGACCCTTTTGTGTATGATAAAGAACATAGGGGACAAGAACATGGATCATATATTATTGAAGGACTGGAAACAGGTAGACTTTACAGAGGACACTTTAATGTAGTCAATAATGGATGCATAACAAATCTTCCTGATGATGCTATTGTAGAAGTACCAGGATACGTAGATGCCAATGGAGTAAATATCCCTAAGGTGGGAGCATTGCCTTTAGGGTGTGCTGCAGTGTGCAATAGCAGTATCTCTGTTCAGCGCTTAGCAGTACATGCAGCCGTTGAGGGTAATGAGCTATTACTGAAACAAGCAATGATGATGGATCCTCTGGTAGGAGCTGTTTTAAATCCCAATGAAATCTGGCAGATGACAGATGAAATGCTGGTCGCATGCGAGGATTTACTTCCTCAATATAAAGATACGATAAAGGCAGCAAAAGAAAGACTAATTCATAAAGAAATAAAAACAGATGATTCCTTTAAAGGAGCCGCTAGGTTAAAAGTTAAAACAGTAGAGGAACTTAAGCAAGAGAATAAGAAATAGCTTAGACTGATATATCCCGCAAAACATATTGCCATCCTTAATAATTTAATCGTTGAGGGTGGTATTTTTTTATCCGTTGAAGCAATAACTTTTTTCTTCTTAAATCTACAGGATTAAAGCTAATTCTTAAGCCTTTTTGCTTTTCTTTGTACCCTAATTATATTCCACATAGGTTTAATATGCATACAGTCAAAGAGTATGGATAGAGCCAATATGTGAATGGTTCAGTTGGAAGTTTGTATATACCATGAAGGCATATATGATGACATCTGGTCATACCAGTACATAATGTCCTGTGACTGTTTCATCATAGTATCAATTTCACTTTGCCCGAAGGGTATTGCCCAGTATATTGATGAAAGGGTGTTGCTGGAAATGTATAGTGCTAAGAGTCTGAAAAACTCATCAGGCGGATTGCCGTTGAAATATGCATGAAGCTGTCCTGATGCAAAATGAGGACTGACTGTTGCACTCCATACAATCCTGTTGAACTCCTCCCACGGATCCCCATAATCCATACGGTTCCAGTCTATAATATGTATTTTCTGGTCTTTTGATATAATCATATTCCCAATGTGATAATCCCCATGCTGCAGGCATTGAGGGCGATTGTTAAGAAGATATTTATTCCTCTCAATATATTCAATTACTTGTTCATCCCCTTTAAACCTAATACCGCATTCTTTGTACTTTTTTATCTTGTAGTTCATTTTACGTGTGAAACGTGTTTCCCAGTCTTCCTGTTGGGAAGGTGCAGGTATTGAATGTATTAACCGTAAAGCTTCACCCGACTTCAAACCTAATCTGTATTGTTCCATATCTGTAAGGTTAGGTAAGATAATTTCCAAATCCTCACCGTCAATCCATGTCAGAAGCTGATATACCGATGTGTTATTATCGCAAACACCGAAATCTACAGGTAAAGACATGGGAACATTTAATGATGCGGTTTTCTTCATTATCTCAAAGTCACTCTTTTTGCGTTCATATTGGGATATATCTGATAAGCGAAGAAGCAGTTTTCTGCCATCTTCAGTTTCTATATAGAATTTCTTATCATCTGACCATCCTTTATTTACAGCCTCTATCTTTCTGAATGTGCTGTATCCTGGTATGTCGAACATTCTTTCCTCCTTATTGCGAACAAGTCCTATTATATCCTTTTTCAGAATTTTTTCAAAATAACTGAAAAAAATGTGCTAATATAGTAGAGTAAAAAAGAATATAGAATGAGAGGATAGTTATGATAGACGGACATATCCATATAGAAAGAGGAGAATACACTCTTGAATGGATTAAAAAATTTACAGACAGAGCAATAGAAAAGAACATTGAAGAAATATGGTTACTTGAACACTGTTACAGATTTACGGAATTTATGCCTATGTATGATTCAGTATGCAAATACAGTGTGAGTATATAGATAAGTGGTTTCATAAAAAAGCTGGAGTTAAGGAATTAAATGATTACCTTGAACTGATGGAAAAAGT
>MWDI01000053.1 GCA_002070475.1 Firmicutes bacterium ADurb.Bin146
AAGAGGATTATAGAAGGAGGACAGATAATGAGTAAAGCAGGTGAAAAACTCTTTAAAATGAAGGAATACCTTATGAAAGATGAGGAATTTAAAGCAGAATATGAAAAGTTAAAACCGCGTTACGATATCATATCGCAGATTATAGAAGCAAGAGCAGATAATAATATCACACAGGGGGAACTTGCTCTTCGTACAGGGACGCAGAAATCCAATATCTCCAGATTTGAAAGCGGTTCATATAACCCATCTCTTGATTTTTTAATTAAGATCGCCCATTCTAAAGATTGACCAATCTTTTAGGTAAAGAGATAAAGATAACTTTAGTATAATTTATCCTAATTGCTTCAAGTCAAATCCTTCATATATTTGCTAATTGCACAATTAGTAAATGTAGAATTAGCAAATATTTATTAAACAAGCATTTCGATTTGCTGTAATTAATTGCACCTGACTGCTGATTGAGTATGAAAAAGTCTACATTAAAATTCGAATTCATAAGTCAATGTAAATAGTTCTAATCAAATCTATATTCTTTATTTAATAGGTTATATAACGACAATTTATCTCTTGAACTGCATTTTTCATAATTTATTATTGCTTCCAGAAGATCATCTTGATTCTTGAAATATTCTTTCATAAATCCCTTCTTCTTAATATCCCTAAGTCCATAATTAGCTTTACAGTATACGCTTGGTTTCATATTTTCTTTATTAAAACACTTAATATCTTTTTTATCATAAATAATCAGCATCTCAATTTCAGGTGATGTACAGAAGGTATAAATACGGGATTTATACATCGTTTTATACGGTTCTCTTAATTTAAAAGCTTCATGTTTTGAATCTATTATCCGAAGGATAAATGGTAATTTACTCCCATAATCCAATGACAGGTAATTATCCTGTATTCTATCTACTGATTCTCTTCTAAGCACTCTTTTCTCAAAAAGCATATCTCTTGTAAATATCAACATATTATTATCCAGCAAGATATCGATAATATCAGTTTCTGCATTGCCTTCACAAATACATAACACTATATTGTTTTCGAAATTCAACTCATCTCTTTGCATAAATCCTCTCTGACTTTCATTATGAGGTCATAGCTTGGAGCAGAGCCTTCGATAAAATTGGATAATAGCACATCACTCTTTTTTATATCATTTCTCTTAACATAATCAGAATACCTGCAAATTGTTGCTGACATATCCTCATCTTTTCTAAGTACATAAATATTGTCTTTCCTTTCTATAGTATCAATTATCTCTGTATAATGTGTAGTAAACAACAGACAAGCTCCCTTTTTATTAATCTCGTTATCTGTAAACAACCTGATAATCATCTGTACAAGTTTTTTATTTAAATGATTCTCTATTTCGTCAATAACAAGATAACCTCCATGCTTAATCACTTCAGAAATATGTGACATGACATGAGAGCCTTTAATAGTACCAGAGGATACAACATCAGCAGCTTCCACGAAACTTTCAAATTTATACTTATGTGAATCATTCTTAAATTTTAAAATGTATCCTTTATCGGCTTCTTGTAATGACTCAATATTGTTATCAAAAAGATTAAGAAAACTCATCTGGGTATTCTTACTTATTGTAAGAATATTGAAGTTTGTCCTAAAAACAGAATCATATATATATATCTTCGCACCATTAGTTATAGGTCTTATCATACTCTGTTTATTATCCAGGTATTTCATAATTTCATCATTAAGAGCACTTCTGAAAATATACGGCTTATCAATAAAATCAAATATCTGATTTTTATTTTTGACAGAAGAGCATGTCTTTCTGTATATCATTTCTTCCTTGAAATAGCAGGAAATACTATTTTGAATATCTGTCTTGGACTCAGATATCCCGAAAATTGATACTAGCCTGTATATCATATCGTCTTTTATAAAATCTACTACCATTTTAGAGTCGTCTTTTATAATGTGACACGTTTCAAGAACCTCATTCAGATTTCTCTGTTTAGCAACAATCTCCATTGCAATAACTATTAGTTTAAGTGCAGTAGTTTTTCCTGAAGCATTTATTCCTGCAAACCCTATAACTTTTTGCGTCGATATTGATTTCGAAATAAAATGCACCTGAGCATCATCAGTTATTCTATCAAATGCAGTAAAATCTACTGTAAAACCTTTCGAAAAGACATTTATATTCTCATAACTTATTCTTAGTATCTTCATGTTTGGATTCCTCCATTGGCATTATATCACAAATTGTCGATTGTAAACGCATTATTTGGTTATATTGCATTGATTATGTGTCATTTCTATTATTATTACTTAAATACGACACATTTTATGTTTACATTTTCTTATATTGTCAGCATTAAATTGAAAAAGAGATAAACAATCCTCACTCTATCTTCAGCACCATCACGCCATATCCTTCTAAAGATATCATGCCCTGGACAGTATGATTGTTGATCATGTCCGTGCATTCATCATTTAAAAGTATAGTCTGTTCATCTTTTGAGTAGTTGAGTATTATGAAGTAAAAAGTATCTTCTTTTCTTCTTACAACCAGCTCGCAGTCATCAGGAAGAGTAATCAGCTCCTCATAAGGAATGAAGTTATTCGTATATTCCAGTATCTTCTCTGCCATCTGAGTGCTAAAAGCGCCTCCGACCGTTATTACCCTCCCTTTACCTTCTTTGTGTTCTGTAACTGCAGGCATGCTCTTGTAATAACTGTTATCGTATTCAGCAAGTATTTTTGTTTCTATGCTTATTGGTTCCAGCACCTCGTTGTATGCAGGCATCTCAATCTGCTCATCATCCCATGTCGCTGTTACAGGTTCATCCATAGGGCCTATAAGGGTATGCTCTATAGATACAGCTCCCGCTATATCTTTTAAAAGTCCGGGAACAGGAGTCATCGGGCTTCTTCCGTAAATATCTTTAAATCCGGCTCTCGCCCCTATAACCAATGTGCCTCCATTTCTTACATACTCTGTTAGCGTATCTCTTGTATTTTCAGTTAATATGACAGGATGGGAATATATTAAAAGACTGTATTTTTCCAGGTCTTCTGCCTTTATTCTGTTATCCATATACACATAATCCATCGGAGTATGTGAAAGCTGGGATGCTAAGAACCAGGAATCATCCGATTCCGTCTGGTATTTGTTTTTTATAACATCAATATCCTGATCATATTCGTTTATATAATCCGTAAGGTAAGCAACTTCCGCGACAAACTCAGCTCCTGCTATATCATAAAGGCTCTTAAATTCCTTGGCCACGTTCATTGCTTCCTCTATCTTCCTGTTATGCATATTGGATTGGTCATTCAATCCTTCCCAGTATATTTCAGTTCCTACCGGGCTGGTCCTCCACCTGAAATATGAAATAAAATCCGCACCATGCGCTACAGACTGGTATGTCCAGAGCCTTAACTGTCCCGGTTTTGGCATTGGAGCTTCAGAGCCAGTATTCCATCCTCCGCCGCCTGCCTGCTGTTCCATAATGCCGAAGCTTCCTTTGATACCTCTTACTCTTGAAAGATTCCTGCTCCAGTCACGGTCATGCAGCGTTTTAGCCCTTTTATACTGAGGATACATATCAAAAGCAAAATTCGGATATGAATCATATGTCATAAAGTCCAAAGCCTTGTCCGTAAGTTCCACATAGTCAAGGTTTCTGAATATGCCGTTTGTCGTTATAAACTGGCTATCAGGTATAATTCCTCTTAAAACATCCGACTGCATCTTGGCATATTTTATTACAGTATGGGAAATAAACTTCTTATGTTCTAATACCATATGCGGGTTAAAGGAATCTCTTGCGACATTTCTTGGAATATGTATCTGGTCCCAGTCAGTATATGTCTGGCTCCAGAAAACATTACCCATACACTGGTTGAAGTTATCCAGTGTCGTAAATTTATCCTTGCAGTACTGGATGAATGCTGTATTATCTGCTTCGGAATGGTATGAGGTAATGGTACAGTTGAATTCGTTGTCCAGCTGCCAGCCTATGACCACAGGCGAATCCTTGTAATGTTCAGCCATCTTTTCCACGATCCTTTTTGACAGCTTCATGTAAATTTCCGTGTTCATGTTATAGTGGCGGCGATGGCCGTGGTAATACAAGGTTCCCTTTATATCCCTGTTCAGGACCTCAGGATACTTATATGTAAGCCATGCAGGAGGCGTAGCAGTTGGCGTTCCAAGTATCACCTTCATACCCTTCTTCTCACAAAGAAGCATAAATTCATCAAACAGGGTGAAATCAAATTTATTCTCTTCTGGCTCCATTATTGTCCATGCGAATTCCGCTATACGCACGAAATGTATACCCATATCCAGCATCCTGTCTAAATCATTTTCCCATATATCTTTAGGCCAGTGTTCAGGATAGTAGCATACCCCTATAGTAAGACCATTTTCATGCCAGTTTTTCATAATGCCTCCAATAAAATCTTTTACATATATAGCATATACATTGTAGATAGGTTTGACAAGGTCTAACGTGCCTATTTCAAAACACACTCGAAATAAAACTGCG
>MWDI01000054.1 GCA_002070475.1 Firmicutes bacterium ADurb.Bin146
GAATATGCCTTCTAAAAGGACAACAACCAAGATGCTCACACTTGCATGCTTAATGAATAATGGTAAAAAGGCAAGTAGTGTCCAGCTAATAATATGATAGACCACTACAGAAGTTTCCAACAGTACATTATGTAAAATCTCCACAATTACCATTGTCCACTGCATGTAAATAATCACTATACTCTGCCATCCTCCGATTACGGTTAAAGCGATAGCGGTATAACTGCCTTTCGCATTCACATAAAGAATCGCAAAGGATATGGAAAGAAGAACTAAAGAGGCTATGACACCATGTGTTATGGTATTAGCTACTTCTTCTTCAACTGTATATTCATATAGTTTTTTCATCAATTGCTCCCGACTTTCATGTATATATTATACACATTTTAAATGATAATGTACTTATATAGCATCATAAAAGATAGGGTTAATTTACTGATTAATGGCTCTATAGAGTACAATATTTTGAAAACATTAACAGCGGCGAAATTTTAGGTGATATATCCGAACATGTAATGCTTTATAAAGATGATGTATTAATTCTGCCAATAGATATGATGCTAGAAAAAACAGACATTTCCGTGATTTACAGATATATCTAGCTCTATGTTATATATATTATATATAAGAGATTTCATTCTTACCAAAGAAGCTTATCTGGCCGCCATGCTGTGGTATAGGAGGATAAAACACTCCTATGATTATAAATGGATTAGGTGCAACATTATGATATTGTTTTGTTGTACCGAGAAAGAAATATAGATCTCTTGTATTAAAATATGTTAAAAATTTATCTTTTACTTTTGATATAGCCATTGATTCATCTTCATTTGCGTCTTTCAAACAATTAAAATAGAGCATACCTAGTTCCCAGTCTTCAACCATTAAAGTTGATTTATGGCCGCTATTATCTTCAAAAACATATGAAAATTCATATGGTACTTTATGAACTGTTTTTAAATTCATCAGCAATTTCCTCAGGGGTTTGAAAAAAATTCATTTGTCTTGATAAACCTTTCAGAATAGATAATTTACCCTTATCCCATTCCCTATCAACATCTTTATATATGAAATCATGGATTTTAGTTGGTTTAAATATCGCAAGAGATTTATTATCAATCTTTGCTTTACTTATCAGTTCCTGCATATTAGTATATATTTTCTTGTTATTAAATATAATCCTTCGTCGTTCTCCCCAATCCTTAGTATGATCTTGTATAGTTAATGTATCTAAAACTGGACGATATGTTTCTGGTCTGAAATCTTTTGTGTTCCGATCAACTTCAACTTCAATCCATGTGTACTTATGGTATTTTCGTTCTAAATCAAGTTTGCGAAAAGGAATAGGATATAGCCTGACCCATGAACCATCTTCAAGGATTCCTGCTGTACATACAAATTCTGAATATTCCTTTGAAATTGTCGGATAAGTCTTGACCACAATAAATATCCTTTTTTTCTCTGACACTAAATGTCCTCACTCTTGATGGAATATTTTGTTCTGACATAATCTCCGACAACATGCCTGTGGCACATCTTAGGATCTTTCTCATAACACATTAAAGCTATACGGTTTTTCGAATTTAATATCGAATATATATAATTAATTTGTAATATATGTTTATCAAGTGTCTTTTCATAATCATCAAATAGCTGTATATAGTCATCCATTGTTTCAAGAGTGCTACGCTTTTCTGATTCAATTCCAAGTTCGGGAATATGTATGTAGTCAATTCCCACTGTTTTAGTTATTTGCTCAAGTTTACTTTTTGAGAATCCGAATTTTCTGCTTAAAGGGTTTTTACGGACATCTATCAATACCTTGATACTGTTTTTAATCAGGATATTTATAAATGATTCTATGCTTTTTCCCTCATATCCTACAGTAAATAGAACCTCGCTCTTCTCGGTATATTTCTGTTTTTCGACATCAATAAATCTAGATTCATCATCAGAAAACAGACGTTTGGCAATTTCGCTATTGATTGCGTAATAAGGGTACTCACAGTATGCTCTTTTTATTAAAGCATTACTGCGTTCATTAGCAATATACAGCCTTAAATCATTCAGAACATCGCCAACTGCTTTTATTCGAACACCTTCATAAGTGTTATTAATTGATAAAAATCCATTTTTCTCTAGAATTTCTACGTCTTCTGCAAGTTGAAATGAATAAGGCCCAAATTTATATGGAATAAAGTCGTAATAGTCTAGTTGGTCTTTTTTCATACAGAAAAATACTAATTTCTGCAAATCAGTCGATGTTACGCTTCCTTTTAATTGCTGTGTAAAATTCAATAAAAAGCGTTGCCGTTTGTATACAGGCTGATTACCATTTTGGGTCATTCAAGTTATCTCCTTATTGAATTATACACTTAATACCATTTGTTATCAATTTTTACATATTATAAATGCATTCAATATATAAGATGTTGTATTGAATTTCATATAATCATATATAATTTTACTCATCCCCAACCTCATTTCTACAGGCTCTTTTCATACCTCTTGCCAAAAGCATGCAGCTGTTCTACTTCGTTATAGAAAGCAGGCAAGTATTTAGACATGTCCACGCTTCTGGTATGAGTACATATATCCAGTCCCTCTAATTGAAGAAACTGCTTTGCGCATAAAGGATAGCATCTGCTTTCAATAGCAGCTATAGAGCCTATAAAATCCTGTATTTCAGAAGCTTTTACTATATCCATTTGCTGAGTATCCACAAGTTTTTTCAATGTCTTAGGAAAAAAGTTGGCTAAAACGCCAGAAAATCCCGCTCCACCTAAATTCAGGGTATACAGCAAGGTAGCTGCATTAGCATTGAACAGTTTTAGGGAGCTGTTTTTAAGCACTCTCAATCTGTCTTTTAACATATCCTCGTTGCAGCATGTGTCTTTTAGGAAAAGGAATCTTTTTGAATCAGCACACCATTTCAATTCATCCAGCGTCAAAAGTCTTTTGTAAGGGACAGGGCATTCATATAAGCCGAGCTGTACGTCTTTAGGGATATTATCTAAAATAATCTGCACATTCTTAAGCCAAACATCATGCGCATCATCTTTATCTGCAAGGCCGTTTGTAAGTATAACGACAGCATCCACTCCTGTATCTGCCATCATCTTTATTTCTTTAGCCTGTTTATATATATCTTTACTGAAATTTCCTGATGCAACAACCGGTACTCTTCCATTTACTTTCTCAACAACAAATTTAGCAAGACTGATTCTTTCTTCCTGTGTTAGGTAAAACATCTCGCTAGACTGACATACTGCAAACAATCCGTCAACCTTTCCTTCCATGTACCAGTCTATAAGGGCATCAAGAGCCTTGTAATCAATCTTATCGTCATTAGTAAATGGGGTAATCATCGTGGGCCATACCCCGCTGTTAATACATTTATTCATACTGTCTCCTTTTTATTTTTCCTAATATAGTTATCTTTTATTCTCTTAATACTAATAGTATGAATAACTATTAAGTATTTTGATTTCTAATAAACAAGCTTTCTGAAATCCTTTATGGTATGGAAAGTTATTAAGTTTCCGTTATGAGGGTCTCTTGCTAACTCATCACCTGAACGGCTCAGGACATGTAAGTCTTCCCCATCTATAACCATGCTTGCATAATGTCTTGAATGTTTTATTCCTTTACCGATTGATACCATTCCGGCAAAACACCAGTCAATGCAGTTTTTTGAAAAATGTAACTGTAGTCTGTTTCTTTCATTATCCGGTAATCCATACCTTTCTTTTGGCAGTCTTTCAGGTTTTGTCATGCTGTCTGTCGCTTGAGTGCTTAACAGCCAGTAAAGTTTGGTAACTTCGTCATACAATATATGAAACTTCATCTGTCCACCCGGACAAGGCACATATACAATCTTTTTGCCAGAAGGTACTTTTTCCGGTACTGTAACCATTGTATTGTAGTTGGTCTCTATTACCTTAACTATACACGCGAATCCAGTTCTTCCGGTATGAGATCTCATCCAAAGATGGAATGTATGACCTGTCTCATCATACCAGATGTGATCCGGATCAACAAACTGCACTATATTTGTTTCAAGCCACCCAATAGGATGACACGGTCTTCCTTTAGATACTTCAATGAATGTTCTTCTTGGTGTTTCATAAAAAGGAACTCCGAAATACTCTAAATCTTTCGAATCTATCAAATCCCTGAAAGCAAGTTCGGATGCGAATACCCATGATCCTCTTTTTGTAAGATCATCATTAACATTAGCTCTCATAAGTATTGGAGCCATCCCGTTTACATTCCATCCGTTTATATCGTCATATACTTTCTTTTCCATAACTATATATACATTGCCATTAGCATAATGCACATTGCATGGTGCCTGATGCCAGTGTTCATTATTTGTTAACTTGACAGGAGTCGTCCAGGTCTCCCCGTCATCATCTGATTTTATAATGCAAAGATCCCCTGAATGACCGAGAATGTATATAGAATTTCCTGCAACAAAAGGTCTGGAATGAGTCATAGCAAAATCACCCCTGTGCTGCCAGGTCTTTCCTTTATCATCAGATGTGAATACCTTGCCCTGTGACTGGCCAAGATCAGACTCTATTTTTGGTCCTTCAAGTGGAAATGTCTTTTTACCGCCAATTTCTATTGTAACAACAAGCCTGCCGCTGTCCAATCTTGTAATTCCAGGACTGTAACATCCGATAACAGAAGGATTCTCAGATTCGTATATCTTAATAAAATTATCTGCAAGTATTTCCATTATATCCTCCGGCGTTTCTGATATGACCTTTCTTGATATTATACTATATATTTTCTTTTAAATAGTCTGTGAAGTATAGATTGAGCAATTTTTTCTTCAGAGTAAACATAATTGTCTGTTTGATACGAGTTATAAACCGACATTAAGTGTCGGTTTATCTTTACATATTGTCGGTTTATGATATAATGCATATGAGGTGAATTTCATGAGCAAATATGTTGAATCTGAAGTCCCGTCTTTGGTAGTTAGCACCAGAATCTTTAGGAAAGAAAATCAATACGAATCAAAAATATTCCCATAAATATG
>MWDI01000055.1 GCA_002070475.1 Firmicutes bacterium ADurb.Bin146
TTTCCTATTCTTACATCATCATTGAGTAAACCGAGCAAGTTATTCAGATATGACACTTTAACAGCATAGGAGACGTTTTCAGCCTGAGAGATTCTTGCATTGATCACACCAATTACATTTCCTGAGGAGTTAAACAGAGGACCGCCACTGTTACCAGGCTGAGCCGGAGCACTGATCTGGTAGCTTGAAACATCACCTTGATATCCTGTAACAGAGCTAATAATCCCATTTGTAACTTTAATCTCATTACCCATTACCTGAGTTAAGGGATATCCCATACAAAAAACAGCTTCTCCAGTTTTGTTGAGTGCATCATCAAAGCCGTAAGGTAAAGAACTATCATAACCTAAAGATAAACCATTGACTTTCAGTATGCTAAGATCGTTGTTAGCGTCTGATACTGACACAGTCGCAGTTAAGCGAGTCTTGCTTGTGTTATTATCAATTACATATATCTTCTTTGCGTTTTTTACAACATGATGGCAGGTCAGGACATATCCCTTTGTGCTTAGTAGAAAGCCAGTACCAGTTCTAGATGAGAAGTCAGAACCTGTAACTACGACGTCTTTGGGGAAAGTCCTAATGTAAGTGAAATCTTGTTTTTCACTTTGGTTCCAAGGGATATAAGAAGCAGTAAATGACCCACTATTTGCAAATACTAACTCTGCAGGAGTGCTGTACTTATCAAGTTTTACCCAATCTCCAAGAAACACACCTTGCAGAGCAGTGGATTCGACAATCCCTAATACATCACCTTCTTTCCAACTTCGCACATCACTCATACCGGATAAGTAATTGATGTAGTACTTATCATTCGGTGCATTTTTACAAATTCCGACTTTAAATTTGTACCCATTATCTGCAGTTATAGACTGATATATTCCCTCATAAGGCAGTATGCTTCTCTTTATCCACTCTTCTTTTAGTTTGGATTCAGTAAATCCATCCATAATCATTTGTCCCTGAAATCGTTTTACTTTGTCCCAATCTAGCTTATAGGCTGTTGCGGTAAGAACATTAGGCCCAAAAAGATTCTCCCAATATGAATCTAATATTACCCAATTACCGCCTATCTTCCTACATTCTTTCATTGCTTGCTTAATAAGATAATCTTTATAACCATACTCTTGTATCCTAATCGTCCCTATTTTTTCAGCATAGGGTAAGTAAGTCGCCGGAATCACATAACCGATATCTTCCCAATAAACAGTTTCGAAATAATCTCGTGGTGGATAGTATTTTATTGGAATAGTTTTGGTTTCAACTGTGAGATTCGTTCCACAGCTAAAAACACAAAGAGATATAACAAAAACACCACAGAATCTAACAATGGTTTTCATGGTTTCTCCCTTGGTCTTATAGTGTAGTTAATTGATATATAGAGTATCTTATGCATTAAACTCTATTCCTCACATTCCTTGTACACGCTGTCAGTTAAGCTATATGGACCGCTTTTACCTTCAGATCGCTGTTTAGCAATATACTCAGCAGTCCACACATCTAAAGCTTTCTTGATAGGCTTCATTCCAAACTTCACATGAAGAGCTATGTGATTTTTCAAAATAGGAGGGCATAAGGCATTGTCCATTTTTTTCTTACCATTTAGATTTGCATAGATTATTGGAATATCCATTTCTATAGCAGTTTCAATTTCCCATCTGACAAACTTAATGAGATTTTTCGTATGTTCTCCTACTAGCAAAATGAATACTAATGTGAAAATTATCTGTTTCATGTTTTCCTCCATGATAAGCTTATGTTGATTTATGTTTGCCTACTCTTTCACTGAAATCATTATCTATGGCATAGAGCATTGAGTCTGTCAAGATGTTGAGAATTTTAGTCGTATTTTTAGGATACGATTTATTGGCAGAGGAAGTTAGTTTACCGTGCGCAAAAACATGTCTTACGGCTGCCATTATGGCGATAGGCTGAAATTCATTTCCTTCCAGATAATATCTAATCTCTTTTTCTGCATCAGTCTCCTTGCCTGACTTAGGTCTATCTAGCTGGTCCTTGACAAACTCAAGGAATCTTTTATTATTGTGTAAATTATTTAATGTTGTAACCAATTTCTTTTGCCCATCTGGATATAGCGGATTGGGTTTTTTTAATATTGCTTTTGTTGAATTCTCTCCAGTCAACAACTTCATGTATCGTTCAAAAACGGTATATGTCAAGAATGCCTTAAAAATGGCAGTGTATGCTTCAGCAACGGGCTTGGAATATGAATCATACTCTATATTCTGAATCTCCTTCACCAATCTGTATCTGGCATTAATTCGGTTTATATCTGCCAGCTCAATATTTTTCTCATGAAAATCTAAGTTCTCAATAATACTTCGTATCTCCGATGCGTTATCACCTGCCGATTTTACCGCTTTACAAAACGCAGCCCAAGAACGTAAATTGTTTTTGCTTCGCATTCATAAACTCCAGTACCATTATATATCTTTAAAACCTTCTCTAAATAATTAATGAAAGTGTCAAGAACTATTTCTGTTGGCATTCCCATATTTTTTACATGAGCCTTATTTTCATTTGATGCTGGTCGATACGTTCTGCTAAGCATAGTTTTCGTTTATACTGGACAATAAATTTAATACACTCTGAAATAACTTCAGCTATTCTGTAATATATGAATTCTTTAGGTATAGCTAAATCTTCTTTTTTGTAGTTTATCATTTTAGGGAATCCAACGGCAAATTCGGCAATATACTTTTTAGACATATAGATGAAAAACAATGCTAACGCCATGAGAGCATTAAGATTTTTCGGACCTTGATAACTGCCCAATCTCATATTTTCCCATCTCATACTTTGCTTCATTTGGCGATGAACTTCTTCAATTGCCCAACGCTTTTTATAAACAGCTATTGCTTTCGCAACCAGCTCCAAATCAGGCATATC
>MWDI01000056.1 GCA_002070475.1 Firmicutes bacterium ADurb.Bin146
TTATCTTCCAAAAGAAAACCCAGCATGAAGTTGCAGAATGTGAAATCCATCGTCAGGATTGCTTTGCCTCCCGCGTGTCCGATGACAGTATCCATCTCGACCCATGAGGTGATGCCGCTTTCTTCAATGAAAGCGAGGAAGAACAATTAGGACAGATAGGAGAATACCAGTGCATCAATGCGGAGGGAGCATTGATGCACTGGTATTCTGTCTGTTTCCTGTAAGTGAAGAAAGACCCTGAGCTGCATGAGAACGAGTCAAGGTAGAGCTTCTTAACGTCAGCGCCGTTACGGAATGCTATACGTATCTTAAGGAGGCTCTTAGCATCTTCAATGAATATGCCCCGGGCCTTGATGCAAGCAGGGACGCTATGTTGTGGGAGATCTGTCCTTCCATGCAGCACCTGAGGTTCTTCATTAGCTGAGGCCTTTATCCATTCAGCCCCGTCACCCATGATGTATATCATCCTTATCCTACCCGCATCATATGCCTCGCATATGTAGCCTGTCACCTTGTCATTAAGCGAATCCTGGCTTGTCGAAGCGACCGCATGCCTGTTGATGAGCATATTCCTCTTCTGGGGCTCCCTCTGTAGCGGCACGAACTTCTTGTCCATCATCACGAACAGCGTTTCAGGGGTAGAACCTTTCCTCCCGCAGTGCAAGGGGGGGGGGAGCATGGACCTCCGCACTATCGTCCTCACGGTCTACTTGGATATGTTCGCATCCTTGGCGCTGGAACCGGTCCTCTGGCCTATCATTCCCGACACCTTCCTCCCCGCGGCTGCCATGGACATGTCGCTGCATGCCTCCAGCACGAGGGATTTCACATGGATGTCGAACCTCCCGTATTTCTCGAACCCGAAGAAGTCATCGACGTAACAGTACGGGCGGCTGGAGCATTTGTCAGTATAGAAGGTCTTATTGAAAGTGAGGGGGTCGAATACGGTCATGACAGTCCGCTGTGGACGGATTTTACATGGTACCTCTCAAGCCTCTTAGGGCTGTTCCTGAAGCTCATGTCGGTTTTCAAAAATATTTGCAAATTCTGATTGTTTTTGTGTTACAATATTCATGAGAGAAGTCCTTTCTGCTTTTAGTAGATATTGATGAACCTGGTAAGATTCAAATGGGATTTCTCTTTTATTTTATCAATCCCCAAACAAGTTTACTCTATCGATTTTATAAAAACATTTACATATAATAAAAAATGTTTTATAATAATTGCTAAGAATTATATCTACGAAGAGGGTTTATTATGAAGGAATTTTTATCCAGATTTATGAAGGATTTTTGGCGCTACATTCTTCCTGCGGCAATTACGTTAAGCTTCGGTCATGCATTTTTTACCGCTGACGGATATTTAGATAGTATAAAACTTGGTGATTATGATACGCCGAAAATTTTTAGAGATGGTAATTTAAGCATGTTTAAATCAGCAATCATCAGCAATAACATTTTACGTGGTCTTTTATTGTTTTTAATTTTAATTTTACTGACTGCAGTTATAGCGCTTCTATTTAAGAATGAAACAGTCATTAGAATAGTAAGGGCTAGTGTCATGATATGTGTTTTTTTAATATTTCATCTCTCATGTTACTATAGGAATATACCATATGCATCAGATGATATTTATGATACTATTGAAGCTAAAGCGGAAGATTACATAGCCGATTTTACTGATAATGAGTATGATAAGATGATTACAAATTATGTTGTTAACAGTAATATGAAAAGGTTTGTAAGCAGGAACCTGTATTCTCAAGCGATGGAAAGAACTATAAAAGAATATGGCCAGATAAAAGAAATAAGAGAACCTATTAATGAATATATTAATGAAGACTATACCGTTATATGTTATCCGATAATACATGGAGATGACCAACTAGTATATTATAATATCGCTTTTAACAGGAGAAACGAGATATCCGCGTTATTTACTACTCTTATACGCCTAGAAGAAAATAAATATTTATTACCTTAAAACTAAAATATTTCCAAAGACAGTTTAAAAACTATACCTTGATATCGATTTTGTTAGATTATATTTACCTTTTACGTTGCATAATACATATGAAAAATACTTTAATACTTACTCTTTAAGGTTTTACATTTCTTGAATTAATTTAAATAAATAATTCACATTATAAAAAAGTCGTAATCGACATATGCCAATTACGACTAATTATTAATATAATTCGATTACTAACTTAAAATATAAAATAGTATCCAATATTATTTACTAATTCCTCTTGAAATTCTGGTGAGTTATTATAATAATCGCTAGTATATACTAGTTCATAATCTGTACCCCCATCGTTTAAATTATATCTTTTGTATCTTTCATAAACATATTCTGTTGAATATGCAGTAAATCTATCAGTAGTAAGGTAAACCTGATTTATCATATATTTCCAAAAATAATCTCTATACCACTCTTCAACCAAAAGTACATCCATTAATAAACCTCCAACTACTTCTACAGCTGTTAAAATCAAACCAGCTACACCTGGTATAAAACCGAGAGCTGTGCAAACTAACGTAAATGAAGCTCCTATTGCAAAAACCCAAGACCGAGTCGAGTATGCCTTCATGCTAGTCCCACCATACAATCTTGCAAAATTGTATACATTATCATCATACCACGACTTGCTACGAATAAAACTATAGGTTACTGGCTCTTCATATGCTCTATTTTGCGTCTCTGGTTCTGTAAAGTTAGTAACGAAATCTGATAAATTATATTTTTGAACATAATTAAAATTAGATATAGTTAGGTTATCTAATGATTTCGAAGTATACATCCTGCTACTTATATCATTATAATAAATATCCCCAGTATCTTTTATCAATAATGATTCCTGAATACATATGTCATTTTCGAAATATTTTACTAGTCTATAATTCGAATCTTCATATGTTTCAACTGTACTATTTCTATAGGTAAAGCTGCTTATCATATCATTTTTACTTTTAGCAGTACTTGCAGAAGATGTGTAAGCAATAGACCCAATTAGTGAAATTAGTAGTACTAGTGTAACAAATTTTCTTAAAATTTTCCTCATAATAATACTCTCCTATATATAATATTTTGTGACTGATTATATTATATTATATTATATAGAAGATAATTTTGCCAATACTTTTTTTCATGAAGTGAAAAGTTAATAAAATATTTATTAATGTGTATAGAATTTATAAAGTTTGCTTAACATTATGCTCACGTTATATTTCATATATAAATTGAAGCAGAAAAAGAGAATATCTTCTTGGCAAGTTGCAACAAATCCAGTATGACTTTTGAATATTGTTTCAGTCCAATGATTACAATGCAACATCATATCTCCATATTAGAACCAGATAATTTCTTCATCAAGATCGTTATTTAATAATTTCATGCAAATATAGTTAAATATTTTTATTATGTCATATATTTCATTTGTCATAAATCCATCTGTAAGTAAATCTTCGACTTTAAATTTATTGCCATTTTCAAAAGCAAAGTATTTATAATAATTTTTATTTGCATTTGCATGCCTAATATATTCCTCAATATGTTTCTTAGTTATTTGTGATCTTGTAAACTCTAAGAAAGCAAAAGTATTATTGATTTTAGATTGCTTCACACTCGAATGATATGTTACAAGAGCAATACAAGCTCCGACAATAGTAACTGTCGTGATTATAATTGTACATATTAATTAAATTAACTCGATTCTCATTTCACACTCACTCTGAAGCATATTGGCTGTCTTTTCCTCATTGCAGGTGCTTCTCTGAGGTCTGTATTGCGCTACAGTGTATCTGGATACTAGGCCTTCAAGCTTCATTATCCGGCTTATACGCCTTCTAGATGTCACTATACCTTTTCTCCTGAGCTCAGCCTTTATCTTCCTAGTGCCGTAATTGCTTCTGCTGCTCATGAATATGCATTCACGAATATATCTATTACTTCATGCTTGAGTTTGTCTTCCTTTTCCTTTTTCTTTGCTTCGTAGTAATATACGCTCCTTGGTATCTTAAGGACTCTGCACATTGCTGATATCCGGTATTTGTGAGCGTTACGCCTTATTACAACTATCTTCGCCCAGAGCATATTTTATGCTCTTTATCAGACGCTGCTTGTTTAAAATATCATTCTCCATCTCGAGCTGCTTGTTCCTATTCCTGAGTTCTATCAGCTCGTTCTCTTCATCAGTCCTGTTGTCCTTCTTATTGAATGACCCTGTGGTCTCACTCTGCTTTATCCATCTGTCCAGCAATGAGGCAGACAGATCATACTCCCTTAAGATATCGCACTTCCTCTTACCGTTCTGGTACAGCTGTACCACCTGGCTCTTGAACTCAAGCGTGAATGCCCTGCGTTCTTTCCTTGGTATTGATTCGGTCATACTTGTTACCTCCACTTAATATTTTTGTTATACCATCCTCAATACCCTTATTTTTTCTGTCCAATTAAGTGTAGCCTATCCAATATGCTCTTTAATATTTATTGTGATGAAACCTGTCATTTAGAAAAAGATAATATAAATGTTATGGTTATTGGAGCTGTTTGGTGTCCGCAAGAAAAGCTCATAGAAATAAATCAACGTATCAAGCAAATAAAAGAAAGAAATGATATATACACAACAACCGAATTGAAATGGACTAAAATGAGGCCAGCAAAAATTGACATATATAAAGATATAGTAAATTACTTTTTTGATGATGATCTACATTTAAGAGCGGTAATAATACCAGATAAAACAAAATTGAATCATAAAGCATTTAATCAAACACATGATATGTGGTATTACAAGATGTATTTTGATATATTAAAAGTTATTTTTCCCCCTGATGATAGATATGAAATATATATTGATATAAAAGACACTAATTCACATAAAAGTGTTCAGAAGTTAAAAGATGTTTGCTGTAATTCAATGTATGATTTCTCTGGAAAAATAATAGATAGATTTCAACCAATACGTTCGGAGGAAGTTCAGATAATGCAGTTGGTTGATATTTTAATAGGTGCTATAGCATACGAAAACCGTGTATTTGCAAAGGATTTTAAAAGAAATAAAGTAAAAGAACAAATGGCGAAATTAGTAAGAGAACGTTCAAATTACACTTTAACAAAAACGACACTTTATCGGGAGAGCAAATTTAATCTTCTTGTCTGAGATGCGAGGGAACCGTAATGATTGATAATTGTTGGCTACCTAAACTAGAATATTTAAATGATTACAAAGGCGCTTGGATTAATTACGAGAATGCTCTATATATAATATTTAAGAATGATTTTATAGATTCAAGTCCTTTCTTTAAGAATCAGAAGGTATCACTTCGTGATCATCAAGATAAAGACAAAAAAAATCTTTCTATCATGTAACTTGTCAAGATTAAACCCATAATAACGATAGAGCTCCTGATTTGCGTCGTTGCGAAAGAATTAGATGGATTCGGTCATTTATAGAAAACTATTCAAACTATCATCTAGAATTATGTTTAAATTGCGCAGGTATCAAAATCTGGAGTGAACCAATAGGTAAACACTCACGAGTACATTTATTATTAGAGGAAGAGAATTATATTGTAGTCATTGAGAAACGAGAAAATTATTATCTATTAATTACTGCATTTTATATCGAATATGATTACTCTATGCAAAGCATTTTAAAACGGTATCAACGGTATAGAATCACATAAATTATATTTGCGTTAATTCCCAAAGTAAGTTCCACAGTTAGAGGCATATAGACTTTACATAGGGAAATCAATGGAATTAAGTATG
>MWDI01000057.1 GCA_002070475.1 Firmicutes bacterium ADurb.Bin146
GAAGCCCTGCAGTTATGGATGCATGAGCGCGTCCTGAAAAAATACAGCAGGGATACCAGCCTAGTGTATTACGACCTGACAAACTACTATTTCGAAACCGATCAGCAGGACGGGTTCAGGATGAAAGGGGTATGCAAAGAACACCGTCCGGACCCAATCGTACAGATGGGCCTGTTCATGGACCGGAACGGAATCCCGGTCTCCTACAAGCTGTTTGCCGGAAATGAGGCTGACTGCATGACTCTAAGGCCTATGATAAGCGAAACGGCCCGCAACTATTCGCTCGGGAGGATCATTGTTGTTGCAGATAAAGGGGTCATCTCCTCAGACAACATATGGTACACCCTCTCTGCAAGAAACGGATATGTGTTCAGCTACTCTGTCAGGAAATCAGATAAAGCCTTTAAGGATTACGTTCTGGATCAGGACGGATACCGGTGGAACAAGGATAAGACTTTTAAAATCAAATCCCGCCTCGAGCCTCGCACAATAAAGGTCACTTCAAGCAGAGGCGGCAAAATATGCAAGCAGGTTGAAGAGAAGCAGGTAATCGTATACAGCGACAAGTACGCCGAAAAAGCACGGCACGACAGGGAGCAGGCAGTCCAGAAAGCTAAAGACTTAATTAAAAACCCTTCAAGATACGACAGGGCCGCATCATACGGCGCGGCTAAATATATTAAAAATCTTGTTTTTGACAAGGATACGGGAGAGATAATGGAAGACGCTAAGAACCTTCTGGTGTTTGATGAGGAAAAACTGAAGGATGAAGCGGTTTATGACGGCTATTACGCCATTGTCACAAGCGAGATCGACATGGGCGACAACGAAATCCTTGATATATATCACGGCCTGTGGGAAATAGAAGAGACCTTCAAGATCACCAAGAGCACCCTGGAGACAAGGCCTGTCTATGTGTCTCTTAAGGATCACATTGAAGCCCATTTCCTTACATGCTTCATAGCCCTGGTCCTAGTAAGGCTGCTGGAATTCAAGCTGGACGGCAAGTTCACCACGGAAGAAATCATCAGCAGCCTGAAAAAATACAACTGTTCACTTACAGAGCAGAACCTGTATATGTTCACGCATTACAGCGATGTCATATGCGATATAGGGAAGATGCTTGGCATGGACTTGAGCTTGAAATATGCTCCATTAAAAGATATTAAAAATAAATTGGGAAAAGTTAAAAAATAGTATTTTACTGCACAAATATTTGCATCTGCACATCTTAAATAACCACGATAAATACGGGGATTTTTTAGGATATCTTGATTTTTGACTGTAAAAGAAAAGAAACAGCAACAGAAACAGCAACAGAGACAGCAACAGAAACAGCTACAGAAACTGAAACTCAGACTGAAGAACCAAAAGAGGTCGAAAAACCAAAAAGAATGGATATGACAGTATTGTATTTCTATGGTGATGCGACTGATAATGCAACTCAAAAGTTTGCATTCAAGAACTATGTATCTAGAACATATGGTATTGATTTTTATTTCAATACACCTGCAAGAGATACATACATCGAAACAATCAATCTTCAAGCTGTATCTGGGGACTTGACAGGTCTTGTATATCTGTTCACCGGATATGAAATGATTGCATGGGCACAGGAAGGTATTATTCTTTCACTCGATGAATATCTGAAGGATAACGAGACTTGGATTAATATCATTTCTGAAGAGTGGAAAGAACTTTATACATGGGATGGCCACGTATGGGGTATTCCAAAAGGTGATGATGGAGCTCCTTCATACTTCATCAGAACTATGAGAGGAGACTGGCTTGAAGCAGTAGGAATGTCAAAACCAGAAACAATTGACACATTCTATGAAGTTGTAAAAGCTTTCACCTATAACGATCCTGACAAGAACGGCCAGAATGATACTTGGGGATTCTGCTCAAGAAACGTTTGGTTAATGCAGGATATGTTCCAAGCTCACGATGCACGTCTTAACCACGTTGCAGACGTTCTTCCAATATGGAATCCTAACAAGGATATCTGGGAAGATTCAGTTATCAAACCTGAAATGGCAGAAGCAGTTACATTCTTACGTAAATGCTATTCAGAAGGACTTGTTCATCCTGAATTATTCTCAATGAGCTCAACTAACGTCAGAAACCTTGTTTCCAATGGCCAGGCAGGTTCTTGCTTCTATTGGGATACATGGCTTATTGCATGGGAAGGCGCTGTAAAGAAAATTACACCTAATGCATATATGGTAGGTATAGGTGCAATCTCAAAAACAATCACAACTAAATTAAACCAGTGGGGAGGCAATGCAGGAGGCGGAGCTCCATATGTATTAATGGCTAATACAGAACAGCCTAAAGAATTTATTAACTGGTTTGTAACTTTGATGTGGGGATCACCAGAAACATTCTTTACATTCCGTTATGGTATTCCTCAGGCTGACAAGAATGGAAAAGAAGGATATTTTCTTGATGGAAAGACTGTTTATCTTCTTTATTATCAGTTAAATACTGAAACAGATACAGTTCAGACAGGTGCTACACCACAGGTAACAGCAGGCCACCCAAGTTATGCTCTTGATGTCGGTCCATTTGGTTTTGTATCAGCATATAATTCTGGTAAACCATCATGGGATGGTGATCAGGTTAATATTAACGCTGCTAATCTTAGAAGAAGATATGATGTTCTTAATGAATACAATGATGGACGTTTATACATTCTTCCAGAAAGCATGAAAGAACCTGATATGGAAGCGTTTACTTCAGTAAAAGGTGAATGGGGAACAGCTGGACTTAAATATGTTTCAGATTGTATGGTTGAAGGTATTGCTCCAAGAGAAGCTTTGAAATCTTATCTGACTGTCGTTATGGCATTCAATCCACAAGCAGTACTTGACGCAATGAATCAAAGATTAGGAAAAACTACTGAACAGAATTATGCTACAGTATGGTCATCTATGAACTAATAAAAATTAATAATTTTTTTACCCGGGATAAAACCCCGGGTTTTTTTCAATTTTAAATAAATACTGTAAATATGGTCTTGCATATTCATAATCAGTAATATATAATTCATTAGAAAATAACGCATGTCAGTGAATTTTTGCATGTTGCGTAATACGTTGTGCATAAAGCTGAAGCTGGCAGAGGAAAAAAACGGAGGAATATAGAAAATGTCAGTTATTTCAATGAAACAATTGTTGGAAGCAGGAGTTCATTTTGGTCACCAGACAAGAAGATGGAATCCTAAAATGGGTGAATTCATTTTTACTGAAAGAAACGGAATTCACATTATTGATCTTCAAAAAACCGTAAAGCAAATTGAACAAGCTTATGAATTTATTAAGAATATTGTTCTTAGCGGTGGTGAAGTATTATTTGTAGGTACTAAAAAACAAGCTCAGGAATGTGTTGAGGAAGAAGCAATAAGATGCGGTATGTTCTATATCAATACAAGATGGCTAGGAGGAACATTAACAAATTACAAGACAATGGAAAAAAGAATTGCTTATCTTAAAAAGTTACATGAGATGGAAACTGATGGAACTTTTGATTCTCTTCCAAAGAAAGAAGTTATTAAACTCAAAGCTGAAATGGAAAAGCTTGATAAGAATCTAGGTGGAATAAAAGATATGCACGGCATACCGAATGTACTTTTTGTTGTAGATCCTAAAAAGGAAAGAAATGCTGTTCTTGAAGCAAGAAAACTTGGAATTCCTGTTGTCGCGATTATTGATACAAATTGTGATCCTGATGAAGTAGATTATGTTATACCTGGAAATGATGATGCAATTAGAGCAGTAAAGCTAATAACAAGTGTAATCGCTAACTCAGTTATTGAAGCAAATCAAGGCGAATCTTTCTCTGTAGAAGATGAAGAAGAAATTGATATGACTCAACTTACAGAAGAACAGCTTTTAAAAATAAAACTTGATGAAAAGAAAGCAGATGATGCAAAAAAAGAACTCGAGAAAAAAGTTGAAAAAGCTGATAACGAAGAAGTAGAAGAATAAATAGGAGGTAATTATTAATGATAAGTGCAAATGCAGTTAAGGAACTTCGCGAAAAAACCGGAGTTGGAATGATGGAATGCAAAAAAGCTCTTGTAGAAGCTAATGGTAATTTTGAAAAAGCTATTGATATATTAAGAGAAAGAGGGCTTGCTAATGCACAAAAGAAGTCCAGCAGAATTGCTGCAGAAGGGATAGTGGGTTCATATATACATGGAGGTGGAAGGATAGGTGTTTTAGTTGAAGTAAATATCGAAACAGATTTTGCAGCGAAAAACGAAGATTTCCAATTATATGTAAAAGATATAGCAATGCAAATAGCAGCTTCAAAACCTGAGTATGTAAGAAAAGATGAAGTACCAGCTGATGTTATTGAAAAAGAAAAAGCAATACTACGTACACAAGCATTAAATGAAGGAAAACCAGAAAAGGTTGTTGATAAGATGGTCGAAGGACGTATTGAAAAGTTTTATAAACAGGTATGTCTTATGGATCAGGCTTATATCAGAAATCCTGATATAAGTGTTCAAGAAATGACAAACTCTGTAATAGCCAAAATTGGTGAAAATATATCGGTAAGAAGATTTACAAGATATGAAATGGGTGAAGGTCTTAAAAAAAGAGAAGAAAATTTTGCTGATGAAGTAGCAAAGCAGATAAATAAGTAATGATTAAAAGGCACTTAAATGTGCCTTTAATATTGGAGATTAATATGAACTACAAAAGAATATTGATTAAATTAAGTGGAGAAGTATTTTCTGGAACAAATGGTGCAAACATAGATATGCAGATGCTGATGCAGATTTCTTCTGCATTAAAATTGTTGAAAGAGGAAGGAAAAGAAATTGCTATTGTTGTTGGTGCTGGTAATTTTGTCAGAGGAAGAGACATAAAAGATGTTGTTAGATCTAGAGCTGATTCAATGGGAATGTTAGCAACTATTATAAATAGTATCGCATTAAAAGATGCATTAGAAAAAACTGGATTAGATGCTGAAGTATATTCTGCGGTATTAATGAGTGAAATCTGTAAAACATATAGAAGAGATGATGCTGTACGCGATTTAAAAAATGGCATAATAACAATATTAGCTGCAGGTACCGGTAATCCTTACTTTTCAACAGATATGGCTGCTGCTCTACGTGCAATAGAAATTAACGCAGATGTTATTTTATTCGCAAAAAATGTAGATGGTGTATATGATAAAGATCCTAAAAAATATGGTGATGCAGTAAAATATGATAAAGTAACTTATTCAACTATTTTATCTAGACAGTTAAGTGTAATTGACATGGCTGCAGCAGTACTTTGTGATGAGTTCGGAATGAGATCTGTTTTATTTGCACTTAAAGAACCAATGAATATCGTTGAAGCTGGAAAAGGCGGAAATATAGGAACTATTATTGAAAAATAATCTCATATTGTGTAGAATGTATTTATCTAATTATACGAAAAGGAGTTATTGTTATGATTAATAAAGATGAATACAGTAAAACTACCGAATTGATGTCTCAGGCAATTGATGCATTCAGTGAACATATCTCCACTATTAGAGCTGGAAGAGCAAATCCTTCTGTTCTAAATAATATCTATGTAGATTATTATGGTCAAAAAACACCATTGAATCAAATAGGAAATGTCTCTTCACCAGAACCAAGATTGTTGGTAATACAACCTTGGGATTCAACCATTATTAAAATGATTGAAAAAGCTATTTTAGCATCAGATCTGGGAATTAATCCTCAGAATGATGGAAGAGTCATACGACTTGTATTTCCTGTATTATCACAGGAAAGAAGAAATGATTTAGTCAAAAAGGTAAAAGCATATGGCGAAGAAGCAAAAGTTAAGATTAGAAATATTCGCAGAGATGATATCGAGAAATACAAAAAACAAAAAAAAGATTCAATAATTACTGAAGATGATTATGCAATAATTGAAAAGGATATTCAGAACCTGACAGATACGAATATTACTAAAATTGATGATATAGTAAAAAGCAAGACCGATGAGATAATGGAAGTGTAAAATCTCATATTGAAACGGAGTTATATAACTAAATGCAGTTACCACAACATATCGCCATCATAATGGACGGGAACGGAAGATGGGCAAAACAAAAAAAAATGCCGATCAGTTACGGACATAAATGTGGCGCTGATGCTATACAAAATTTAATAGAGGAAAGTGATAAACTGGGAATTAGGTATATTACGGCATATACTTTTTCTACAGAAAATTGGAAAAGACCAGAAAGTGAAGTAAGGTATCTAATGAACCTTCTTCAGGAATTCTTAAATGACACTTCAGGCAGACTTGAAAGATCGAACATACGAATAAAGTTTATAGGATCAAGAAATAAACTTAGTAATGCTATGCAAAAAAGTATGGATAGGATTGAAAATATGTCAAGTCATAAAACTGGACTGACTTTTATAATTGCATTAAATTATGGAGCTAGACAGGAAATTATCGAAGCAGTACAAAAAATATGCACTGATGTACAAAAAGGATTACTTAAGATATCTGATATAAATGAAAACCTTATGAGTGATTATCTTTATACGAAAGATATACCTGATCCTGATCTTATAATCAGGCCTAGTGGTGAAAAAAGACTATCAAATTTTCTTCTATATCAAGCATCCTATTCTGAGTTGTGGTTTTCAGATATTTTATGGCCAGATTTTACAATTGAACATTTTAAAATTGCAATATCTGATTATAATAACAGGAAAAGACGCTATGGAGGAAGAACAGATGAAAGCTAGAGTTATCAGCGGTTTACTGGCATTGTTGCTTTTAGTATATATTTATATTTTTCCTGGTCTTCCTGTGTACATATTGATTTTTTTAATTTCTGCGTTAATGTTCTATGAATTTTTGCATGTGACGAATGAAAAATTGACTTTAGGATATTATATAATATGTTCATTATTTACTTTAATGTATTATGCCAATCTCTATCTGACTATAGGTTTATCAATAATACCTAAGGAATATTTGTATACTTTAAATATTCTGCTTACTGTCTTTTTTGCATTAACAATTCTTGTCGCATCTATGTTCTACAAAATAAAAACCTTTAAAGAGGTAACATATACAATTTTCGGTTATATATATACAGTAATTCTGCTTTCTTTTATTGTACTTATACTTCAAATGGAAAAGGGAGGATTTCTTTTTGTATATGTATGGCTAGGAGCCTTAGGATGTGATCTTTGGGCATTTCTGATTGGAAGAAGTTTTGGAAAAACTAAAATAATTAAAGATGTCAGTCCTAACAAAACAGTTGAGGGTTCTATTGGAGGAGCAATTGGATCAATAGTAATGATAACATTGTATACTGTAATAATTAATCGCTTTTTTAATGCACAGATACCTTGGTATGTATTAATTGCATTATATATTCCATGCGGATTGTTCAGTCAATTCGGAGATTGGTGCGCATCATATATTAAAAGACAATTTAATGTCAAAGATTTTGGGAAAATAATGCCTGGACATGGAGGAGCTCTTGACCGATTGGATTCCATATTATTTATCTTACCTAGTGTATATGTTGTTTTTATGTTAACAGGTATGAAATAATGAATGTATTAATATTAGGGGTAACAGGCTCAATTGGTGAAAATACAGTAAAAGTCTGTAAAGATATAGGATATAAAATCATTGGTATAACATGCAAATCTAATTATACGAAGCTTGCTGATATAATAGCAAAATACACTCTTTACGAAGATTTAAAATATATTGGTATTACTGATATTGGAAGTAGTGACAAATTTAAATTACTTGGATTAGAACTTCAAACACAAGTATTTTCCGGTAAAAATGCAAATATTCAATGTATACAAAGTTACGATTATGACATAATTGTAAATTCGCTTGTGGGAACTGACGGGATAGAACCTTCATATTACGCGGTGTCAAATAGCAAAAAACTTGCACTTGCAAATAAAGAAACAATTGTCGCAGCAGGCGAGATAATACTTGACAAAGCAAGAAAATTTTCTTGTCAGATTATACCTATTGATTCAGAACATGGAGCTATCTTACAGTGTATTGAAGATAATCCTATAAAACGAATCCATTTAACTGCAAGTGGCGGGCCTTTTTGGAGACTAGATAAAGAACAATTATCAACAGTAAGCGTAAAACAAGCTCTGAGTCATCCTAACTGGAAAATGGGAAATAAAATTACTATTGACAGCGCTACTATGATGAACAAAGGTTTTGAGGTAATTGAAGCATCAAAATTATATAATCTTACATATGATAAGATAAACGTATTAATTCATCCGCAGAGCATAATACATTCATTAGTGGAGTTTTATGATAATAGTATTAAAGCACAGCTAAGCACATGCGATATGAAACTACATATACAATATGCTCTAACATATCCTAAACGATTTATGAACGCATATGAGGAACTAGATCTTACAGAACATGAGCTAACATTTCATAAACCTGATTTAGAAAAGTTTAAATGTTTAAAACTTGCATATTATTGTGTAAAAGAAGGTAATTCGCTTGGAACTGTAGTTAATGCGGTAAATGATATTTGTGTTGAATATTTTCTTGAAGGTAAGATTAAATTCACAGATATTGCAGACATAATAGAAAAAGTTATGGATAAATATGATAATATTAAAGCCCAGACGTTTGAAGATATTTTAAACATAAATAATTGGGCAATAGCAAAAGCTAAAGAGTTGGAGGAATATAGATGAGTACATTTGCTAGTATATTAATTGCATTATTAGCTCTAAGTATAATAATTATTGTTCATGAAACAGGACATTTTATAGCAGCAAAAGCTTCAGGAATTAAAGTATTGGAATTTGGTCTTTTTATGGGACCTAAACTTTTCAGTAAAACAATAAAAGGTACAGTGTATAGCATTAGAGCTATACCAATAGGTGGATTTGTTGCAATGGAAGGTGAGGAAGAAAATGTTATAAGCCCAACATCATATTCCTCAGCTAAACCTTATAAAAAAATACTGGTTTCTTTTGCAGGCCCTTTTTTTAATATTATTTTCGCATTTTTGATACTAGCAATATTATTTAGTTTTACTGGATATGCATTAGATACAAATACAATAATTGATATGAATGGTCCTTTATATGAAGCTGGATTAAGGGACGGAGATAAAATAATATCGATTGATAATAAAAGGGTTAATGATCCGTCTGATATAACTATGATTCTTTATCCTATTAAAGAAGTTACACCTGTAAATGTAGTATATGAAAGTTATGGAATTAAACAGACCGTATCTGTTCTACCAATTAAGCAGGGCGGTAAGCGTGTTATGCTTAATATATCAACTCAAAACTCAAATACAATTGTTGCAGATATTGATAAAGATTCAAATGGATATATTGCAGGATTACGTGTTAATGATATGATAACTCATATTAATGATAATCCTGTCAGTACTCCTAAGCAGTTAAGTGAACGGGTTACAAAAAATGGTGTTGGATCGATAAAAGTAACTGTATTGAGGGAGAATGAGCAGCTTACATTTGTTTTTGACACTATTGAATCAGAATCAATGGAATATCTTGATTTAGGTGTATATTATTACAGTACCGATATTAATTTTTTACAAGCAGTTAAACATGCTGTATTATACTCATTTTCTGTAGTAAAAACAGTAATTGTATCAATTGCATGGCTGATTACCGGTATTGTAAGCATATCAGAAATGATGGGTCCTGTAGGAATAATTTCAACAATTGGTGAACAGATTAAACAACCGACATTCGTGTTATTCATAATTAATCTTGTTAATATGATGGCATTTATATCCATTAATCTTGGTGTAATGAATCTTATACCATTTCCTGCACTTGATGGTTCGAAAATTATTATACACTCAATTGAATGGATAAAAGGTAAACCATTTAATCAGGATAAAATGAAATATGTTACTATTGCAGGTTTCGTTTTACTAATATTATTACTTGTAATAACAACTTTTAATGATATATTCAGGTTAATAAAATGATGACTTTTAATGAAAAAAGAAAAAACAAAAGTATTATACGGATTGGTGATATAACAATAGGGGGAAAAAATGATATTGCTATCCAATCTATGACAAATACTGATACAAGAGACCTTAAGTCTACTATCGAACAGATTGCAGCTCTTAAGGCTGAAGGTTGCGATATTGTCAGAATATCAGTTTTTGATAAAGAATGTGTTAATAATATTCCTCTATTAAAAAAAGCAGTAAAAATACCTCTAGTAGCAGATATACATTATGATTTCAGATTAGCTGTTGAAAGTATAAAAAATGGAATAGATAAAATTAGAATTAATCCTGGAAATATTACTGATGAAAATAATATAAAAACAATCGTCAAAACAGCTAAAGAGTATAATGTGCCTATAAGGATTGGAGTTAACGCAGGTTCCTTACCTGAACACCTATACAGTATCTATAAAGGTCCTACTACAGAAGCTGTATTACATGCAGTAAAAGAACAGGTTGACATGATTGAAAAGTGGGATTATAACAATATCGTAATTGCTGCAAAATCATCAGATCCTATGGAAACAGTTGAGATATACAGGCTTTTAAACAAATCTTTTAACTATCCTTTGCATGTAGGCGTAACTGAAGCTGGAACTTTATTAAGAGGTGCAATTAAATCAACCATTGCTTTATCAATTTTACTTTATGAAGGTATATCAGACACCATAAGAATATCTCTTTCAGATAATCCAATACACGAAGTATCAGTAGCAAAAGATATACTAACTTTCTTGGGTATAAAAAAGTATGGAGTAAATATTATAAGTTGTCCTACATGCGGTAGAACAAAAATTGATATAATTAAACTTGCTAATGTTATTGAGGAGAAAACCAGACATATAAATAAAAATATTAATGTTGCAGTAATGGGTTGTGCTGTAAATGGTATTAATGAAGCCAAATATGCTGATATAGGAATTGCTGGAGGAGATGGAAGAGCAGTCTTATTTAAAAAAGGACAAAAGATAAAAGTCATATCTGAAGACAGGATAATAGAAGAACTGCTTGAAGAGATAGATAAATGCTGATTGATCATATTGATATAATTAAATTTCAATATAATAAAAGCGATGGTACTTTGTTTATTTATTTAAATACAAAAAAGTATATTTTTTTTAATGAAGAAACTGACTTAACAGAAAAAATAAGAAATACACTTAAAATAGGTAGGTCTTTTCCTAATATAGAATTAATTATTTCTGACTCAAAAATTGATTTATCAAAAATTAATGAATATGTTCATGATATATATGAGCATATTTTTGAGGAATTTCAATATCTTATATTATACAAAAGTATAATGGGATATGAGTTGGATGACAAACAAATGCTTATCAGTATTCCTGAAGAAATTAATAAAATATGTGATATTAGTCATTTAAAAGCATATTTATCCGATTGCAGAAAACGTTTAGGCAGTACTATTAAAATTGATCTTAAAATTATTGACAACTCAGAAGCTAAAAAAATACGTGATGCTTCTTATAAAAACATACAAAATGAAAAATCAAATATTGTCGTACCAAATGTACTTATTGAAGAAGAACCTGAAGGGATTGAAGAAAAAAAAGTAACTAGAATATGCGAACTTGATAGCAATTCATATAAAGTTCTTGTAGAAGGAAAAATAAATTATGTAAAAGAATATAAATCAGAAAATGTTCACATGTTCGAATTTGGATTAAATGACTTGTCAGGATCAATCATATGTAAGAAATTTTTTAGCAAGGATGACCCAAAGATTCAAAAATATTCTTCTATTATAATTGAAAATAAATATGTGAACGTTTCCGGAAAACATCAGATAGAAAAAAATTCACCTCGATATTTTATTAATGCAGATAGAGTTTCAGAAATAAAACTTAGTAATCGAACAGATAAATCCAAAGTTAAAAGAGTGGAAATGAATGTTGACACTGATAATGTAAATATTGACATGCTTCTTGATACTCTGATTAAATGGAAACATGAAGCTATTGGTATTATGCCAGAAAATAACATTGATTCTTTTGTAAATATATACAAAAAGAATTTGTCAAATAGGCATAAACTTAAAGTAATTTTTGGTATTTCAGTAAAAGTGCTTATGGATGATCATTCAGCAGTATTCAATCCAAACAAAACACATATTTCAAATAATATTTGTTGTGGTTATGTTAAAGAAGATAATATATTTATTTCAGACATATGTTATCAGCAGATTAAAAAAACCGAAATTTTTAAGAAAAATGATTTTATTGGCATAAGAGATTTTTGTGAACATAAAACTTTATATTTATTTACTGATGTTAATGATGATGACACCTCTGCCTACATCGCAAAAAGCGGAATCACTGTTATAAACGTAAAAAAAGTATTTGAAATACTGGAAAAAAAGACATTTACACTAAACACATTAATGTTAAGATTGAATACAGCAATAGATGATGTTGTAAAAGCTGCATATAATGCATCAGTAACCTTAATGAAAATGTTTGAAACATATGAAGAGATATGCATAAGTACTGCAAATAATAATTTACAGAACGAAAATCTAAATGTATATTCTGTATCATTAACTGTTAAAAACAGTGAAGGCTTAAGAAATCTATACAAAATACTTACGAAAAGGAATTGTATCTGGAAAATTGTGCCTAGAAGTTATCTAGAAGCACACAGATATGGATTATTAGTAGGAACTTGTGATACAAAAGGAGAATTATATTCTCTGCTATTTAATGATGCGGATACCGAATCCATTTATTCGAAAGCAGTTTTTTATGATTATGTCAATCTGTTATCTGACAGACATGCTGAACTATTAAAAGAGTCAAAGATAATAAAGACAATAAGTGAATATAGAAATTTTAACAAATTTCTATATAAATGCGCAATCGAATGTAATGTAATACCTATTGCTACCTGTTATTCGAAAGATGTTTCAAAAAGAGAATTTATGACAACAAACGAAATGATTTCAGAATTCTCTTATCTTGAAAATGAGAAAGCTAAAGAAGTTGTTATAGATAATACACGCAAATTAAATATGGAAATAGAGAATGTATCTCCTATCGTTAAAGCAGTTAATCACGATGATCTTGTAAGCAGTACATATCTTTCTAATTTTGATGATAAAACAGATAGTTTTAAAAAAGAATTAAATTTTATCTTTTCAGAGAAAATTGCTGGAATTGTTGTAATGATAAAAGATTTAATTATCACTCTAAAACAAAAAAAAATACTTTTTCAGATAGAATCACTTCCGACTCCATATATATTGAGCAAACTTTTAAATGATAATAAATATGTAAATTTAAATAACACTGATTTTAAAATTCATATACAAATCAATATGCTTGATGAAGTATTTAAAATTTTAGAAGATATAAATAAAAATCACCATCCATTTTTTGTTAAGTACGAAAAATTTATAGCTGTTCATTTATTACCGACAGGATACGGAATATATGATTTTTCTCCAATGATAATAAAAGAAAATGAAATGGTAACGCAGTATAATGCTAATATACTTAAAGAATTTTTTACTACAATATTTATACAACCTAATGTAGATTTGCTTATGATTATGAATCTGTATAATTTAACAGATAATTATCCTACAGATGAGCAGATAGATAAAACTGAGTATTATAATATTGAATTATGCACTTCAGACATAAAAACAGTTGAAGTAATAAGTATGATAAAGCCTGCATCAAATAACGAATTTATAAGATGTATAGGATTAATTCATGGTAAAGGGACTTGGTATGACAATGCAGAAAAATTAATTCATGAAAAACTTGCAGAAATATATGATGTAATATGTTTTAAGTATGAGTTTGAGGATGAAACAAAGAATAGTGAAATGTATAAAGAATCTAAAAGGAAAATAATAGAATGTATATCATATGAAGAAGCAGTAGTACATGCAAGAAATTTGATGATAATTAAATGGTATTACGATAATTACCCGAAACAATTCAAACTGGAATATATAAATAGATATAGAGACTTTTCAAAATTCGGTAATGAATTTATTATTAACAAATCTGATATTTCGACTTCTCTTAAGGACAGATATTTAAGTAATAATGAAATAACCATCCTTATAGAACCTCTTGATACAATTTCATATTTAAGTGAAGAAATTATTGATAAGATAATAAGTAATAGGCCATATTCAAGTATTAATGAATTTGCAGTAAAAAATTTAATTGATGATGATTTAGTAAAGAAGCTAAAAACAGATGGTTATCTTGATAGTCTTGATATTACTGATCAAATTGAAATAAATGATTTATTTTAATCAAATGCTATAAAGTATAGAGATATTTTTAAAAAAGTGTGCAAATAAAAAAGTTGACAAAAAAATTCATATGTGTTAAAGTCTTGTAGTACAAAAGAGTGGCTCGCCACTCTTTAATTTATGATAAGGAGAATAATGGCTAAAAGTATAGCAAAACAAGCATTTGAAATAGCTTCAAGACATGCCATAAAGTGGAGTATAGAGGTACTTGATACTGAATTTGTAAAAGAAGGCCCTGATAAGTATCTTCGTATATATTTGTATAAACCTGATGGTATCACAATAGATGACTGTGAAAAAGTACACAGAGATATTGATGAGGAAATAGATATGCTTGATATAAAGGACGCATATTATTTAGAAGTTAGCTCTTTAGGTTATGACAAGAATCTAAAAACAGATAGGGAATTTGAAATTTTCGCGAATTCTAAAGTAAACATACAGTTATATAAACCTATCGAAAAAGAAAAAAATTATGAAGGAGTTTTGATAAATAGAGATCAAAACATAACAGTTATAAAAATTGATGAAAAAGAAATTATTTTTGAAAATAAAGATATTGCAAAAATAACTCGTGTTTTTGAATTTTAAGGAGGATTAATAATGAAAAAGGAACCTATGTCTAATTTGAGACAAAATACAGATTTAATTGATGCTATAAAGCAAATAGAGAGAGAAAGAGGCATTGATGGAAAAACATTAATAGAGGCCATCGAAGCTGCTTTAGCTTCAGCATATAAAAAGCACACAAAATCAGAACAGAATATAGAAGTAAATATGGATGTTAATACTGGTGAAGTTAAATTATTCAAAATAAAAAACATTGTTGATGAGATAGTTGATGAAGAAAATGATATGTTAATTGAGGATGCAAAACAATATGCTGAAGTAGAAGTTGGATACTGCTTAAAATTTGAAGAGGAAATGCTTCCTAGAGAATTTGGCCGTATTGCCGCTCAAACAGCTAAACAGGTAATACTTCAAAGAATAAAGGATGCTGAAAGGATTAAAATTCTTGATATTTATGAAAATAAATTAAAAGAGATTGTTAACGGAGTAGTTAGAAGAATTGAAAATGACACAGTATATCTTGATCTTGGTAATACAGAAGCAATTTTACCGAAGAAAGAACAGGTTCCGAGTGAAAGATACGGTATTAATTTCAAGTTTAAAGCATTTGTTTTTGATGTTAAGAAAACAAGTAAAGAACCAAAAATATTTGTTTCACGTACACATCCTGACTTAGTTAAAAGATTATTTGAAATGGAAGTCCCTGAGATTCAAAGCGGAATTGTTGAAATAAAAGATATTGCACGTGAACCTGGCGCAAGAACAAAAATTGCTGTCTATTCCTCTGATTCAAATATTGATGCAACTGGAGCATGCATAGGTCATAAAGGTATCAGAGTATCTAATGTTGTAGAGGAATTAAGAGGAGAAAAAATTGATATTATTGAATGGAGTCCAAATCCTGCACAATATATTTCATCAGCTTTAAGTCCTGCTGATGTATCTAGAGTAGATATTTTGGAAGTTACAAATGCTGATGGAAACAGGGAAATCAAAGCGAGAGTTACTGTACCTGATAATCAGCTATCACTTGCTATAGGAAAAGAAGGACAGAATGCTAGGCTTGCAGCTAAATTAACAAATTGGAAAATCGATATAATTCCTGAATCAGAACTTAGAAAAATTATTGAAACACAGCTTCTTTCTGATGATGCTTTAATTGATGAGGCTAAGCCTGTAAGTCAGCTTGATGCTCTGTACATTGAAAATGTTAACGATAAGGAGAACGATGAAAACTAAGAAAGTTCCAATGAGGATGTGTTTATCATGTAGAACTATGAAACCTAAAAAGGATTTGATACGAATTGTCCTTTCACAGGATAATAAAGTTTTAATGGATTTAACTGGCAAGAAAAATGGCAGAGGTGCATACATATGTGATGATTTGGAATGTTTTTTAAAAGCCAAGAAATCAAGAAATATTGAAAGAACATTTTCTGTAGTTAATGATGATATTATATATAATGATTTGGAGGAATATATTAATAGAAAAAGATAATATATTAAAAATGATAGGATTGGCAGTGAAAGCCAGGAAAGCATCAACAGGAACTATGATATGTCTTGAAGACATAAAAAAAGACAGAATTAAGCTATTATTTGTTGCTTCTGACTGTTCAGAAAATACAAGGGAAAAGGTATTGAATGCAAAAATAAGTAAACAAATAGAAATAATAGAAATATTTTCAAAAGAGCAATTAGGAAGTATTATAGGTAAAGAAGAAATATCTGTTGTGGGAATAAAAGATTCAAATTTTGCAAAAGGTATTAGAAGCAAGATAACCAAGGAGAACTAAATGGGGAAAAAAGTAAATGAATTAGCAAAAGAGATAGATAAAAAGGCAAGTGAAGTATTAAGAAAATTAGAGCAGATGGGTGTAAACTGTAATGTTAACACTGTTTTAACAGATGAACAGGAACAGAAAATATATGATATATATAGAATAAAAAATACTTCAACAAGACAGAATACAACGACTGTAAACATTGCTTCAAATGACTCTACTGGAACAAAAACAGTAGTTATCAAAGCTCCAGAAAAACAGCAAGTTAAAACCAAAAAAGATACTGATGATTCAAAACCTATGGTTGTTGTTGTTAAAACTACAAAAGGTGGAGAAACAAAATCAACAATAAAACACTTAAAACAGGAACCGGAAATAATACAAGAACAAATAAAGGAAGTTGTTCAAAAGCCCCAAGAGAAAAAAGTAGTTGTTGTTAAAACTCCTGAAGTTGCAATACCAAAAAAAGAAAATCTAGTTCAAGCTCCTGCAGATGTTAAACCAGAAGAGGCTGCTTCACAAAAAGTAAAATCAGAGGAAAAAACTGAGCTGAAAATTGAAGATAAAAAAGAAGTGATATTGCCCCAAAAGACAGAACAAAAAGTCACTGAGACAGAGAAACCCGACAAAGAAAAATTTTCTCAAAGAGAAGAAAAGAAAGAGAAAACATATAACGAGCAAAAAGCATATAAGGACAAAACTTATATACCCAAAGATCGCTCCGACAAACAGTATCCTGCAAAAGATAACAGAACTGATAAGAGCGGTTACCAACAAAGGGATAATCGTACCGATAGGCCAAATACTCCTAGATCAACTGATAGGCCATATACACCAAGATCTACTGATAGGCCATATACACCTAGACCTACAGATAAAAAGCCTGGATATACACGAACAGATTCCTCTAGCGGATATAAGCCAAGACCTTCTGGACAAAGTGGACAGTTCCAAGGGTACAATAAAGATAAAGATTCTCAATATGATAATAAAAGCAGGCCTCCTTTCAAAAAAACTACCGACAAAGATAAAGGACCTGAGGATAGTCGTCCTAGAATTGAGAAACCAAGAGTTATTAAAAAGGAATTTATAAAGAAAGATCAGGAAAAAGTATTAAATAAAGATTCTAAAAAAGAAGCTTCTGTTGTAAAATCAATTGCTTCTAAACAAACTAAATACGAAAAAAGAGAAATAATAACACCTAAGAGTGCGATTGATACTGGAATGCTGACTGAAGATGAAATATTCAGCACTTTTTACAGAGATAATGGTGCTAAAAAGAGAAGAAAGAAAAGAGAAGATAGTAAACCGCAAATAGAAATTCTTAAATTTGTAAAACTACCACCTGAAATGTCTGTTAAAGGATTTGCAGAAATAATAAAGAAAACTGGAGCGGATGTTCTTTCTAAACTACTCAGTATGGGTTCAGATATTATGAGTATTAATGAAAATATCGATTTTGATACTGCAGCATTGATTGCAGATGAATTCGGCATAACATGTGAAATGGAAAACATCATCACTGAAGAAGATATTCTTTTTGATGATGATGAAGATAATAATGAAAATCTTGAAGTAAGATCTCCTGTAGTGGTTGTAATGGGACATGTCGATCATGGAAAGACGTCATTACTTGACTACATTAAAAACTCAAATATCGCTGCTAAAGAAGCTGGAAGGATAACTCAGCATATTGGAGCATACAGAGTGAAAATAAATGATAGATATATAACATTTTTAGATACTCCTGGTCATGAAGCCTTTACAGCTATGAGAAAAAGAGGAGCAGACGTTACTGATATCGCAATAATAACAGTAGCAGCTGATGATGGTATTATGCCTCAAACAATTGAAGCTATAAATCACGCAAAAGCTGCCAATGTAACAATAATTATCGCAATAAATAAGATAGATTTACCTACTGCAAATCCAGATAGAATAATGCAGCAGCTTATGGAACATAATCTAGTAGCTACAAAATACGGTGGAGATATTGAGTGTATTCTAGTATCAGCCAAAACGGGCGAAGGAATAGATACATTACTAGATACGATACTATTATCAGCTGATATACTTGAACTAAAAGCTGATCCGAATAAACAAGCAAAAGGTATTGTTCTTGAATCACGAGTAGAAAAAGCAGGAACAGTTACAACACTTCTTATTCAAAGAGGTAGTCTCAGAAAAACAGATTATATTATTTCTGGAACGTCAGTAGGTCATATTAAAGCATTATATGATGACAGAGGAAGAAGTATAGACATAGCTGGACCTTCAATGCCAGTTGAAATTTTAGGTTTAGATATGCCACCCGAAGCTGGTGAAATCTTTTATGCGGTTAATGATGAAAGAACAGCTAAGTCTTTAGCGGAAAGAAGAAAATATGAAAGACAGATAGTGAAAACTTCTCATAAGCTTACAACTCTTGATGATTTATTCGAACAGATTAAGTCTGGTGATGTAAAGGATCTTAATATTATTGTAAAAGCTGATGTTCAAGGTTCTGTTGAAGCAATTACTGATTCATTTAAAAAATTATCAACTGATGAAGTAAAAGTACATATAATTCATGGAGCAGTTGGTACAATAACAGAGACTGATGTATCTTTAGCAGAGGTATCAAACTCTATCATTGTTGGTTTTAATGTAAGACCTTTAGGTAATGTATTAGAAGTAGCAAAGAATGCTTCTGTTGATATAAGGCTTTACAGCATCATTTATGATGCTATTGAAGATGTCAAAAATGCAATGGCTGGAATGTTGGATCCGAAAACTAAAGAAATAGTATATGGGCATGCACAGGTCAGAGATATATTCAAGATAACCGGAATAGGAACTGTAGCAGGATGTATGGTGCTTGATGGAAAAATATTAAGAAATACTAATGTACGCCTGGTAAGAGACGGTATCACTGTATTTGATGGAGCTTTAAGTTCGCTTAAAAGATTTAAAGAAGATGTAAAAGAAGTTGCAGCAGGTTACGAGTGTGGAATGTCAATTGAAAAATTCAATGATATAAAAATAAATGATATAATTGAATGTTATAAAATAGAGGTGATAAAGGAGTGAAGGAAAAAAGAGTTGAAAGATTAAATAATGAATTTAAAAGAGAAATATCCTCCATTCTTGCTGAAGAAATAAAAGATCCAAGGCTAACAGCAATTGTATCTATTGTTAATGTAAATATCACAAATGATTTGTCTTATGCTGACATTCATGTAAGCATGTTAGGAGATGAAAAACAAAAGAAAGATAGTTTTGCTGCTATTCAAAGCTCAGCCGGGTATATTCGTAAACTATTAGGGCAGAGGATGATGATTAGATACATTCCTCAATTAAGATTCAAGTATAATGATTATATAGAACAAGGTATAAGGATAAGCAAACTGATTGATGAAGTTAATAAAAATAGCAAACCAACTGAATGAAGATATATCGAATTATAATAGTTATCTGATATTGCCGCATGTTATGGCTGATGGAGATGCAGTAGGATGCTGCATAGCCATGACAAGGTTTTTACAATCTATAGGTAAAAAAGCTTTAATGCTTATGGAAGAAAAGATACCATATATATACTCATTTATGCAAAATTCCTGTGATATAGAAATATTCTCTCCATTAAAGGAATATGATTATGATATATGTATTGCAATAGATACCGGAGATATCGAAAGACTTGGAAAAAGAAAAGAAATTTTTAATAAATGTATTTCTTATAATATTGATCACCATAAAACCAATGAGGGATATGCTTTGAATAATTATGTAAACGAAAATGTATCATCATCAGGTGAGATAATATATGAACTATTTAAAAAAATGAATGTTCAAATGGACCATGATATTGCTCAAGCGCTTTATGTAGCTATATCAACTGATACTGGAGGATTCAGATATCAGAATACGAACAAAAAAAGCTTTAAAATCGCTGCAGAACTAATGGATTATGGTATAAATATTGAAAAAATATCTGAATGGGTATTCGAACGTACAAATATGAATAAATTACATCTTTTTGAGAAAACGATACAAAATATAAAATTTTATTGCGATAACAAAGTTGCTGTTTCGACTCTTAGAAACGATGAGTATATGCATCTGGATGTTTCTGATGAGGATTTTGAGGGACTTGTTAATACAGTAAAAAATATAGAAGGCGTTGAGATAGGAGTTTTTCTAAGGGAAAGACCGGATAAGAAAGAAGTCAAAGGAAGCCTAAGATCAAATACTGATAATGTGGATGTATCATTAATTGCTAAATTATATGGAGGCGGAGGGCATTCGAGAGCTGCAGGACTTGTAACTACAAGAAGTATCGATGATATATATAATAGCATTATCAAAACTATCAGTGAAATATATAAATGTACGGAATAATTAATCTCTACAAAGAAAAAGGTATTACTTCTTTTAAGCAGATAAATATGCTTAAACAGGTTTTTCCTGGAATGAAAATTGGTCATACAGGAACTCTTGACCCTATAGCTGAAGGAGTATTAATTGTTTGTGTAGGAAAAGCAACAAGAATAGCTGATTATATACAATGTCAAAAAAAAGTATATTTAACCGAGATGATTTTAGGATTATCAACTGATTCATATGATATAACTGGGAAAGAACTAAGTAAGGAACCAGCAGAAGATGTATCAAATGATGAGATAGTAAATGTCATTAAGACATTTATTAAAAAGCAATCACAAAAACCTCCTATTTACTCAGCAAAAAAAGTGAAGGGTAAAAAATTATATCAGTATGCATTTGAAAATAAAGATGTTGAAATAAAAGAATCTAATATCGAAATTCTCTCCATAGAAGATATAAATATAAACAACATATTATATCAAGATATTCCGATGAAAAAAATTTCATTTAAGGTAGAATGCTCAAAAGGAACCTATATTAGAAGCTTATGTCATGATATCGGGAAATCTTTAAATAAATACGGAACGATGTCAGGACTTATACGATTACAAGTTGGTAATTTTGGTATCAGTGATAGTAAAAAGATCAATGAAATTATTAATTTAGCTTCTGAAGGAAAAATAAATGAATTGTTAACACCAATAGAAAAAGCAATTAACCTTCGATCTATTTATTTAAATTTATCAGATGTAAAGAAATACGTTAACGGGGTAAAAATTCAAACAGAATATAATCAAAATGATTACATAATACGAGAAATAAATGATCATATTATAGGTATTGGGAAAGTAGATGAAAACGGTATTTTGAAAGGTAAGGTAATGCTTGATGAAAATTATAAGTAGTGAAGACAGATATAAGTTTGCATCTAAGAATGCCATAGCATTAGGTAATTTTGATGGTCTTCATATTGCACATAAAAAACTTATACTTAATACTGTAAAATTAGCAAAAGAAAATAATTTAAAGTCATTGGTATACATATTTGATATTCATCCAGTTTCATTAATAAATACTACTCCTCCAAGATTGATTATTGATTTTGAGCAAAAGTTGGAAATAATTAGAAATCTAGGAGTAGATTACATATTTTTACAAAAATTTGATATTCCGTTTTCTATGATGAAACCTGAAGATTTTTTAATTAATATTTTAAAAGTCAAATTATCTTGTGCATATGCGATATGCGGTTTTGATTATAAATTCGGTTATAAAGCAAAAGGTGATGTAAATCTTTTAAAAGACATATGTGAAAAAAACAATATATGTGTTGAAATATTAGACCGTATGGATTATCTTGACGAGCCTGTCAGTGCATCCAGAATACGAAATCTGCTCTCGAAAGGAGATATTCAAAATGTAAATAATCTTTTAGGAAGAAAATATCAAATAAGAGGAGTTGTAATAAAGGGAAGATCAATAGGAAGCAAACTAGGTTTTCCAACCGCAAATATTATTATAAATGAAGATATGCAAATACCTGCATTCGGTGTGTATCAGACAGTTACAATTGTTGATGGAACTTCCTATAAAAGTATTACTAACATAGGCAGTAATCCTACAATTAGTGATAATACTATTTTTAAAGTTACATGTGAAACACATTTAATTGATATATCTGATATTAATCTATATAATAAAAAAATATATATCAATTTTATCAGAATGATAAGAAAAGAAAAAAAATTTGAATCTTTAGAAATGCTAAGGAATGCGATAAGTAATGATGTTTTGCTTGTTAAATCATATGATGAGTAGTATACTCTAAAATACATACTTATTATGTTCAGTTACAAAAGTGAGGTGAAAGGATGAGAAGTACTATAGCTTTTCCAAATCTATTCGGAGGATTAGAATTATCAGTTAGCAGGGTTGCTTTTAAAATAGGCAGATTTGAAGTTTACTGGTATGGACTTTTAATAGCGATTGCTGTTTGTCTTGCAGTTGTTCTTGTTTTGATGGCTGCTAAAAAATATGGCATAAATGAAGACGACCTATTAAATATATGCCTTATAGGTATAATAACTGGTGTTATAAGTGCAAGATTACTTTATGTTTTAGGAAGACTTGACCAAGAGTGGACATTTGCTGACATATTAAATGTCAGAGATGGAGGGATGTCAATATTTGGAGCTTTGATTGGCGGTTTTATAGCAACAGCCATTTATTGCAAAATCAAAAAAATTAATTTCTTAAAATTGGCTGACCTTGTTGTTCCTTATATTGCATTAGCTCAAGCAATAGGCAGATGGGGTAATTTCATTAATAAAGAAGCATATGGGGTTCCTGTAAAACCAAGCAGCATATTAAGCAGTCTTGCTATGACAAGCATGAAAATTGGTGGAAATATTGCCGGTTCAATTGAAGAAGAACTATATAAACTTGGACTTGTTGATGCAACTCTTGTAGCAAATGTAAATGGAAATACTTTTGACTACATAGGAGTGCACCCGACATTCTTTTATGAATCAGTTCTTAATCTTACATTATTTTTAGTACTCATCCTTGTAGCAAGAAACGGCAAATATTTCTATGGAAGATCCTTATGCATATATATGGCTTCATATGGATTATATAGATTTTTTATCGAAGGTATAAGGATTGATCCGCTATATTTGTTTAATACTGATATTAAATTATCTAGGCTTATAGCATTAGTAAGCGCAATCTTCTTTGGAACAATGCTTATTTTAATTTCAATACTTCGAGCTAAAGATAAAAAATTATTTATGAAGTCATTAATCGATGAAGAAGAGATACAGGTAGGCCAATCTGATTATAAAGATCTTCTTACAGATAAAGATACATATATACCAAATAACGATATTGAAGTTGAAATCGAAAAGGATAAAGAAGAGATACTACACACTGATTTAGAGGAAGCAAGTAAAGAATCTGAATCTGTTGACAAATAAAAAGTTAAAGTTATAATAAAACAAGTCGGGGTGTGGCTCAGTTTGGTAGAGTACTTGAATGGGGTTCAAGGGGTCGCAAGTTCGAATCTTGTCACTCCGACCAGACAAATCGATTATCCCAGGATAATCGATTTTTATTAGGAGGATGAAATGGAATATAGTGTTGAAAATTTTAAAGTTCAAGCAAAAAAATTTGGGTTTTCAAATGCATCTGAATTAAATACTAATGCACTTGTTTTCATGCCTGAAGTCAGGCAAATGTGTAATTCTGACTTATGTCATAGCTATAATAAAAACTGGATGTGTCCGCCTGCTATAGGTTCGCTAGAAAACGCGTCTCAAAAAGTTAAAGATTACAGTTTTGGAATGATAGTTCAGACAACAGCTCAAATGGAAGATGAATTTGATTATGAGACTATACAATCAACTGAAACCAAACACAAGCATAATTTTCAAAAACTTATAACTGAATTAAAAAAAGAATATCCTGAAATATTACCAATGAGTTCAGGAACATGTTCAATATGTAATAAGTGTACATATCCTGAACAGCCATGTAGATTTCCTGATAAAGCTTTTGGTTCAATGGAATCATATGGTTTATGGGTAAGTAAGGTATGTGAATTGTCATCAATTCCTTACTATTATGGGAAAAACACTTTAACATTTACTAGTTGTTATCTGCTTAAGTAAGGTATGAATATTAATTTTCCTTATAATTTGGGAAAAATATAATTATTATTAAGAATTTATATATTTACCTTTATTTTTGGAAAAACTAATAATATAATAAGAGAAAAGTCATCTGATTTTCATCAAGGGGTCAATTACAAAAGAAAGCCTGGTATGCGAATGATAAACGAAATCGAACTTTTGGAAAATAATAAGATTTACATCGTCGGCAATATTGCTGCAACGCCTGTCTTCAATCACCAGATATATGGCGAATCTTTTTATAACGTAATTATTGAGGTACAAAGACTTAGCAAACAGATTGATATGGTTCCTGTACTAATTTCTGATCATCTTATTGATATTAATCTTTTGAAATTAGGTGTAATTATTGAGATAAAGGGACAAGTCAGATCCTATAACAATCTTGATAAAACAGAAAAGAAAAGACTGGTAGTAAATATATTCGCTAGAGAAGCAAAGATTCTAGATACTTTGGATGGCATCGAAAATTATAATGACGCATTTTTTGATGCATTTATCTGTAAAGAACCAAATTTCAGAATTACTCCATTTGGAAGAGAGATATGTGATTTATTGATTGCAGTCAATAGAGCATATAAAAAGAGCGATTATATCCCATGTATATGCTGGGGGAGAAACGCAAGATATTGTGAAAATATGCAGGTTGGTACACGTCTTAGAATATGGGGAAGATTCCAAAGTCGAGAATATGAAAAAAAAGATCAATATGGCAACATTGTAATAAAAACTGCGTATGAAGTATCAGTAATTAAACTAGAAAAAGCAGAGGAAGAAAAATGAAGTTAATATTAAATGATTGTTTAAGTTTTGCCGATAAATTAGAATTTGAAAATGTGCTCAAAAAAGCAGAACAATCTAATTTATTGCTTAAAAGTAAAACAGGTGCTGGTTCAGATTATTTAGGATGGTTAGAACTTCCCTTAAAAATATCTGCAGAGGAAATAAAATATATTAAAAAAATTGCCAAACAAATTCAAAATCAATCAGATGTACTAGTTGTGATAGGTATTGGCGGATCTTATCTTGGAGCTAGAGCAGCAATTGAGGCTTTAACAGATAATATAAACAAAAAAGGAACTGAGATTATTTATGTAGGTAATAATATTAGTGGAAGATATGTAGAGTCTATACTTGAATATTTAAAGAACAAAAATTATTCATTGAATGTAATAAGTAAATCCGGAACCACTACTGAACCTGCAATAGCATTCAGGATATTTAAAGAAGCTTTATTTAAAAAATACAAACAAGAAGCAAAGGAAAGAATATATATAACTACTGATAAGGAAAAAGGTTCATTAAGAGCAATAGCAAGAAAAGAAGGTTACACAAGTTTTGAGATACCTTCTGATGTGGGAGGCAGATACAGCGTACTTACCGCTTGTGGACTGCTTCCTATTGCCGTAGCAGGAATTGATATAGATCAAATGCTAGAAGGAGCAAAATATGCTTATGCTAATTCAGAAGAAATTGCTATACAATATGCTGCTGCACGAAACTTAATGTATAACAAGAATAAAACTATTGAAATTATGGTTAACTACGATCCATCATTACATTTTTTTACGGAATGGTGGAAACAGCTTTATGGTGAATCAGAAGGTAAAGATAATAAAGGTATTTTCCCTGCAGGAGTAGACAATACGACAGATTTACATTCCATGGGCCAGTACATACAAGAGGGTATAAGAAATATATTTGAAACAGTAATTTATATAAAAAATGATATGTCAACAATATGCATTCCAGATACAAAGGATGACTCAGACGGGCTTGATTATATTAAAAATAAAAGCCTTAAATATGTTAACGAAATGGCTATGCAAGGTACCAAACTTGCTCATGTAAAAGGAAATGTTCCTGTTATTTCTATAGAAATTGATAAAATGGATGCTTTTAATTATGGCCAACTAGTATATTTTTTTGAAAAAGCATGTGGGATAAGCGGATATGTGCTTGGAGTGAATCCTTTCAATCAGCCAGGAGTTGAAGCATATAAGAAAAGTATGTTTAGATTATTAGGAAAACCGGGTTATTGATATGAGTGATAAAAGTAAAAATTCTAGAAGAGCAAGAACTAATACTCGAAGGTTAAGCACTAAAGGCATTATCATTATTTCAGCAATTATACTGTTTTTGTTGTGTGTTGTTATTTCTATATTAATATTTTTTGATATTATGCATAATTCAATTTACGAAACACCAAGCCCTACTCAAAGCCAGCTTATTGAAACAATTACCCTACCGCCAACAGAAACAAATTCCAGTGAACCTGTTGAATCAGATATTCCGAAATATATTTCACCATATAAATCTGAAGATGACATTGAATTTCTTCTATTGTTTGGACTTGCTGAATTTGATCTTGCTGATACTATCTGGATAGCAATTATTAATAAGACAGACAATACTCTTGACTTTCTAAGTATACCAAGAGATACATGGTTAAGATATGCAGATAGAAATAAACCGGAACATTGGAAAATCAACTCTTACTATAATTATTTTGTTAATGATGTACCAGTTGAATCGTCTAGTTCTGCCTCATCAATGCAATTATTAGGTGCATGTGAAACACTTTTAGATATTGATATGGATTATTATGTAAGGATTTCGTATGATACTGTACAAAAAATCGTAGACACTATGGGAGGCATAGAGTATGATGTTCCGTTCGATATGTACTATTACGATTTTACCCCAGGCAAGGAGCTGGTTATAGAGATAGAAAAAGGTCTGCAATTATTGGATGGTGAGCAAGTCGTTAAATTCTTAAGATTTCGCCAAGGAGTAGGTTACGACAATATTTCAGATATTGCACGAATAAACAGGCAACAAAGTATGATAAAGGCAATTATTAAAAAAGCATTAAATTTATCAAATATCTCAAACGTTATTGATGTAGCAAGAAATAATATAAGGACGAATATCGGCAAAGAAAAACTCACATCATATATTTCATTTGCTTTGAATCTGAACAGTAGTGTTATACAAACTCATACATTAGATGGATATGAAGATTCGATATATGTTGGACAAAAAGATTCGGAAGGTAATGACAAACCAACCAGCTTCTATATTACAAGTCAGACCAAAATCAGAAATCAGCTGATTGCTATATGTGAATAGCCCTACTTGACAAATAGCATCTTTTGGTATTAAATTATTCAAAGTAAAGGATTTATGTTTTCTTAATATAATTTATTTAAGAAGCATGTATCATGATAAAATCGTCTTTTACATTAATCTGTAAGAGACTTTTTCATAAAGGAGGGCAAAATGAAAATAACAATACCAAAAGGGACTAAGGATATTTTACCAGGCGAAATAAATAAATATAAATATATTGAAAATATTTATTCTACTTTACTTGAAAATTTTGGTTTCGAGCAAATTAGATTTCCAGTTTTCGAACACACCGAGTTGTTTCAAAGAGGTGTTGGCGATACTACTGATATAGTTAAAAAAGAGATGTATACTTTTAAAGACAAAGCAGGGAGATCACTTACTTTAAGACCCGAGGGTACAGCATCAGTTGTAAGAAGCTATATTGAAAATGGAATGTCTTCAAATCCACAACCGATCAAGCTATATTATGATATAACTGCATATAGATATGAGAATGTTCAAAAAGGCAGATATAGAGAATTTAACCAGTTGGGAGCTGAAATATTAGGTTCAGATTCTCCAAATGCTGATGTGGAAATAATGTATATGCTTAATTCATTTTTTTCAAAACTAGGAATAAATGGTTTGCAGCTAAATATTAATAGTATAGGATGCAAAAATTGTAGAATAAAATATAATCAGATGCTACTGGATTATTTTTCTGATAAATTAGATAGTATTTGTGATGATTGTAAAGAAAGGTATAAAAAGAACCCAATGCGCCTAATTGATTGTAAACAAGAAAAATGTTCAATTATATCTAAAGAAGCTCCAATGCTACTCGATAATCTTTGTGATAGCTGTAAAAATCATTTTGATAATGTTCTTAAAGGACTAGATGAAATGTATATCCCTTATATTATTAACAAAAGAATAGTAAGAGGTCTAGATTATTATGTCAGGACTGTTTTTGAGTTTATATCAGAAGGTATTGGTGCTCAGGATACTGTATGTGCAGGTGGTAGATATGATGGATTAGTTGAACAGCTTGGCGGTACTGATACTCCTGGAATCGGATTTGCATTAGGACTTGAAAGACTTGTAAATACCATGGAGAAATCAAATATAATGGTTCCAAACGAAAAAAGACCAATTATTTTTATTGCATATGTAGGAGAAAAAGCATATAAAATTGCTAGAAAAATGGTTAATGAATTAAGAGTTAACGGAATTTATTGCGAAATTGATATAAATGAAAGAAGCCTTAAAGCGCAATTGAAATTTGCAGATAAGAAAAATGCATTATACAATGTAGTATTAGGTGAGAATGAAATAGATACAAATAAAGCTGTAATTAAAAATATGATGACTCAGGAAACAAAAGAAGTTAGTGTAGATTCAATTGTTAAAAGAATCATTGAGAAAAAAATATGAGGTGTAATATGGAAAACATCAAAGGGTTGAAAAGAACTGGGTATTGTGCAGAGTATGACATAAAAGATATAAATAAAAAAGTAGTATTAATGGGATGGGTTAACAGATCAAGAAACCTCGGTAGTATTATTTTTTGTGATCTTAGAGATAGAACAGGTCTAATACAGGTAGTATTCAGACATGAAAGCAACAAAAATCTATTTGTGAAAGCAGAAAATTTAAAAGCTGAATATGTCATTGCTGTAGTTGGTATTATATGCGAACGTGAAGATAAAAATCCTAATATTAAAACAGGAGATATTGAAGTAGAGGTAAGCGAGTTAAGGATATTATCTGAAAGCGCTGTACCAGTAATTGATATAACAGAAAACACATCTACTAATGAATTACTTAGACTAAAATACAGATTTTTAGATCTAAGAAAACCTAAGCTTCAACAGTATCTTTTTATGAGAAATAAAATTGCAAAATGCGCACGTGATTTTTATTCTGAAAATGGATTTATTGAAGTTGAAACGCCTGTTTTGACAAGAAGCACCCCTGAAGGCGCAAGAGATTATCTTGTTCCAAGTAGAGTTAATCAAGGTACATTTTATGCACTCCCACAATCACCTCAGCTTCTTAAGCAGCTTCTTATGATTTCAGGTTTCGATAAATATTATCAAATAGTAAAATGTTTTAGAGATGAAGATTTACGTGCAAACAGACAACCTGAATTTACACAAATCGACCTTGAAATGAGTTTTGTTGACATTGATGATGTTATTTCTATAAATGAAAAATTCATTAAGAAATTATTTAAAGATACTTTAGATATTGAATTAGATATTCCTTTCTTGCGTATGACTTATGAAGAAGCTATGAATAGGTTTGGAAGCGATAAACCTGATCTTAGATTTGGTATGGAATTAGTTGATATCTCAAATTTGGTTAGTTCATGTGATTTTAAGGTTTTTTCTGATGCATGCTCTAATAATGGATCAGTAAGAGGAATTAATGCTAAAGGATGTGCAAGTTTTTCCAGAAAAGATATAGATAAATTAATAGAATTCGTAAAAGATTATAAGGCAAAAGGTATTGCTTGGTTGAAAATCGGAACAGGAAACGAAATAACTGGTTCAATTTCGAAATATTTCAATCAAGAACAATTAAAAGAAATTGCTCATGTTTTTAATGCTGAAGAAAATGATTTGATTATGCTGATTGCTGATAAAAATCAAATAGTATATAACGCGCTTGGCGCATTAAGAATAGAGATAGCAAAAGAATTAAACCTTCTTGATAGCAATAAATACAATTTTCTTTGGGTGACAGAATTTCCTTTACTTGAATATAATGAAGAAGATAAGAGATTTTATGCAAAACATCATCCATTTACATCACCTATGGACGAGGATTTGAATATATTATACTCAGATTCAGGCAGTGTGAGAGCTAAAGCTTATGATATTGTTTTAAATGGTGAAGAGATTGGCGGAGGAAGCATAAGGATTAATGATTCAAATTTCCAACATGAAATGCTTAATATTCTGGGCTTTTCTAAGGAAAAAGCAGAAGAGTCTTTTGGCTTTTTATTGAATGCATTAAAATATGGAGCACCACCACATGGAGGAATGGCATATGGTTTAGATAGATTAGTAATGAGTATTACTAAAACTGATAACATTCGTGATGTTATTGCTTTTCCAAAAATACAAAGCGGAGCATGTCCGCTTACTGATGCACCTAATGTTGTGGAAGCCAAGCAACTTGATGAACTAGGTATAAGTTTAAAGGCGAAAAAGAATGAAGTTTAAAAAGAGTTCAAAAATTATAATCATTATCTGGTTAACTGCAATATTAATATTATTGACTAGTTGCAGTATTGTAAAATTTCCTGTGTATCTTTACGGTCTTATCGATACTCAAGGTAACTATATAATAGAACCGACTTTTACAGGAATTAAGATTGGAAAAGAAGGTATGTATCCAATCAGACAAGGATACAATGAATACTATAAATGGGGATTCTGTGACTTAAATGGTAATATAGTTATAGAACCTCAGTATAAAGATGCCAGTATGTTTAGTGAAGGTTTAGCGCCAGTACAAAAATATGATGAATCCGGATTATGGTTTTTTATTGACTATGCAAATAATAAAGTATTTGATGGTGAATTTAAATTTGCTTTGCCTTTTTCAGAAGGACTTGCATGTGTTCAATCTGCAGCAAGAGATTCGACATATAATTTATGGGGATATATTGACACTACAGGTGAATATGTTATACCTCCACAGTTTCAAGCTGCAGCTTCTTTTTCTGAAGGATTAGCAAAAATTCAGGAAGGATCAGGAGTAGCAGGATTATGCGGTTATATAGATAAAACTGGCACAATAGTGATTGAACCTCAATTTTCATACGCAGGTCTGTTTTCAGAGGGTTTAGCTTCAGTAAAATTAAGCATGGACCAAGAGGTTAATGATTCAGGTTATATCGATAAAAATGGAAATATAGTAATTCCATTAATGTATTATAACACCTCAACTTTCAATGATGGATTGGCTCCAGTACTTGTTGGAGAAACATTTGATAAGGCTTTATATGGGTATATAAATTTGAACAACGAATTGGTAATTAAACCAAAATATTATATGGCATATTCTTTCAGTGAAGGATATGCGGCAGTTAAAACTGATTATTATGAGAATTCAGGATGGATGTATATAAATACTGAAGGAAAACTTGTAATTAAAAATGATTATAGCTCAGCTTCATCATTTATAGATGGAGTTGCTCCTGTTGGGATGGTTGTATACAGATGATGTTTAATAACGAATGGGATCTTTCCAAGACTGTCGATATAAGCAGTTCAAATCTAGCTGAATCAATATTAAAATTTCGAAAGATTAAAAATCTTGAAAATTTTCTTTATCCAAAACTAGAAAATCTGAATGATCCTTTTTTGCTTAACGATATGGATAAAGCAGTCACAAGAATTGTTGATGCTGTAACAAATAATGAATTAATTCTCATTTATGGCGATTATGACACAGATGGCATAACTGCAACTGCTATAATGTATAGATTTCTGCTTAGTATAAATGCTGATGTAACATATTACATTCCAAAAAGAGAAGAAGGTTATGGATTATCTATTAATGTTTTAGAAAATATATTAAATAAAGATATAGGTCTGATAATAACAGTTGATTGCGGGATTCCATCTGTGAAAGAGTTAGAATTTATAAATGAAATAGGGATTGATTGTATTATTTCAGATCATCACACTCCTTTAGATACATTACCTGATGCATACTGCATAATATCTCCTAAACTATCAAGTAATTACCCTTTTTCTGAATTATGTGGAGCTGGAATTGCTCTAAAAATTGTACAAGCTATATGTATAAACTTAAATTTGGGTTTTGAATATGCTAGATATGTAGATCTTGCTGCATTAGGAACAATAGCTGATATTGTTCCTTTAAAAGACGAAAACAGGGTAATTGCAAAAATCGGTATGGATCTTATTGTATCAACGGAAAATACAGGATTAAAAGAGTTAATAAAACAGTCTTATCCTTTTGGTATTGATAAAGTAAATTCCAGTCATCTTATGTTTAATATAATACCTAAATTGAATGCTTCAGGTCGTATGGAGTCAGCTCAGCATGCAATAAAGCTATTGATTTCAGATGATAATGATGAATGCATAAATTTATCAAAAAAAATAATAGAACTTAATGATGATAGAAAAAACAAGCAAAAAATAATTATAGATTCTGTAATTAATAAAATTGAAAATGATGATAACATAAAGAATGATCTGATAATTGTATTAAAAGATGAAAATTGGGATATAGGAATACTTGGAATAGTAGCCTCACATGTCGTTGAAAGATATAATAGGCCATGCATACTGATGGGATATGATAACAGACTAGACGGTGATGTAGAAGAGATAAAAAAAACCCTAAAAGGATCCGGACGTTCTGTCACGAATTTTAACCTGATATCTGCAATTGACTATTGTAAAGAATTTCAGATTACATACGGCGGTCATAAAGCTGCTGCAGGTAACATGATTTATGAACACAACTTTAATACATTCAAGAAGAAAATAAATGAATATGCAAGCCAAATAGGATATAGTGTATCAAATAGAAAAGCCATATGCCCTGATTATAAAATAGATTTAAATGATATAACTTTAGATAATGCTCAAATTTTATCTTGTTTTGAACCGCATGGTTGCGAAAATGAAGCCATTGCTTTTCTGCTTGAAGATATTGAATTAGAAGCATATAGGAGAATAGGAAAAAATAAAGACCATCTTTTTATATCATTTAAGAAAAATGAAAAACATATTAATTGTATTTCATTCAGGAGTTCTGATTACGAAAGATTATTAATAGCAGGAAATAAATATGATATTATTATTAGCATTTCATACAATACCGTTAAAGATTCTAACTCTTCTTCATTATCTTCTAGAAAATATGTTAATTGTGAAATATTAGATATGCGTTTGAAAGACATACCATTATGTACTATTGACAATTTGATTAAATATACAAAAAAGACTGTGTACATTGACAGGAATGATATTGCAAATACTTATAAATTCATAAAAAACAAAGATATACCATGTAAATTAAGTATAAAAGATATTGAACAACTTCCTGTATTTCTGATTTGTCTTGATATTTTACAGGAATTAGGTATTATTAAATACAATAATGTTGATTTTAAGTTCTTATATGTTACGGAACTTAACGACAGTATAAAAAGAGATCTTAAGGAATCGTTAACTTTTATTGAGGTGAATAAGAAACTTTAAATGGAAAATTATGAAATGCTATATGCAAAGTTAATAGATGAAATCAAACTATATAATCCTAATAGTAATTTTGATTTAATTAATAAAGCATATAATCTTGCTCTTGAAGGGCACATGCAACAAAAAAGAGCTTCAGGAGAACCTTATATAATCCATTGCATAGAAGTAGCGAGAATTATTGCTAGTCTTGAATTAAACTCAAAATCCATTGCAGCGGCATTGTTGCATGATGTTATTGAAGATACAAGATTTACTGCTAACGATATAAAAGAAATGTTCGGAAGTGAAATTGCCTTAATCGTAGAAGGTGTCAGTAAACTTACAAATATACCATTACAAAGTCAAAAAGAACAACAGGTTGAGAATATTAGAAAAATGTTTATGGCTATGAGCAAGGATATTCGTGTAATTATCGTTAAACTAGCTGATAGGCTTCATAACATGAGGACTTTAGAGTATAAGACTAAAAAGAGTCAAATTGAAAAATCCAAAGAAACAATGGACATATATGCACCTATTGCTCACAGATTAGGTATGTCTTCATTCAGAATAGAGTTAGAGGATTTGGCTTTTATGCATCTGTATCCAGATGATTATGCGGACCTATCTCAAAAGATGGAGAAAAATAGGCAAGAAAGATACGATTTAATCCATAATATAAAGAATGAGCTTGAAATTGACTTAAGCCATAATAAAATAGAAGGACATGTCGAGGGAAGAGTAAAACATTTATATAGTATATATAGAAAAATGATTTCTCAAAATAAATCATTAGAAGAAATATATGATATTTTCGCATTAAGGATAATTGTAAATAATATTAAAGATTGTTATTTTGCTCTGGGGATGCTTCATGAAAACTATAAACCGATACCAGGAAGATTCAAAGATTATATAGCAATGCCTAAAAAAAACATGTATCAATCTCTGCACACTACACTGATAAACAAGAATGGCAGGCCTTTTGAGGTTCAAATAAGAACTTGGGAAATGCATAGGGTTGCTGAATTCGGTATAGCAGCACATTGGAAATATAAGCAAAAAATTAATGATGCTGAACAATCATCTTCACTGGAATGGATTTCACAATGGATGGAGTGGCAAAAAGAAACAAAGGACGAAGATGAATTTTATTCTAATTTAAAAAATGATCTTTTTGACATGGAAGTATTTGTTTTTACTCCAAAAGGTGATGTTATAAATCTTCCTTATGGTGCAAATCCAATAGATTTTGCTTATCATGTACATTCTGCTGTAGGAAATAAAATGATAGGAGCTAAAGTAGGCGGTAAAATGGTTCCAGTAACATATACGTTACAAACAGGAGATATTGTAGAGATTATTACATCAAATACATCAAAAGGGCCAAGCAGAGATTGGCTTAAACTTGTAAAGACAAGTCAAGCTAGAACTAAAATTAAACAATTTTTTAGAAAAGAAAGAAAAGAAGAAAATATTGAAAAAGGAAAAGATCAATTACTTAAAGAAATAAAAAGACAAGGTTTAAATCCTGTAGATCTTTTAAAACCTCAATATTATGAAAAAGTATTAGAAAGATATAATTTTCAAGAATTAGAAGACATTATGTGTGCAATAGGATATGGAGGAATAACATCTAATAAAATTATATCTAAACTAAAAGAAGAATATAGAAAAGATCATAAGGAAGATCCAGTTATAATTGTACCTGCACTTGCAGATAGTATAAAATATTCTAAGAGTACCGAAGGTGTCATAGTAAAAGATATACCGAATTGTATGGTGAAAATAAGCAAATGCTGTAATCCTGTACCGGGTGATGAAATAACCGGATATGTGACTAGAGGCAGAGGAGTATCAATACATAGAATAGATTGTATAAATATAATTAATGATAAAGAATTCGAAGACAGAAAAATCGATGTTTACTGGAATCTTAATTCAGATGAATCATATGAGACTCAGCTTGATATAAAATCATATGACAGACCAAATTTAGTTACTGATATAATGAAGTTATTGTCTGAACAAAAAATTCAATGCAATGGTGTGAAAGCAAAGATAACTAAAGAGGGCTATGCAGATGTAAAAATTCTTGTTATGATGAAAAATAAAGATGAGATTCAGGAATTAAATAGAAGACTTCGTAAAATATCTGGAGTTTTCGAAATTTCTCGTTTTTCAAAGAGGCAGAAATTAAGATGATTGCAGTTATTCAAAGAGTTTCAAAAAGCACAATAAATATTGATAATATAACGATATCCGAAATAAATAAAGGTCTTAATGTTTTATTATGTGTTACAGCTGATGATACAAAAGATGATGTATATTATTTGGCAGATAAGATAGTAAAATTAAGAATATTTTCGGACATGAATGACAAGATGAATCTATCAGTTTTAGATATAAATGGACAGATTATTGTGATAAGCCAATTTACCTTAGCTGCTGATACTAAGAAAGGTAACCGTCCTTCTTTTATCAATGCTGCAGATTCTGAAAAGGGTGAGGAATATTATAACCTTTTTGTAGATTATATTAGATCAACTTATAAAATGGACATTAAAACAGGGAAATTTGCAGCTAAAATGTCCGTAGAAATTGTCAATGAAGGACCTGTGACAATTATAATTAACAGCAAAGAAAACAGAAAGAAAAACTCATATGCAGATAATTAAGCTAACAAGCAATATGTTATCCTCTAATTGTTATATAGTTGTATCAAAAAAAGAAGCAATAGTTATTGATCCTTCTATAGAACCGGAATTTATCTTAAATAAAACAAATGAGCATAATACTTTTATTAAAAAAATCATATTCACTCATGCACATATAGATCATATATTTTATTCAAGCCAACTAAGTGAGTTAACAAAAGCACAGACATATGGCCATAAAGATGATTTGTGTCTTTATAATGATGAACATAAGAATGGTTCAATTCTTTTTGGTATGCGAAAGAAATTTATGATTTATGATAATGAATTAAAAGATAATGACATTATAACTTTCGGTGATAAAAAAGCAAAAATTATTCATACTCCGGGGCATACTAAAGGATGTATTTGCATATTGATTGATAATTATCTTTTTACAGGTGATACTCTTTTTTTTGAATCAATAGGCAGAACTGATTTGTATACTGGCGATATGGATATGCTTTTTGATTCAATAAAAAATAAATTATATAAATTACCTGATGAGACAGTAATACTACCAGGACATGGAATAAAATCAACAATAAAACACGAAAAGGAGAATAATCCATATGTCTACGAGAGTCAGCAATACTAAACAGCTTTTAGAAGCAATTAAGAAGGAAAATCAGGAGATTATACTGAATGAAGGTACTTATAATCTTGAAGAACCATTAAATTTAACTGGAAAAGTTAATTTAATCTTAAGAGGAGAAGGGAATGTTATAATAAGCGGAGCTTCAAAATTAATAAAAAAAGGTGATTATCCAAATAGTATATTTGTTAATAATGTAAGAAGAAATAAAAGTTCAGCATATAAAGTACAAGCATCTGCATGGAACAGATGTGAACGTGAGGATTTTATTTTTCATAATGCAATTGATCAGCATAATGGTAATACTATTTATGAAGGGTTTCTTACTTCTAATAATGAATTACTAAACGAGAATCCAAAAAATATGGAATTTTATTTTAATGTAGGTTGGAATCAAAATATAGCAAGTGGTCTGAAATCTAGAATAATTGAAGATAAAGTTTACATAGGTTTAGAACCATCACAATTTAAATTATTGCAGACAAAAGGTCTGAGAGTAGGAGCTCCAACAGAAGTTAAAAATATTAAATGTGCATTAAAGGAAGGAACATTTTATCACGATAAAGAAAAATCTGTCATAGAATATTTGCCAACAGAGCTTGAAATTCAAAATGGTTTTAACATCCTTTATCCAGTACTTGAAACCTTAATATGTGTAAAGGATTCGAAAAATATTAAATTTTCAAATCTTTCTTTCAAATACACCACATGGGAGTATCCATCAAAAAATGGATTTTCTGAGATACAGTCGACTACATATGATGATATTACTAAATCTTCTATTGATACTTTTTCTGTACCAAAAGCTGCTGTTTATGTGGAATACAGTGAAGATATTATTTTTACACAATGTAAATTTTTAAACCTTGGAGGAACAGGAATACATTTATCAAGAGGATGTAAGAATAATAGCATATTATGCTCTGAATTCTATGATATTGCTGGTGGAGCTGTAATAATAGGTAATTTTGAATATACTGATGCTCATCCGAATGATGATAAAGATATAAATTACAATACAATAATTAAAGATAATGAAATACATGATATTGGAGTTTTATATAATGGTGCATGTGGAATACTTGCAGGTTATGTTAACACTTTAAAAATATTTAATAACTTACTATATAACATTGCATATACAGGAATCTCTGTAGGTTGGGGTTGGGGAAGACCGGACCCTTGTGCTAATTTAATATTTAATACCGATGTTCAAGTACCATATTTAAAACCGACAATTCTTAAAAATAATCATATTAAAGGTAACGAGATACATCACATTATGCAACAGATGCATGATGGAGCAGGAATATATACTTTATCAAATCAAGATGGTTCTATAATTGAAGATAATTATATTCATGATAATACTGATGCAAATGATGAACCAGTAACAAAAATATATGTTAAAAAATCATATCTTCTTGGTGTAACCACAAAATGGGGAAGGCTCTCGAAAAGAAAAGGGTTTCCTGGAGGCATATATCTTGATGAATGTAGTAGTGGGATAACTGTAAGGAATAATAGAATAGAAAATGTTGCGGTGAATTACTACTATCATGATACTGGAGTTCCAGGAATATTTGAGACAAACTCTTTTGATGTCGAAAAACTTGAAAATCCAATACTTAGTTATGACTAAACAAGGATTGACACAATAATAATGAAGTAGTATAATAATCTGAAATTTATGAGGTGCAACATGGCTAAAATATATGAGGAAATATCGAGAACATTCAGTGAGTATTTACTTATACCTAATTTAACTTCAAAGGACTGCTATCCTGATAACATAAATCTTCGTACTCCCTTAACAAAATTCAAGGCAGGTGAAGAATCACAGATATATCTAAGCATACCATTTACTTCCGCTATAATGCAGTCAGTATCTAATGATACATTAGCAATAGCATTAGCTAAAAGAGGAGGTCTGAGTTTTATATTCTGTTCACAAACTATAGAATCCCAAGCAGAAATGGTAAAAAAAGTTAAAAAATTCAAAGCTGGATTTGTAATTTCAGATTCAAACCTCACTCCTGAGCATTCACTTAAAGATGTCGTTGCTTTAAAAGCAAAAAGCGGGCATTCAACAATACCTATAACACATGATGGTTCTTCACAGGGAAAACTGTTAGGAATAGTAACCAGCAGGGATTACAGAGTATCAAGGGACTCCCTTGATAAAAAAGTATCTGAATTTATGACACCATTTTCGAAACTCATAACCGGAACACTTGGAATTTCGTTAAAAGAAGCAAATGATATTATATGGGATCATAAATTAAACTGTTTACCAATAATTGATGATGAAAACAATCTTAAATATCTTGTTTTTAGAAAAGATTATGACGAGCATAAAGAAAATCCTATGGAACTTTTAGATCACGAGAAGAGATACATGTGTGGAGCAGGTATAAATACTAGAGATTATAAAGAAAGAGTTCCTGCTCTTGTTGAAGCTGGTGCTGATGTATTATGTATAGATTCATCAGACGGTTTCAGTGAATGGCAGTACGATACTATTAAATATGTTAAAGACAGATATTATGGGAAGGTTCTGGTAGGAGCAGGTAATGTTGTGGATGCAGAAGGTTTCAGATTTTTAGCTGATGCAGGAGCAGATTTTGTTAAAGTAGGCATAGGTGGAGGAAGCATCTGTATAACAAGAGAACAAAAAGGTATAGGTAGGGGACAAGCTACTGCTGTTATAGATACAGTAAAAGCTAGAAATGAGTATTTTCAGGAGACTGGAGTATATATACCTATTTGTTCTGATGGTGGTATAGTCTATGATTATCATATTACTTTGGCATTAGCTATGGGAGCAGATTTTGTTATGATGGGTAGATATTTTGCAAGATTTGACGAATCACCGACAAAAGTAATAAAGTTAGGTAATAATTACGTTAAGGAATACTGGGGAGAAGGTTCCGAACGTGCAAGAAATTGGCAAAGATATGATGTTGGCACAGATACGGGTATAAAATTTGAGGAAGGTGTTGATAGTTACGTGCCATATGCAGGAAAACTTGTTGATAACCTCAATAAGTCTATTGCTAAAATTAAGAATACTATGTCAAGCTGTGGATCAAAATCAATTAAAGAACTTCATGAAACAGCAAGGATTTCTATGGTTTCTGCAACAAGTATTGTAGAAGGTGGCGCGCATGACGTCATATTAAAGGATAAAACCGATTTTTAATGCAAAAATACATATTCGTAAAAGGTGCAAAGGAAAACAATCTTAAAAACATTGATGTACTTATTCCAAAGGATAAACTAGTTGTTTTGACAGGTATATCAGGATCGGGTAAAACAACACTTGCTTTCGATACAATATATGCAGAAGGCCAGCGAAGATATGTTGAAAGCTTGTCTTCTTATGCGAGACAATTTTTAGGATTGATGAATAAACCGGATGTAGAGTTTATTGAAGGTTTATCGCCATCAATATCCATTGATCAAAAGACAACTAGTCATAATCCTCGTTCAACAGTTGGCACAATAACAGAAATATATGATTATCTTAGGCTGTTATATGCTAGAATCGGTATTCCGCATTGCCCTGAATGCAATAGAGAAATAAGTTCACAATCAATAGATCAGATTATAGATCAGTTAATGGATTACCCAGAGGGAACAAAAATAATGATAATGGCTCCTATTGTTAAAGGTAAAAAAGGTGAATTTCAAAAACAATTCGAGTCTTTAATAAAGCAAGGATATTCACGAGTAATAGTAGATAACATACAATATGACTTAAATGAAAATTTTATTGATTTGGACAAAAATAGAAGACATGACATATCAATAATTGTTGACCGCCTCATAATACGAGAAGGAATAAGAAAAAGACTTACTGAATCAGTTGAAATTGCCTTAAATGAATCTGATGGTATTCTATTAATTAATAAGGATCTTACCGAGGATATATTATTTTCTACAAAACTTGCATGTCCTGATTGTTCATTTAGTATTGATGATCTTAATCCAAGGATGTTTTCATTCAACAGCCCTTTTGGAGCATGTGAAAAATGTACAGGATTAGGGATATTATTAAAAGCAGATCCTGATTTGATAATACCTGATCGTAATCTCTCAGTACTTGATGGTGCCTTCATAGTTGCTGGATTATCCTTTGAAAAAGGATCAATGATGTATTCAATTTACAAAATGTTATCTGATAAATTTGGATTTAAAATACACTCTCCATTTAATGAACTGCCTGTTGAAGTTCAAGATATTTTGCTTAATGGCACTAATGGTAATCCGCTTTATGTAGAATATGAGACAAAAACACGTTCATTTACTGCAAATGAACCATTTGAAGGCATATTAAAAACGGTTGAACGAAGGTATAAAGAGACAACGCAATCGTATATGAGAGCTTATTACGAAGGATTTATGAGTGACTCAGCCTGCCCTGCATGTAACGGGAAAAGACTTAAACCTGAAATTCTTGCTGTAACAGTAGGAGGTTTTAACATACATGAAGTGACACAAGTTTCTGTAAAAGAATGTATCTCATTTTTTAATAATTTAGAACTTTCAAAGATGCATAAAGCCATTGCTGATATTTTATTAAAAGAAATTAATACAAGACTCAAGTTTTTATCTGATGTCGGGTTAGACTACCTTACTTTAAGTCGGAATGCTGGTTCATTGTCTGGTGGTGAAGCACAGAGAATTAGACTTGCTACGCAGATAGGATCAGGACTTACTGGAGTAATATATATACTCGATGAACCAAGTATCGGGTTACATCAAAGAGATAATTCAAAGCTTCTAAACACTCTAAAAAAGATGAGAGATTTAGGTAATACCCTTATTGTTGTTGAACATGATATGGAGACAATAGCTGAAGCAGACTACATAATAGATATCGGACCTGGTGCTGGAGTACATGGTGGAGAAATAGTAGGAAAGGGAACAGTTCAAGAACTTATTAAATCGGAAAGATCAATAACAGGTAAATATTTTTCTAAAGAACTAACAATAGAAAGACCTGAAAAAAATAGACCATTAAACGATAAATTTCTTGAAATATACGGAGCACGACAGAATAATTTAAAAAATATAGATGTAAAGATACCATTAGGTGTAAGCGTATGTGTGACTGGAGTATCCGGATCAGGAAAAAGCTCTTTAATTAATGAAATATTATATAAAGAACTTGCTTTTGTCCTTAATGGTAAGAAAATAAAATCAGGACTGCATGACAGAATTGAAGGGATGAATTATCTGGATAAAGTAATAAATATCGACCAAGCTCCTATAGGCAGAACACCAAGATCAAATCCTGCTACTTATATAGGTGTTTTTGATGATATTCGTGAGATTTTTGCTATGACTAAAGAAGCAAAAGCCAGAGGTTACAAAAAAGGAAGATTTAGTTTTAATGTAAAAGGGGGAAGATGTGAATCTTGCTCAGGTGATGGAATAAAAAAAATTGAAATGCATTTTTTACCTGATGTGTATGTTCCATGTGAAGTATGTAAAGGAAAAAGATATAATAAAGAAACCTTGGAAGTCAGATTTAATGGGAAAAATATTACAGATATTTTAGATATGACAATCGAGGAAGCATTCAATTTTTTTGAAAATATTCCACAAATAGAAAATAAATTCCATGTACTAATGGATGTAGGACTGGGTTATTTGAAAGTTGGCCAATCATCAACGACTCTTTCAGGAGGCGAAGCTCAAAGAGTTAAGCTTGCATACGAATTATCAAAACGTAGCACAGGCAAGACTATGTATATTCTTGATGAACCAACTACTGGGTTACATATCGATGATGTAAAAAAATTATTGAAAATTATTGACAGACTCATACAATCAGGTAATTCTGTTGTTATAATAGAGCATAATCTTGATGTTGTAAAATGCGCAGACTATATAATTGATCTTGGACCTGAAGGCGGTGATTTGGGAGGTAATATTATCGCAAAAGGAACTGTTGATGAAATAATGAACACGCAGAATTCTTATACAGGACAATATTTAAAAAAGTACCTAGAATTATAAATTGCGTATAATTCACATAAATTTCACAAATTAGTGGTAGAATAAAATTAACCTATAATAGGTGAAGGAGAAAAAATATGAGATTATGTGATATTTGCAAAAAAAACGTAGCAGTAGTATTCGTAACAAAAATACAAAATAATCAGCATACTCAGATAGGCTATTGCATTCCTTGTGCAAAAAAAGCTGGAATATCTCCTATTGATCACCTGATAAAAGAATCAGGTATGTCAGAGGATGAAATTGGCAATATTAACAATCAGATGGGACAGTTTTTACAGTCCTTGAATATGGATGATATGGCACTTCCAAATAATTTCCAGGAAAGCATTTTGCCTCAGAAGACAGATGCTACTAGAAAGACAAGAGTAAAGGATCAAAAAAAGGATGATAAAAAGAAGTTTCTTGATGCTTTTGGTACAAATTTAAATAAAAAAGCAGCAGATGGTAAAATAGACAATATTATTGGCAGAACAAAAGAAATTGATAGAATGATTCAAATACTAAACAGACGCCAGAAAAATAATCCATGTCTTATTGGGGAAGCAGGAGTTGGGAAAACTGCTATTGCTGAAGGGCTTGCTATGAGGATTGTAAATCAAGACGTTCCTGCAAAATTGTTAAATAAAGAGATATATATGCTAGATATGACTGGTATAGTAGCTGGTACGCAATTTAGAGGGCAATTCGAATCAAGAATGCGCAGTATCATTAATGAAGTTAAAGATTTAGGTAATATAATACTTGTAATAGATGAAATACATAATATTATTTCTGCAGGAGATGCGGAAGGCGGTATGAACGCAGCAAATATTCTAAAGCCAGCTTTATCAAGAGGGGAAGTTCAAATTATTGGTGCTACAACTATAGACGAATACCGGAAACATATAGAAAAGGACTCTGCGCTAGAAAGGCGTTTTCAACCTATTATGGTTGATGAACCTTCTATAAATGATACAATAGAAATATTGCACGGGATAAAAAAGTATTATGAACAATATCACTTTGTCACATTCACTGATGAAGCCATTCGACAAGCTGCGATTTTATCAGAAAGGTATATATCAGACAGATATCTTCCAGATAAAGCTATTGATGTGATTGATGAAGCAGCATCAAGAGCAAATCTTAATAATGAAGCATTAGTTAAACTACAACTTTTGAATAACGAACTTGATGATATATTACTCGAAAAAGAAACAGCTGCATCAGCTGACTCTATAGATGATTATAAAAGAGCAGCTGAATTGAAAGAAAATGAGTGTAGGGTAAGAGAAGACATTAGAAAGTATCAGGAAATAGCAGACAAAACAGAAGTTACAGTAAAAGATATAGCTAATGTTATTGAATTATGGACAAAAATTCCTGTAACAAAAATTACTCAAGTTGAGTCAACAGCTTTACTTGATTTAGAACGAAGATTAAAAAGTAGAATTATCGGTCAGACTCAAGCTATTGAAGCTGTATCAAAAGCAGTAAGAAGAGCAAGATCGGGAATAAAAGTAAAAAAGAGACCTGCATCTTTCATTTTTGTTGGACCGACCGGTGTAGGTAAAACTTACCTTGCAAAAATTCTAGCAAAAGAACTCTTTGTTAATGAGGAATCAATGATAAGGCTGGATATGAGTGAATATATGGAAAAACATTCTGTATCTAAACTTATCGGTTCACCTCCAGGATATATAGGTTATGATGAAACCGGACAATTAACAGAAAAAGTAAGAAGGAATCCTTATTCATTACTTCTTTTTGATGAAATTGAAAAAGCTCATCCAGATGTTTTCAATATACTGTTACAGATACTAGAGGACGGAAGACTTACTGATAGTAAAGGAAGAGTTGTACAGTTTGAAAATACAATAATTATAATGACTTCAAACGCAGGTACTTCATACAAAAACAATGGATTTGGTTATATTCAGGAAAAATCAGATGCTTCAGAGAGAGTTAAAGAAGCTCTTAAGGAAATATTCCGACCTGAATTTTTAAACAGAGTTGATGATATAGTTGTATTTACAAGCTTAAGTGAGCAAGAAATTTTCGAAATTGGAAAATTAATGATTGATGAATATTCATGCGATTTGAAAGAGAAGAATATTTTATTGAAAGTTAGCGATGATGCTTTGAGAAAAATTATCGGAGAAAAATATGACGATAAATATGGTGCAAGACCATTAAGAAGAAATATCCAGACGAATATAGAAGATGTGCTTTCTGAAATGTATATAAAAGAAGAGCTTAAAGATGGAATGATGGTTATGATATCTCTTGAAAATGATAATATAAAATATGAGTGTGTATAAATGCAATCATATCCGACAATTAGTGAATACTTAAGAAAAACATTTAATAAAAAAATTGTAAAGCTTCCCGTTGATGGAGGCTTTACATGTCCTAACCGTATAAATGGCAACACAGGTTGTCTTTTTTGTTCAGAAAAAGCAAGTGGAGAGTTTACTTTTTCTGATTTATCTATAAAAGAGCAATTAATAAGACAGATGGCAAGATATAAAAGCATAAACAAAAGCAATGAAAATACCGGTTATATAGCATATTTTCAAAATTTTTCAAACACATATGCAAGTTCTGATATCTTAAGTAAAAAATATGATGAAGCCTTATCTGTTGAACAAATTGAAGGTATTGCAATTGCAACAAGACCAGACTGTATAGATTATAAAATTTCTGAGTTATTGGAATATTATAATAAAAAAACAAACTTATGGATTGAATTAGGTTTTCAGACTGCTAATGAAAAAACTTCTATTTTAATCAATAGAGGATATAGTAATAAAGTTCTTACTGAATGTGTGGAACAACTAAATAAAAGATCTATTAAAATTGTCATCCATGTTATATTTGGTTTGCCATATGAAGAATATGATGATTATATAGAGACAATTAAATTCGTGAAGAGCTTGAATGTTTGGGGAATAAAATTACATTCTTTATACATACAGAAAGATACAGCATTGCATAAATATTATGAGAACAATCCTTTTCATATTATTACCTTTAACGAGTACACTGATGCGGTATGTGAAGCTATTAAAATATTAGAGAATAAAATAGTAATTCATCGTTTAACCGGAGACTGTGTTAAATCTGAATTATACGAACCAAAATGGTCATTAGATAAATTAAAAGTAATAAGTACAATAAACAGAAAATTATCAATTTGATGGTTTGTATTTTTCTCTAACCGGATCGATAATTTCTGCATAAGTAAATCCGAATACATCCTCAAGTTTCACATCTTCTTTATAAAAACTTTTTCCATCTATATTATATCTATCCATGAAAAGAGAAGTACCGTAAAAAAAAGTCGGATTACTTATTCCTATTATTTTGTTTGTATATGCCTGACCTCTACCAACACTTAAAATAATCTGATATCCAGCTGAAACAAGGTAATTGTAACATGGATCAGTTTTATCTCCATCAACATATTTAGAAACAGAATAATTCTTTCCTCCAGGAGTTATGTAGATATTTGTTTTTCCAAGTATAGGTTCTATATATTGTTTCCATAATTCGGTATCATATTTTAACCATTCGAAATCGGTATATCTTGAAGGAATATCTGAACTGTTTGAATAATGATAATATGAATGATTGGCAAAAACATAACCCATTTCTTTTAGTTTATCAGCAATAATTTTAGCATTTTGTAATTCATCCTGTCGATTCTGAGAATTAAGATCAGCGGTATTATAACCAAAAAGACTTTCATATCCTGACATGCCTATTGTAGCCATAGCATTATTATAAGAAAAATCAGGATGTTGTTTTACAAAGTCATTAAGAATTAAAATGTGTTCTCCATCATAAGTCATCGTATCAATGCCATCTATTGTAACAATTGAAGCAAGATTATTTTGATTATCCAAAACGAGTTTCTTGCAGAATCCTACATTTGCATGTGTAAAGGAGAGGTTATCAAAGGATAAAATAAGAGGTTTTTTACCTTCAGGAAGTAATATGTATTCTTTTATTTTCAGATACTCCTGTCCATCTTGAATGTATATATCATATACATCAGATGCATTGATTAGAATGTATCCATGGTCATACAACTTATCAAGACATTTAATAAATTCATATTTAGTGGTCATAATGTTAAATAATTCTGTACCTCTAGATGATGAGAATGCAATGTCGGGGTAAAGCACAAGTGAATGAAAAAACATATTATAAACGATACCAGTATATTTTACATATGTAGATTTTTGGTAAAGATCAGTAATATATTCTGTATACTCAATTATTTCTTGATCATCTATAATGATTTTTGGAGCAGATTTAATAGTATAATATGCGTTTTCTATATCATTTTCACTTTCAAATGTACGTGCACGTTCCAATAAGCTTGATTTTAGCGATTGTTTTAAATTTGCAGCATCTTGTTGGGCAAGAGAATAATAAAATACATCTTCAGAAATAACGTTTATATAACATTCATATGCATTTAAATAATCATTTTTCTGTTCAAACAACTTTGCTTTGTTATATTGCTCCCTCGAAAATTTAATTATTTCAGCTTTTTCTCTGTAAAGACTAATAATATCTTCAAAATTACCCTTTTTAAGAATATCGCTAATATGGTTTATCGTGTTTGAATAAGTTTCATATGACATGTTGCTTGTTTTAAAATTACTAAACAGATTAGCTGCAGCTTTTTCGACTTCTGCATTATCAATAAAAAATGAAAAATATTGCACAATTTTATAGGTATTGTTGTTTTCATCAACAGATAATATATTTATGAATTTATTATTTATCTCTTCTTTGAATGTATCTGACTCTGATAATGAGTTTTTATCTTCTTCAGTTAATTGTTCATAAATAGTTACAGCTTTATTATAATCATCGTTTTGAACAGCAGTAATTAAGTTATTAACAGATTTTTCATTTATAATATTTCTCTTGCTTACAAGATTTAAGGACCAGTCAAGTATAAGATAAATAGCTAACGCGATTATAAAAACGAATAATATGACTAAAATTAGTTTGCCTAATCCGTACTTGAATTTCGATATTTGTCGTTTTGATTTGGGTTCTTTATTATTTGATTTGTTTTTTTTCTTATGTAAATAATTTTTCATATGATTTGTCCTTTGTATTAATAGATAGGATTTTATCACTTTTAAAAAAATAAATAAATAACTTAATAGAAAATATTTGCTAAAACATACTTAAAAGTATAAAATAAACAAATCTCGATAAATTAAATCGGATGATTAAAGATAAAGGAAATATTATGAAATGCACAGCTACATGCAGTTTTGGCCTTGAATCGGTACTAGCTGCAGAACTAAAAAAAATGGATTTTGAGAATATCGCTTCAGAAAATGGAAGAGTAAATTTTCAATCAGACCTTACAGGAATCGCTAAAGCTAATATTAATTTAAGAACTGCAGAAAGAGTATATATTGAATTAGCTAATTTTAATGCAACTAATTTCGATGAATTATTTGAAAAAACTGAAAAAACTCAGTTTTACAGTTTTATTGATAAATATGGTGCTATAATTGTCAATGTTTCATCTGTTTCTTCCATGTTGAAAAGTATTCCCGACTGCCAGTCTATAGTAAAAAAAGCAATAATAAAATCAATGTCATATTACTATAAAATGGAAAGATTTCCTGAAACAGGTCCAAAATATCCCATTAATGTCTTTATATTAAAAGATAATGTAAGAATATATCTAGACACTTCAGGATCTTCATTACATAAAAGAGGATACAGAAAAAAAGGAGGAGAAGCACCTCTTAAAGAAACATTAGCAAGTGCAATTGTACAAATCTCATACTGGAACAAAGATAAGATACTGATAGATCCTTTTTGTGGATCAGGGACAATATTAATAGAAGCTGCTATGATAGCAAAAAATATTGCTCCTGGTTTATATAGGGAATTTATTGCAGAAAAATGGCCAATTTTTAAAAATAAGGAATGGGATAAAACACGTGAATACTTTGAATCAAAAATTATAAATGATAATATTCAAAAGATGTATGGTTCTGATATGGATAAAGATATGATTTCTATAGCAAGACAAAATGCAAGATCCGCAAGAGTATCTGAAATAATTGAATTTTCTGTTAAAGATTTTAAGGATATTGTTTCTCTATCTGAAAAAGGAATAATAATATGTAATCCTCCATATGGAGAGAGATTAGAGGATCAGCAAATAGCGAAAAGGATTTATTCAGATATGAATATTAAATTTAAAGAATTTCCGAAATGGAGTAAATATATACTTGCACCAGATAAAATATTTGAAGAAGCATATGTAACCAAAGCAGATAAAAAAAGAAAATTATATAATGGTAAAATATTATGTAATCTATATCAATATTTCGGATCAAAATAATTTGGGGGAAAGCATGAACAGAAATGAATTATCAACAAAACTTGCTCAAGAAAAAAAAATTACAAAACAACAAAGTGATGATATTATTGTCACTCTCTTTAATATTATTAAAGAAGCATTAAAAAATGAAGGTAAAGTCTGTATAAAAGATTTTGGCACTTTTCTTCTCAAATCAAGAAAAGGAAGAACGCTAAAAGCAATCTCTACAAATGAGATTATAAAAATACCAGATATAATTGAAGTAAAACTTAAAGTTTCAAAATCTTTAAAGGATTTCTTGAATGAAAAAGAAAATTAATTCAATTGATATTATAAATGCTGTATCTGATGCATGTATTGAATGTGCATGTATTTTAAATAAATCCACATATAATTATATAAAAGAAGCTATTAATTCGGAAAGAAATGAAACTGCAAAATATGTTATAAATGAATTAATTTCAAATGCTGATATAGCAAAACAAGAGCAAATACCTATCTGTCAAGATACGGGAATGGTATTATGTTTTGTAGAGTTGGGAATAAATATTGATCTTGATAAACCTATAAAAGATTCTATTAACAAAGGTATTAGTAAGGGATATATCGAAGGTTATTTAAGAAAATCCATTGTTAAAGATCCATTTAACAGGATTAATACAAATGATAATACCCCTGGAATCGTATATATTGAGCAAAATGAGACAGATATATTAAAAATTAATATCATGCTTAAAGGTTTTGGAAGCGAAAATATGAGTTTTGTTAAGATGCTAAATCCGTCAATCTTAAAAGATGATGTCACAAAGATTATTTCAGAAGAAATATGTAAAAGAGCACATAATGCTTGTCCGCCTATTTTTGTAGGTATTGGTATAGGTGGTACTATAGATTTTGCATCAGTTCTTTCTAAAAAAGCTCTTTTACGACCAGCAGGACAAAAAAATGCTGATGAAAATTACGCTGAAATGGAAAACAATATTCTGAAATATGTAAATAAATCGAATATAGGCCCAGCTGGTTATACAGGAGATACAACAGCATTATCCGTCGCGATAGAAGCTTATCCTACACATATAGCTTCTTTACCAGTTGCAGTAACAATACAATGTCATGCTTTTAGGCATAAGGAAATAATATTATGATTGAAATAAATACTCCTTTTAATGAAAATATATTGAGTAATTTAAAACCTTTTGACCGAGTGTTAATAACAGGTATTATTTATATGGCAAGAGATCAGGCACACAAAAAAATGAAAGAAGAGGGAATACCTTTTAATATAAAAGGACAATGTATATATCATTGTGGACCTTCGGAAGCAAGGGATAATATGATTATCGGTTCAGCAGGTCCTACTTCAAGTTACAGGATGAATGCTTACATGCCATATTTATTTGACAAAGGACTGAAAGCCTTTATCGGAAAAGGAAAAGTTGAAGATTCTGTAATTGAAAGTATGATAAGAAATAAATGCGTGTATTTCGGAGCTATTGGCGGTTTAGGAGCAAAATTATCTAAATGTATAAAAAAACAAAATATTATTGCATATGAGAATTTAGGAACTGAGGCCTTAAGAGAAATCTATGTTGAAAAATTCCCTGCTATTGTTATAATAAACAGCAATGGAGAATCAATATACGAAAGAGACAGGGATAACAATGAATAAAATAATAATGATAAATCCAATAGTAGAAATGAACGGAGATGAAATGACCAGGATAATATGGTCGCTTATCAAGGAAAACTTGATTCTGCCATTTATAGATCTAAAAACAGAATACTATGATCTTGGTCTTAATCACAGAAATGATACAAATGATGAAGTTACAGTTGAATGTGCAAACGCTATTAAAAAATATAAAATAGGTGTTAAATGCGCAACAATAACACCTAATGCTCAAAGGATGACTGAATATAACCTAAAAAGCATGTGGAAAAGCCCAAATGGCACTATTAGGGAAATACTTGATGGAACTGTTTTTCGAGAACCCATTATAGTAAAGAATATCATACCTACAGTATCATGTTGGAAAAAGCCCATCATTATCGCAAGACATGCTTATGGTGATGTTTATTCTGCAAGAGAATTCAGGGTAAAATATCCCGGATATCTTAATGTCGAATATCTGCAAGAAAACGGGGAAAAGCAAAAGATACAGGGTTTTGATTTTGATTCGGAAGGTATTATTCAGATTTTGCATAATAAGGATACTTCAATAACATCATTTGCCAGGTCATGTTTTAACTTTGCTCTTGACAGGAAAATGGATTTATGGTTTTCCACAAAAGATACGATATCAAAAAAATATGATCATCATTTTAAAGATATATTTTATCATATTTATTCTAATGAATATATTGACAAGTTTAAGCAAGCTGGCATTGAATATTTCTATACTCTTATTGATGATGCAGTTGCAAGAGCAGTTCGTTCAGAAGGCGGATTTATATGGGCACTTAAAAATTACGATGGTGATGTAATGAGTGATATGGTTTCATCTGCTTTTGGCTCTTTAGCCATGATGACTTCAGTTTTAGTTTCACCAAATAATCAATATGAATATGAAGCAGCACATGGAACTGTTACCAGGCATTATTACAAATATTTAAAAGGTGAGAAGACATCTACAAATCCTATTGCGACTATATTTGCATGGACAGGCGCATTGAGAAAAAGGGGAGAAATGGATAATATAAAAGAACTTGAAAATTTCTCTGACATGCTGGAAGAATCCTGTATAGATGCTATACAGGAAGGTTATATAACAAAAGATTTACAGAATCTGATTAAAAGTGATAAAATCACAGTAATGGATACAGAATCATTTATTATGAATATTAGAAATAGATTAAAGGAGAAAATGATATGAAAAAAATAACAAAAGAAATGATAATAATCGATGTATTGAAAATGGATCCAAATACAGCTGATATTTTTTTTGAATATGGAATGCATTGTATAGGTTGTCCACATTCAAGTGGAGAAAGTATTGGTCAGGCATCAAAAGCACATGGTGTTGATGCAGATGCTCTTGTAAACGCACTAAATAATTATTTCGCACAGTAAATATGTATTAACAGATCCGCTACAAAAAGCGGATTTGTCATATATAAAGGAATATTATGATTAATATAGTTTTAGTGGAACCAGAAATTCCACAGAATACAGGAAACATAGCAAGAACTTGTGCTGCGACAGGATGCAGGCTGCATCTTGTAAAACCTTTTGGTTTTAATATAACTGACACTCAGCTAAAACGAGCAGGATTAGATTATTGGAATGATGTGGATATTTATTACTATGACTCATTATCACAATTTTTGAATGTCCATAAAGATGAAGTAATGTTTTTTTCAACAACAAAAGCTTCCAATATATATACCCAAGTCCATTACCCAAATGATTGTTACATACTTTTTGGAAAGGAAACAAAAGGACTAGATGAAGATATTTTAAGGCAAAACTACGAATTTACTATACGGATTCCGATGAATGATAATATAAGGTCTTTAAATCTATCCAATAGTGTAGCAATAATAACATATGAAATACTTCGTCAACATGGTTTTTCTAATATGAAGTTATATGGAAAACTATAAAATAGTTAAAATTTTAACAATTTAACAATAATTAATGAATTTACATATTGAAAAATTGTTAATAATAATATAGAATAAACGATGGTAATTAAAAGATATTAATTAGGAGGATATATAAATGACAGTAAAAATTGGTATTAACGGATTCGGAAGAATAGGACGTTTGGTTTTCAGGGCAGCTATAAATAATCCTGAAGTTGAAATAAGAGGAATTAATGATCCATTCCTTGATGTTCCATATATGGCATATATGCTGAAATATGACTCAGTTCATGGACAGTTTAAAGGGACAATAGAAACTGGCGATAATTTTATCAAAGTAAATGGTAAAAAAGTAATGGTGTATGCAGCAAAAGAACCTTCTGAAATTGGCTGGAAAGAATGCGGAGCTGAATACATTGTTGAGTCAACAGGTGTTTTCCTTACAAAAGAAAAAGCCTCAGGACATTTAACAGCAGGAGCTAAAAAAGTTATTATGTCAGCGCCTTCAAAGGATGATACCCCAATGTTCGTTATGGGAGTAAATCAAGATAAATATACAAAAGATATGGTTTATGTATCTAATGCATCTTGCACGACAAACTGTCTTGCACCGCTTGTGAAGATTGTTAATGACAAATTTGGAGTTGTAGAAGGATTAATGACAACAGTTCATTCAACAACAGCTACGCAAAAAACTGTAGACGGACCTTCTGCAAAGGACTGGAGAGGTGGAAGAGCTGCATCAACAAATATTATTCCTTCATCTACCGGCGCAGCAAAGGCTGTTGGTAAAGTAATACCTTCGCTTAATGGAAAACTCACAGGAATGTCTATGAGAGTACCTACCATTAATGTTTCAGTAGTTGACCTTACAGTTAGATTAGATAAACCAGCGAGCTATGAAGCAATTAAAACAGCTGTAAAGGATGCTTCTGAAAATGAACTTAAAGGTATTGTAGGTTACACTGAGGATGATGTAGTGTCCACAGATTTTATTGGAGATCCGAGAACCTGTATATTTGATGCTAAGGCTGGTATTTCGTTAAATGACAATTTTGTTAAGCTTATAGCCTGGTATGATAATGAGTGGGGTTATTCAAATAAAGTCGTTGAATTGATTTTACATATGGCCGAAGTTGACGCAAAATAATAAATAAAAACTAAGGCCCGTTGAACGGGCCTTTTTTAGTAAAGGAGAATATCATGACAACATTGAATAAAAAGACAGTAGAAGATATCAATGTATCCGGCAAAAGGGTAATTGCCAGAATGGATTTCAATGTTCCAATAAAAGATGGCGTTATTACCGATGATAAGAGGATACGTGAAGCAATGAAAACAATCAAGTATCTTTCAGATAATGGCGCAAAAACAATTCTTGTGTCACATCTTGGACGTCCTAAGGGAGAGTTCAATATGAAATATTCTTTAGCTCCAGTTGCTGTAAGAATTTCTGAATTATTAGGAAAACCAGTTACTCTTGCAAAGGATGTTATTGGAGATGATGCAAAGACAAAAGCAGCAGAATTAAAAAATGGTGAAGTTATGCTTCTCGAAAATGTAAGATTCCATGCTGAAGAAGAAATGAATGATCCTGCTTTTTCAAAAGAATTAGCTTCCATTGCAGAAATTTTTGTTAATGATGCATTCGGTACTGCTCATAGAGCTCATTCATCTACTGCAGGTCTTGCAGATTATCTTCCTGCCGTGTGTGGCTTTTTGATAAAAAAAGAAATTGATATTATGGGTGCTGCTTTAACTAATCCTGAACATCCATTTGTAGCAATACTTGGCGGTGCCAAAGTGTCTGATAAAATAGGTGTAATCGAAAGCCTACTAGATAAAGTGAATACATTATTAATAGGTGGCGGTATGGCTTATACTTTCTTCAAAGCTCAAGGATATGAAATCGGAAAGTCAATATGCGAGATGGATAAGCTAGATTTAGCAAATGATCTTTTAAATAAAGCAAAAAAGAAAAATGTAAAACTACTTCTACCTCTTGATACCATTGTTGCAGACAAATTTGAAAATGAAGCTAATAGAAAAACAGTTAAATATACAGACATTCCATCGGACATGATGGGTATGGATATCGGAGAAAAAACTATTGAGCTTTTTACAAAAGAAATAATGAAAGCTAAAACAATTATTTGGAATGGACCGATGGGTGTGTTTGAATTCGAAAACTTCGCTAACGGGACTAGACAAATTGCAAAAGCCGTTGCTGAATCAGGAGCAATATCAATTATTGGTGGTGGAGACAGTGCAGCCGCTATTGAAGTTCTAGGCTTTGCTGATAAAGTTACGCATATTTCCACTGGTGGAGGCGCTTCTTTAGAGTTTCTTGAAGGAAAAGTCTTGCCAGGTATAGATGTACTGGAGGATAAATGAACAGAAAAAAAGTTATAGCTGGCAATTGGAAAATGAATAAGACACCATCAGAAACATCTGCATTTATTGCACAGCTTTCTGATAAGGTAAAGCAGACTAATGATATAGTAATATGTGCAGTTCCATCAGTATGCATACCAGCTGCTTTAAAAACCGCAAAAAGAAGCAGAATTAAAATAGCCGCTCAGAATATGCATTATGAGGATAACGGCGCATATACTGGTGAAATATCTGCAAATATGCTTGTAGATCTTGGAGTGAAATATGTTATAATCGGTCATTCAGAAAGAAGACAGTATTTCGGCGAAACTGATACAACAGTAAACAAGAAAGTATTAAAAGCATTAAAAGCAGGATTGAAGCCAATCATTTGCGTTGGTGAAAGTCTGGAGCAGAGAGAAATGGGAGTTACAACTGATTATGTAAGATATCAGGTAGGTTATGCATTAAATGGAGTAACTGCTGAAGATATGAAGAACATAATTATCGCATATGAACCTATTTGGGCTATCGGTACTGGTAGAACAGCTTCTAACGATCAAGCAAATGAAGTATGTAATACTATAAGAAAGGTAATAGCTGAGAAATATGGACGCAGAATTGCTAATGCTACATTAATACAATATGGCGGATCTGTAAACGTCAAAAATGCAAAAGAATTATTTAGCATGAGTGATATTGATGGCGGTCTTGTAGGCGGAGCCAGTCTCAAGATTGATGATTTTGACAAAATAGTAAATTATAATAAATAGTGGAGGTCAGTATGAAACAATATATTTCAATAGAAAGCGTATGGGCAAGAGAAATCCTTGATTCAAGAGGTAATCCTACAGTTGAGGTAGAAGTCTATGTTGAAGGCGGATATGTAGGAAGAGCAGCTGTTCCAAGCGGTGCTTCAACAGGAGCATTCGAAGCAGTTGAATTAAGAGATGGAAATAAAAAAGTTTATCTTGGAAAAGGCGTTGAAAAGGCAGTAGAAAACGTAAATAATGTTATAGGTCCAGAATTAGAAGGTTTAAATGTCCTTGATCAAGTATATATTGATAAGCTTATGATAGAACTTGACGGTACTGACAATAAAGGCAAACTAGGAGCAAATGCAATACTTGGTGTTTCATTGGCAGTTGCTAAAGCCGCAAGCGAAGCATTGGGATTAAGCCTTTATGAATATATAGGAGGAGTAAATTCTAAAGTTTTGCCAGTTCCTATGATGAATATAATAAATGGCGGAAAACATGCTGATAACTCCGTCAGTTGCCAGGAATTTATGATCATGCCTGTTGGTGCATCTACATTTAAAGAAGCTTTAAGATGGTGTGCTGAAGTATTCCATACTTTAAAAAAAGTATTAAAAGAGAAAGGCTATTCAACTGCTGTTGGTGATGAGGGAGGATTCGCTCCAAATCTAAAAACAGATGAAGAAGCACTTCAAGTTATAGTAGAAGCAATTGAAAAAGCAGGGTACAAACCTTATGATCAGATAAGAATAGCTTTAGATCCAGCTGCTACAGAAATGTATGAAGAAGCTAAAGCTAAAGGAAAAGAAGGATGTTATTACTTCTGGAAAACAGACAGAATGTTCACAGTTGATCAGCTTATTGATTTTTGGGCAGAAATGTGTGAAAAATATCCTATTATTTCAATTGAAGACGGACTTGCAGAAGAAGATTGGGATGGATGGAAAAAACTCACCGAAAGACTTGGCAATAAAATACAGCTTGTAGGAGATGACTTATTCGTTACGAACACAAAAAGACTTAAGAAGGGTATTGATCTTGGAGTTGCAAACTCTATACTTATTAAAGTTAACCAGATTGGTACTCTTACTGAAACACTTGAAGCAATTGAAATGGCTAATAGAGCAGGTTATACTGCAGTAACAAGCCATCGTTCAGGCGAGACAGAAGATACAACGATTGCTGATATAGCTGTTGCTACAAACTCAGGTCAAATTAAGACAGGTGCACCATCAAGAACAGACAGAGTAGCTAAATACAATCAACTTTTAAGAATTGAAGAAGAACTTGATGATATAGCTGTATATCCGGGACTCAATGCTTGGTTTAACATTAAGAACCAGTAATAAAAAATATTGAAAAGGCACAGTCTATAGATTGTGCCTTTTTGTTTTTAATATATAATAAGAATATTATTATTAAAGGAGGAGTATGAACAGTCACTGACTGTATCATACAGGTTGTTATGTTAATTAAGAATTTTAAAAAAGATAATCTCGATGTATCAATATTTGATTCAAGAAAAGAAATGGGAAAGCAAGCAGCTAATGATGTCAGTCAGGCAATAAAAAAAGCACTCACTCAAAAAGATGAAATAAATATGATATTTGCTGCAGCACCTTCACAGAATGATTTTATTGAATCATTGATTTCATATAAGGAGATACCTTGGGAAAAGATAAATGCATATCATATGGATGAGTATCTAGGAATAGATAAAGATTCTCCACAATCATTCGGCAATTTTTTAAAAAAAGCCATTTTTTCAAAAGTAAAATTTAAATCTATAAATTATCTTGATCCTTCAGCAGAAGATGTTACCAAAGAATGTATGCGATATGAAGAATTATTAAATAATAACAATATAGATATAGTCTGTATGGGTATAGGAGAGAATGGTCATATAGCTTTTAATGACCCTCCAGTTGCTGATTTTTCTGATAAAGTAAAAGTTAAGATTGTAAAATTAGATGAGAAATGTCGTCAACAGCAAGTTAACGATAAATGTTTCAACGAAATTAGTGAAGTACCAAAATATGCTATGACTTTAACTGTTCCTGCACTGTTTGAAGCAAAGAAACTTTTCTGTATGGTACCTACTGCATCAAAAGCTGATGCAGTGTATATGACCTTAAACGGTCAAATTGAAGAGAAGTGCCCAGCAAGCATCTTAAGGCTACATTTATCTGCTAAGCTCTATTTGGATAAGCTGAGTGCATCTAAGGTTATTTAAGGTTAACAACATGATTACTGAGACAGAAATTTCTGAAAAATTCCGTTACAATGGATACATTAAAAGCATAAAACCAATAGGTGCTGGACACATAAATAAGACCTATATGGTAGAGACAAGCGAAGAAAAATATACTCTTCAGTTAATTAATACTGCAATATTCAAAGATCCAACAGGTCTTATGCAGAACATATATAATGTTACTGAATTTCTTAAGAAGAAGATTATATCAAGAGGCGGAGATGTAAAAAGGGAAACATTATCTGTGGTTAAAACTCATGATGACTGCTTATTTTATAAAGATTCTTTCAATCGATACTGGAGATCATACATTTTTATCGATGATGTGATTACTTATCAGGAACCTAAAAATCTAAAAGTTACATATTATAGCGGATATGCATTTGGAGATTTTCTTAACATGCTTTCTGATTATGATATGAACACACTTAATGAGACAATAAAGGATTTTCATAATACTGTTAAAAGATATAAAGATTTTTGCAAATCTGTGAATGATGATATTGCTAATAGAGCATCTTTTATAGAAAAGGAAATAGAATTCATTAATAAACATTCTGAAGATTATAATATTATATTAAATTATATTAATGAAAATAAAATACCATTAAGAGTCACGCATAATGATACAAAGTTAAATAATCTTCTGTTTGATAAAAAATCAGATAAGCCGATATGCATACTTGATTTGGATACTGTAATGCCAGGATCTTTACTATATGATTATGGAGATGCCTTAAGAATTTCGGGTTCATCGGCTGCTGAAGATGAAGAAGACCTTGATAAAGTCCACTTTGTAATGAATAACTTTATATCTTTTACTGAAGGTTTTCTTTTAGCTACAAAAGACAGTATAAATGAATTGGAACTATCTCTTTTACCATTTTCAATTAAATTGATAACTCTAGAGATAGGAATGAGGTTTTTAACAGATTATCTTAATAATGATGTATATTTTGCAGTTCATAAAAAAGATCACAATTTATTCAGAGCAAAGACTCAATTCAAACTTGTGACTGATATTGAGAATAATATGGAACAGATGAACATGATAGTAGAAAGAATCGCGAGGAAATATGAAAGATTATAAAGTTAAAGCGATTTCATCACTGGAAAAATGTTTTTATGATGATGATATCAGCGAGAAAAAAGATTTAAATTTATTTTCGTGTTTGAAAAATGAAAAGTTGAATTTTCAAATAGCCTTTACAATCAAATCAGATAATCTAGTGGACAAAGTACCTTGCTTTTTCCATATTGAATCAGAATTAACAGATTTCATTAGCATTTACAAGATAGAGTCTGTTCCATGCAGATTTCCTGTATATCATAATACTGTTGAAAGGGATTATCAGAGAAATAGTCCATATTGTTATCCTGATTTATTGGACCTTTATGATAAATCTGATAATATTTATTTCGTGCCTGACCTTCTTCAATCGCTTTTTATTGAAATTAATTTGTCTTCAAATTTAAAATTTCATGGTTTGCATAATTTGAGATGTTTTTTTACAAATTCAGAAAAAGAAATTTTAGCTGAGATTAATGTGAAAATCAATATTATCAACTCTAACTTATCTGATGATAGGATAATATTTACACAGTGGTTTCATGGCGACTGCCTAGCATCTTATTATAATGTAAAACCATTAAGTAAAAAGCATTTTATTATAATGGAGAATTTCTTGAAAACAGCTTATGAATATGGGATTAATGCAGTACTGACGCCTGTTCTTACACCTCCTCTCGACACAAAAATTGGAGGTGAAAGACCTACTATGCAACTTGTCGATATTGTAAAAACCGATAATGGATACAAATACTCATATGAGATGTTAGATAAGTGGATAAGCATGTGTAAAGCGATAGGATTTGAGTATTTTGAAATATCACATTTTTTTACTCAATGGGGTGCGTTGCATGCTCCAAAAGTTATTGCTTCAGTTAATGGGCGAAAAAAGAAAATTTTCGGATGGGATACTGACGCTTCATCAGAGGAATATATTAAATTTTTACGAGATTTTATAAGTTGTTTATTAACTCATTTGAAAAATCTTGGTATTGAAAAGAAATGTTTTTTTCATATTTCTGATGAGCCGAATGAAAAAAATCTTGAAGGATATAATAAAGCAAAAAAAAGTATTAGCGATCTTTTCGACGGTTATCTTGTTACTGATGCTCTGTCCTCCATCGAATTTTATAAAAAGGGCATTGTTAACTTTCCAATTCCATCAACAGATAAAGTAGAAGATTTTATTAATTATGGTGTTAAGGATTTATGGACATACTATTGTTGTGGCCAATATCTTGAAGTAAGTAATCGGTATATTGCTATGCCATCATATAGAAACAGAATAATTGGAACTCATCTATATAAATATAATATAAAGGGATTTCTGCATTGGGGTTACAATTTTTATTATAACCAGTATTCTAGAAAACTTATTAATCCTTTTTTGATAACTGATGGAGATTTTTTTGCTCCAAGCGGTGATGCTTATTCAGTTTACCCTGGTGATAAAGGTCTTCCGGTAAAATCATTAAGACTAGTCATATTCAATGAAGCTTTACAGGACATAAGAGCATTTAAGAAACTTGAATCTTTAACTTCTTATGATTATGTTATGAATATTATTGAAAATCATGGTGAAATAACATTTAAAAAGTATCCTAGAAAGACTGACTATATAATTGAACTTCGAAAAATAGTAAATAATGAGATATCTAAGTTCTCTGTATAATTATTAAAGATTACTTTTGTATATGTAACAATACAGCAATACAACATATCTTATATAAATGAGTATTAAGAAATCGTTTATTCCATTACTTACTATGTATGCGATTATTGCAGTCATGATGAGCACAAACTGCAGTAATACATTGATTTACTTATTTGGAATACTTATATTCATTTCTTATTATATTTACTCTAAAGATAAAAATGTATCATTTAAAACTAAGCTTTTCATTGTGATTTTATATTTTATGATTTATATATTTTTCTTTTTCTATTCTAATATTGTATATTCGAATATAAACAAGGATCAGATGCATAATGATAGAAAGTATGTAGTTTTGACAGGATATATTTCAGATCTGACTAAACATGAAGAGGATAGTGAGGAATATCTTTTAGTATCTGATAATGGATATAAATATAACATAATTATTAGCAATAGTTATATTCAAATTGGAGATATTGTTAAAATTACTGGAAAAGTATATAAACCGAATACTCCAGGAAATAAAGGTCAGTTTAATTATCGGAATCATTCTTACTCAAAAAATATCTCTGCTGATATATATGTGAACAAAGTAAATATATTAATATTAGGATATAAATCGATTCCTCGCTTTCTAGGTAAGATAAGAAGTTGGGCAGTTGATAGAGTAATGTTAAAATTGAAAGAAGATAAAATAGGTATAGCAACAGCTCTAATAACAGGTTCATATGTATATATAGACAACAATACAAAGGAAATTTTCCAAAAAAGCGGGTTATCACATATACTTAGTATTTCAGGTACTCATTTCAATATACTAATTTTACCTATATACTCGATTTTTGCTCTATTGTGTAAAAATAAAAGAATATCACTTATTATAACAATAATATTTATTATATTATTACTTGTATTTACAGGTGCTAGAGTAGGAGCTATAAGATCTGCATTATCTTTGATAACAATATACCTATGTCGTTTCTTTTTTCTTGACTCAAATAAATTATTGCCTATATGTTTTTCGGTACTTGTTATTATTTTTTTAAACCCATTATCAATATTTGATACAGGATTCATAATGTCATATGCATGTGTATTATCTATTTACATATTCAGCGACAAAATAAGAAGCATTATTTATTATTTAATAAATAAAATCAAAGTAGTGCTTGATGAGAAAATTTTTAAAAACCATATTATTCTAGAGGATTATTATAGAAGAATTAAAAGTTCAATCATAAAAAAAATAATGGATAGAACAGTATCAGTTATGAGTTTTTTATTATCCATACAACCATTGATGATTTTAATAACATATAGATTGTTTTTATGTATATACCCTTATTCTCTTATTTCGAATATGCTAACTTTTTTACTTATTATTCCTTTGCTCATTTCATTATGGCTTGGAATAATAATTCCTACGATTTTTTGTCCTGTATTTTCTTTTCTAAGTTCTGTTCTGATTAAAATAGCATCATATATATGTTATCTTCCTTTCTCGAAATTTTATATTAAACACATACCGGATTTAATTTTTCTTACGTTGATTACTGTATATGTCTTAATTAAATTTAAAATACTGAAAACTAAAATCCTTAAATTAATTATGTATATGATAGCATGTATATCATGTTTTATTACGCTGTTGGTTTACTATAATACCAAAGTGGTATTTCTTGATGTGGGACAAGGAGATAGTACAATAATCACAACAGCATCAGGATATAGTATCCTCATAGATACAGGAAAATACATTGAATCTTCCTGTCTTGCTTTTTACACTGGGAATAAAATAAATACAATAATACTTACACATTCAGATTCAGATCATAGTGGATATATAATGAATATCTTAAATGATTTCAAAATAGAAAACATTTATCTTCCAGACACACTAGATATTGCTAACATAAATCTATTTAATGAGATTCGATCAAATTATCCTGATGTCAATATTAATTTAGTTAAAAGAGGTGATTTTATTGAAGATAGTAATATTTATATAAAAGTTTTAAATCCAAATCCACAAAATGAATATACTGATGTAAATGATTCAAGTATTGTTTTCTCTCTATATACGGAATCATGTTCAATTCTTTTTACTGCTGATGCAGATTTGAAGAAGATATCATTAGATAATTTCATAAAATGCGATATTATAAAAATACCTCATCATGGTGACTCAAGCGTAATTGATGAAAATTGCTTGCAATATATATCACCAAGTGTCGGGATTATTTCAGTGGGAAGATATAATTCATATGGTCATCCTGAAAAAAAGACATTAGAATATCTTCATAAAATGAATGTTAAGGTACTCAGAACAGATATTGACGGTTCCATTACTATATACATGCTAAATAAAAAATACTATGTTTATAAATACAGATAAAATATGATAAAATCATAATATGAAATATGAAGATATTAAAAATGAGATATCCATTAATAATTTTAAGCACATATACTTACTTTACGGAGATGATGAGTATTTGAAAGATGTTGTCTTTAATGTATTGAAGGCAATGATAATAAACCACACAAAGATGAATTATGAAGAATTCAAATTTAATGATTCATCAAAGATTGAAGATATTGTAAATGAATGTAGCACTTATTCATTTAGCGGAAATAGTAAATTCATAATATGCAAAAACACTGGTTTTTTTGATAAAAATGAATTCAGCGAGAGATTGATTAAACTATACGATTATATATACGATAATGTATATATATTTTTTATTGAAGCTAATGTTAATAAAAGACTTTCTAGTTACAAACATTATAATTCTTCAAATAATGCATATGATATATCTAAAGGAAATACAGATGATGTTAAAAAATTTATATTTACAAGATTCAAAAAAGAGGGGATATCGATTACTGCTGAAAATCTTGACCTATTTATAGAGTATTCTGGTCTGAATCTTTCTTTTGTCGCTTTAAGTATAGAAAAAATACTCCTTTATATGGCTGATAAAAAAGAAGTGACATCTGAAATGATCAGATTGTTATGTTCAGGTATTACTGATGTAAAATCATATGAATTATGTAATTATCTATGTAAAAAAAAATTTTCTAAAACTTTAGATGTCTATTATGACATGATTTCATTAAAATATGGAATACCATATTTTCTAGCTATTTTATTCAATACATTTTACGAAATGTATTTTATTAAGAAAAATAATATTAGATCTTCACAGGATTTTAAAATAAGAAAATTAATTGAAAACGCAAAAGGATTTACATTATCAGGTTTAAAAAAAATAGTTAAGGATATAATGGAATATGACCATAACTTCAAAACAGGAAAAATTGAACAGGAATCTTCAATGATAATTCTATTTGCAACAATAGTAAATTCCTGAAAATATGTTATAATCAATAAAAATTGAGGTGTTTTATGCGCTGGAACAGAAAAGAATATTTAGAATATGTTACATTTAAGTCAAACAAGAAAAGGATGTTTGTTGAACTGATGGGTCCGCTTATAGGATTAGAGGATGAATGGCGTTCACAAGGAGCAACAGAAGATGAAATTAATCTTACCGCATTTGATTGGGATTATGTAGTTTATACAAATTGTGGAGCTAGTTTTGATGTTTTTGGTACTCAAGAAGAAAAGATATTTGAAGAAACAAAAGAGTACATTATTACTATTGATGGTCTGGGAAGAAAAATGAAACTTATGAAAGCTTCTGCAACCATACCTCTTCCTATGAATTATCCTGTTAAAGTAATGGATGATTGGTTAAAAATAAAACATTATTATCAATTTAATGAAGAACGTATTAATTATAATCAGATAGAACTGGCCAAGAAACAACAAAAAGAAGGTTTTATGGTCAGAGCTCAGATACCCGGCGGTTTTGATCTACCTAGACAACTTATGGGTGAAGAGGAGTTATGCTATGCATATTTCGAGCAGCCTGAACTTATAAAAGATATTTTAGATACTGCTGCTGATACTGCTATAAAGTGTTGTGAGAGAGTATCCAAACACTTAACTGTCGATCATCTTGCAATACATGAAGATATGGCGGGTAAATCCGGTTCTTTAATAGGACCGATTCATATAGAAGAATTTTTAAAACCATATTATTTGAACATATGGGAAGCATTTAAGGAAAATGGTTGTACTGTATTTACTCAAGATTCTGATGGCAATATGAACTCTGTAATAGATTCTCTATTGGAATGCGGATTGAATCAAATGTATCCAATGGAACCAGCTGCAGGTATGGACATAGTAAAAGTTCATCAGAAATATGGTCAGAAATTATCTCTAAAAGGTGGAATTGATAAGTTTATATTACGTGACAGTAAATTGGCAGTTTTAAGAGAGCTTGAGTATAAAATGCAGACATCCATGCAACAAGGCGGTATAGTATTCGGATTAGATCACAGGATACCGAATGGCTCGTCACTGGAATTATACAGATACTATGTTAATACTGGAAGAGAAATTCTAGGTAGGGAACCGCTAAACAAGAAAAATAAAGGCTGGATGCGTCAAGCTATTTAATTCCTTCAAGATCAAAAATCGGAATATATGAATCTTTTGAAGAGTTTTTATCTTGTATGAATCCCGAAAGCTGCAATTCAATTGCTTTATTTACAACTTTATTGTATTCATATTTTGTAATTTTTCTATCAATCTGGGGAAAATTACTGCTCATATAATAAGGCAAATATTGACTCATAAGGCTAATCAGGCATTCAGAATGCAAATCATCAATTGTATTTTTAATCCACTTCAGTATATTAATCGAATCCTTATACAAACCAGGTAATACAAGATGCCTAATAAGGACTCCGGAAATAAGTATTGATTCTTTATAAACCAGCTTAGGTTTAAGTTCCAGCATTAACTTAACTGCATCAGAACAAAACTCAAAATAGTCAGAGGCATTAGAATAGAGTTCGCTTGATAAGGAATTCATATATTTAATATCAGGAAGGTATACATCAACATAATCATTTATAAGATTAATAGTTTCTGCTTTCTCATATCCTGAAGTATTATAGATAATAGGAATTTTTAATTTATGTTTTACCTTATCAAGAGCTTTAATTATCTGTAAAACATAAACTGTAGGGGAAATTAGACTTATGGAATCTACATTTTTATCTGCTAAAGATAACAGAATGTAAATGAACCTATCAATTGTAACATTTTCTCCAAATAATTCATGACTGATTTGGTAGTTCTGACAATAACAACATTTTAAATTACATCCACTAAAAAATACTGCTCCAGTTCCATTGTTCCCAGAAATTACAGGCTCTTCATAAAAAAAAGGAGCAGCTTTAGCTAATTTTATAGTATTTGGTGCTTTACAGTATCCTCTTTTATTGTTTCTATCAATATTACAATTTCTTGGACATAAATTACATTTTGATTCCATGATAAAAATCCGGGTTTATCCGAGATTTTTTAGTTTAGTTGTTTAGCAAGTTTACTTTTATCCCTTGCTGCTTTATTTTTATGAATGATTCCATCTGTAGAGGCTTGATCAATTGCCTTAATAGTTTTTAAAATTACATCATTTTTATCTGGGGAATTATTCTCAATGGATGCCAAAGCGGTCCTTATTAGTTTTCTTAATGCTGATCTTTTTGATGTATTTAGTAATTTTTTCTTAGATGAGACATTTACTCTTTTAATAGCTGATTTTGTGTTTGCCATAATATCACCTCCATATGACTTCTTTAGTAATCGTAACACAGCAAATTTAAATAATCAATTTAATTCGACTATATTATGTTAAAATATAACCATGAAAAATAGAATTGATGAATTAGTTAAAATACTTAATTACCATAGCAAGAGATACCATGAACAGGATTCTCCATTAATAACTGACTATGAATATGATATGCTGCTAAAAGAACTTATAGAACTTGAAGCAAAATATCCAATGTACAAATCAAAGGATTCTCCAACACAAAGAATAGGTGCGCAGCCATTAAAAGAATTCGAAAAAGTTAAACATATTATCCCTATGGAGAGCTTATCAAATGCATTTTCATACGAGGATCTTTATTCATTTCATGAGAGGATTATTAAGGAAGGAATCACTCCGGAATATGTTCTTGATAAAAAGATTGATGGTCTTTCAGTATCTTTGGAATATAAAGATAATATTTTTTTTAGAGGATCCACGAGAGGTGACGGTCTATATGGAGAAGATATCACAAATAATCTTAAAACTATTCCATATATACCATTAACATTAAAAATCAATAAGATAATACCTTATCTTGAAGTACGTGGTGAAGTTTATATGGATAAACAAGTTTTTAAAAAACTTAACGAAACTGCAGCTCAGAATGGAGACAAGGAATTTGCAAATCCAAGAAATGCAGCTGCAGGTTCATTAAGACAACTTGATTCAAAAATAACTGCGCAAAGAAACCTGAAAATTTTTATATTTAATTTACAGCAAATTAAAGGTATGACTTTTAACACTCATACTGATTCATTACATTTTCTGCATGAAGCAGGATTTATAACAAATGAGATTATAAGAGTATCTAGTGATATGTCTGAAATAATTAAGGGAATAGAGGAAATACAAGCAAAAAGGCATTCATTTCCTCATGATATAGATGGTGCGGTCATAAAACTGAATAACCTTGCAGACAGGGTATCATTAGGGTCTACTTCGAAAGCTCCGAGGTGGTCAATAGCATATAAATATCCTCCAGAGCAGAAAGAAACAGTAATAAGAAATATATTTGTTCAGGTAGGGCGTAGTGGAGTGCTGACTCCAAACGCGGAATTTGATCCTGTAATTGTTTCTGGAAGCAAAATCAGCAGAGCTACATTACATAACATGGATTTTATAAATTCAAATGACATAAGAATTAATGATAAAGTTCTTATTCAAAAAGCAGGTGATGTAATACCTGAAGTAATTAAAGTACTGATTGAAAAAAGAACAGGTAATGAAAAGGCATTTGTAATGCCTAAAAAGTGTCCTTTATGTAATTCAGATGTTGTAAAGATGGATAACAAAGCAGCATATAAATGTACAGGTGTTAGTTGTATAGGACAAATAGCAAGAAAAATAGAACATTATTGTTCAAAGGACGCTATGGATATTGAAGGTTTAAGTACAGCTACAGTAGATAAGTTTCTTGATTTAAGATTGATTAATACGATTGCAGATATTTATGAACTAAAAGATAAAAAAGATATACTAGTCAAAATTGACGGATATGGCAATACAAGTATCGAAAAGCTTCTTTCTGCAATTGAAAAATCAAAAGAAAATAACATTGATAGATTAATTTTCGGCTTAGGTATTGAACATATAGGAAAAAAAGCTTCTTCCTTAATTGCTGACAATTTTAATGATATGGATGATATTATGTCTGCTTCTGTTGAAGATTTTGTTTCTATAAATACTTTTGGGGATATAATGTCACAAAGCATAGTTAAATATTTTAAAAACTCTGATGTTATTCTTCTAATTGATAAATTAAAAAGACATGGTATTAATATGAAGTCACTAAACTATGGAAATACAGTCAATAATACCAGAAAGCTTGTAGGCAAGACATTTGTTATTACCGGATCTTTCAATGAATATTCCAGAGAGCAATTAAAGCAGATTCTTATATCAAATGGTGGTAATGTTACAGAAAGCGTATCAAAAAAGACAGATTATGTTATTGTAGGTGAGAATCCTGGAAGCAAGCTTTCAAAGGCTGAATCATTAGGAATAAAAATTATTAAAATTGATGAACTTAAACTAACATTATTGTAATTAAATTTTTATGGTCTATAATAATTAATAGACTTTATTGAAAGGAAGTACTATTAATGAAAAAAAGAACTATAAAAACAATACTGTGCTTGATTTTAGTTTTACTGACAGTATTATCTTTAAGCAGTTGTAAAAAAATTTATGAAACCAATAAACCAATAAATCCTATTACAGCAAAAATCGTAGCTATGAAGGGTCCTACAGGCATAGGTATGGTAAGAGTAATGAATGAAATAACTTCACTTTCTGATTATGTAAATACAAAATTTGAAATAATGACTTCAACAGATACTGTTGTAGCCGGTATTCTTGATAAAAGCATATCTATTGCTGCAGTACCTACAAATCTTGCCTCAGTCCTTTATAATAAAACAGAGGGTGAAGTAATAATTTTAGCTGTTCATACTCTTGGTGTTCTTCATATTCTCGATAAAACAGGTACTATTAAAAGCATAGACGACTTAAAAGGAAAAACTTTAGTAGCAAGCGGTCAAGGTTCATTGCCTCAATATGTATTAAATTTTATTTTAAGTGAAAATGGAATAAATCCTGAAACAGACATAGAAATTGTATATAAAGCAGAGCATAGCGAAGTTGCAACATTACTTCTTTCTGGCCAGGCTGATATAGTAATGCTTCCAGAACCATTTGTTTCTACAGTAATGAATAAGGATAAGTCAATTGTTCATGCAATTGATTTAAATGCAGAATGGGTAAAAAAAGCACCAGACATAACTTTATCAATGGGTTGTCTTGTTGCACAAAAATCATTCATCGAAGAAAATCCTGAAGAAGTAAATACTTTTCTTGATTTATACAAAGAATCAATTGAATGGGTACTTGAAGAACCATATAATGCAGCTCCTTACATCGTTTCATCAGGTATACTCGACAATGAAACTGTTGCCGAAAATGCTATACCTAATTGCAATATAGTATATATTGATGCTGATGATGCAAAAGAAAGCCTTAATGCCTTTTTTGAATTCTTATATAATAATAATCCAGCTAGTGTTGGCGGAAAGATACCTGATGATGCAATTTATTACTCAAAGTAAGAGGTAAAATATGACACAATGTGATCACAACTGTTCAAGCTGTAGTATAAATTCTTGTGAAAAGAAAATAGAAAAAGAAAAACCAAATGATTTTTCTCAAATTAAAAATGTAATAGCAGTAGTAAGCGGTAAAGGAGGCGTAGGTAAAAGCATGGTTACCAGCCTCTTAGCTGTAGAGCTTACTAGAGCTGGTTATATGGTTGGTATCCTGGATGCAGATATAACAGGGCCTTCGATTCCAAAATCATTTAATATAAACGAAAGAGTTAAAGGAAGTGAATCAGGAATTTTTCCTGCAAAGACTAACCTAGGCACAAAAATAATCAGTATCAACTTATTGCTAGATAATGTTACAGATCCCGTGCTTTGGAGAGGTCCTGTCATATCAGGAATCCTTAAACAGTTTTATACTGATGTAATTTGGGGTGAACTTGATTATCTGCTTATAGATATGCCACCAGGAACAGCAGATACTGCTTTAACCGTATTTCAGTCAATTCCTGTAGATTATGCTGTTATTGTAACTTCACCTCAAGAATTAGTTTCGATGATTGTAGAAAAAGCAGTTAAAATGGCAGAAATGATGCATATAACTGTTCTTGGAGCTATACAGAATTTCAGTTATGTAGTATGTGATAATTGTTCAAATGTAATTGAGCTTTTCGGAGATAATGACAATAATAGATTAAGTATACCCATTCTCGATAAAATACCTTTTGACAAGAAACTAAGCACAGCAATTGACAAAGGTATGATAGAGCTTGCAGAAAATACATATATTAAAAACACAGTCAATAAGCTTATTAAGGTTTATAAAGAGTCTTAGAAAATCTGATAAATAAAAACGCATAAAAAAACGGGTCAGTTCATTCATCTATAACCCGTTTTCTTTTTTAATTTCTTAACAAAATTTTCTAATTGCTTCAGCTAATGGTTTAATATCATCAGTATGAGCTACCAAAGATATTGGTTTACTTAAATCTAAACTAAAAATACCCATAATGGATTTAGCATCTACTACATACCTGCCTGAGACTAAATCTATATCATAGTTGAATGCAGATACTATATCCGCAAATTCTTTAACATCACTTATTGAAAGAAATTTTATATCTATTGTATGTTTCATATCATCCTCCTAAGTGTTAATATAACATATAGACATGAAAACATCAATATTGATTATGGTATAATACATATATGAGAGGTAAGAAATGATCACATTAAAGAATAAAAATTTAACTGTCAGAATTAATCCTATAGGAGCTGAAATTGCTTCTATTGTAAAGGAAGGATATGAGTATCTTTGGCAGAAAAATCCTGAAATCTGGAATGGTCAGGCTCCGAACCTGTTTCCATTAATCGGAAGACTCAAGGATGAAGAATATGAATATGATTATAACATGTACAAAATGAAAATACATGGTTTTGCTAAATACTCAACCTTTGAAATAATTGAAAATACTGATAACTATTTATCATTACGATTGCATGGAAGCAAGGAAACATATAGCATGTATCCTTTTGATTTTGATTTTATAATTTCCTATGAGATTATAGATAACGTTATCAAGAAGCAGTACATGACCATTAATAATGGATATAAAACAATGTATTATGAAGTAGGAGGTCACGAAGGCTATAATCTTACTTTCGATAAGAATAAAATAATGGATGATTATTATATTCATTTTTCTGATAATTCTATTTACACATATACTACTGATAAAAACATAATGGTTAATAAGGATTTATCTAAAATTGATCTGATTAATAATAAATTATACCTAAAACCAGATGTTTTCAGAAATGATGCTCTTATTCTGGATAGTGCTAAAATCAGCAAAAGAGAAGTTGTTCTTGAATGCAATGAAAAAAGTAGGAAAGTTAAAGTAAGATTTGATGATTTTGACTATTTAGGAATCTGGACAAGACCTTTCTATACAAATTATATTTGCATAGAACCATGGTCAAGTCTTCCTGACTGTAATTTTATTGATAAAAAACTAGAAAATAAAGTAGGTATTCGCTGTCTTATGCCCAAAAAAACTGAAATGTTGGAATATTCGATTGAGATAATATAATGATAGAAGATGTAGCAAAGATAATTAAAAGTTCAAAAAAGATTGTTTTTTTTACAGGTGCAGGTGTTTCAACAGAAAGTGGAATACCTGATTTTAGAAGTACAAAGGGATTATATAAGGAAAGATATAATGGATTTAATCCAGAACAAATTTTAAGTCATGAATTCTTTTTCGATAAACCTGAAATCTTCTTTCGCTTTTATTTTGATAATATTATTCACGCTGAAGCAAAGCCAAATGCATTTCATTATGGTATTACAAAACTAAAAAATATGAATTATGATATAACTGTAGTAACGCAAAATATCGATAATCTTCATAATATAGCATTAAATGGTAAAGTTTATGAGCTTCATGGCAGCATAAATTGTAATCATTGCATCAAGTGCAATAAATTTTTTTCACTAGATTACATGTTATCAACTAAGAATAAGATAATAAACTGTGATATATGTAATTCACTAGTAAAACCAGATGTAGTACTATATAACGAAGAACTTGATGAGCATATTATTGAACAATCAATTAATGCAATTACTGAAGCAGATGTTATGATTGTAGCCGGAACCAGTCTTTCAGTATATCCAGCAGCATCATTTGTGAATTTTTATAATAAAAACTGTCTTTGCATAATTAATAAATCCACTACACCATATGATTCAAATGCTAATTATGTCTTTTATGATTCCTGTTCATCCGTTCTAGATAGAATAATTGAAAAAATGGAAACAGTAAAATGAATGAATTGACTAATCTTAAAGGAGTCGGTATTAAGGCTTCAGAGAAACTTAACACTCTTGGTATTTATACTATAAATGACTTATTAGAGTATTATCCAAGAGCATATGTTGATAAATCTCATATATCTCATATTTCTAATGCAAGAGAAGGGGAATATATAGCCTTAAAAGGTATGTTGTATAATCTTACATTCAGACAACTTCCATACGGGCGTAAACTGCATATTACAACAGCTGATTTTAAAGATGAAACTGGTCAAATTAATATAACTTGGTTCAATCAATCTTATTTAAAAAATATCCTTAAAGAAAATTCAAAAATATATTTATTTGGCAAAATAGAAAAAAAAGGATTCTTTTTCAGTCTTTCGAATCCTGAATACTCATATAACGAAAATGACTTTTTTATTATCCAGCCAGTTTATTCAAAAAATCCATTAATAAATCAATATGAGATCAGAAAAGCGGTAAAATCAGCAACAGTATTTATTGATGATTTAGTTAAAGATCCATTTCCCGAATATCTTAAAAAGAAATATGAGTTATGTGATAAAGGATATGCAGTAAGAAATATTCATTTTCCAACTTCAGATAAAGATTTCTTTTTAGCACGTAAACGTCTTGTTTTTGAGGAATTTTTCTTAATGCAGCTTGCTTTATTTACTTTGAAAGATAGGATAAGAAAAGAAAAAACACCATTTATAATAAACAAATTCAGTTCAATAAATAAATTTGAAGAAAAATTGCCTTTTAAACTAACTAGTGCTCAGATACAAGCTATGGAAGAGATACAGAAAGATTTCAAAAGCGGTTTTCCAATGCATCGTCTATTACAAGGAGATGTAGGCAGTGGTAAGACTGTTATAGCATTATATGCTGTTATATGTGCTTTTGAAAATGGTCATCAAAGCGCATTTATGGCGCCTACTGAATTGCTTGCATCACAACATTTTAATACTGCAAAAATTCTTTTAGAAAATCTAGGTATAAGAATTGTGTTATTGACTGGTCATATGAAGAAAAAAGAGAAAATATCTGTACTTGAAAAGATAGAAAATCATGAGGCTGATCTTATAATAGGTACACATGCAATTATACAAGATGATGTAAAGTTTAAAAAACTAGCATTGTGTATTACTGACGAACAACATAGATTTGGTGTTCAACAAAGATCCGACTTTTCTGCAAAATCACAACTCCCTCATTTATTAGTAATGTCAGCAACACCGATACCAAGAACACTTGCACTAATATTGTATGGTGACTTGGATATTTCTTCAGTAAAGGAACTTCCACGAAATAGAAAAAGAGTACTGACTTATTCAGTTGATGAGTCATTTAGAACGAGAATACATAACTTTATTAAAAAAATCGTATCCAAAAATGAACAAGTATTTGTAGTTTGCCCATCAATTTATGAGAACGAAGTTCTTGATATAACTAATGTAACTACCAAATTTAATCAGATGCAGAATTCGATGCCAGACTTATCAATATTAATGCTTCACGGACAGATGAAAAATGTAGAAAAAAATGAAATTTTAGAAAAATTCATTAAAAATGAGATTAGTGTACTTGTAACTACAAGTATTATTGAAGTTGGAATTGACATACCTAACGCCACATTAATGATTATCGAAGATGCTCAGCAGTTCGGATTATCCCAACTTCATCAGCTTCGTGGCAGAGTAGGACGAAGTGATAAGCAATCTTATTGCATACTAATAAATCAATCAGATTCCGTTATATCAAAAAAGAGAATGGAAGTTATGGTAAATTCTAATGATGGATTCTATATATCGGAACAGGATCTTATGTTGAGAGGTCCTGGGGATTTCTTTGGTATTAAACAACATGGGCTTCCTGACTTTAAAATAGCAAATATTTATGAAGATATGGATATACTTAAACTTGCTCAACAAGCTGTTAAAGAAGAGATACAGCAGAATAATATTTACAAACAGTTATTAAGTAATGAGTTTGACTTCTTGTCAAAAACAAAACTATAGGAGGGATAAATGATCTTAAGTAATTGCACTATTTTTGATGGATTTAAATTTTTAGATGGTAAGTATAATATATTTATCGAAAATCGAAAAATTATTGATATAAAAAAATATTCTAAGATTTCAGATTCCATTGATGTCAAAGGATGTTTTGTTGTTCCTGGTTACATTGATTTGCATACTCATGGCATATGTGGTATGGATTTTTCATACTCAACAGATTTTGAAATAAACAATTTTTTTGATAGTTATATTAAAAGAGGAACTACATCAGTTTACCCGACAACAGTCGCTATGGATATTAATAATATTAGAACATTACTTGCTAGATATTCCAAAGTTAAACATCCAGCATTTTGCGGTATTCATCTCGAAGGGCCTTTTCTTAATCCAAATAAAGCAGGTGCGCATAGTAAACAATTTATTATAAAGCCTTCTATTGATGAATATATTAGAATGACTGATAATTATGATAATATTGTAAAAAGAGTTACTATCGCATGTGAACTAGATAATAATTATGCATTAGCATATTACTTATTAAAAAATAAAAAGTTAGTTTCCTTTGGACATACCGAATCCTCTGCATCAGATGCTCGTAAAGCTTTTGAGGCAGGTTATAAGTTATCAACACACCATTTTAATGCAATGCCTGTAATGCATCATCGTGATGTAATGATAACAGGAGCTGGATTAATTGATGATTCAGTATCATGCGAATATATACCGGATTTTTATCATGTAAGTAAAGATATGCTGAAGATATTATTTAAATGTAAAAAACCAGAAAATCTTGTAATGGTTACAGATTCTATATCTGCAACAGAAATGCCCGATGGAAGGTATAGTTTAGGAGGATTACAGGTAAATGTTAAAGAAGGCTTAGTTAAAGATGATTCTGGAACAATTGCTGGAAGCAGTATTACTATGGCTAAAGGTGTATATAACATGATAAATGCTGGATTTGATCCAGTAACAGTATTAAAGTCAGCAACTTCGGTTCCTGCAAGATTAATTAATTTGAAATACAGAGGATGTATAAAATCAGGATATTATGCGGATATTAATTTACTAGATAACAATTTCAAATATCTATTTACTGTAAGCAAAGGAAAACGGATCAACTAATAAATTAATGATATGAAATATTTGGCTATAAATTTAAAATAGTATTTCAATATTGTTATTGAAATAACAATCTTCTGTGATATAATGTTTTAGGTTATACGCTAATACTATGTCGGAGGTAAATTTAATGTGTCAGAATTGTAATCTGGACGAAAAACAAAAGAAGCTGCAGGAAGTTTTAAATAAGCACAAAGATACAAAAGGTGGTCTTATTCCAGTACTTCATGAAGCTCAAGAAATATACGGATATCTTCCATTGTCCGTACAGGAAACAATAGCTAATGCGCTTGGTATTCCTTTATCAGAAGTATATGGAGTTGTTACATTCTATACCCAGTTTTCACTTTATCCGAAGGGACAATATAAAATTCAAGTATGTCTTGGAACAGCATGTTATGTTAAAGGATCTAGCAATATACTTGATGAACTCAAAAAACAACTTGGAATAGAAGTCGGGCAATGTACTAAAGATGGTAAGTTTTCACTTGATGCATGCAGATGCGTCGGAGCTTGCGGTCTTGCACCTGTAATGATGATAAATGAAGATGTATACGGAACATTGATGCCCGGCGATGTTGCCAACATACTTAAAAAGTATTAATCGGGTAAATGGAGGATATTAATGAAATCATTAACTGAATTAAATGAAATTAAACAAAAAGTCATCAAAACATCGGATTACAAGATTCTTGTTGGCATGGCTACTTGCGGTATAGCTGCAGGAGCAAATCCAGTAATGACTGAACTTAAGAAAATTATTCAGGAAAGAAATTTGAATAATATTGATCTACAGCTTACTGGCTGTATAGGTATCTGTCGTTTAGAACCTATAGTTGAAGTTTACGATTCAAGAGGTGATAGATACACATATGTAAAAGTTGATGCTAAAAAAGCTGCAGATATAATGCAAAAACATATTATTGAAGGAACACCTTGTACAGAATATTTGATATGTGATGATTCTGACAACTGCATTAAAAATATACTTGAAACCAAATCCTTCAAAAAACAGATTAGAATAGCACTTAGAAACTGCGGCAACATTAATCCAGAGCATATTGATGAATACATACAACATGATGGATATTTGGCTTTAGGTAAAGTTTTATCTAGCATGCAACCTCAGGAAGTCATTAAGCTTGTTCTTGATTCTGGACTCAGAGGAAGAGGCGGTGCAGGATTCCCAACAGGTTTAAAGTGGAAATTTGCTGCAGCAGCTCAAAATGATCAGAAATATGTATGCTGTAATGCTGATGAAGGAGATCCAGGAGCATTCATGGACAGATCAGTTCTTGAAGGTGATCCACATAGTATTTTAGAAGCGATGGCTATAGCTGGATATGCTATAGGATCAAATCAGGGATATATATATGTTAGAGCTGAGTATCCAATAGCAGTAAAAAGACTTAATCTTGCTATTAAACAAGCTAAAGAATATGGATTACTCGGAAATAATATTTTTGGTACTGACTTTAGTTTCGATATTGAATTAAGACTAGGCGCAGGTGCTTTCGTGTGTGGTGAGGAAACCGCATTAATGACATCTATAGAAGGAAAGAGGGGAGAACCAAGACCAAGACCACCATTTCCAGCAAATAAAGGTCTATTTGGAAAACCTACTATTTTAAATAATGTTGAAACATTAGCTAATATTCCTGTAATTATAAATAAAGGCCCAGAATGGTTTAACAAAATTGGTACTGAGAAGAGCAAAGGAACAAAGGTATTTGCTGTAGGCGGAAAAATTAATAATACAGGACTTATTGAGATACCTATGGGTATGACATTAAGAGAAATTATATATGATATTGGTGGAGGAATTCCAAATGGTAAGGCATTTAAAGCTGCACAGACAGGCGGTCCTTCAGGTGGATGTATTCCTGCAGAGCATCTTGATGTACCGATTGATTATGATAATTTAGTTGCTATAGGTTCAATGATGGGTTCAGGAGGACTCATTGTAATGGATGAAGATAACTGTATGGTTGACATAGCTCAGTTTTTCTTGGGATTTACAGTTGATGAATCATGCGGTAAATGTCCTCCATGCAGAATAGGCACACGCAGAATGTTGGAGCTTTTAGAAAAGATTACTAATGGAAAAGGCGAGGATGGAGATATTGAAAAACTTGAAAGACTTGCTTATTCAATAAAAGAAGCTGCACTATGCGGTCTTGGCCAGACAGCTCCTAATCCAGTACTTTCCACGCTTAGATACTTCAAAGATGAATATAAAGCACATATTTACAAAAAATCATGTCCATCAGGAGTATGCAAACATCTGTTAAATTATTACATACAACCTGAAAAATGTGTCGGATGCAGCATTTGTGCAAGAAATTGTCCGGTTAGCGCAATATCAGGTGTCGTAAAGTCGCCATATAAGATAGATAATGAAGCATGTATAAAATGTGGAGTATGCTATGAAAAATGCAAATTTGGCGCAATATATAAGAAATAGGGAGGATAAATAATGAATTTGCTTAATGTTACAATAGATGGCATAAAATTACAGGTACCTGAAGGAACAACGGTTTTAGATGCCGCAAAATTAGCAAATGTTGAAATACCGACACTTTGTTATTTAAAAGATATTAATGAAATAGGAGCATGCAGAATGTGTCTGGTTGATGTAGGAGCAAAAGCTTTACAGACAGCTTGTGTGTATCCATGTTCTGAAGGATTAAATGTTATTACTAATTCACCAAAAATTAGAGATATAAGAAAAGCTACTCTTGAACTTATACTTTCAAATCATGATAGAAGTTGCCTTACATGTATAAGAAATCAAAATTGCGAACTTCAAGCGCTTGCTGATAAACTTAATGTAAGAGAAATATCATTTGATGGAGTACCAAAAGGATTACCTTTAGATAATATATCCAAATCTATAGTAAGGGATAATAACAAATGCATCCTTTGTAGAAGATGCATAGCAGCGTGTAACAAAATCCAAACTGTTGGCGCAATTAATGTTATGGAAAGAGGATATGATACGATAGTATCAACTGCAGATCATAGATCCATTGCTGATGTAAATTGTGTTAATTGCGGACAATGTATAAACGTGTGTCCGGTTGGCGCATTATATGAAAAGGATAATACTCAGTTAGTATGGGATGCTATCAAAGATCCTGACAAATATGTAATAATCCAGACTGCACCTTCAGTAAGAGCAGGTATTGGTGAGGAATTCGGTTACCCGATTGGTACACCAGTTACAGGTAAAATGGTCGGAGCAATAAAGAAACTTGGTTTTGATAAAGTATTTGACACTGACACAGCAGCAGATCTTACAATAATGGAAGAAGGAACAGAATTCATTAACAGACTTAATAATAAAGGCAAACTTCCACTTATAACATCCTGCAGCCCAGGTTGGATTAAATTTTGCGAACATGAGTTTCCTGAATTTATAGATAACTTATCTTCATGCAAATCTCCACAGCAGATGTTCGGAGCATTAATTAAATCTTATTATGCTGAAAAGAACAATATTGATCCAACAAAGATTTTTGTTGTATCAGTAATGCCTTGTACTGCTAAAAAATTTGAGAGCGATAGAGATGAAATGGAACAGGATGTTGATGTATCAATAACATCCAGAGAATTAGCTAGAATGATAAGAGAGGCAGGTATAGATTTTAGAACTGTTGAGGATGCTCAATTTGATAATCCCTTAGGTGAAGCAACAGGAGCAGGTGTAATATTCGGTGCCACAGGTGGAGTTATGGAAGCTGCTCTAAGAACTGTATACTACATACTCGAAGGTAAGAGAATCAATGAGCTTGATGTCAAACCAATTAGAGGTACGCAAGGAATCAAGGAAGCTACCATAAAAGTTGCGGGAATTGATGTCAATGTATGTGCAGTAAGCGGACTTGGTAATGCTAGAAAAGTTCTAAACATGATCAAGAGCGGTGAAAAAAATTATCATTTCATCGAAATTATGGCATGTCCAGGCGGATGCGTAAACGGAGGTGGACAACCTATAGTTCCTGCTAAAATTAGAAATAAGATTGATATTAGGGCAGAAAGAGCAAAAGCTTTGTATTCTGAAGATATGCGTGCGACATACAGAAACTCTGATGAAAATGAATTTGTTCAAAAATTCTATAATGAATATGCTGGTGCGCCAGGAAGCCACAAAGCTCATGAACTGTTACATACCCACTATATCAAAAGGGAAAGATACTTATCAAAAAAATAAAAAGTAAGATACATTAACAATATAATTAAAGCGATAGAATTATCGCTTTTTTTATGTTAGAATTAGTATGAAGGCGGTGATATGATATGGTAGTAAATGATTTAATAACTATATTAAAAGGTCGCTGTTTAACATCAGAATCTGGATTAAATAGAGAGATACAATATGTATTCTGTTGTGATTGCAAAAAAGTTGTTAAAGAAAAAGGTTCACAGGATTATGCTTGGGTAAATTCGGATGTTGATAAGTCATCAATTGATTTAGCTTTAGAAAAATCTATGTCTTGCATTATTATTCCTTATGATCTACCGATAGATGATAATGTTGTTAATTATGCAATATCATTTAGTTTTCCAATTATTTCTACTGCATATAGCAGTTACAAGATATGTTCGAAAATTTATGAAGCTTTTAAAGAAAGAACATAATCATTTGTCTATTCAATAATACATAAATATTTAATATCATTTTATAATGAATGATTTAAGATATAATTTTTCATGTATTGATTTTTTAAATCCAAATGAGAAATATAGATTGTATATGGCATGTAATAACATATTTGATATATATAAGATGAATAAAGATGAGCTTCATAATATTTCTCTGCTATCAAATGTATCATTCGATAAATTGGATATGATAAGAAAAATTGATTTTCTAGAATATAGAATATTTAATAATGATATAAAAATTACTGATATCTACTCAGAAGATTATCCGAAAATTCTAAAATATACATATGGAGCTCCCATTGTTCTATATTACATAGGTACTTTACCTAAAAATAGTATGGTTTCTGTTGTAGGTTCAAGAAATCCAAGTGATTATGGAATAAGGTGTGCTAAAAACATAAGTTGCAAGTTGTCATTACAAGGTTATATAATAGTAAGTGGAATGGCAAGAGGAATAGATGGTATAAGCCATATTGCAGCTTTGGAAAGTGGCATTTCAGTTGGCGTTTTAGGAAATGGAATTGATATATGTTATCCATATGATAATAAGCATATTTATAAAATGTTATATAATAAAGGGTGTCTTATAAGTGAATATCCTCCGCAGAGTTCACCTAAAAAAAAGAATTTTCCACAGAGAAACCGTATTATATCTGGACTTTCTTTTTGTACAATAATTGTTGAGGCAAGCAATAAAAGCGGTTCATTAATTACTGCAAACTGTGCATTATCTCAAAACAGAGATGTATACTGTTTTCCTAATTATATTGATAATGGATATAATGGAACTAATCTTTTAATTAAAGAAGGTGCAGGGGTAATTACTGATGTTGACTTATTCTGTCAGGAGTTAAAGACTATTGAAATTAATTGGAAAAACATTTATTATTGTAAAGACAGCTGATTGGAGGCAATTATGACAAAAAAACTGGTTATAGTGGAATCACCCGCAAAAGCCAATACAATTAAAAAATTTCTAGGGGACGATTTTAGCGTTATGGCCAGTTTTGGTCATGTAAGAGATTTACCAGAAAAAACCTTTGGAATTGATGTCGAAAAAAATTACGAACCCAAATATGAAGTCCTTGCTGATAAAAAAGAAGTAGTTGAAAAATTGAAAAAAGCAGTAAAAGACAGCGATTTAACTTATCTTGCTACAGACCCTGACAGAGAAGGAGAAGCTATATCATATCACCTTGCTCATTTACTAAAAATTGATCCGAACTCAAAATGTAGAATAACCTTCAATGAAATAACAAAACAAGCAGTAAGTAATGCGATGAATTCGATAAGAACTATTGATATGGATATGTTTTATGCTCAACAAGCTAGAAGAATTCTTGACAGGATTGTAGGATATAAAACAAGTCCTCTTTTATGGAAGAAGATAAAAAAAGGATTAAGTGCTGGCAGAGTTCAATCTGTTGCTTTAGAATTAGTATGTGATAGAGAAGAAGAAATTAATGCATTTGTACCTGTTGAATATTGGAATTTAATTTTAAAACTAAGTAAAATTTCTGATGATCAGATATTTATAGCAAAATTTTATGGTAAAGATAATGTTAAAGTAAAACTATCAAATGAAACAGAAGCAACAGAAGTTTATAATTATGTAAACAACAATATTGTTACAGTTAAATCTGTTAAGAAAACAAAAAGAAAAAAATATCCTTTTGCACCTTTTATCACTTCTACACTCCAACAGGATGCATCAAATAAATTAGGTTTTACCACTTCAAAAACCATGAAAATCGCACAGGAGCTTTACGAAGGTATTGAACTAAAAAATATTGGTTCAGTCGGTTTAATTTCCTATATGAGAACTGATTCAACTAGAATATCATCAGACTTTCAATTGGCTACTCGTGATTTTATAAAACACAATTTTGGAAGTGAGTTTGTCCCTTCAAATATTCCAAGTTACAAAAATTCAAATAATACGCAAGATGCTCATGAGGCGATTCGACCTACTGACTTTAATTATTCTCCATCCAAAATTTCTTCAAGCCTCACTAAAGATCAGCTAGCCTTATATACTCTTGTTTATAACAGATATATTGCAAGTCAGATGGCCCCTGCAGAGCTTGACAATACATGCGTAGACATTGCATGCGGGCCTTATCTATTTAAATCTTGTGGAAGTATTGTTACATTTAAAGGATACATGACGGTATATGAAGAACAGAAGGCAGAAACATCGGATCAAGACCAGGATGAATATGAAAATATATACCTTCCTGAGTTAACTCCAAAGGAACAGCTTAATAAACTTGATCTTCAGAAACAACAGAAATTTACTAATCCTCCTTCAAGATATACAGAAGCCTCATTAGTAAGAATGATGGAAGAAAAGGGAATTGGCAGGCCAAGTACATACGCTCCTACAATTAACGTAATAATTAAGAGAAATTATGTTAAAAGAGAAAAAAGATCATTATTACCAACAGAATTAGGTATTACCGTTAATAAATTCATGGTTAAAAACTTTATTACTCTTCTTGATTATGGTTTTACAGCACAAATGGAAAAGCAGCTTGATGATATTGAATCAGGAAAAGTAGATTGGATTTCACTTATAGATCAGTTTTATAAAGAATATATTGAGCAAATAAAAATAGCAGATAAAAATAACAGTAAAATTGAAATATCTACTGATGAATTGTGTGAAAAATGTGGAAAACCAATGTTGTTGAAGTCAGGCAGATTTGGTGATTTTTTAGGTTGTTCAGGATATCCCAGTTGTGATTTTACCAAAAAGATTGTTGATGATACCGGTTATGCTTGTCCGAAATGTAATGGTAAAATTATAAATAAAAAAACAAAAGGCGGAGTAAAATTTATTTCCTGTGAAAATTATCCGAAGTGTGATTTTTCTTCATGGGGTACAATTATTAAAGATAGAAAATGTCCAAAATGCAACAATATCCTACTTAAAGTTTATGAGGACAAACAAGCATTGACCAGATGTTCTTCTGATAAATGTGATTATGTAACGAAATTTGTAAAAGTTACTAAGAAAGGTGAAAAGGATCAGGACTAATAAAAAGGTATTCAATATTATAGGAGCAGGTCTTGCTGGGTGTGAGGCTGCAAATTATTTATCTCAAAAAGGATATAGAGTCAATCTTTATGAAATGAAACCCGATAGTTTTTCTTGTGCTCATAAAAGTAATTATTTTGCAGAATTAATATGCAGTAATTCATTGAAAAGTAAATCATTAACTACTGCAAGCGGCCTTTTGAAACAAGAAATGAATATGTTGGGATCTTTAATAATGAAATATGCCTATAAAAATGAAATACCTGCTGGAACTGCTTTAGCAGTAGATAGAGAAAATTTTTCTAAAGATATAACAGAATATATCAATCAGGACTCAAATATAAATGTTATATCTCAAAGAATTAATGATATAAATACTTTTATTGAAAATAAAAATGAATATACTATAGTAGCATGCGGACCTTTAATATCTGATGAATTAGCTAAAAGCATTATTGATATTACATCAGAAAATAGTTTATTTTTTTATGATGCTATTGCACCAACAGTGCTATATGAAGATATTGATTTTAGTAATGCATACATGGCATCAAGGTACAACAGTGAAGATAAATCATATATTAACTGCCCTTTAACAAAAGAAGAATATGATATCTTTTACAAATTTGTAGTAAATGCCAAAACAGTACAGTTAAGATATTTTGAAGAACAGAAAATATTTGAAGGATGTATGCCTTTCGAAGTATTGGCAAAAAGAGAATATGATGCTTTAAGATTCGGTCCTATGAAACCAATAGGATTGACTAATCCGCACACAAATTCAAAAGACTATGCAATTATCCAGTTAAGGCAGGATAATATTACAGCAAGTATTTATAACCTCGTAGGATTCCAGACAAACCTGACTTTTGCGATGCAGGATGAATTAATTAAACTTATTCCTGCTCTTAAAAATTGTAAAATAATAAGATATGGGGTAATGCATCGGAATACATATTTAAATTCACCATTTGTCCTTAATAAATATTATCAAATGCAAAGTGTAAGAAATCTTTTTTTTGCTGGACAGATTACAGGTGTAGAGGGGTATCTGCCTTCCGCTTCATCAGGGCTTGTGTCAGCAATTAATTGTTTAAAAGAAGCATGTGATATGAAAAAAGTAGATTTTACTGCAAATACAATGTTAGGAGCATTTCAAAATCATATTTCCACTATACCAAACAAAAACTATTTGCCGATGAATGCAAATTACGGAATATTATCGCCTTTAGGACAATATATAAGAAACAAATCAAAAAAATATGCTGAATATGCAAAAAGATCTTTCCAGACAATAACACAGATTATTTCTTTATACGATATTTGATTTTTTCAATCATAATATTATTAGCCTTAGTTTCAAGTGAATCATCTAATTCAATTAAATCCCAATCGCCATATTTCTGTTTTAAAGATGTTTTTAAAATTAAATCTGCTAATCTTGGATTTTTAGGAAGAAGAGGACCATGTCCGTAAGAAGCAAACACATTTTTGTATCTTACACCTTCAGTTCTATCTATTCCGTTGTTGCCATTCCCATAAATAACAGTACCAAGCGGTTTGATGTTATCAGAAATGTATGTCTTGCCTGAGTGATTTTCAAATGCAACGACATCAAACAAACCTTTTTCATCTTCACATCTGAAGATATAATCGCCAATCATTCTCTTTTTATCACCAATAGTATTTATATCGATAGCACCAACAAACTCAAGATTTACACCATCCCATGTCTTGTAATGGTTTCCAAGCAGTTGATATCCTCCGCAAATAGCTAAAAATGTCTTATTCTCTTCAACAGCCTTTTTAATTAAAGGTTTTTTAATAACAAGCAGATCTTCTAGCAGTATTTCTTGTTCGAAATCCTGTCCTCCGCCAATAAAGAAAATATCATAATCTTCAACATAAAGACTTTCTTTAACTGATATGTTTTGAACAGTACAATCTATACCTCTTAATAACAATCTTTTTTTAAGAGTGATTATGTTTCCAATGTCCCCATAAAGGTTTAAAATATCAGGATAAAGATGACATATTTTTATTTGTCTGTTCATTCATAAAATTCCTTTAATGAGTATTGTCGTGCAAGCATATTCCTTAAGTTAAACATAGCAGTATAGGTAGGAGTTATAAATACAGGTATATTATGCGCTAAAGCCTTTTTTAAGAGTTTTATATCATCTTGTTCTATAGTTATATTGTTTATATCAAGTCCTCCATATTTAAGTCTTAAAGCCATATCGTATGCTCTTGACCCTCCTATGTAAGTGTGAGCAATCTTATCTTGTATATCAAGAAGCTTTTCAAAAGATACATCATATATCCAAGACACGTCAGTTCCATCAGCAGACTGGTCATTCAACATGATAACTAATATGAAATTATTATCAATCATTGAGAGATAATTTAGTATCTGATTAAATCCTGCAGGATTCTTTACAAGTATAATGTTTGTCTGAACATCTTCTATTATAATCTGTTCCATTCGTCCGAAACCGCTTTCAAAGGTGCTAATCGCATTTAAAATATGGAGATCATCAATTTTCATAGCATGAAGCACGCAAGCTGCTGCTAAAGCATTATATATATTATGAGCTCCGGGAAGATTCACTCTTACCCTATACTGAGAATTTACGATTTTTAGTAAAATTTCGCTGCCTTTTTGATCGGTATTTATTAATTCAATAACATGTATATCTGGATTATGACGTCTGTACCCGCAATTAAGACAATTAAATCCGCCAAGGTGTGCATAAGTTATATAATCATAAGTATACGGATGTCTGCATTTAATACAATATAATGCATCTTTAGGTTCTTTAGTAAGATTATCATATATTTTTTGATCAATACCGAATAATAAAGCTTTTTTTGAAGATAAATCTGAAATGTGTGTACATAAAGAACAGTCTGCATTTATACATAAACAGGCTGACTCACTCTTGTTAATACCTTTTATTATTAGATTCAAAGTATTAGTTATTTCACCATATCTGTCTAACTGGTCTCTGAATATATTTGTTATTAGTATGACACTAGGGTTGACATATTCTGTTACCTGGCTTAGAGCGGCTTCATCACATTCTATTATTGCATAATCATTTCTATTTTTTCCTGTTAAGGAAGATGCTAAACAAAAAGATGTTATAACGCCATTGAGCAGGTTAGCTCCTGATTTATTTGAAAAATAGTTTAACCGAGCTTGTTTGAATCCATTCTCAATAATTCTGCATGTAGTAGTTTTACCATTTGTTCCTGTCACAAGTATAACTTTTATATTTTTTGCTACATGCTTTAGAATATCCTTGCAGAAAAATAATGCTATTTTTCCCGGTAGTGCAGTACCGCCTTTTTTAATTGCTCTTAACAGATTACATGATATCTTGCAGGACAGTATAGATAAAAAAACATTCAATTTCATAGAAAGAATTATATCAGTGCGCATATTCATAATCAACTTAAATAATATCAGGATTTTAATAAACAAATTTTCATGATATTATAATATAACGAATGGAGGTTTTATGGACTATAGCGATGAACAGCTTATAAATATGAGCATAAATGGCGATAATTCTGCTTTTGGGATACTTATTGAAAGATACCAGAATAAAGCTTATGCAATATCTATAAAAATAGTCCAAAATCATGATGATGCTCTTGACTGTGTTCAAGATTCATTTATCAAAGCTTTCAAAAACCTCAAACAGTTTAATTTCCAATCTTCTTTTAACACATGGCTATATAGAATTGTGACCAATACCTCACTGGATTTATTGCGTAAGAATAAAAGGTATCAAAATGATATACCTATAGAAAAACCTATTGCAGAGAATGAAGATGAATATTTTATTCAAATTGAGGATTCAAAAGCAGATGTCGAAAATATTACTATAAGTAATGAGACCATAAGAGCTGTCAGAGCCGCTATTAATGAGCTGTCTGAAGATTTTAAAAAGGTAATAATACTATTTGAAATAGAGCAATTATCTCTTTTGGAGGTTGCTGATATTCTAAAAGTTCCTGTAGGCACAGTTAAATCGAGACTATTTAGAGCAAGAGATAAACTTGCTTCAATTTTAAAAGAAAAAGGAACTTTTTAGGCACTGCGTACGTAATATATAACAGGAAGTAGAAATTATGATTAGATGCAAGAAATGCAAAAAATTAATAAATGAATATCTAAATCAAAATAAACCAGATGAAATAAAGCAAATTCTGGATATTCATCTTGATAATTGTATGTCTTGTAAAGAATATTACTATTCAGTGCTTTCTGTAAATACAATGCTTAAAGGTTTAAAGAAAGAATATAGTATTAATATAAAAAATGCAGTTTTGGAAAAAATAAGTGAAGAACAGCCTAAATCTATTATAAATAAAAAAATATATATAAGGTATGCAGCTGCTATTGCATGTATGGCAATTGCTATTGGAGTGTACATATTTACCCAAGGCTTCAATAAGGTAAATATGAAAGAAGGTTTAGCTGCTCAAACTCAGGAAATAACTGGTGACCAGAAAGAATACCTCACATTTGGGATAACAACTAACAATGATTCTGAATCAGCAGACAGATCTTTTTCATCATCAAATACTATTAATTATGATAATCTTATTGTATATAACTATGTTACTGATAAAAATTACGATGAAATAATAAAAGATATTGATATTGTTTCAGATGAATTCCTAATTATCGAAGTATATACGCAAGCTGAAAATAATGAGATTTCATTCATATCATGTAATTCTAATATGCAGAAACTCGTGCAGGAACTTAATCTTAAAGAAGATATAAAAAGCAAGAATGATGAAAGTATTGTTAGTGATTCAGTCGAATATATTAAATTTGTAATAATTTATTCAGACTGAATATCCTTATTTTTCATGGTATAATTATAATATATGAAAAAACTACTGTTAATTGATGGAAACAGCATTATGAATAGAGCATTTTATGGAATGGCTGCAAATATGCTAGTAACAAAGGATGGCCTTTTTACAAATGCTATTTACGGATTCCTGAATATTTTGGAAAAATATCTCAATGAAGATAATCCCACTCATATTGCTGTTGCATTTGATTTAAAAGGCAAAACGTTCAGGCATGAATTATATAAAGAATATAAAGCAGGTAGAAAAGGGATGCCTTCAGAATTATCTGAACAGATGCCCATTCTTAAAAATATACTTGATGCTATGAACATAACTATTCTTGAAAAAGATGGTTATGAAGCAGATGATATAATTGGCACCTTATCCAGATACTCTTCGGATGATATAGAAACAGTTGTACTTACAGGTGATAGAGATATGCTTCAGCTTGTATCCGATAAATGCACAGTAAAAATACCAACAGTTACTTCTGGTCAAAAAGCTGTAAATATATTTGATATGAATAATTTTCTGAACGAATATGGGATACATCCATCAAAATATGTTGATGTAAAGGCATTAATGGGTGATAAATCCGATAACATTCCAGGTGTTCAAGGGATAGGTCAGGTTGGTGCTCTTAATCTGATTAAGGAGTATGGCAGCCTAGATAATATTTATTCAAACATTAATAATATATCCAAACCATCTTTGAAAGAAAAGTTATTAAATGATAAAAATAATGCTTTTCTAAGTAAAGAACTTTCAAAAATTAATACTGAAGTTCCATTAAATGGATTAAGAATAAGAGATCTTGAAAAAAAACCTTTTAATAACAGCAGCCTGCTTGAATTATTTATAAAATTGGAGTTTAATTCGTTTATACAAAAATTTCATCTTGATGAGCATGATACAAAATCTAGTGAACATACCATTATTTTCAATGAAATATTTGATGTAAAACATCTTATTTCGCAAAAGTCAAAAGTATTTCTTTCCTACAGAATTGAAAACGATATGTTGGATATTGAAATTATAAATGAGAATAATGATATTTTAAGAGCTTATGGTGAAAAAGCAGATGAAATTCTTAAAGCACTTTTCTGTGACACAATACAAATAGTATCACATTATCTAAAAGAGATTTTTCTTTACTGCTTTAGTAATGAAATTAATATACCGAAAAAGTATTATGATACTGCTACCGCATTATATCTTCTTGATACTATGAAAGAAAAATATGATATTGATGACTCATATAGAAATCTTAACCCTTCAAGCTCAAGTAATGACCCTAAACCTTATAAGATTGCTTTTCTGTATAAGCATACAGAAAATGAACTGAAAAATACCAATATGGAATCTCTTTTTTACGACATAGAGCTTCCTTTAATAGAAATATTAGCATATATGGAATTCGTAGGGGTAAAAGCAGATAGAGAATATCTAATAGAATTGTCCAAATTTTTTGATAATGAGTTGAATATTACTGCAACACAAATATTTGAATATGCAGGATGTACATTCAATATTAACTCTCCTAAACAGCTTGGACAAGTTTTGTTTGAAAAACTGAATCTACCTCATGCAAAAAACAATGCTTCAGGAGGTTATTCCACTTCAATTGATGTACTTGATAAACTTAAAGCTTACCCAATTGTTGAAAAAATACTATATTATCGTACAGTTTCAAAATTATATTCTACCTATGCTCAAGGTTTGCTATCATCTATAGCTAATGATGGTAGGATTCATAGTAAATTCAATCAAACTGTAACTGCTACTGGAAGAATAAGTTCTACTGACCCTAATATGCAGAATATTCCAATTCGGACAGAAATAGGAAGAAAAATAAGAAAAGCATTTGTTCCTGAAGAAGGATACACAATTGTAAGCGGAGACTATTCACAAATCGAATTACGTATTCTTGCTCATATTTCTAAAGATGAGAATATGATAAATGCATTTATTAATAATGAAGATATACATACAGCAACAGCTGCAAAAGTATTTGGTATATCAAAAGAACAAGTCAATAAGGAACAAAGATATGCTGCAAAAGCTGTAAATTTCGGAATTATTTACGGAATATCAGATTACAGCCTTTCACAGGATATAGATGTAACTGTAAAAAAAGCTACAAAATATATTGAAGATTACTTAAATCATTATTCAGGTGTTAAGGAATACATGCAGAAAATTGTTAAATCTGCTATTGAAAATGGATATGTTACTACCATATATGGACGAAGAAGATATCTTCCAGAACTTAGCTCTCCAAAATTCTCAGTAAGGGAATTTGGTAAAAGAGTTGCTCTGAATGCTCCTATACAGGGAAGTGCAGCTGATATAATCAAGATAGCTATGATTAAAGTATATATGCAGTTAAAACAAATGAATTTAAAATCTAGACTTATACTACAAGTACATGACGAGCTTGTTATTGAAACTCACAAAGATGAAGTAGAAAAGGTAAAGGAATTATTAGTAAATGCAATGGAACAAGGATTTAGTCTATCAGTTCCTCTTAGCATAGATGTATCCGTTCAGGATTCATTATTGAAAGGATAATTTATGATTATAGGAATTACAGGTCAGATTGCTACAGGAAAAAGTTCATTAGCACAAGCCTTTTTCGAAAATGGTTTTAAAGTATTTGATGCAGATAAGACATATAATCATCTATTAAGTTCTGATACAATGATGCGTGAAGAAATTCTTTTTATCTTTGGTACATTGGATAGGAAACTACTACTGAACAATGTTCTTGCAAACACGGAATTACTTACAAAACTGAATAGCATTACACATAAATATGTAATAACACAGATGCATAAATTTTTAAAAGAAAACATGAATAATAATATAGTACTGGATGTACCGATTCCAGTTAGAAAAGGATTTTTAGATTTAACCGATATAAAAATAGTTACATGTACTAATCAAGACAATCAAATAAATCGTTTAAAGAATAGATATGGAGTTAATGAAGCACAAGCAAAAAAAAGAATTGAAATGCAAATGAAGATGATAGATTATATTAATATAGGTGATATTATATTAAATACTGATAATACTGATAATGAAGACTTAATTAAATTTGTCAAAATTTTTAAAAATACATACATGAAAGGTAATTAAGATTGATTTTTAATATCACGGATGTTAAAATTCAACTTGAACAAGATACAAAAGGGTGGAACAATGGGAAAAATATTACTCAATACAGCAAATATTACCTGCAATAACAAGAAGGAAACTGATCTTAGAGCATATGTAAATGGCAAAGTAATAAATACTTTGAACTATGATAGCAAAGAAGTCATAATGGAGTATGCTGATACAGACTTTGTTTTTTTGATTGATGAGAATATGGAAACTAATGATACTAAAACGGATGTATCATTAATGCGTGAAATAAGACGTTATACAAAAAAATACAAAGAATCCGATGTTGAAACAAAATTTTCTGATTTCGAGGAATATATTTCTACAACAGTGACTTATCTTGACGACCTCGAATCATCAGGAGAAATACAGCCGATGAACAGACAAGTCAGTGCAGCAATTATATCCTATGATCGGGGACTTATTACAACAACAGATACCGAATCGGCTATATATATTTCTGGTGGAAATATAGTTAAAATATTTACTGAAAATGACGAGGATAGGATAAAATCAGCACAGCTTCCGGCATTAAAAACCAACGACCTGATAATACTTTTATCAAATACTATAGCAAAATCTGTTACTTCAGTAGATATTCTAGATCGCATTAACACTTTTGATTCAGCAGAAGCAATAGCCCAAAATATCGCTTCTTTATACTCATCAATTAATAATGAAGAGTTTTCAGTTACTGTAATTCTGGTTAAACTCATACAAGATAAATCAAAAACTTTTATGAGAAATGAAATTAATACACAAGAGCTTCCAGTCGATGAAATTCAAAAATCTTATACCGCACCTTTACAGCAGATAAAATTTGAAGGTAAACCATCTAAGAAAGAAAGTTTTTGGGATGAAACAACTGATGATGTAGTTTTTACAGACAAAAAAAACAAGTCTGCTAAAGCCTCTTCTTTTGATTCAATAAAACTTAGTAAAAGCGAAAGTAAAAAAAGACGTACATCAATATATATTAAAAGAGCTGTAAGTATAATTGTAGTATTAGGTGTTATGGCAGCATTGATACTAGGAATGGTTAAACTTCTAAATGTCATATTTAATAAAAAATCCTCTGAAGAATCTCCAACACCATCTAGCATATATTCTCCGATTGTGGTACCTTCACCTTCATCTACTCCTACTCCTGAACAGTCATCATCTGCTGAACCGACTGATTCACCAGAACCAACTATTGAGACGCAGTACATAATTCATAAAGTTAAGGTTACTACAAATCATACCAGCCTAAATCAAATAGCTGCTTATTATAATGATACTTACAGCCTTAATTATCCAAACACTGCTATATTTGTTGAAGTAATAGCTGGACTTAATGAAATCGCTGATGTAAACATGATTTATGCAGGTCAGGAAATAAGAATTCCGATTACACCTGTCCCTTAATAAAAACTTACAATTTAATTATTTAATTAACTTATTCAAAAAAAGAAGTAAAACTTCTTTTTTTTATTGACTTCAGGTTACTAGTAATGTATTATGTGTCAAGTAATATTACTTTACAGGTGTTTATGGATAATTACAGCAGAGCAGGGATATTAGCAGATATATATGGATCATTACTTACAGAGAAACAATTCGATACTCTCTGTCTATATCTTTATGAAGATTGTTCATTATATGAAATATCTGAAAAAATGGGAGTTACTCGTCAGGCAGCACATGATATAATTAAAAGGTCATTAAACCTTTTAGAAGATTATGAAGAAAAACTCGGTATTTATTCAAAATTACTAGTAAACAGGGATAATGAGAACAAAATAAAAGATATGCTTCTTGAAAACCGAATTGATGAAGCATTAACTGTACTTCATGAAATTGTGGAGAATTAAATGGCAATATTTGAAAGCTTAAGTGAAAAATTAAGCACTATAATGAAAAAACTTAGAAATACAGGAAGAATAACCGAAAGTGATATTAAGGATATTTCTCGTGAAATCAGACTTGCCCTTCTTTCCGCCGATGTTAATTATAAGATAGTAAAGGATTTTGTTTCAGTTATATCAGAAAAAGCATTAAATAAGGAAGTATTGGAAAGCCTTACTCCTGGACAACAGGTTATTAAAATAGTACATGAGGAATTAATATCTTTATTAGGAAGTAAAAATGAAAAACTTATAACCTCATCAAATATGCCAAATAAATATATGTTATGCGGTTTACAAGGTTCAGGAAAAACAACTGCTTGTGGAAAACTTGGCAATATACTCAAAAAACAGAATAAAAAAGTAATGCTAGTAGCTTGTGATGTGTATCGTCCAGCAGCTATTGATCAACTAATAATTCTAGGAAAACAGCTGGATGTACCTGTATATTATGAAAAGGAGCAAAAGGATGTAATTAAAATTGCAAAAAATGCAATAGATCAAGCAAGAAAAGCTATGATTGATATTCTCATATTTGATACAGCAGGTAGACTCCATATTGATGAGGATATGATGAATGAGATTCAAATACTTCAAAAAACAATAAATCCTGATGAGACTTTGCTTGTTGTAGACGCTATGACAGGTCAGGATGCTGTGAATATTGCTGAAGGATTTAATGCGAAACTACAGTTATCCGGAATTATTCTGACCAAACTTGATGGAGATACAAGAGGTGGAGCTGCCTTATCTATTAAAAAGATTGTCAATAAACCAATTAAATTTGCATCAGTCGGAGAAAAACTAAGTGATCTTGAACCCTTTCATCCTGATAGGATGGCATCAAGAATTTTAGGAATGGGTGATGTTCTTACCCTTATTGAGAAGGCACAACAAAACTTTGATGAGAAAAAAGCTGTTGAGTTGGAAAAAAAGTTGGCAACATCTTCATTTACACTTCAAGATTATTTAGAACAACTTGAACAATTTAAAGATATGGGAGATATGCAGGATATACTTAACATGATTCCAGGCGGAGCATCATTAAAGAATGTCAAAGTTGATGAGAAGCAGATAATACATACAAAAGCTATTATTCAATCCATGACAGCCAAAGAAAGAAAAAATCCAAAGATTCTAGATGCTAAAAGAAGAAAAAGGATTGCAGCAGGAAGTGGAACAACAGTTACAGATGTAAACAGAATGCTAAAAAGTTTTGAGGACATGAGGGTTATGATGAAGAAAATGACAGGAATGAAAGGAAAGAAATTCAAAGGATTTAAAATGCCTTTTTGAATAAGAATATAAAACGGAGGAAATAAAAATGGTAAAAATCAGATTAAAGAGAATGGGTGCTAAAAAGAGTCCGTATTACAGAGTAGTAGTAGCAGATTCAAGATATCCAAGAGATGGAAGATTCATAGAAGAAATAGGTATGTATGATCCTCTTGCTAATCCAACTAAGTTTGAAATAGATATGGATAAAGCTAATGCTTGGATTGCCAAAGGAGCCCAATGCACTGAAACAGTCAGAGCACTTATTAAAAAGCATACTGCTTAATGGAGGATAATTTAATGAAGCAATTACTCGAGACCATTGTTTTTGCTCTTGTCGATGATAAAGACCAAGTTGTAATATCACAAGAAGAGGACAATGATGGAAACACTATTTTTAAGATATCTGCTTCATCTAATGATGTAGGCAGAATTATCGGCAAAAATGGGAATACGATAACAGCGATCAGAAAAGTAATGAAAGCTTACGCGATCAAACTCAGAAAAAGAGTGACAGTGGATGTGCTTTAATTGATGGATTTATTGGATATAGGAAAAATTATAGGTGCTCATGGCTTAAATGGAGAGATAAAAGTCTTTTCTATAACCCGTGATGCATCTAATTTTCATTCTATAAAAAAAGTGTTTATACAAAATAAAGAATATACTGTCCAATCAGTAAGATTTTTAAATAATTTAGCTGCATTAAAACTTGAGGGAATAAATGATAGAACAAAAGCAGAATCCTTAAATAACTCTTTTATCTCTGTAAAACGGGAAGATGCAATCCCCCTTGAAAAGGATTCTTATTATATGACTGATATTATTGGTTGTACAGTTTTTGAAGATGAATCTTTAATAGGAGTGATAATCGATATTATTGAAACAGGAAGCAATGATGTTTATGTAATAGATGGAAGCAAAGGGAAATATAAACAGCAAATATTGCTTCCAGCAATTAAATCAGCAGTATTGAATATTGACATAAATAAAAAGCATATCAGTATTTCAATACCAAAGGGCTTATTGGATGATGAATACTTTTAATATTTTTACGCTCTTTCCAGATATGTTTAAGGCTCTAGACTACGGAATACTGGCAATAGCAACAACTAAGGGAATTATAAATATTAATACTGTTAATATTCGCGAATACTCGACCGATAAACATAAGAAAGTTGATGATTACCCATATGGTGGCGGGTTTGGTATGCTTATGATGTGCCAACCTGTTTTTGATGCTATTCAAAGTTATCCCAAATCACATACGATATACATGTCACCTAAAGGAAATGTGTTAACACAGACACGAGCTATGGAATTATCAAAAATAAAAGATATTAATATTCTATGTGGTCATTATGAAGGTATTGATCAGAGAATAATAGATTCTCTTGTAGACGAAGAAATTTCATGTGGTGATTATATTTTATCAGGAGGGGAGATACCGGCTATGGTTTTGATTGACTGCGTAAGCAGATTAATAGATGGAGTGCTACCACAACCACAAAGCTATTTGGATGAGTCTCACACAGATAATCTTTTAGAATGTCATCAATATACTAGACCAGAAATATACAACCAAATAAATGTACCTTCAATCTTACTATCTGGACATCATAAGAATATAGAGGAATTCCGTCTGGCTCAGAGCATATATCTTACATTTATAAAAAGACCTGATATGCTGATGAAAAGGAAAATTTCTAAAAAAGAACTTAAAATATTTGCGATATATTATCCGGAACTAAAAGATGATATAATTAAATTCGTTGAATAATTGAAATGGAGAATATTATGTACAAACTAGATTCTATCCGCAAGGTGGATGGAGAATTAGCAAATGCTATTCAAGGAGAAATCGACAGACAAAAAAATAATATTGAACTGATTGCTTCAGAAAATTTTATAAGTGAAGCCGTTATGGATGCAATGGGAACTCCTTTAACAAATAAATATGCTGAAGGGTATCCGAAAAGAAGATATTATGGTGGTTGTGAATATGTTGATATAGTTGAAGAACTTGCAATCAAATATGCATGTGAACTTTTTGGAGCTGATCATGCTAATGTCCAACCGCATTCCGGAGCCAATGCTAATCTTGCTGTTTTTTTTGCTGCTTTAAAGCCTAATGATACTGTTTTAAGCTTAGATTTATCATGTGGTGGTCATCTTTCTCATGGAATGGCAAAAAATATATCAGGAAGCTATTTTAATATAGTATCATATGGTGTAAATAGAGAAACAAATATGCTTGATTATGATGAGATTAGAAAACTTGCTATTGAAAATAAACCTAAAATGATTCTTGCTGGTGCTTCAGCATATTCAAGATTCATTGATTTTTCCAAGTTCAAAGAAATAGCTGATGAGACTGGCTCATACTTAATGGTTGATATGGCTCATATTGCAGGACTTGTAGCAGCAGGACTTCATCAAAATCCTGTACCATATGCGGATTTTGTTACAACTACTACGCACAAGACTTTAAGAGGTCCAAGGGGCGGACTTATACTATGCAAAGAAAAATATAAAAAAGCTATTGACAGCGCGATATTTCCTGGAACTCAAGGCGGTCCTCTCATGCACATAATTGCAGCAAAAGCAGTAAGCTTCAAAGAAGCATTATCTGATGAGTTTAAAAAATATCAACAGAATATTATTGATAATTCTAAAACTTTATGTAATGCTCTTATGGCAGAAGGTATAGACATAGTAACAAAAGGTACAGATAACCACCTTATGCTTGCTGACCTTAGAAGTATAAATATAACTGGAAAGGATGCGCAACATATGCTTGATTCTGTTCATATAACTTGCAACAAGAATGGAATTCCATATGATACTCAAAAACCTACAGTAACAAGCGGCATTAGGCTAGGAACACCTGCTGTGACTACCAGGGGAATGGGTACATCTGAAATGACTGAAATTGCACATATCATTTATAATACACTTACTGATTATGATAATTATAAAGATAAAGCTATTGAAAGAGTAAAAAATTTAATAGATAGGTTTCCTTTATATAATGAACAATGAACCTTTAGCTTACAGAATGAGTCCAAGGTCTTTGGGTGAGTTTGTAGGACAAAAGCATATAGTAGGAGAAAAAAAACTTTTAAGAAGATTAATAGAAGCAGATAATCTTCATTCCATAATTTTTTTTGGACCTCCAGGGACTGGTAAAACAGCTCTTGCACGTATAATTGCAAATATGACCAAGTCTTCATTCGTATCCCTGAATGCTGTAACTTGTGGAATATCTGATATAAAGCAAATTGTTTCTGATACCAAGAATCAGTTTTTAAATCCTAATGGACGTACTTTACTATTTCTTGATGAGATACATAGATTTAATAAAGCTCAGCAGGATTCATTACTTCCACATGTAGAAGATGGGACAATTGTATTAATTGGAGCTACAACCGAAAATCCATATTTCGAGGTAAATAAAGCATTAATATCACGTTCAACGGTATTTATGCTCAATCCACTAACTAAAGAAGACATATTTATAATTCTTAAAAACGCATTATATGACAAGGAAAGAGGTCTTGGCGAATATGATGTAGAAATTGAAGATAAAATTCTGCTTACGCTTGCATCTTCGTGTTCTGGAGATGCAAGAATAGCTCTTAATGCACTGGAACTAGCCGTACAGACTACAAAATGCGATAAATATGGAAAAATTATAATAACATCAGATGTCTTAAAAGAATGTATACAGAACAATACTATACGCTTTGATAAAAATGGTGAAGAACACTACGATAACATTAGTGCCTTTATAAAATCAATGCGAGGTTCTTCTCCTGATGGAACCTTGTTTTATTTAGGTAAAGCATTAATTGCAGGAGAAGATATTAATTTTATTGCAAGAAGAATAGTAATATGTGCCGCTGAAGATGTAGGGCTTGCTAACCCGAATGCATTAGTTGTAGCACAATCTGCAGCAGATGCTGTTAGAATGATAGGTATGCCAGAATCTGCTCTTATACTTGCCCAGGCAGCAGCTTATGTGGCTGTTTCAGAAAAATCAAATGCATGTTCGGCAGGTATCTTTAATGTTATGCAGGACATAAAAAACTTTGATACCGGAACCATTCCTATGTGGCTAAGAAATGCACCTATTGAAGAAATGAAAGATCATGGTTATTCGCTAGGCTATAAATATGCTCATGACTATAATGGAAATTATATTGAACAACAATATCTGCCTGATATAATTAAGGATAAGATATACTTTAAACCGACACAAAATGGTGATGAAGGGAAACTTACAGAATGGATGAAAAAAAGAAAATAAAATTTAAAAGAGTACTAGCATGGATATATCTTGTACTTTTTGTATTTGTAATATTGAATCTGATGGTATTTGATTTTTATAAAGATATATTCCTATTTGCGTATATACTTTTAATAATCATATATTTTATAATTTTCAGAAACACATCATCAGAAAAAGCAAGCAAAAATGACACTGAAAATACTAATAATACAACTATAGAGAAATAGGAGACTTATATGAAAAAAATATATTTAGATCATGCAGCAACAACTCAGCTTGATCAAAACGTTTTAGAGAAAATGATGCCATATATGAGAAATTATTATGGAAATCCTTCTTCAATATATACTTTAGGCCGTGAAAACAAAAAGGCAATTGAGGATTCAAGAGAAAAAATTGCATCATGTTTTAATTGTAAAAGCAGTGAAATTTATTTCACTTCATGTGGAACAGAAAGCGACAATTGGGCAATAAAAGGCATATGTTCTTTTAATAAAAACAAAGGTATGCATATAATAACTACGAATATAGAACACCATGCAGTACTTGACACTTACCTGTACATGAAAAAACAAGGTTTCAATATTACGATTGTACCTGTCGAAAAAAATGGAATTATAGATCCTGCAAAAATTGAAAAAGAAATCCGTAAAGATACTATACTTATATCAGTAATGTTTGCAAATAACGAAATAGGTACTATACAGCCAATTGCTCAAATTGGCGCTATTGCGAAAAAACACAGTGTAATATTCCATACTGATGCAGTACAGGCAGCTGGATCTGTTGAGATAGATGTACAAAAAATGAATATTGACTTAATGTCAATATCAGCACATAAATTTTATGGCCCTAAAGGTGTAGGAGCGCTTTATATAAGAAGAGGGATTATGATTGATAACCTTTTCCATGGAGGAGGACAAGAAAAAACAAGAAGAGCAGCAACCGAAAATATATCTGGAATAGTTGGTATGGCTGAAGCTTTAAAATTATCTGTCGATAATATGCAGATTTATAATAAACATATAAGAACAATAAGAGACGCTGTAAAAAAGGGTATTGAAGAAAAAATACCTTATATAATTTTTAATGGTGATGCTGATGAAAGACTTGTAAATAATATCAATTTTTGTTTTAGGTTTATTGAAGGCGAGTCCCTGATATTAATGTTGGATTTTAAAGGTATATCTGCATCTTCCGGCTCTGCTTGCACATCGGGTTCACTTGACCCTTCACATGTGCTTTTAGCACTTGGATTACCTCATGAAGTAGCACATGGTTCCTTGAGGCTTACTTTTGGAAGAGATAACAGTATTGATGATGTAGATTATATAGTTGATAATGTTGCTGAAGTTGTAGAAAAACTCAGGCAGATGTCACCTTTATTTGAGACTTTTTTAAAAGAAAAGTCATAATTTAAATTATTATCAATGATATGGTATAATATAATGAATGAAAGGAGAATGATTAATGTACAGTGCAAAAGTTATGGATCATTTTTCAAATCCACGCAATGTAGGCGAACTTGCTGATGCCAATGCTATAGGCGAAGTGGGTAATGCAAAATGTGGGGATATTATGAAAATATATATGAAAATTGAAGACAGCATCATAAAAGATGTTAGTTTCAAGACATTTGGCTGCGGTGCAGCTATTGCTACAAGCAGCATGGCTACCGAGCTTGTAAAAGGTAAAAGTATTGAAGAAGCTTTATCTTTAACTAATAAAGCTGTTATGGATGCTCTTGATGGTCTTCCTCCTGTTAAAGTACACTGCTCAGTACTTGCAGAAGAAGCAATAAAAGCTGCAATAAATAACTACAAAAAAAGTATTGGAGAACAGGTTAATGATGATGAATATACTTGTAACTCCTGTTGCCATAATAAAAAATGCGAATAGAGGTATAAAATGGTAGAGAATAAGGATGTTAAAAATTTGCTTTTTTATGAAAGAAAAAATGTATGGAAAGAAATTTCAGAAGACCAGGTAACAGCCATTAATCAGTTTTCCGATGGATATAAGGAATTTCTTAACCAATGTAAAACTGAGAGAGAATGTGTTAAATACATTCATAATCTCTGTTTATCAAAAGAGAATAGTTTTATTTCATTAAAAAGCGCATACAAAAACAAACAACAGCTTCATCCTGGAGATAAACTTTATTACATAGAAAACAATAAAGCTATGATTCTTATTACTATAGGGAAAGAAGGTCTTTCACAAGGTATAAAGATAATAGGATCACATATAGATGCTCCAAGACTTGATTTAAAACCTCTTCCTATTTTTGAAGATACTGAGCTTGGTTTTTTAAAAACTCATTATTACGGCGGAATAAGAAAATATCAATGGGTGACAATACCTTTAGCAATTCATGGCATTATCTATAAGAATGATGGTTCTGAAGTAGAGATTACTATAGGTGAGAATGATACTGACCCTGTATTCGTAATTCCTGATCTTCTACCTCATCTTGCTGCTGAACAAAATAAGCTTCCATTAAAAGAGGCTATTCCTGGAGAAAGCCTTAACTTACTTATGGGTTCTGTACCTAATATCGACACAGAGGTGTCTGATAAGGTAAAAGCGACAATTTTACAGTTACTTAATAATAAGTATGGTATTACTGAAAAAGACTTTATAAATGCAGAAATAGAGGTAGTTCCAGCCTTAAAAGCAAGAGATGTAGGTATTGATAAATCTTTTGTTGGAGCATATGGTCATGATGACAGGGTATGTGCATATACATCACTAATGGCATTTTATGAATCAAGTAATACCATTAACGATAAAACATGTTACTGTTATTTTTCTGATAAGGAAGAGATAGGATCTAACGGCAATACCGGAGCTCAATGTGATACTATAACATATGTCACTGAACTTATTTCTGAATTACTTGATATATCAGAAATCAAAGAAAAACAACATCATAACATTAAAAATATCTTAAGAGAATCAGTTATGCTTTCAGCAGATGTGACTGCAGCATTTGACCCTAACCATAAGGCTGTTTTTGAAGCAAATAACTCTGCTTATGTAAATAGAGGTATAGCAATTTGCAAGTATACAGGTTCTGGCGGTAAAGGTGGAGCAAGTGATGCTAATGCAGAATTCGTAAATTCTATTACTAAATTATTTGATCAAAGTGATGATATTGTCTGGCAGATAGCCGAACTTGGCAAGATTGATGTAGGTGGTGGAGGAACAATTGCAAAATTTGCGGCACAAATTGGTATAAATGTACTGGACGCTGGTGTACCTCTGCTTTCTATGCATGCCCCATATGAACTTGCAAGCAAAGCAGATATATATATGACATATAAAGCTTTCAAAGCATTCTACGAAAATCTTTAATGACTTAAAAAGACCTCAAGGTCTTTTTTTTGTATCGTTTTACTTTTAAATATTTACTTGAAATAATGCATTATGGATGTTTACATGTTTAATTTATAAAGATATGCATTTCTTTTTTTATCTGAAATATGAATTAAATCGAGATGATTCAATATGTTAAGTACAATACCTGCCAATTTCTTATTGATTTTCATATTATCTGCATATTGTTTTACTGAAAATGGTTGATTCAGATTAGCAGGAATAAAATATAAGTAGTCTTCTTTTTGCGTCAAAGAAAGACTGCTATAAATTTTTATTGGAATTCGTTCATATCGTGAAGAACCTTTTTTCAAATCTTCACTCCAACCGTTTAAAATCCTGTATTCGTTCAAATCTATTAGAAAAAGCTTAATACTTAGCCTTTCATTTTTTAAATACATTTTTATTTTATATAATTCCTTGAAAGAATCAAAATAACTTCCTTTTTTAGGACTTTTTCTTTTTTTTGATATTGTGCCATCTTTATCATTAATCCAGTAAATCCATTTATTATATGCAATAGGATAAATTATAGTTACATTGTAATTAGTAAGGAATGAAGTGAGTTTAGTTCTTAATTTATTAAAGGAGGAGGTCTGAATCTCATAAATCATCTTGTCTTTATAAATATCAGCATAAAAATTATTTATCTTTATTTCATGATAAAACGTATCAGGTTCTATATAATATTTCAAAATCGAGTGTAGTTTCTTTTCTCCGAGAACACCGATACATTTTTTATCTTGATAAATGCCTATACCTTTATTATATGCTTTTGTAAAGCTGTCATCATCCATTAATCTAATCCAGCTTTGTATAAAATGAATTTTTAATTATTGTTGATACAGCAGGTATATCTATTTGATAATAAGTTGTGCCTGATATATTTTCAGAAGAGCCGGGAAGGGTATACCATTTAATACCTTTCCAGGTGAAGTTCTCATTTGTGTCAGTTGGTACAGATTTCATTATTATATCCAGTATGTTTTGAGCATCATTTAAAGTAATGTATAAATCCAAATCATTGTATACGATTGATAATAAACTCGTTAATTTATTTATAAGATTTCTTTTTGTCATCTCAAACATCTGGTCAATGAAAGCATTTAAAATCTGTTTGTTCATTTCTATCCTGTTTAAATCTGAACCTTCAGCATAATATTCATCAAGTTCGTTCGATGCAGTTCCTGGTGCAGGTTGCCTAAATCTCAGAAGTTTAACAACTTCAGTACCGGTAAGATGCTTTTCACCTTTTTTAAATTCGATTACAAGTTCCTGTGCCGGATCATATATTCCAGTGACAGGATCAATACCATTATCATAATAGTACATATCTGCAGGAATATGGAAATATAATCCTCCCATCTCATCAATTATTTTTTGGACAACAGAAATATTTAATTTTACAGTATATTTAATTTCAGTGCCAAGGAGCTCTTCAAAAATATCAATTACTTTTTCGTCTTTTAAAATTGTATTTGTTGATGTGGAATAAATAGAAACAGCCTTCTGTTGATTTTTAACTAGAGTATCTCTTGGTATACTCATAGCGCTTACCTTACTGTTTTGTGAATCAATATTAAAAAGAATTATCGTATCAGTATCATAACCTTTTATATCAGTAACAAATAAAAGTATATTAAAAGGTTGTTGTTTTGTTTCTACATAACGATCCAGCCAATCTGGATTTTCTTTATCTGAATTGCTTGAATATTCGGAGTTATTATTAATATTCACTGAATCTGCTTTTTGTTGCTTAACATTTATAAGTATTACTGCAATCAAGCCTGTGATTATCAATATGGTAAACATTGCTGATACGAATACTGAAAGGAATTTCTTTAAAATCATACTGCCTCCTCATAAATTCAAAACCTAATATATTTTACCTTATACTAATCTTATTGTAAAGTATAGTAAAAGTATGGTAGTATTGCATATTATACGTTTTTTTACTATTAAAGTTCCAAATCATTCTTTATCATTCTTTAATTTCTTTTTTATAATTTGATAAAGGATTGTTTTTTGTTGCATTTCTTAACTGTTCGTCATCAAGATGTGTGTAAATTTCAGTTGTGGCAATACTTTCATGACCAAGTATACGCTGTAATGCTCTGATATCCACATTACCATGTTTATACATCAAGGTTGCTGCAGTGTGCCTTAATTTATGTGCAGAATACTGAGTAACATCTATACCTGCATTAAAAAGTTGTTTTTTAACAATTACATGCACTGTTTTTCTGCTTATTCTTGAATGTCTTTCACTTAAAAAAAGAGCATTCTTATCAATTGCTTTATCATTTGGACGTACTTTAAGATACTCATTAATTGCATTCTTACAAGCTTCATTAAGATAAATAGTACGTTCCTTGTTTCCTTTCCCTGATATTTTAATAGTATCATCTCTGTAGTCGCTTATATTTATACCTACAAGTTCAGAAATTCTTATCCCACAATTAAGAAAAAGTGTTAGCATAGCAAAATCTCTTTTTTCGTGCCTACTGGATACATTGTCCAGAAGTTTTGTACTTTCTTCTAGATTCAAATAGCGGGGGAGACCTTTTTTATGTTTTGGAGTTTCAAGTTCCAAGGAAGGATTAACATTTATTAGTTTAACTTTTGAAAAGAGATATTTATAAAAAGATCTTAGAGAAGCGACTTTTCTTGCTCTTGTTTTAGAAGATGCCTTTCTATTTCTAGATAAAAATGTCATGTATGCATAAAAATCTGACAAAGTAAGTTTTTCAAGCACAGAAACCTGAATGTCTTTTACATTTATATCATCAAATTCATCTTTTACATTAAATTTAAGTATTTTCACAAACCTCAAAAACATACGAATATCATAATAATATTCATTAACTGTCTGAATAGATCTGTTTTGTATTGTTTCTAGATATGATAAAAAATCCCTGCAGTATTCAGGAAGATCATCATACTTTAGCATTTTCATTCTCCAACTGGGTTATTGCACCATTAATTCTTTTTAATGTTTCTTGTTTTCCTAGTATGTCAGCAATTTCCACAGCTCCTCCAGGAGTAACAAGCATCCCGCTTAAAGCTATCCTAACCGGCCACATTACTAATCCGTTTTTAACTCCAAGCTCTTCTGCTGTGCATGTAAACATTTCGTAAATTGTGTCATGATCAAAAATATCCATATCAAGAATCTTATTTTTTATAATAGGTAAGATTTTTTTAGCTTCCTGAATAGTGCATTTGCTTTTTTTATTATCATAAAGAAGTACATCTATCGGCACGGGATTTTGAAGAAAAGAAATCATATCTGGAATTTCATTAAGCACCTCGACACGTTTTTGAATCATTGAACAAATTTTCATTTTATCTAGTTTGTTTACAAAAGCTTTGTCTATCCATGATGAAGCAATTTCAGTAAATTCCTCAAGAGTTTTTTTTCTGATATATTCACCATTCATCCATCTAAGTTTATCAGTATCATATGTTGAAGGTGATTTACTTATTCCTTTAATATCGAATATTTTTTCTAATTCGCTAAGCGTGAAGAATTCTTGTTCTGTACCACTGCTCCATCCTAGCAATACAATAAAATTCACAATTGCTTCTGGAAGATAACCTGCATCGATAAGATCAGAAAAATAAGCGTCCCCGCTACGTTTTGATATCTTTCCACCGCCTTGTTTAACAACCAAGGGAAGATGAACGAAAATAGGAGGTTCCCAGCCAAAAGCTTCATACAAACGGACATATTTAGGAGTAGATGTTATATATTCGCTACCTCTTACTACATGGGAGATTTTCATGAGATGATCATCAATAACATTAGCAAAATTATATGTAGGAAATCCATCTGACTTTATTAATATCTGATCTTCAAGAACATCATTATCAAAAGTAATATCACCATATACAGCATCATTATATGTTGTAGTTCCTTTATCTGGCATTAACTGACGAATGACAAAAGGTTCTTTGGCATCAAGCCTTTTCTGAATTTCATCAGCAGATAGATTAAGACAGTGCCTGTCATACTTAAACTGTATTTTTTTCTCTTCGGCTTCTAAACGAAGGTCTTCAAGCCTTTTTTCTGAACAGAAACAATAATAAGCTTTTTTATTTTCAATTAACTTTTTGGCATATGGAAGATAAATATCTTTTCTTTCAGATTGCATATATGGCCCATAATCACCACCGATATCAGGACCTTCATCATGTTTTATTCCAACTATTTTAAGCGTTTCATAAATAACATTTACTGCGCCTTCAACATATCTCTTCTGATCAGTATCTTCAATTCTTAGTATGAATTTACCTTTATTTGCTTTCGCAACAAGATACTCGTAAAGGGCAGATCGTAAATTCCCTATATGTACAAAACCTGTTGGTGATGGAGCATATCTAGTTCTGACTTCATTATGACACATTTTTAAAACTCCTTACTTATTACTTCTTCATAATTATATCATTATGAATATTTTATACAATAAAATGCGTGTCATATTTCTCATCTGTATGTATAATATAGGACAGAATGATTTATTAAGTAGCTAATAAGGAGATACAGATGACTATAAAAATTTTAACAGACACTAAAACATTTGAATTTGAACCCAGTAATCTAAAACACCCTAATATATATTCATTGATTAAAAGTATTCCTGAAATCGACTTTATTGCTCCCTGCGGAGGAGGTAAAAGATGCGGTAAATGTAAGATTAGGTTAATGAATGATAAATCAGATATTTCAGCATCTGAACAAGTATTTCTAACTCAGAAGGAAATTGAGGATAATATAAGGTTAGCCTGTTTTGTTCCTATTTCAGATGGTCAGATAATAGATCTTACAGATATAAAAGCTGTTCAGTCTATTATGACGGATAATAAGCTTCTAAACAGTAAAATAGTTGTTAATCCTATTATAACTTATGGCTATGGTGTAGCTGTAGATATAGGAACCACAACAGTAGCCGCTTCCTTATATGATTTACAGACAGCAAAAAGATTATCAGTCGCAAGTGATGTTAATAAACAGGCAAGATTTGGTTCTGATGTTATATCACGTATACAGTTCGCTTCCACTAAAGAAAATCTTATGTTTATGCAGGACACAATTTTAAATGAAGTAAATAGTTTAATTCAAAAATTATGTTCAGATACATCAGTTGGATATAATGAGATAAACCTTGTTGCTATAGCAGGCAATACTACAATGCAGCATCTTTTCATGGGACTTGATCCAACAGGTATAGGAGTTGCACCATTTACACCTGTCACATTGGATACTCATATTTTTGACTATGATGCTCCCGAATTGAAATCAATAATTAAAATAAATAATAATGGAAAAATTATTGTATGCGGATCTATAGCAAGTTATGTTGGAGCTGATATTCTTGCGGGCATACTTGCAACAGGTATTCATATGTCTGATAAACCTTGTGTTTTATTAGATATCGGCACTAATGGTGAAATAGTACTCGGCTCTAAAAATAAGATTTACAGTTGTGCTACAGCTGCAGGACCTGCATTTGAAGGAGCTAATATATCATGCGGAGTCGCTGGTATTCAAGGTGCAATCAATTCTGTCAGTTATGATGATGTTAATAAATTCACTACTATCGGAGATAAAAAACCTGTAGGTATATGTGGTTCAGGATTGATTGATGCGATTTATTCCATGCTTAAAAATGGAATAATTGAGGAATCCGGATATATGGAATCTTCTGAAGGCTTTATGATAACAAACAATGTTATCCTCACACAAAAGGATGTAAGGGAAGTCCAGAATGCAAAAGCTGCTATAGCTGCAGGATTAAAGATCTTAATAAAAAGATCTGGATATAAGTATTCTGATATAGATAAAGTTTATCTTGCCGGCGGTTTCGGAACTGTATTGAATGTGGAAAGTTCTACAGGAATTGGTCTTATACCTTTGGAGCTAAAACAAAAGGTAGTTCCAGCAGGTAATACATCTTTGACAGGGATCACAATGCTTCTTCTTGATAAAACAAATATCGAAACAATTGATAACATAAGAAATTTGACTGAATACATTGAATTAAGCCAAGACAGCGAATTTACAGATGAATATGTAGATAATATGTTTTTTGAGGTATAGTAATATAATTGGATATTTTGGATATATCAAGTAAAAAAGCACTTAGATTATATATGAAAAGACGAAGAGAAGAACTTCATCCAACTCAAGTAATAGAATATTCGCTTGAATTATTTAATAGGTTTCTTGTTTCTGATTTAATTAATTATAAAAATTATATGACTTATCTTCCCATAAAAAATGAAGCAGATACAAGTCAGCTGATTAATTATCTTCTGGATGAAGGTAAAAATGTATCTGTACCTTTTATTGATGAAAACAAAAAACTTATACCATTACAAATTAAAAGAAATATTTTATATGAAAAAGATTCTTTTGGAATACAGATACCAAAAGAGAAAATCCTTTTCCCACCAGAAAAACTTGAGGTTATATTCGTACCTGGACTGGCTTTTGATTTTCAAGGAAATAGAATAGGTTATGGCAAAGGTTATTATGATGTTTTTTTACGTGATCTTGATTGTATTACTTGCGCATGGTGTTATGATTTTCAAATAATCAAAAAATTACCTGATGTATCATTAAATGATGTAAAAATAAAACGATTCCTTTAATTAGATAAGTAATATCCTATTTTATATTGTATCTTGATTCATATTTTAAGAATATATACATACTGTTAGAAATTATATATATTACTGAAACGACAAGTAATAAAATTTGAATAAAACCAGAGTATCTAATATATAAATTTTCAAATAAGCCAGATAATATCCATATCGAGAATAGTATATAAAATGAAGCACAAGTTATATCAAGTATTCGCATAAAAGAACTTCCATATCTTGATAAGTCTTTTTTTTCAAAAACAAAGCAAAGCATTAATACAATAAAAAAACAAGAAAAGGATATAGCATAAGTGTTAAAAATATGTATGTTTAAATCTTGCCCATATAAAAAACCGCTTAAAGATAACATTATCCCAGTTATAAATACTACTGGATAAAGTAGATAAGATAACCTTGTCTTGAAGATGCCTATTAGTCCAAAATTAAACATTATCAATAGAATGCCTGCAAAAATCAATATAAAATATAGAGGTTTAAGCGCTGGATCATAATCAGTTATAAAAAGATCGTTTGCCATTAGAGAGAAAAATGATTCTTTAAAAAGGTAATAAATCAAAATACTTAAAATTAACAATGAATATAAAAAACCGAATATCTCATAAGCAAATCTTTTTTTCTTTTTGTGAGAATTAATATATGTTATCTTATGCATCAAGCCAAATTCAGCATCCTTTCCATAATTGATATTAGTTTTTTTAACTTTATATCTGAATCAATCATATCATAACCCTCTGATGAATAGTATATTTTAATTTTTGGTTCTGTACCGCTTGGACGTACTATTGCAGTTCCTAAATCATTAATTTCAAACTTTAAAACATCAGAATGAAGATGACCTATTTCCTTTAAATAATCCTTTGTCATTAAACTGTTATTTCTTAAAACAAACATAATTTTTTTCATTTCTTCTAATCCAGACATTCCTGGATACTCATAATTACCCAGATAAGTCATAAGATATCCATATTTTTTATAAATCTGTTCTAGTCTGTCAAGAATATTAATACCAATATCATTATAATAATCTGCCATATCTGTTATGAGAACAGCAGCATTTACAGCATCTTTATCTCTAACATATGTACCAGAAAGATATCCGCAACTTTCTTCGAAACCGAATATGAAGCTATCTTCTTTTCCACTCTCTTCTAAAATAGCTATCTGGTCACCGATAAACTTAAATCCTGTTAGAGTTTCAATCATGTTCACACCATATTCAGATGCAATTTTTTTAGCTAAGTCTGTTGTAACAATAGTTTTTACTGCTACTGGATCTTTTGGCATAATTTTTTTCTTAATTCTCATATTGCATATATAATCAAACATAAGAATACCTGTTTCATTACCATTCAGTATTCTAATCTCATCTTTTCGTCTTATTACCAAACCAGCTCTGTCACAGTCAGGATCTGTAGCTATAAGAATATCAGAATTAGTATTTATCAGATCTCTTATACCTAATTCAAGCGCTTGTTTTATCTCAGGATTAGGGTAAGGGCATGTGGGAAAAAGCCCATTTGGATACATCTGCTCCTTGACTACCTTTAATTCAGTAAATCCTCTTCTAGTTATTGCACCCAATACACACTCAAGTCCGCTGCCATTTAATGGAGTGTATACGATTTTAATACTTCTTGAACCTTCATAAAAAGCCTGTTTACAAACTGTGTCCATATATAAATCTATCAAACTGTCATCAATATATTCAATAAGTTTTTTTTCAAGGCAAGTATTAAAATCCATCTCGTTTGGTAATTCATTAAAAACATCAATATTTTCCATATACTTAAATATTAAATCTGATGTAAAAGGATTTATTTGACATCCTTTTGAGTCATAAACTTTATATCCATTGTATTCTGCTGGATTATGGGAAGCAGTAATAACAATTCCTCCGTCACATTGAAGTTCTCTTACAGCAAAGGACAAAAGGGGAGTCGGAGATACACGGTCGAAAAGAAATACTTTTATATTACAGTTTGCGAAAACCATAGCTGCTTCTTTAGCAAATAAATCTGATTTGATTCTCGAATCAAAAGCTACTGCAACGCTTGAGCCATACTTAAGTACTGATGCTACTCCAAAAGTTGCTTTTCTTACAGTATAAATATTCATCCTGTTAGTTCCGGCACCTAGTATGCCTCTTAGTCCGCCAGTACCGAAAGAAAGATTAATTCCAAAGGCATCTTCAATGGCTTCATTATTATCCTTAATCTTTTCTAGTTCGATATTCAGATCATTATCCTTTAATTTTTTTGATTTCCATCTTATGTATTCATTATTCATTTAATACCTCATGATTTATTTGTAACATACTGATTATACATTAGCATTATTGCTTTCCCAATATTAATATTAAGAATTATTATTGTATATTGTTTTTAATAATAAATTATATTATCATACTTCTCGAAAGGATTGATTTTATGCAATTAAAGTCCGAATCATTATCATCGCATGAAAAATGGAAAGGGAAAATTGAAGTAATTTCCAGAGTGAAACTGGATAATAGTGATATAATGTCCAAAGCTTATACTCCTGGAGTAGCAGATCCATGCCTTGCTATATATGAAAACAACGACCTTGCATATAAATATACAAGGAAACACAACCTTGTTGCTGTAATAACAGATGGTACTGCAGTATTAGGGTTAGGTGATATAGGTCCTTTGGCAGCAATGCCTGTTATGGAAGGAAAATGTGCCTTATTTAAAGAATTTGCTGATATAGATGCTTTCCCGATATGTATTGACACTAAAGATCCTGATGAAATAATTAAAACGATACGCAATATTTCGAAAAGTTTTGGAGCTATAAATTTAGAAGACATATCCGCTCCAAGATGCTTTTATATAGAAAAGGAACTTAAAAAACAATGTGACATACCCGTATTCCATGATGATCAGCATGGTACTGCAGTTGTACTACTTGCTGCATTAAAAAATGCATTAAAACTTAAAAGAATGGATATTAATACAGCAAAAATAGTTATTAACGGGGCAGGTGCTGCAGGAACTGCAATATGCGATCTTCTTTTAAAAGCTGGAGCTGAAGATATACTTATATGTGATATTGAAGGTATACTCTGTAGTGGAATGCATAATTTAAGTGAACATAAAAAAAGGCTTTCCATACTCACTAATAAAGAACATATGACAGGATCATTAAAAGATGCAGTAAAACAAAGAGATATTTTCATCGGTGTTTCCAGGCCAAATCTTCTTACAGTAAATGATGTTACAAGTATGAATAAAAATCCTATAATTTTTGCTATGGCAAATCCAATACCAGAAATTAATCCTGAAGATGCAAAAAAAGCAGGAGCACTAATAGTTGGTACTGGAAGAAGCGATTATGAAAATCAAATAAACAATGTTATGGCTTTTCCTGGAATATTTAAAGGCGTTCTTAGCATAAGAGCTAAAGAAATAACTGATAAAATGTTAATAGCGGCTTCTGATGCTATTGCTTCTTTGGTTTCCGACTCACAGCTGAATGTTAACTATATACTACCTAAAGCCTTCGATAAAAGGCTAGTTGAAGCAGTGTCAAATGCGGTTATGTTACAAGGAGCACTAAAATAATAACATTGATATTATTTTAATATACTATATAATTTTATTAGGAAGCATATTATGAAATTTTCACTTTTCGCAAATATTAATAAAGACGCAAACGGAGTATTCCTAAATCAGGTCTGTTCATTTATTGAATCTTTGAATTCAAAGGTAATTCATAGTGAGATAATTACCAAGGGCGGTGAAACAGATATATCAAAAATATACGATTCTGACATTATTATTACTTTAGGTGGTGATGGAACCCTGCTTGATATAGCTCAAAAGACAAAAGGTTTATCAATTCCATTAGTTGGAATAAATTTAGGATCTTTAGGGTTTCTCACACAAATTGAAAAAAATAATTACAAGGAATTGATTCAATCCATAACTAAAGGACAATATTCTATTTCAAAAAGATCAATGCTTAATGCTTCTGTAATAAGAGATAATGAGATAATAAGAAACGTCGATGCTTTAAATGATATAGTCATTACAAGAAAAGTAACTGGAGATACAGCAGCTATTTCGGTTCATATAAATGGATCATATATTGATACATATGATGGTGATGGTGTCATTATAAGCACGCCTACAGGCTCTACAGGGTATCAGATGTCTGCTGGAGGACCAGTAAGCGATCCTGAAGCTGAAATCATACTAATGACTCCAATATGCCCTCATATGATGCATAGGCAGTCTTATATATTAAAAAATGACAGTAGTATTGAATTAATAGTTGAAGAAAACAAAGATTTTGAATGCTGCTTCAGTTATGACGGGATAGTTTCATCAATTAACGGTAAAGATATTGTAAAAGTAAGGAGAAGTGATTTATTTGTGTCTTTACTTAAAATGCAGAAAAATTCATTTTATGAGAATTTAAGAAATAAAATATACTATAGGGGTAACTGATAATGAAAAATAAGAGACAGATAAAGATATTGGAATTTATTGAACAATATCCTGTTCAGACTCAGGACGAGCTTGTTTCTTTGTTACAGAAAAATGGTTTTGATGCGACACAAGCAACAGTATGCAGAGACATAAAAGAACTAAAGCTTTTCAAAGCTGTTAATAAAGACGGTCTTTCTGTTTATACTTCAATAAATGATATTTCTGACAATTCTCATGAAAAACTTATCAGAGTGTTGAAAGCATCGTTTCTATCAATAAATATAGCACAGAATTTTGCGGTGATTAAGACTCTGCCGGCTACTGCTCCAGCTGTAGCATCTGCAATTGATAATTTAAAAATTAAAAATCTTCTTGGTACAATAGCAGGAGATGACACAATTTTTGCTTGTTTCTCTACAAATATAGATTCTCAGGCCTTCTATGAAAATATTTTAAATGAATTGAGGTAGTAGAATTTGTTATTACAACTTTCCATAAAAAACTTTGCAATTTTTAAGGATACAACTATCGATTTTTCCGATGGCTTTAATGTTATTACCGGAGAATCTGGAGCTGGTAAAAGCGTATTTATTACTGCACTTTCTCTAATAAACGGAGAAAGAGCAATGAAAGAATATATAAGAAAAGGTTTTGAATATTCTACTGTTGAAGCTGTATATAAGTTACCAAAAAAATTATCCAATGTGATTTCCAAAATATATGGAATTGATATTGAGGATAATATACTTGTAATTACAAGATCCATTTACTCTGAATCAAATTCCATATGCAAAGTAAATGGTAAAATCCGTAATTTATCTTTTTTAAAAGATATATCGGTTTATTTATGTGACATACATGGTCAGTATGAAAATCAAACACTATTAGATCCTTCCTCTCATCAAAAAATCATAGACACATTATATGGATCCTTAATTAAAGTCGATTATGACGAGTACCTTTTTAAGCTTAATGAATATAATTCTCTTATTGAATTTATATTAAAGAATAGTGGTTCAGAACAGCAAAGAGCAGTAAGAAAAGATATACTCACTTTTCAAATTAATGAAATAATTGAATCAAAAGTTGAGCAGTTTGATGTTGAGGAATTAGAAAGACAAAGAAGAGTACTTGAAAATTCTGAAAAATATATGACATCTTTAAAAGAAAGCATTAATATTATCGAAGAAAATGACAGTATAGAAAAAATTTATCTTTCAGCACGAGCTCTAGAAAAATTGAAAGATATGAATGATATAGTATCAGTATCTCAAAGTATGATGAATTCTTATTATATTTTAAAAGATAATTTTTCACAGCTAAAAGAAATATCTGAAGATTTTTTCTTTGATGAGCAGTTGTATAATGACATTATTAACAAACTTGAATTATTCAAAAAATTATCATACAAGTATGGAGCATCAGTAGAAAAAATACGTAACTTCAGAGAAGATGCTGAAAAGCAATTATATGAAATAGATAATTTTGATAAGATATATAAGCAGAAAATCGAAAGGATAGAAAAACTTACTAAACTAATATATGAAAAAGGCGAGAAACTTAATACCTTAAGACTTGAATGTGCTAAAGAATTCTCCAAGCATGTAGAAGATAATCTGCATTCATTGGAAATGCCAGATGCTGTTTTCAAAATTCATTCTGAAAAAAATGTTAGAAAGAACAGCCTTGGATATTATGATTTTCCTAAAAAAGGATTATATGATATTGAATTCCTCATATCTGCAAATAAAGGTATTGAAGCCCTTTCAATGGCAAAAATAGCATCCGGAGGAGAAATTTCTAGAATAATGCTTGCAATAAAATGTATAATAAGCACCAGTGATGATGTCGAAACATATATTTTTGATGAAATAGATGCAGGCATTAGCGGGGAAGCAGCAGTAATGACAGCTGTCAAACTTTATGATTTATCATCAAGCAAACAAGTCATCTGTATTTCCCATCTTCCCCAAATTGCAGCAAAAGCTGACCACCATTATCTTATTTTTAAGAATACTGAAAAGGACACCACATATGCTGATATACGAAAACTTAATCAAGAAGAAAGGATTACACAGCTTGCCGTACTATTTGATGGGAAAAGCATTAGTCAGGAAGGTTTGAATCATGCAAGAAACCTTCTTCAAAAAATGCAAAAATTCTAATTGACACAAGCATATGGTGTGTTATAATACAAAAGGCAAACATGCGGGTGTAGTTCAGTGGTAGAACACTAGCCTTCCAAGCTGGTTGTGAGGGTCCGATTCCCTTCACCCGCTCCAATTTTATGTGCCAGTAGCTCAGCTGGATAGAGCAACGGACTTCTAATCCGTAGGTCGGGGGTTCGAATCCCTTCTGGCACGCCAAGAAATTTCCCGTTAAAGGGATTTTTTTTGTATAAATTACTTGCTACTAAAATTACTTCTTGTTCTTTAAAATGGTTTAACTTAACAATTTTATTCCTTTTATGTTATTATATACAATGAAAGGATTTATTATGAAACTAACATTTTACGGATCAGCAAAAGAAGTAACAGGCTCAAATATTATATTGGAAGCAGCAGGGAAGAAGGTAATGATTGATTGCGGATTGTTTCAAGGTTCATCTGCAACGAAAGCAAAAAACTTTGATGGATTTAAATATGATATACAAGAAATAGATTATGTTCTACTTACACATTCACATATAGATCATTCAGGAAGAATACCATTACTTTACAAAAAAGGTTATAAAGGCTCTGTCATTTGTACAAAAGCTACAAAAGATTTATGCGATATCATGTTATTGGATTCTGCAAACATACAAGAGTCAGATACAGAATATAAGAATCATAAAAGACAAAGAGCAGGTCTAGAGCTTCTCGAGCCTCTATATACTATAGATGATGCTAATAATGCATTAAGACATTTTATTGCTGTACAATATCATGACTTAATCAAACTTGATGAAAATATTACTGTTAAATTTATAGATTCCGGCCATATGCTAGGATCTTCCTCAATTATAATTTTCATCACAGAGAACAACAAAACATCTGTTGTAGCATTTACATCAGACCTAGGTAAACCTAACACACCTATAATAAATGACCCTACTGTAATAAAAGAATGTGATTATCTTATAATGGAATCCACATATGGTAATAAGAGACATACAGTTAAAGAGCATCCTGAAGAACTTATGTTTGAAATAATTGAAGACACTATTTTAAAGGGTGGTACAGTAATAATACCTTCATTTTCAGTTGGAAGAACCCAGGAAATGATTTATGCTTTCAATAAAAATATCGCATTAAAAAAGAAATTTTCGATCTTTAGTAAAATACCAGTATATATTGACAGCCCTTTATCAACATCAGCAACAGAAGTATTCATGAAAAACACACAGTATTTTGATGATGAAGCTAAACAATACATATTAAAAGGCGATAATCCTTTAGATTTCCCGAACCTTGTATTTACAAAATCAGTTGAAGAATCAAAAATACTTAACAGAGATAATTCACCAAAAATTATTATATCATCAAGCGGAATGTGTGATGCCGGGAGAATACGTCATCATTTAAAGCATAATCTTTATAAAGAAAAAACAACTGTACTTTTCGTAGGATATCAAGCAAATGGTTCATTAGGCAGAATACTTGCTGATGGAGCAAAAAGTGTCAAAATTCTAGGTGAAACTATCGATGTAAAAGCTAGAATCGAAATGATTGACGGTTTTTCAGGTCATGCGGATATGGATGATCTTGACACATATTTAGCACAAATGGAAAAAAAGCCAGAAAAAGTATTTCTTGTCCATGGTGAAGAAGACCAACTCTATTCTTTTGCAGACAGAATAAAAAATAAATTTGATATTGATACTGTAGTACCCAACAATTACTCTCGTTACGAACTGCAAAAAGGCAAAAAAGTATACGAACTAGCACATGACAGAGTACTTACTAAGAATACATATAGAAAACTTACCTTATTAGATCTTATAACTGATGTTAAAAGACAGGTTAAAGATGTATCAGAATTGATAGCATATGATGAGATTAATAATCTTGATGAAGAACAGATAACTACATTTATAGATTTATATTCTTCAATGAGAAAAAACATTAAGAATCTTGTAAATGAAGTGGAGAAAAAAGCAAAAGTTGGAAAATGAGATTATTTATTTTGATAATGCAGCTTCTACATATGTTTATGATGAAGTGATAGATTATGTAAATCTTATAAATAAAGATTTTTATGCTAATTCATCAAGCTCTCATTTTTTAGGTATTTCTTCTTATGCTAAATTTAAGGCACACAAAGAAACTCTTTGTGATATTTTACATATAAAACCTTCAAGTCTGATTTTTACTTCAGGAGGTGCGGAATCGAATAATTTCGCTTTAAAGGGAATCGCTTTTGCTAATTACTTAAAAAATAGTAATATAGTTATCTCTGCCTACGAACATCCAACAATAAGAAATACTGCAAAATATCTAGAAAAATTCGGATTTGAAATACGTATATGTCCTTTAAAAAATGATAGTAATTTAGATATTGATATTTTAAAAACTATGATAGATGAAAAAACAATTTTATTAAGCACTGCTCATGTATGTTCTGAATTAGGCACACTTACTGATATACAAAAAATTTCATCACTAGTAAAATCAATAAATCCAAGATGCTATTATCATGTGGATGCTGTCCAGTCTTTTGGAAAATTTCATATAAATTTGTCAGATTTAAATAATATTGATATGATGTCATTCAGCAGCCATAAGATACACGGGCCTAAAGGGGTCGGTGCGTTATACATTAAGCCAAAAACTAATATTGATCCATTTATCTGTGGTTCTGTAGATGCCGGATTAAGAGCAGGCACTATAAATTTATCAGGTATATGCGGTTTTACTAAAGCATCAGAAATTATATACAGCAATATAGAAAAAAAATATGAGCATACTAAAAAACTCAATCAGTATCTGATTGATAATCTTACAGCATTGGATATTGAACTAAAAATAAATACTCCTTTAGAATCTAGCCCATATATTATTAATATTGCATTTAAAGATATCAAATCTGAGGTACTCTTAAATGCATTATCCAAAAGGAATATCTGTGTATCAAGCGGTAGTGCATGTGCTTCAAAATCAAAAGTTTCGGAAACACTTAAAGCTATGAATTTATCAAAAGATTATATAGAAGGCGCAATTCGATTAAGTTTCAGCGATAAAAATACTATTAAGGAAATAGATATCTTTATACAGAACCTGAAGGAACTTATACCAAAACTAAAATTATTCGTAAGGAGATAATTCTATGGTGAAACAAGCCACAAAAGCATTATTAATTAAGCCTGGTGAACTTATGTTAAAAGGTGATAACAGAAAGTATTTTGAAAAAATATTAAAAGATAATATAAAATCTGTTCTTAAAAACATATGCACTTATGATTTTAGTGAGGAGTCAGGGAGATACTATATTGTGATACAAGAATCCAGTTTCACAGAATATGAAATTGCATCAATGTTATGCAAGGTTTTTGGAATTGTCGGTGTATCTATAACATACAGGATAGATGCTGATGAGAAGGGGCTTTATGATTTTATTGCGCTTCTGAGTAGACAGGTATATGATAAAACACCCTTTACTACTTTTAGAGTTACTACAAAAAGAGCCGACAAGACTTTCCCTACACAATCAACTGAAGTATCAAAAAGAGCAGGCGGATCAATATTATCTACCATACCTGATTTACAAGTGGATTTATTTACACCTCAGATAATATTTAATATTGAAATAAGGAAAAAGAATATATACATATATCATGAGGAGCTGAAGGCAAATGGAGGAATTCCTGTAGGAAGTTCAGGAAAGGCACTTCTTATGCTGTCAGGTGGTATTGACAGTCCAATTGCAGGATACATGATGGCTAAAAGAGGCTTGCTTCTTGAAGCTGTGTATTTTCATAGCGAGCCATATACATCTGAGAAAGCTAAAGAGAAAGTAATTGATCTTGCTAAAATCATCAAGCCATATACATTGATTAACAAATTGCATATCGTCCATTTTACAAAACCTCAGTTGGAAATATATGAAAAATGCCCTCATGATGAACTGACAATAATAATGAGAAGGGTTATGATGCATATAGCTAATGAGATAGCCATAAAAAATAATTGTCAGGGTATTGTAACAGGAGAGTCGTTAGGGCAGGTTGCCAGCCAGACCATTGAAAGCCTTACAGTAACTGATGAAGCTGCTCAATTTTTAGTTTTACGCCCATTAATAGGAATGGATAAGAATGAAATAATTGATTTAGCCAGAAAAATAGATACTTTTGAAACTTCAATATTGCCTTATGAGGATTGTTGTACTATATTTGTAGCTAAGCATCCCAAGACAAAGCCTATCTTAAGCAGGATTAAAGAATCTGAGAAAGCTTTAGATATAGACAAATTAGTCAGATATTGTATAGAGAATTTAGAGGTTATTCAAATATGAATAAATCAAATGAATATGATAATCAGAAAGAATTTGAAGATTTCATTCAAAATGATGATTTCACTTTAGAATCTTTATATCATGATATAGATGAAAAAAAGAAAAAAAAACATAAATCAAGAGAGATACTCTTATGGATCCGCTCATTTATATTTGTAATTGTATTTGTAACAATTTTCAGAGGATTTATTGGAGAGCCAGTTAAAGTTTACGGACCTTCAATGGAGAACACCTTAAAGACAAATGATGTCCTCATCATGAGTAAAATATCTCTTAATATAGAGGGAGTAAAGAAAAACGATATTGTTGTCATTGAAATTGAACCAGTCCAATTTAAGATTCTGACTTTCATGAATAATATCGTGTGGCTTCGCAGACTGTTTCCTACAACTGATAGAGAAGACTATATTAAAAGAGTAATAGCTCTTGAAGGCGAAGAAATAAATTTAATTAACGGGATTGTATACATTGATGGTAAAAAACTGGACGAGCCTTATCTGAAAGATTATGCATCAACTTTTGAAAGACTAATCGACATGCCTTATACTGTACCAAAAGGATATGTATTTGTACTGGGCGATAATAGACTTGTAAGCAAAGACAGCAGATCTATTGGTGCGATATCTATTGATTCAATTATAGGTAAGGTTATTTTCAGAACATGGCCAATAACAAAAATAGGCACTCTTAATTGAGTGTTGAAAAATATATATTTACATATTTTAAAACCTGTGATACAATATCGCAGGTTCGTAAAAGGCGGTCCACTGTATCTATATTGATATACGAACGCTAAGATGAAGGGAGGATTATAAACATGGATTTAGTCAAATCAATCGAGCAAAGCATGATAAGAACAGACTTGCCAGATCTTCAAATAGGTGATTTCCTTAAAGTTAACCTTAAAGTTAAGGAAGGAAATAGGGAAAGAATACAATCATATGAGGGAACTCTTATTGCCAGAAAAGGAAAAGGGCTTACAGAAACAATTAATGTAAGAAGAATTTCATATGGAGTTGGTGTAGAAAGGATAATTCCTTTAAATTCCCAAAAAATCGATTCAATCGAGGTTATTAGAAGAGGTCAAGTCAGAAGAGCAAAACTTTACTACTTAAGAGATAGGGTCGGCAAAGCAGCTAAAGTAAGGGAAAAACTTACAACTAAGTAAAAAACACGGGACTGGATCCCGTTTTTTTTATTTTTAAAATTATTGCTATAATAGTTTTGCCAACTATAATTTTAATAATTATTTATAATAGAGTATAATATATTAATGAATAAATTAAGTTGGATAATTAATCATGAATATTAACTGGTATCCTGGACATATGGCGAAAGCTAAAAGGATGATAAATGAAAATCTAAAGCTAATTGATCTAGTAGTAGAAATACTTGATGCGAGAATACCATACTCAAGCAGAAATCCTGATTTTAAAGAGTTATTTAAAAATAAAATGCAGCTTGTAGTATTGAATAAATCAGATTTGGCAGATCCATTAATTACAAAAAAGTGGCAAGACTACTACTTGTCTAAAGATACATCTATTGTAATTCTTAATAGCAAATCAGGAGCAGGATTCAAGGAATTTTTAAACTCAGTAAATAGAATCATGGAAAATAAGTTTGAAAAAGACAGACTAAAAGGTATGTTGAAAAGACCTGTAAAAGTTATGGTATGCGGAATACCTAACTCAGGTAAATCAACATTTATAAATAAATTAACTGGTTCTGCTCCTGCAAAAACAGGAGATAAGCCTGGAGTAACAAAAGACAGACAGTGGATAAAAATAAATACAAATATTCATCTTCTAGATACTCCAGGACTATTATGGCCTAAATTTAATGATGAACTTGTTGCTGTGAACCTTGCTCTAACTCAAGCAATTAATGATGACATTCTAGACATTGAGCAGCTTTGTAAAAAGTTGATAGAATTCTTATCAATGAAATATCCTATTAATCTTGCAGGAAGATATAATCTTGAGAGCATTAACAAACAACCATATGACATACTATTAGATATTTGCGAAAATAGAAAATTCAATAAATTGAAAGGTGAACCAGACATTCTAAAAGCCTCTATAATTATCCTAGATGAATTTAGAAGTGGCAAGATGGGTAGAATATCACTGGAGGAACCAAATGACTTTTAAAGAGTTTAAAGAACAGTTATTTGCCAATTCTATTCATGACTGTTATAAAATACTTGAGACTAATAAAGATCAAAATTTTTATTCTAAATGCGTTGATATATTAGACAAAGAAAATGAGCGTCTTACTAAACTTAGTAAATATGAGAATTTTCTTAAAAATACTGGAAATACATATATTGCAGGTACAGATGAGGCTGGAAGGGGACCGCTTGCAGGTCCAATTGTTGCAGGTGCAGTAATTCTTGATGATAATGAACTACTATTTGGTATAAATGATTCAAAAAAGCTCACTGCTGAAAAAAGAGATAAGTTATTTGATAAAATACTCAATAATTGTATTGCTGCAAGCATACATACTATTACAAACAAGCAAATTGATGAAATTAATATAGCAAATGCTGATATTATTGCCATGAAGATGTCTATTGAAAAGCTTTCAATTGTTCCAGATCATGTACTCACAGATGCTTTTTTTGTTGAAGGATTACAAATGAATCAGACTCCTTTAAAACATGGAGATGCTTTATCAATTTCAATTGCGGCTGCATCAATAATAGCTAAAGTAACTCGAGACAGGATGATGGATGAATATGACAAAATATATCCTCATTATGGTTTTTCAAATAACAAAGGTTATGGGACTAAGGAACATATTAATGCTATTAAAAAATACGGGATATGTCCTATACATAGAAAAACATTTGTTAAAAATTTCATTCAGATATGATATAATTAGCCGAAAATATTAAAAAGGATATTTAACATGGATTATATAAAACAGTATGACATTGAAAAGACAAAATACGAAGAATTTAAAAAAAATCAGATAAAGCTTGATATATCAAGAGGCAAACCAAGTAAAAAGCAAGTGGATTATGTTTCTGCCGTCTTTAAAAAAGCAGAAAATGAATATGACTTGTATTCAAATAGGATAGGCGACGATAAACAGGATTTGGGTAATTACGGACTTCTGACCGGAATAACAGAACTTAGAAAGCTTTTTGGAAATCTGCTTGAAATTCCCAATGAAAACATAATCATAGGTGGAAATTCAAGCTTAAATCTTATGTATGACATATTAGTTATTAATCTTTTATTCGGGAATCCTCAAAGCGATAAACCTTGGAATAAATTTGACAATATAAAATTTTTATGTCCTACACCTGGTTATGATAGGCATTTCATGATGACCGATCATCTTGGTTTTGAAATGATAAATATACCTATGACTCCAAACGGTCCGGATATGGACATGATTGAAGAGCTGACCGCTTCTGACGCGTCCATAAAAGGTATTTGGTGTACGCCATTATATAGTAATCCTGATGGTTATGTTTATTCGGATGATACAGTTGAAAGACTTGCCAAAATGTATACAGCTGCTAAAGATTTCAGAATATTTTGGGATAACGCATATTTTACGCATCATCTTGTTCCTGGGAAAATAAACAGAATTTCTAACATAATAAAACTGTGTGAAAAATATGGGAATACTGACAGAGTGTATCAGTTTTCTTCGACAAGCAAAATTTCGTTTCCAGGTGCAGGAGTATCATTAATCGCATCATCAAATTCTAACATCAAGCACATACAGGATCATTTTAAATATAAAATAATATGCTACGATAAAATGAATATGCTTCGCCATGCTGTAGTATTCCGATCAAAAGAGGATGTAGAGCTTCATATGGAAAAATTATCAGAATTCAATAGGCCTAAATTCAGGATGGTACTGGATATAATGGATCGTGAACTAGAAGGATATAAGCAGTATCTGCATTATACCAGACCGCAGGGAGGATATTTTATATCCTTATACACTATGGAAGGTTGTGCAAAAAGAACATATGAGTTATGTAAAGATGCAGGCCTCATAATAACTAATGTCGGAGATACATATCCATATGGAAAAGATTCAAAAGATAGCAATATACGTATCGCACCGACATTTCCTGAACTTGAAGAATTAGAAAAAGCAATTAACTTGCTTACCTGTTGTGTAAAGTTGGCAATATTGGAGAAATTGGTTTAAAAAGTGAGGTAGTGATATGACAGATAGATATTCAAGCCCTTTTTCACAAAGATATAGTTCTGACAAAATGCAATATCTTTTTTCGGATGATAACAGATATAAGACATGGAGATTGTTTTGGATATCCTTAGCAAAAGCACAAAGAAAATTAGGCATAAATATCACGCAGGAACAAATAGATGAAATGATTGAGAATAAGGATAATATTGATTATGAAATGGTAAAGCAATTCGAAAAAAAGCTTCGCCATGATGTAATGAGCCATATTAAGGCTTATGGAGTAACTTGTCCTAAAGCAAGCTTAATTATTCATCTTGGCGCTACTTCATGTTTTGTAACTGATAATACAGATATAGTAATAATGCGAGATGCAATTACTTTAATAAGGAAAAAGCTTGTTGCAGTAATTAAAAATCTTGCTGATTTTGCAATGAAATATAAGGATACACCAACTTTAGGATACACTCATTTCCAACCTGCACAGCTAGTCACTGTTGGTAAGAGAGCTTGTTTATGGATTCAGGATTTTTTCATGGATTTTGAACAGCTTCAATTTACATATGATTCATTAATGTTAAGAGGAGTAAAGGGAACTACAGGAACACAAGCAAGTTTTATGTCGCTTTTTGAAAATAACGAGGAAAAAGTAGATACTCTTGAGAAACTTGTTTGTGCAGATTTCGGTTTTGAAAAATCCTTTCCCATAACAGGTCAGACTTATACCAGAAAACTAGATACACGTGTTCTGCAAAGCCTTTCATCAATTGCCCAGTCTGCTCATAAGATGTGTACAGATATAAGATTATTACAGGGATTGAAGGAAATTGAAGAACCTTTTGAAAAATCACAAGTAGGATCTTCTGCTATGGCATATAAGCGTAATCCGATGAGAAGCGAAAGAGTATGCTCTTTAGCAAGATACATCATTACAAACGCTCACAATCCTGAAATAACTGCTTCTGTTCAATGGCTGGAAAGAACCCTTGACGATTCAGCAAACAGGCGTTTATCGATATCAGAAGGCTTTCTAGCAACTGATGGTATGCTTGACATATTACTTAACATATCTGATAACCTTGTGGTCAATGAAAGTATAATATATAAACACATCATGGAGGAAATTCCTTTTATAGCAACAGAAAATATACTTATGGAAAGCGTTAAAAGGGGAGGAGACAGGCAAAAATTACATGAAAAAATCCGTGAATACTCCATGGAAGCATCAAATAGAATTAAGAATGAAGGACTAAATAATAATCTTTTATCACTTATATCTAATGATCCTGATTTTAATATTACACCAGATATTTTAGAAAGATTAACTGAACCATCACAATATACTGGCAGAGCAACAACACAAACTCAAATTTTTTTAACATCATTAAGTAGCTTGTTCGATAAATATTTTTCATCAGATATTGAAGTTGAACTTATTGTATGATAGTATTATATCATCTTGTAAGGACAGGTGAATCACATGATTAATAAATATAGTTCTACACCATTATATTATCAGCTCAAGGAAGAACTTATTAAAGCAATTATCAATGGTAAATATGCTCCAACAGAAGCAATACCATCTGAAAATGAACTTGCTGATTTATACAAACTTTCAAGACCTACAGTACGTCAGGCAATTGGCGAATTGGCAAAAATCGGATATCTTGTAAAAATTAAAGGAAAAGGTACATTTGTCGCTGATTTCATAAACAAAACTACATATGATCATACAAGGGGATTTATACATTGCCTTCTTGATACAATTAACACAAGCAATCGTAAAATAATTGAGTCGACAACTATTAATGGGACATTAGAGTTAAATAGAAAATTCAGTACGGATTTTAAATCCAATTATCATGAAGACTATTCAAAAATCACTTATATAACTGAAACAAATGGCAATATATCATACTCGATATCAATACTACCGTTAAACTATTTTCCAAATGCTGCAGAACTTATGTTTAAAAATGTTAATTCAATTGATCTTTTAGTAGGGAAATATCCTCTAGATCCAACAAATGCAAAATCCTCTATAAAACTTGTTAATGCTGATTCTGAAATTGCAAATCAAATGAAAGTTCAGGAAAACGCTCCTTTGTTTAAAGTGGAAACTTTCTTGTTTGCAAGAACCGGAAATATCGTTGAATTTAATACTACATACTATAGCGCATATAATTCTATTTTAGAATTTAATAGAACAAGAAGAATATAAATTTTTTTCACTTAATTAAACCCAAAAGAGCAGTGAGAACACTTTTTTCTTTTAAGCTTTGTTTTAAATATATATTAGACATAATCATAATTTTGTCTAATATAGGGAAGTTCAAAAGACACTTTTGTCTAATGTATCTTATTTTTGACACTTTTTCCTTTGCTAAGTCATCGTTTCTTATATACAAGGCTTATCTCTTTTGATTTTTTATAATCCAATTTTCTATCTAATTAATTTGATCATATTAAATTCCTGAGTGATTTAATTATTTTATTTTCTTATAATCTTGTTACTCATAATCTTGTTAATCATAAACTTATTACTCATAAACTTATTACTATCTAATCGATAATTAGATTATATTCTGAAAATTCTACTTCACGTAAAATGGTTTATTATTACCTTTACATGGTATACATCATTTTAATTACTATAAATCATTCCTACAGCTCTAGTTATTTTGGATTAGTTATTGATTATTTACTAATCAAGTAATCTATTAGATCAAAAAATATCTTTTCCTGTATTTTACAGTTTTATTGATTCAAGTAATTATTTGTTTTCAAAAGCCAATCTATCTGACTAACCGCTTATTCTTTTTACCTTTATTAACTATAGATAATTTATATAAGTATTTTTTTGTTTACCATTTATTTAATTAAACTTTAGTTAATACTTATCACATAATAACATTCATAAAAACATGCTATTTGAAAATATAGAACTTATGTTTGTTTTTCATTTATTACTTGCTGACAACATTTGTAGGTTTGTTATTCAGAAAATTCTCAAGATTACTTATAACTATACTTAACAATCTTTTTCTTGTTTCAAATGGAATCCAAGCTGTATGAGGTGTAATTATAAGATTCTTTACATTATAAAGCACGCAGTCTTCCTGCATAGGTTCTGTGGTTAATACATCAATTGCTGCAGATTGGATTATACCATTTTCTAGTGCTTCCTTTAAAGCTAATTCATCTACTATTCCACCTCTGGCAGTATTAATAAATAATGCTTGTTGTTTCATTTTAGAAAAAGCATCTTTATTAAACATACGATATGAATCATTATTTAGTGGACAATGAATAGTTACTATGTCAGATATATTAAGTAATTCATCAAAAGTAACAAAATTTACACTTTTTTCATCATATCTAGTTCTATTATATACATATACATTCATGTCAAATGCTTTTGCAATAAATGCGACTTTCCTGCCTATACTGCCATAACCGATTATTCCGATATTTTTACCGCTTAGTTCATATGTTGGAAATGCAAAAGGTGAAAATATTTTACTTTTCATCCACTTCCCTTCTGACACGAACTTTGAATAATCGATGAGTTTTGAGTAATGATTCAGAATATATGCAAATGTCTGTTGAGCAACAGCATTAGTGGAATAACTACCCGCATTACATACTGTAATACCCTTCTTTTTCGCATATTCAACATCGATGTTATTGTATCCTGTTGCGAAAAGCCCTATGTATTTTAATTTTTCTGCATTCTTTAGAACATTTGCATCCAATTTTGTCTTATTGCATATTACAGCTTCAGCATATTTAATTCTATCTGCTATTTCTTTGTATTCTGTAAGTTCATACATCTGTACTTCACCGAATTTTTCAAATACAGACAAATCAAGATCATTCGCTGTTACAGTTTTTATATCAGTTAAAACTATCTTCACATAAAACCTCTTTTCTAGATGCCAAGTAATGCTTTTGCTATAGAAAAATATATTAAAACAGCGAAAGAGTCAACTATTGTAGTAATCATTGGAGATACTGCTACAGCAGGGTCTAATCTTAATTTTTTAGCTATAAAAGGTAAAGATGAACCAGCTACCATAGCTATTGAAATAGTGCAGATAAGAGTCAGTGATACAGCACCTGCTACTAAAGGATTAATGCTTTGTAAAAGCCATAGCTTAAAAAAGTTCGCTACTGCTAAAGTAATACCTATAATTATAGAAACTCTGAGTTCCTTGAAAATTACTTTCGGCATATCAGTAAACTTAATTTCATTTATGCCAAGTCCTCTAACAATCATTGTAGTTGTCTGTGCGCCAGTATTTCCTGAAGTATCCATAAGCATAGGTAAAAAACCAGCTAAAACAACATATGTTGCTAAAAGATCTTCATACTTTCCTATTATAAGTTGAGATACTGTCGCACCAATCATCAATACTAACAACCATATTATTCTTTTTTTTGCTAAGCTGAAGACGCCTGTTTTCATATATGGGTTTTCTAATGGAGATACACCAGTCATTCTTCCCATTTCTTCTGATGTTTCTTCTTCAATTAATTCCATTACGTCGTCTACGGTAATTATACCTACTAGACGATTTTCAGTATCTACAATAGGCATACTTAATATATCATATTTTGTAAACATTAAAGAAATTTCATCTGTAGATGTCAATGTATTTGCCTTTATGACATCATAATTCATTATATCGCTTATCAAAGCGTCATCAGATGCAAGAATTAACTCTTTTAATGTAACTTCCCCTAACATCATTCTTTTTTCATCGATTACATAACAGTTATTTACAGTTTCCTTTTTTATTGCATATTTTTTAACTCTCTCTATTGCTTCTCCTACAGTCATATCCTTTTTAAGATCCATATACTCAATTGTCATAATTGAGCCAGCAGTATCATCAGGATATTGCAAAAAGTGATTAATTAGCTTTCTACGGGCTTCTGACACATTCTGCAACACTCTGGTTACGTAATTTGCTGGTAACTCGCTTAGTATATCTACTGTATCATCCATGAATAGATTATTCATTAAATAAGTTATTTCTTCTTCATTAATATTCTCAAGAATACCAATATGCGTATCTTTATCCATATACGCAAAAACTTCAGCTCCTATGTCTTTATTTAAGAGCCTGAATACCAATATAGCATCATTTTCATCTAGTTCAGAGATAACTTCAGCAATGTCTGCAGGATTCTCTTGAGAAAGAAATTCCTTGAGTTTCTTATAGTTTTTTTGAACAAGCAATTCTAATATTGTATCAATCATGTTTATTCCTTTCTGTTAAAGGGTTCCAACATGACTGTTCGCCCTTTAACCTAACGCTATTTTATTTCGTTGATGGCCTGTACTGTCTGATAAGGGCGATTCCAATATCTTTCACTTCCTTTGCTTTTAAATTTAGATAAATAAAAATTTTATCCTTAGTTATTTTATATCATTAAACTTCTCATGTCAAAACAATTAATTGTCTCTATATTTTGTTATTTTAAATTTTTTTCTTTGAGGAAAACAACCGTTACTCCTGCTTCGCCTTCTCCATATGTTCCTAACCTGAATGATTTTATATATGGATGAGATTTAAGGTAATCATGTACTCCTTTTCGTAATGCTCCTGTTCCTTTACCATGTATGACTGACAATTCATGTAATCCAGAAAAATATCCTTGTTCAATAAATTTGTCTAGTTTTGACTCTGCCTCATATATTGTATTTCCTCTAATATCTATTTCCATTTTTGCTGGTCCTGAACTTTTTATGATATTTGTTTTAAGGCGGTCATTAATAGCTTTTTGTTCATTAATTTTGAAAACATCCTTTATGTTAACAGTCATTTTAATAATACCTGCTTGAACTATAAGATCTCCGTTCTTATCAGGAGCTGTTAGAACATCAGCTTTTTGCTTTAAACTTCTTAACATAACCGAATCTCCACTTCTTATCTCATCAGAATAATTTTGATATTCAGTTTCTGTATCTGTTTCTTTAATATCGAAAAGTTCTCTTGTCTGACGAACTGCAGCTTTAAAATCGGCTTCAACTTTTGCGTTAACTGTTATATTATTCTTTTTAAGATTATCAATTTCGTTAACAAGCTCTTCAGCTTTATTCAGTGCTTTATCAATAAGTTTTTTTGCTTCCTTATTAGCTTTTTCAATAATTCTATCTTTTTCTTTGTCTATATTAGCTCTTTCAGTTTCTAATTCTTTCTTTATTTGTTCAATCTGATTTTTATATTCGCTGGCTTTTATACGTTCTTTCTCCATCTTTTGACGATTCTTCTCTAAAGCGAGTATAATATTCTCATAGTCGCTATTTTTATTATCTATAGAATTGCTAGCTTTCTTAATTATGTCTTCGCTTAATCCAAGTCTTCTAGATATGTATAATGCATTACTTTTACCAGGAATTCCTATTAGAAGCCTATATGTAGGTTTAAGTGTTTTCACATCAAACTCACAGCTTGCGTTTTCTACATTCTCAGTTACAGAAGCATATGTCTTAAGCTCAGTATAATGAGTTGTAGCAACAGTAGTAATATTCTTTTCTCTTAATGTTTCGATAATAGCTAAAGCTAATGCAGATCCTTCTACAGGATCAGTGCCTGCACCAAGTTCATCTAACAGCACTAGACTGCCTGAATCAGCTTCCTTTAGTATTTGTATGAGATTAGTCATATGCGATGAAAAAGTACTCAAATTTTGCTCTATGCTTTGTTCATCACCTACATCAACATAAATACTATCAAAAACACTAATTTCACTACCATTGTTAGCTGGTATCGCAAGTCCTGATTGTGCCATAGCAGTCAATAGACCTACAGTTTTTAATGTAACTGTTTTTCCACCGGTATTTGGACCTGTGATTACAAGTATCCTATAGTCATAACCTATTTTAAAATCTATAGGTACAACAATATCTTTTGATATTAAAGGATGCTTTGCATTGATAAGATTTATTCTTTTTTCGGTGTTTATATTAGGTACTACTCCATTATATGCAAAAGCATAAGAAGCCTTTGCGAAAGCAACATCCAAATACCTGCAAGTACTAAAGTTATTCATAATTTCATCAATATACAATGCGCATTGTTCGGATAGTTGTCTGAGAATTCTTTCTATTTCTTTTTTTTCTTCAGTAATAAGTTCACGTATCTTGTTGTTTAAGTTAACAATTTCAATAGGCTCTATAAAAAGAGTAGAACCAGTCTGAGATGTATCATGAACTACGCCTTTGATTTCATTTCTATACTCATTTTTTACTGGTATTACATATCTGTCCTGACGTATAGTTATTATATTATCTTGTAGATATTTCTTGTACCTTTCACTTCTAGTAAAAGATAAAAGCTTGTCTTTTATAGCATCCTGATTTTTAAAAATTGTTTTTCTTATTCTCATAAGCTCTGTGGATGCATCATCTGCAATTTCATCTTCTGATAATATACATCTACGTATTTCTGCTTCTATATCATATAATGGAACTATATTATCTATTTTTGTCTTGATATCATCCTCTGAGTTTGTACAATATTGACTTACACCTTCAGCTGTTTCAAATACTTTCCTTGCCAAATATGAGTTATCCCTTATAATAATAAGTTCTTTATTATTCAGGATACCTTTCAATCTCAATCTCTTAGTTATTTTATCAGTATCTTCTAAACCTTCAAAATTTGGCTTACCTTTTGCTTTAATAAAATAAATTGCTGACTCAAGCTCGTTAAGAGTCGAATTAATTAGGTCGTAATCATCTGAAGGACGAATTGACTCTATATATGCTTTACCTGGTATTGAATCTGCATAATTTGCTAATAATAAAATAATTTTATCATATTCTATTTTTTTTAAGTACTTCTCATCCATTCTTATTAGCCAATATTTTTTTTAGTACATCGACATCTTCGATATAAGATTCAATTTTATTATCTTTGACGAATTCTATCAATGCTATTATTTCATGATTCTTTACTATGTCCAAATATTGTTCTAGTTGTTCTTTCATATCATATAGCAAAAGATATCCATTCTGGACTTGATTTGATATATGAAGGTTTTTTAAATAAGGCTTGAATCTATTCAGAGTCTGTATGTTCTCTTCAAAACTGAGACTGACTTGAGCTTGCCAGTACATATGTACATTTTTTCTGCCTATATCTTTTATAAACATTAATGCATTATCTGTATCGTCTGTAAGCGTCCTTTGATGATGCTCAAATGAGATTGACATTTTATATGAATCGGCATAATCAGCTATTTTACGTATCTCTTCTATTATAGTATTATACTCATACGAATCCTTTTTAATATCAAATGATGATTTATCATAAGCCCATATTCTGATAGTATCACAATGCAGTTTCAATGAAATATTGAGTATTTTTATAAACTCATCCATATATTCACCGTTATATGTGCCTGCTTTATAATATGAACCAAATGAACAGCATTTTATGTTATTCTTAATGCATAATTCATATATATAAGAGGCATCATCCTCGTTCTTAACGTGTACATCCCCACCCCACTCAATGTTATAAATACCAGTATTTTTTGCTAAATTAATAATTTCTTCAACTGATAATTTGCGAAATGTTACCGAAGTAAGTCCTAGACTGATCATTTAATATACCTCTTAATCTTGTTTATATAAAAATCTGAAAAGCTACTATACATAATATCATAAAGTATGAAAACAACTAATGAAATCCCAAATACTATCCAAATATTATACTTAAGCATTATAGCAGGAACAATTCCTGTAAATATTGCAGCAAAATACATATTAATAAAAAATACTATACTAAAGTATATAAGCTTGACTATCATAATAAGAATTCTTGATTTGATTTTTTCAATTAGATGTTTTATCAGACCGTAAATACCGAAGAATGAATAAAATAACAATAATAATATTTTATCTATAGGCATAATTAAAGAAAGAATGAAGGCTGAAATAGTAAAAATAATACCCTGTTTTGGACCATATTCAATTATTATAATTCCTAGCACCAAACTAGCTAAAAAATAGAAAGCTAACTGATATCCGGGAACTATTGTCCTTAAATATATTAGAATCATCATTATCGCAAGAAGAATTGCGCTTCTTGCAAGTTTTTTACTTTTTTCTCTCATAATATTGCTCGCTTTATCTGCAGCATATGCTAGCACATAGCATACACTGGCATAGTCTGCAAAAGTCATCATCTGCAGAGTTGTACCCTCTTGTATATACATTACCTCTATACGCATTTGCTGTACTTCTTGTTTGTGAGTATGCAGTTGCATATTCTGGATTTGAAGGTTCCATCATGTATGCTTTTTCAAAATATGAGTATGCTTGATCATACCATCCTTGCTTTTGAAATACCACGCCTCTCAAATAATGCCATTCTGCATTTCTATTTGTAGAATTCCTTAATATGTTATCAGCAGTTGCATAATCGTTTTTTGCTATGTGTTGTCTTACTTCAGCATAACTTCCTTTGTAATTTCCTTCATCGTATGTATACCCATAGTCCTTGCTTTTTCGGTTTTTTACAATAGTATCATATGCTTCATTTACTTGCTGAAGCTTTTCGTTTGCAAGGTCTTTCAAATCACTGTCCATATATTTATCAGGATGATACTTCTTAACCAATTCTCTATATGCTTTTTTTATAGTTTCATCACTATCATTGCGATTTACTCCGAGCACTTTGTATGGATCTGTAATAGCCAATTTATTTATCTCCGTTCAATATTTTTTCTGTCCTGTCGTAAAGACCTTCATATATAATATTCTCAACAATAGGATCTTTAAATTCCTCTTCAATTTCCTCATATAAATCAGATGCTGCTTTTAAAGGAGCATATAGGATAAATGAAGTTCTTTCCTTAATCTCATTTTTAAATATTTGAATATCTTTGTCTTTTTGATAATTAAATCTAGTAAGATACGGATTAAACATATCCTTCTTAATGTCCTTTTCAATATCATCAAACGCGTCAGCAGAATACACCCATTTTCCTACATTATAAGCTATCTTTGATGCGATATCTCTAAGCTGCTCATCAACATCATTTAACTTATAAAGGCATATATCCTGAATAATCCTAGCATAGTTTTCTGCAACTTCATCAATGTTGTCACATTTTTCTTTCTCGAGATTTGCTATTTGATTTAAATGCGAATCAATATTTTGGGTAAGTTCACAATATTTTTTTCTTAACTTCTTACTATAGGCACGCATAATTTTTTCTGATGAACTATGAAATAAATTATTCTCATCCTTAACATTATCAAGTAATTTCATATATGATAAATAAATATTCATATCAGCAATAAAATCTATTGTACTGCTTTGTATAATTTTTTTCTTTTTTAGTACAGGATGAACAATACATCGAAAATCAGCATATTCAAGTGGTAATTTTAATATGGAATCAATGAATACGGTTAAAAATACGCAGTCATAATTTAATGTAAGTCTTGGTATTTGACCCCATCTGTCTTTTATGGAATGACAAATTCCGCAATAGTAAGCATTATACTTAATATATTCCTTCATTTTTAATTCAGGCGGATAAGTTTTAATATATCCTATCAATTTATGCCTCCTTTTTTTGATTTTTCATCTTCTTCAATTCTTTTAAACTTAATACTGCATACCCGATTAAAGACGTTATTTGTAGCGCCATTGCTATCATCATCAGCATATTTGTGATATTCATACTTAAACTGAACAATATACATACAGCTATTATTACATTTAAAATTAACGCTGAAAGTTTGCCGAACCATTTTGATGAAACAGTAAAGTTATATATAAGCTTGTACAGCAATCCTCCGATAACTAATATAAAATCCTTTATAAACAACATAATCATTATCCATGCTTTCAATCTGCCTAAAAGAAAAAGAAGTACTATTGCGGAAATCTGCATTAGCTTATCTGCAAAAGGATCAGCAAGTTTTCCAAAATTGCTGATCGCATTAAGCTTTCTTGCCAGATATCCATCAACTACATCAGATAATGCTGCAACAATAAACACCAGTCCTGCTGCAAAATCATTTTCATTCCAAAGAAAATAACAAAATACAGGAATGAGGCATAGTCTAGTAAGCGTAATTATATTTGGTATATGTTTCATTATCCTCCTACATTGCAAGTATCTTAGCTACATTTACATCATACTCGAATGATGCTTTTTCCATTTTTAGTGCTTCTTCAATATCAATATCAACTATTTTGTTATCTATTAGGCATATTGCTTTATTGAATCTTTCTTCATTCAATATCTCAATAGCTTTAAATCCCATCATACTTGCCATAACCCTATCTCTTGCTGAAGGGCTTCCGCCTCTTTGTATATACCCTAATATAGTGCAGACCGTACGTATACCTGTTGTTTCTTCGATATCTTTACATATTTTTGCTGTATCCCCTACTCCTTCTGCAATTACTATACAGTGATCTCTCTTGCCTCTGTTTCTACCCTCCATTATAGGTTTAATGATATCGGTCTGGAAGTTGTATTTATGTTCAGGAATTACTATAGCATCTGCTCCACCAGCGATACCGTCATTTATTGCAATATAACCTGCGTGACGTCCCATAACTTCAATAACAGCTACTCTTTCATGTGAATAAGCAGTATCTCTTAATTTATCTATTGCAGAAAGTGCCGTGTTTAGTGCTGTATCATAACCTATACAGTATTCAGTAGATGAAACATCATTATCAATAGTAGCTGGAATTACTACACATTTCATACCCTCATGTGTAAAATCTAAAGCTCCTCTGTATGAACCATCACCGCCAATTACAACTAGAGCTTCTATTCCAAAAACCTTGCACATTTCTAGTGCTCTTTCTCTAAATATTTTTTCTTTGAATCTTTCTGATCTTGCTGTTCTGATAATTGTACCACCTCTTTGCAATATGCCAGAAACACTTCTTGCAGTTAATTTTTCAAACTCTCCATTAATCAGACCTTCATAACCCCTGTTTATACCATATGTGGTCATGTTATATGCAATTCCTGCTCTTACAACAGCTCTTAAAGCTGCATTCATTCCTGGTGCATCGCCTCCACTTGTTAACACGCCTATTGTCTTTATACTCATTTTTTATCTCCTGATTTAAAATATTATCACAAATTTATTTAAATACCATATTTTCTTTTCCGAATATGTCTGCCATTTCTGATACCACTTCACTATCTTGATTATATGTCATGGTTTTCACTCTTTTACTTCCATCAACATTTTTTACAACTATTAATGTGGAATTTCCTGTAAAGTATTTTACAAAAGCTTCAAAACAGGAAAGATTAATATTGTTACCATTTATATAAAGTTTTTTATTTCCGATCAGATCAGTTTCTTGAACTGCTTGTTCATAATCAGAACTGTCTTCGCTTGTATTATCAATAACAGCTATACAATCATCCTTCTTGATATTTAGTTCGGAAATATCCTCGGCAATAAGTTTCACTGTATCTTGTTTTAAGCTAATCCTTCCATTGATTATTATCTTCTTTTCAGGTATTAGTAAAGAAGCATATTTTTCTAATGTTCTAGGAAACACTATTACTTCCAAAGTATCATATAAATCTTCAATAATTAAGAATGCCATCATTTCATTATTTTTTGTTAGTTTTCTCTGTATGCTGTTTATTATTCCTGCTACTTTTACTTTTTCATTGTCATTAAGCCCTGTATGGTCCTCTTCTTCAGAATCGATATTTTTACAGCTGCATTTAAAAAGATTCATTTCTTTTAGTACGACTCTGTATTCATCTAAAGGATTTCCTGTCATGTAAAGACCAAGAACCTCTTTTTCCATAATCAGCTTTTTCGATAAGTCAAATTCGTCTCTTTTCTTAATGTCGTAATCATACTCTGTAGCATCGTCCATCAACGCAAAAAGTGACATCTGACCTTCCAGGTTTTTCTTCTGTTGTTCGCTTATTGAATCCACGACTTCCTCATAACAGCTATAAAGTTCACATCTATTCTTGCCGAGCCCGTCAAAAGCTCCAGCTTTTATAAAGCCTTCTAAACATTTTTTATTTACATCACTTTTATTAATTCTTTTTACAAAATCAATAAAACTCTTGAATAACCCTTCATCATTTCGGTTTTTAACTATTGTTTCACATGCTTTTATTCCTACTCCATTGATTGCTGCTAATGGATATCTTATATTTTTTCCCTCAACTGTAAATTTTGTATTACTTTTATTTATGCTCGGTGGAAGTACGCATATATTTATTGATTTACATTCTTCTATATATTCTGCAAGTTTTTCTCTGGCTGTTATAAAACTATTCATTGTAGCTGCCATGAATTCTACAGGATAATAGCATTTCAAAAAAGCTGTTTGATAGGAAATATACGCATAAGCTACCCCATGAGATTTATTAAATGCATAATTTCCAAAATCTATCATTTCATCAAATACTTTGTTTGCAACAGATGTTGGCACTTTATTTTTTTCTGCTCCTTTTACGAAATTATCTTTCTCCTTTAAAAGAGCTGACATTTTCTTTTTTGCCATCATTTTTCTTACAAGATCAGATCCGCCCATTGAATATCCAGCCATATCACGGCAGATTTGCATTATCTGTTCTTGATAAATCATACACCCATATGTATCTTTAAGTATTGGTTTTAGTATCTCATGCTCATATACAGTACCTTCTGGATTGTTCTTGTTCCTTAAACACATGTCTATAAACTGCATAGGACCAGGTCTGTATATCGATATTCCCAATGTAATATCTTCAATGGATTCAGGTTTAAATCTTTTCATGAAATCTGTCATTCCAGCACTTTCTAATTGGAATATTCCTGAAGTATTGCCTAAAGATATGTATTCAAAAACATTTTTATCATTGTATTCCATACTATCAAAATCAATTTCACGATTATGATTTATCTTTACTAAGTCAATACAGTCTTTAATAACAGTTAAAGTCCTTAATCCTAAAAAATCTACTTTTAGAAGTCCTAATTCTTCAAGATTTTCCATTGGAAATTGAGTTACCATTGAATCATCATCAGATGTCTGTATGGGTATATATTCTTTAACCGGATTGTCAGTTATTACTACACCTGCAGCATGTATGCCCGAATGTCTTGATATTCCTTCGAGTCTTCTTGCCATATCAATAAGTTCTTTTACTGAGGGGTCTGTTTCATATTCTTTAGCTAGTTCAGGATTTACCTCAAGAGCTTTATCTATCTTCATTTTTAGCTCATTTGGTATCATTTTGCTGATTTTGTCACATAATGCATATGGAAGATTTAATGCTCTCCCTACATCTTTTATAACTCCTCTTGCAGCCATAGTACCAAAAGTAATTATCTGACATACTTTATCTGAACCATATTTGTTTTTAACATAATCAATTACTTCGGATCTTCTTTCGTAACAAAAATCCACATCAATATCGGGTAATGATATTCTGGCAGGATTTAAAAACCTTTCAAAAAGAAGATTATATTTTATTGGGTCCACATTTGTTATATTCATTGCATATGCTACTATACTTCCTGCAGCACTGCCTCTACCTGGACCAACAGGAATTCCATTTGTCTTAGCAAAATTTATAAAATCTGCAGTAATTAAAAAATAGTCAATATACTTCATATTATTTATTACTTCAAGTTCGTATTCGGCTCTTTGGATGTGTGTTTGAGTCAATTGATCTTTGTATCGTCTTCTTAGACCAGTAAATACAATATTTTTCATATATTCATAATGATCCGTATTTTCCGGTAAAGGAAACTTCGGTAAATGCATTTCATCTAATTTAAAATTAACATTACACATATCAGCAATACGCTGTGTATTTGTAACAGCTTCTGGTATATTTGAAAAATCTCTTACCATTTCTTCTTTTGATTTAAAGTAAAACTCATCTGAAGGAAATCTCATCCGATTTTCTTCATCGACAGTTTTTGCTGTCTGTATACATAAAAGAAGATCATGAGCTTTTGCATCCTGTTTTTCTAGATAATGCACATCATTTGTTGCTACTAAAGGAATTTTAAGTTCATTTGAAAGTTTTATAAGTTGTTGATTAACTAAAGTTTGTTCAGGTATTTTATTATATTGAAGCTCAAGATAGAAATTATCTTTCCCAAAAATATCAATATATTCTAGGGCTTTTGCTCTGGCTCTCTCATAATCCTTATCTAAAATTGCTTCAGGTATTTCTCCTGAAAGGCATGCGCTTAAAGCAATAACACCTTCACTGTATTCTCTTAATAATTCTTTATCAACTCTTGGCTTATAGTAGTAACCATCTACAAATGAAGAGGATACAATCTTCATTATATTGTGAAGTCCATTATTGTCTTTTGCAAGTAAAACTAGATGCCCTTGTGTCGAATCTAATCCATGTACCTTATCTGTTCTTTTCCTCCTAGCAGTATATACTTCGCATCCAATGATAGGTTTAATACCTACACTTATACAGCTTTTATATAACTGCAATATTCCGTACATCACTCCATGATCAGTTATTGCAACTGCTTTCATACCCATTTCCTTAGCTTTACTGACCATGTCAGGTATTCTAGTAGAACCATCAAGTAAGCTAAATTCAGTATGTACATGAAGATGGACAAAATCAGTCATTTAAATACTCCTTTAATTTAGTTAAAGCATTCGCTCTATGGCTTACTTTATTTTTTTGTTCATCCGTTAATTCCGCAAAAGAAAGATTATAACAAGCTGGCATAAATATTGGATCATAACCGAATCCTCTTTTTCCTCTTGGTTCATTTAATATTGTACCTTTACACTCACCTCTGAATAACACATGTGAACCATCTTTTTTGATTAATGCGATAACGCTTACGAATCTTGCGTTACGGTTAACCTGATCTACTCTAAACATCAGCTTAAGAAGAGTTCTAATATTTAACTTATCAATGTATGAAGAATCTGTATAATTTTTGTTATTGTTATAATTAACATAAGAATAGAACCTTTTTGAATATACTCCAGGCATATTTTTCAAACAAGATACTTCTAAACCTGAGTCATCTGCTATCACCATATGTTCTGTATGCTTTTTCGCATCTAGTGCTTTAAGTAAAGCGTTTCCCTCAAAGGTATCTTCTGTCTCCTCAGGATTTGAAAAGATGCCCGCTTCTTTTAGTGAGATAATTTCATAATCTGGAAGAATATCTTTTATTTCTTTGATTTTACCCTTATTATTACTTGCAAGTACAATAGTTTCTTTCTTCATTAGCTATCCAAGCACTTTCTTTGAATGTTCATAATATTTTTAATTGCTTTTTGAGATAAATAAATAATTTCATCCAATTTTTCTTTATCAAAAGTATTTTTTTCTCCTGTTGCTTGAATTTCAGCAATCCCTCCATTTGAATCCATAATAAGATTAAGATCAACTTGGGCATTACTGTCTTCTTCATAACACAAATCTACCATAACTTGATCATTAACAATACCTGCACTTATAGCGGCTACTTGACACTTAACTGGGTTGTCTTTTAAATATCCTTTATTAATCATCCATTCAAATGCATCATGTAGTGCGATAAATCCAGCAGTTATGCTTGCTGTTCTTGTTCCACCATCTGCTTGAATAATATCACAGTCAATTATAATTGTTGCATCATGGAATGAATCTAGGTCTACACATGCCCTTAATGATCTTCCTATCAATCTCTCTATTTCAGATGACCTGGAATTTTTTTTTAAATTTGCTATATCTCTCTTGTTTCTTTGAATTGTAGCTCTAGGAAGCATATTATACTCGGCAGTCACCCAACCTTTTGAATCGCGAAACGGTGGCGATTCTAGACTTACTGATGCAGTACATATTACTTTTGTATCACCACATTCTATATATGCAGAGCCTTCTGCATATTTCATTACATTCCTTTTAAGTATTATAGGTCTTGTTTCATCATTACTTCTTTTATCTATTCTCATAAAGCACCTTTTCTATTTTATTGAAACAACATTAAATGAATGTTAACTAGATATCATTTTAACATTTTTACACTTCTTATACAAATAAAAAACGTATATCTATTCCGAAATATCCATTATATCGAGATACTCAATAATACCATTTGCTATACCTTGCGCGAGTTTTAGTTGATATGCGTCTGTTTTCAATTTATCGCTTTCAACAGGATTAGTTATAAATCCGACTTCTACAGTAGCTGCTGGACAATTTGCGCGTGCATGGACAGCAAGTTGCTGGTTAAACAATCCTCTGTCTGATGCAATAGCTGATTTTATGACATTCTTTTGAATAATTTGGGCATACTCTTTGTCCTGTTCATCTCTCCATATAGTCATTATTCCTTTTGCTGATTCTTCAGTATATGAGTCAACATGAACAGAAAGAAACAGCTTGGCATTATGAATATTTGCAAGATCACCTCTTTCTAAGGCGAAACCTAAATAAATATCCTCATTTCTTGTCATGTATATATTATATCCTTTTTCTAAAAGTATTTCTTCAATTTTTTCACATATACCAAGATTTATATCTGCTTCATTTATTTTATCATCACTTCTTGATTCTGTTCCTGGATCATGACCGCCATGTCCTGCATCAATAAATATAAGATTTTCGATATTAGGATCACAAAAAGTCAATGTTGAAAATAATGTATTTGCATTAGGATAAAGTATCACTTCTTTCTGAAATTCAAAACTAACCCTGTAATATATCATCCCTGAAATTTCTTCTTTTTTAACATCCATATATTTTATGTACCCATCATTAATGAAAATTTTCTCTTCGCTAAGATTATATGAGACAGTTCTTCCTTTTAATGAAGACCATGCTTTTGCAGGAATGCGTATCGTATATATGTCCTCAGAACCATCATCGATGTTATCTTCATAATACAGCACTGTACTATCAGCTTGCTTGCATAATTGATATTCAGGTATGAATAAGAATTTTCTTGAATATATATTCGAGTAATTAAAGAAATCCCTATTTTGAACTTCCGATAGACTGTAGTGCATACTTGATGAAGTTGATTCAATATTTGTCACTGCTATACATTTATCAGTTATAACTTTTATATCTAAAGTCATGTTTTCATAATTCTTCTTTATCTCAATCTTCTGTACTATTGAATTATCAGGAAATATAGCATCTTCTTCATATTGAAAGGTGTTATAATCATCTAGTATGATTGAGAAAAATATTGTCGTTTTATTATTTATATCATACCATGAAGTCTTTTTTGCATCATCCGGATTTCTATATTCGTCAAAAATATACTTCTTATCATTCTGGAATACGGTATTAAACTCGCATTCTTTCGATAAGCCTTCAAATATGAGTATATCATTTTCGTACTTTACTTTTATTTCTTTAGGTTGTCTAGTATTATTTGTCTCATTAGGAGTTTGTGAGCTGGTAATTTGATTATCTGTCTGAGTCTGTTGATTATTAGGTGTGGAAGAAACTTGAGAATTGTTTTTCAATAAATTTTCGTTTGTCATTATAAATATGACTACAGCTATTATAATGCATGCAATTACCATAATTGCAATAATACTGGTTATTTTTTTTCTATTATCTGAATTATTATAATTAAATTCCATATAGCCTCTCTATATTTTAGTTTTCATCTAGCATATCTATTATACCCTGTGCTATGCCCTGAGCAAGGATATTTTGATATTCATCTGTCTGCAGCAGATAAAGCTCATCTGGATTAGTCATGAATCCGCATTCAACCAAAGCTGCTGGCATCTTTGTAGAGTTTAGCACTACTAAATTAGGTCTGTCAATAATCCCTCTATCTATAGCATCAGTTTTACTTATTAAATTTTTATGTATCTTCATGCCTAGCGTTTTGCCTGATGAATTATTACTTTGGTCTGAAGATGGATATACGAGAGTCATTATTCCTTTTAAATTTGAATTCGCAAATGCATTTGAATGAATACTAATAAATAAAGAGGCCTGGATTTTGTTAGCTATATGAGCACGTTCATACAGACCTACATATTCATCTGTATTTCTAGTCATAAATACTTTTATTCCTTTATCACAAAGTATTTTTTCAACTTTTTTTGCAACTGATAAATTAATTTTTGATTCGTATACAGAACCGGATACTGCTCCGGGATCAAATCCTCCATGGCCTGCATCTATTACAACACTACCCAAATAAATATTATTAACAGGTAATAGATTAATATTAGTGTATGTAGACCTTGCTGAGTTAAAATATAGTAGCAAAGGCTGTTTTGAAAATATAATCATTATGACCTGCTCGTCTGATCTCTTGATTTGTATTTTTTCAATATATTCATCATTAATATATAAAACGCCAGCAGTAAGCCTGTAAGAAGTATCCAAAAAAGAGATTTCTTTAATTAAGTCATTTTCTGCTATTTTAACATTTCTGTTGACTTCGCCATATTGATCAGCTAAAGATATACCGTTAATATGTATATATTTTCTGTTTGAAGAATTATAGTAAAACATATTTGATATTTTTTGTGAGAAAATATCAAGTTGTAACTCTGTTCTGCTTTTTTCTAATAACTCATACCTGCATTGGTTACTAAGTTCAATGCTTAAATAAGTTCCTGATTCATCATATGTAATTCTTACTGCTTTAATATATTTCGAACCTTCTACAGGAAAAAACTCTTCTGAATTACAGTAAGAATTTGGTATAAATAAAATAATTCTATTTGGATCAGATTTTCTTTTAATTTCATAACCTTCATAATTATCAGCATTAATTAAAACCTGATCTTTTAATATTTTTGCTTTAACTTCATTTGAAATTAAAGTGACTGTTTGATTATTCTGATTTTCAGTTTGTGTGTCTTGTTGCTTTGTATCTGCTAAACTTATCCATATTTCGACATATCCATCATATTTTTTAATTTCATACATTGCTTTGTTTTTCAAATCTATTACAAGCCTCTTTAATAAACCGTCATTAATAATCCTGACAGAATCAAAATAATTACCTTTATATGAAATAGTATTTAATTTTTCGACATTTAATAAATCTAATACAATTCTGTCTGGATTGCTTAGTATATAATGTGTCTTTATTTGAATATCTTCAGACTTTAAAATTAATACATCATAAGCATCTATACTTTTATACGCAATTGATGAAGAATGAATTAATTGTTCCAAACTTGTATTTACAAGTGTTATACCATTTTCAAATTTAAAATCATATTCACTTATCTCTATATCATTAATTCTAAGTTTCATATTCCTAATATCAAATACATATTTTATATCTTTAATTGTTAATATAGCACTAAATATTTCATCATCCCATATAACACTCCCCCCTTCTATTTGAGCAAACTGACGTAGCGGGATATATTCTGATACTGTGTCTTTATTATCTAGAGAATTTTCATCCGAAGCTTGTATTTCTTGCGATGTGCCTTGTTCTGATGATTGTTCCACTTCCGATAATCCAAAAATATTTAATGCATCATATTCAACATAAACAATATCATTTTCTTCTTTTACTTGATATTTATAAATCTTGTTATCATTCATAATTATGCTTGTAGGAACTAATATGTAGTATATTGCTGTATCTGTTTTAACTTCAGCGTATTTATTCACATAATACCACTGGTATTTATATTCATTAAGACTGCATACCTCCTTCATGCTTACATATATTTTATTTGAATTATCAAAAATGTAGGGGGTATATTTACTATTTTCAGATTTGGTCTGAATACTATCTTTATTATCAGTAAAGTCTGGTAAATACACATCTAACATATACTGCATTAATGTTTCAGGAGCATAAAATTTACCTTCACTCAGTATTATATCACCTGAAGTAAAATATGAGCCATTATACCCTATGTAGTCTGTCTGTACATAGAAGTACATTTCATTGTCATTCCTGCTAATCATTATATAATCATTATCAACTGACTTAACTGGTATGATGTTATATAAATCTGCAAATTCATCAATACAAAAATAAGGTAATTGATTAAACTCATATCTTTTAAGCGTGTAAATATTTAGTATATCCCCATTAACATCAACTCTTGTTATTTTCCCGTTAATGTATTTTATATTACGGTTATCTATTAATTTATAAGCTGTATAACCTTCATTAAAAATTGTTGTGATATTTTCAGGAACATATGTAAAGCCTTGGAATAATACAATATCGCCAAAATAATACTTTTCATTATTTATATATACGATATCTCTTTCTGTATTAAATATTATTGTTTTTTCATTATATGTTACAGTAACGCTTTTTTCTGTATCATTCCACTTTAATGTCAGCTTATGTATGCCTGCAATTGAAGATAGCTTATAATATTTATTGTTATCAAATATTTTATACTCACACTCAGAATAGATATCCTGTTGTGCATATACCGAAAAAGGAATTATTAATAAAAGTAGAATTATGAGTGTCTTTAGTATATTTTTCATGACTTTATCTTCTGTTCCTTACTTATTTACTTCATTTTACATCAAAAGATCTATAATAATCAAGAATTTTTATTATTTAATATTTTCATGAATCTTATCTTTATTATAATAGACCTCTATTTAAAAGGAGCCTTTTTATCCAGGCTCTTACCATAACTGCTCCAGGAATCTCTTACTTTGTATCTTAGATCAATATTATAAATACTGTCTATAAGATTATTAAGTTCTTTTCTTTTGTCAACATATTCAGACAATATAAACTCATCTTTTTCTAAAAGAGAATCCATTTGCATGAGCCATGGCTCAAAAACTTCTGCATCTCTATGCTCAGCGTCTTCGAGCTTCCTGCGCAGGTGAGCGACTACTAATTTAATGGCCTTTTTTTTATAATACTCGTCAGGGTATACTTTTTTAGTCATTTTCAATTACCAGCCTTCTGTCATATTAATTTAAGAGAAACCATTGTAACATGTACAATCCGGTCATCTAATTCTCATTTCTTAACAATAATATGATAACATATGTAAATACATTAAGCAATACAATAATATGTTATAATATGTTTATGAAAATTCTCAAAACAAATAAACATATTTCTAGAGTAATTAAAAAAGCATATAAAGCAATTGAGGATCTTACACCTCTAGAATTTGATTGCGGACAATTATGTAATAATAAATGCTGTAAAGAAGGTTCTGAAGGAATGTATCTATTTCCATTTGAATTTCAGTATCTAATTGATAAAACTGATAAAGATATAATACATACAGATAATGATTTTGATTTACTTATCTGTAATGGGAAATGTGACAGAAAATACCGTCCATTAGCATGCAGAATATTTCCGCTATTTCCATATGTTAATAATAAAGGCGAAATTGAAGTAAAATTTGATCTACGAGCTAGAAATATCTGCCCTTTGCAGTTTAAGGATATGCCTGAAATACAAATCCAAAAAAGATTTGTAAAACGAATTAAGAATATTTTTAAAAAACTTATTAAGTATCAGGTATTCTATGATTACTGCCGAAAACTTACTGAAGAAATAAATTTCCTGAAAAAATTTTACTAAAAAAGGATGCATTCCCCCTTTGCATCCCTTGGCTGCCGAAGAAGGATTCGAACCCTCACAAACTGATCCAGAGTCAATTGTGCTACCATTACACAATTCGGCAAAGTCTTTAAGAAATATAACACATATCTACTTACACTTCAACATATTTTTAAAAGTATAATCAATTTTTATGTTTTTATAAAATAATAGAGGATCGATTTTTTATTCTGTCCTCTAGTATTTTATTTTATTATATTATCAAACACTTGCATAAAAAACTACAATATACTTTCGTGCAATTGATTCAAAATTCTGTATCTTGTAGCAGGTACATTAAAAACCGGTATCATATTTCCATAAATGGAATATACTTCGCCATCATAAAATTTAATTGAAAAATCAGTACTTTTCCCTTTTGCGATACAATACTCATGCGAATAACCACCCACTAAATAACAACTCGAAAGCAGATTTAAATCCTTATCCCTATATTCTTCTGCTATATAAACAGCCACAGTTGCTTTCTGAGCTTTTAAATTCATGTGTAACTCCCCACCCTGCCAAATATTTTCGCGAGTAGCAATTACACTTTCTTTTGTCTTGTATATACTTTCCAATTTTATAAATCCATCTTTTCGAAGTTTATAATTAAAGATTCTGCCGTTTAGCGCTAATTCCCTAAAACACGGTCCATGTTCTAATGCTGAAGCACAGCCTTGAATATAAATGGAACCATCATTACCGATTCTCATTGTAGATGGATATACCATAGGAGCATAAAACAGACTATTTGCTGTTTTATCACCTTTTTCTCCACCGATAAAAGGTTCTCTTAATGATCGTATCCAATACCTTCCGTCATGAGAATATGATAACTGGGTTTTCATTGTCCCACTGCTATATTTTGTATGCAATCCACTCTTGTGTCCGCCATAAATGTACGAAAAGCCAATATACCATCCATCATAAGCAAAAGCAGGCATTCCATAAATCTCATCCAAATCACTATCCAATGAATCAGGCTGAAGGCACATTTGAAAATCAGTAAAACTTCTCCAATCTTTGGTTTCCGAATATCCAACCAGACGTACACCCCAAGCAGGTCTTTTCAGAATCGTATAACATTCTTTCTCTTGATTATAAAAAACACCTACGCAAGGTTCTCCATCATAACTCCAGTGTATATTCAATTCCGTCCAATTCAATAGGTCAGGTGAAACATAAACTATTCCCTCTATAATCATCTTTTTTTTATTGGTCTTAGTAAACAGCAACTTATATCGTTCTTCTGGAATAGCATACTTATCTTCAAATATACAAGCAGGTTCTTCGCCACCTGCATACTCAACAACTTGATTGTAATAATCAAATTTTCTTAATTGTAATTTTTCTGATAAATATTCCCTTTCAAAATGTACCCCGTCTTCACTAACTGCAGAATATAAACCATACTCCAGTATGAATATTTCGGCCATAATATAGCATACGAAAAAAATATTGCAAATAGGAAATGTCCAAGCAAAACCCCAAAAAGTAGTAACATTTTGATTTAAATAAATGGCATCTTCAATCAATTTTGGCTCGCCATACTTTCTTACAACATTTTCTTTTCCAAACAGGTATTTATCATCAAAAAATAAGTGTTTATACATTATATATCCTCTATACCTTTATACTAAATTAATTGTAACATCAAAACATAATTAAAGTGCATCAATAAAACAAAATTTAGTCTTTTTAACTGCAAAAGACAAAAAAGAACCTGTAAGATAATCATACAGGCTCTTAATTTAGAAAATATTGTGCTTACCCTAAGATTTAGGCCTTAGGATTATTAATAACAGCCTGTGCTGCAGCAAGACGTGCTATTGGTACTCTAAATGGTGAACATGATACATAGTTTAGCCCTGTAAGATAACAGAATTCTATGGTTGAAGGATCTCCTCCATGTTCTCCGCATATTCCAAGTTTCAAATCGCTCTTAGTTGATCTTCCTAAATCTGCTGCTAACTTTACAAGCTTTCCTACGCCTTTTTGATCTAATCTGGCAAAAGGATCGGACTCGAGTATCTGATGTGAATAATATGCGCCAAGGAATTTACTTGCATCATCCCTGCTGTAACCGAATGTCATCTGTGTTAAGTCATTCGTGCCAAATGAGAAGAAATCAGCTTCTTTAGCTATCTCGTCTGCTAATAAAGCAGCTCTAGGTATCTCAATCATTGTACCAACAGTATACTTTAGGTTTACATTTGCGTCTTTGATGATTTTATCAGCTGTGCTTACAACAAGTTTTTTAACAAATAATAACTCTTTAATTTCGGAAATTAAAGGAATCATAATTTCAGGTTCTACATGAATGCCTTCTTTATTAACTTTTATAGCAGCTTCAATAACTGCAGTTGTCTGCATAACAGCGATTTCAGGATATGTGACTGCGAGACGACATCCTCTATGACCCATCATAGGGTTTATTTCATGAAGATCGCTTATTTTAGTTTTAATTTCTGCTACATCCAACTTCATATCCTTAGCAAGTTCTTGTATTTCTTTTTCTTCCTGAGGGAGAAATTCATGTAATGGTGGATCTAAGAATCTAATAGTTACCGGTCTGCCCTCCATAGCTGTGAATATTTTCTCAAAATCTCCTCTTTGCATTGGAAGTATCTTATCTAAAGCGGTTTGTCTTTGTTCTTTTGTTTCGGATAATATCATCTCTCTTACTATACGTATTCTATCTGCTTCAAAAAACATATGCTCTGTACGGCAAAGACCTATACCTTCAGCTCCAAATTTCACTGCTTGTTTTGCATCAGCAGGTGTATCAGCATTTGTTCTGACTTTCATAGTTCTGACTTCATCTGCCCAGCTCATGAAAGTTGCGAAATCGCCTGTCATTTCTGGAGTTACCGTTGATATTCTTTCTCCATATATCATTCCAGTGCTTCCATCTAGTGAAATCCAGTCACCTTCTTTGAATGTTTTGCCAGCAAGATAGAATTCTTTTTTTTCTTCATTTATTTTTAATTCAGCACATCCAGATACACAGCATCTTCCCATTCCCCTTGCAACAACTGCTGCATGACTTGTCATTCCACCTCTTGCTGTAAGAATACCTTGTGAAATATTCATTCCTTCTATGTCTTCAGGTGAAGTTTCTAATCTTACGAGTATAACCATATTCTCACCTTTTTTATGCATTTCTTTTGCATCTTCCGCTGAAAATACTACTCTTCCTGTACCAGCTCCTGGTGAAGCTGCAAGCCCTGTTCCTATAACTTTGGCTGTCTTAAGAGCCTTAGGATCAAACATTGGGTGTAAAAGAGCATCAAGCTGTTTAGGATCAACTTTAACTAATGCTTCTTCTTTTGTAAGGAGTCCTTCATTTACGAGATCTACTGCAATCTTTAATGCAGCATGAGCTGTTCTTTTTCCATTTCTTGTTTGCAAAATGAATAGCTTGCCTTTTTCAATTGTAAATTCAATATCTTGCATATCATGATAATGATTTTCAAGTTTAGAGGATAACTCCATAAACTGGTCATAAACTTCTTTATTGGTCTCTTCAAGATGATCAATGTGATATGGAGTTCTTACTCCAGCAACAACGTCTTCACCCTGTGCATTCATAAGATATTCACCCATAAGCTTTTTTTCACCGGTTGATGGATTTCTTGTAAACGCAACTCCTGTGCCTGAATCATCACCTAAATTTCCATATACCATTTCCTGTATGTTTACAGCTGTCCCCCAACTAGAAGGTATATCATTCATTCTTCTGTAATAAATAGCTCTTTCATTGTTCCATGATCTGAAAACAGCTTTTATAGCTTCGAAAAGTTGTTCTTTAGGGTCTTGAGGAAATTCTTTACCAATCTCTTGTTTGTACATTTCTTTAAATTTTTTAAGAACAAACTTCATGTCATCTGCAGATAAATCAGTATCATTCTTAACTTTTTTATTTTCTTTGATTTCATCAAGTATTCTTTCAAATTTAGATTTAGATAATCCTATAACAACATCTGAAAACATCATTACAAATCTTCTGTAACTATCATATGCGAATCTTGGATTGTTAGTAAGCTTAGCCAATCCTTCAACAACAATATCATTAAGCCCAAGATTTAAGACTGTATCCATCATGCCAGGCATAGATGCACGTGATCCAGACCTTACAGATACCAAGAAAGGATTTGTTGGATCACCTAATTTTTTTCCAACCGTTTTTTCAGTTACTTCGAGTGTCTTTAAAATTTCTTCTTCAATATCTTTACCAATCTGCTCGCCATCTTCATAATATCTTAAGCATGCCTCTGTAGTAACAATAAATCCTCTTGGGACTGGCAATCCCAATGCTGTCATTTCTGCAAGATTTGCTCCCTTGCCGCCAAGAAGGTTTTTCATCTTGGCATTACCCTCATTAAAGAGATAAACGTATTTTGTCATATTACCCTCCATTATATTTTTATATTTTCATCAAGAAAGGCCATAATTGAATTAATGCTTATCCTATCTTGTTTCATACTATCTCTGTATCTTACTGTAACGCAATTATCACTTATTGAATCAAAATCATAGGTAAAACAAAAGGGTGTACCAATTTCATCTTGCCTTCTGTATCTTTTACCGATACTTTGAGTATCATCATATTCCGCATTCCATTTTTTTCGTATCATTTCAAAAACTTTTAATGCATCTTCTCCAAGCTTTTTCGATAAAGGAAGGACAGCTGCTTTAACAGGTGCTATGTATGGATGAAATCTTAAAACTGTTCTTAAATCATCATCTTGCAACTGTTCTTCATCATAAGCATCGGTAAGTAATGCAAGCAATAGCCTTTCTACTCCTACCGATGGTTCTATACAATAAGGTACATACTTTTCGTTTGTCATAGGGTCAAAATATGTAAGATCCTCATTTGAAAATTTTGCATGTTGTTTTAAATCATAGTCTGTCCTGTCCGCAATTCCCCAAAGCTCTCCCCATCCGAATGGAAACATGAATTCAAAATCAGTTGTAGCATTACTATAAAAAGAAAGTTCCTTTTCAGAATGATCCCTCATACGGATATTATCCTTTTTTATTCCAATACTTAAAAGCCAGTTATAGCAGAAATTTCTCCAGTATTCAAACCATTTAATATCAGTACCAGGTTCACAGAAAAATTCTAATTCCATTTGTTCGAACTCTCTTGTTCTAAAAATGAAATTACCAGGTGTAATTTCGTTTCTGAAACTCTTTCCAATCTGTCCAATTCCAAAAGGTATCTTTTTTCTTGTAGTTCTTTGTACATTCTTAAAATTCACAAAAATGCCTTGCGCAGTCTCAGGTCTTAGATAAATCTGAGCAGCTGTGTCCTCGTTAACACCTTGATATGTTTTAAACATGCAATTAAATTGCTTTACATCAGTGAAATCGTGTTTACCGCAATTGGGACAAGGAATTTGTTTTTCTTTTATGTATGCCATTAAAGCTGCGTTGTCAAATCCTTCTATAATCATATTTATATTATTTGACTCATTAAAATTTCTTATAAGATCATCAGCTCTATGTCTTGTTTTACAATTTTTACAGTCTGTAAGAGGATCCACAAATGATCCAACATGTCCTGAAGCAACCCAAACATTAGGGTTCATAAGTATAGCGCAATCAATACCTACATTATATTCATTATCTTTTATGAACTTTTGCCACCAAGCGCTTTTTATATTATTCTTCAGTTCTACTCCTAATGGGCCATAATCCCAAGCATTTGCTAGACCGTCATAAATTTCAGAACCTGGGTATACGAAACCTCTCCTTTTTGCCAAGGAAACCAGTTTGTCCATAGTTACCTGATCCCTATTCATTAATTATTCTCGCTTTCTAAATTTTCATTCTTTTGCATATCTTTAACATCAGGTTCAGCAATTACCCTCACTTCTCCGCTATTTATTTCCATTGCTGCAATTGTAAGAGGATTTCTCTCAGTAGTATTAATCCTTATTTTAGCTCCTGCTGCTATGTCTCTCGATCTTTTTGCTATCGCATTAACGATTACAAATCTTACAGGTATCTTCTTTTCCAATTCTTCGACTGATGGTTTATTAATCATGTTTAAGTTTCTCCTTATAATAAATATATTCTAGTTCGATTCTTCAGAAAGATCATCTGGAACAACTTTGCCGCTAAGGCGTCTTTCCAAAGTTTCAGGCTGAAGAGGTGATAAAATTATGTGCTCGCTGTCTGTTATAATTACAGCTCTTGTCCTTCTTCCGTATGTCGCATCAATCAACACAGATGTGTCTCTTGCTTCTTGTATTATTCTTTTAACAGGTGCTGATTCAGGACTTAAAACAGCAACTATTCTCTCTATCGAAACCATATTACCAAATCCGATATTTAAAAATTTCATTTTTATTCCAGATTCTGTATCTGCTCCCTTATTTTTTCTAAGAGATATTTCATCTCTAATGTATTATTGGTCACATCCAAATTATTTGCCTTAGATGCAATTGTATTAGTTTCTCTTAGCATTTCCTGTAAAATAAAATCAAGTTTTTTCCCAGAAGATTCTTTACCTAGATTTGCTGAAAATTGTTTTATATGGCTTTTTAATCTCGTTATTTCCTCATCTATGCATGCTCTATCAGCAAAAAAAGCTACCTCTTGAGCTATTCTTATTTCATCAGTTTTAACATCTTCTAATAGTTCGGTAATCCTCTTTTCCAGTTTCTGTTTATATTGAATTGGTAGATCTGAAGATATTTTCTCAATATTAGAGACATAATTCTCAAATTCAATAATCTTTAGTGAACAGTCTTTACACAGTTCATCACCTTCTTTTTTCTTTGCATCAAGTATGTTGTCAATAGCAATATTAAAGGCTTCTAATATGCATTCTGTAAGTTTATCAAAATCCTCATCACTTTCTGAAACATTGATTACTCCTTGGAATGATGCAATTTGGATAGGAGTTATACTTGAAAGAAGTTTATATCTTTTTTTAATTGATTTTAAAAATCCAAAATATGCATCTGCAGCTTTCTCGTCAAATTTTATATCCATAAAATCAGCATTTAGATTGTAAACAGTAACATAACAGTCAATTTTTCCTCTGGTTATTCTAGTTCTTATGAGATTTCGTACCTTTTCTTCAGCAAAGGAGATGCTTTTCGGTAATTTTAATGATAAATCAAGAAATTTACTGTTTACACTCTTGATTTCAATCCTCATTGATATTAATTCATTTTCATACAGGCTTTTTCCATAACCTGTCATGCTATATGCCATAGTCATACTTCCTACATTAATCTGAAATATTATAACATACAAGATAAACATATGCAATCATTTTTGATTACATGCGTATTATGAGATAAAACGAATACTTTTTATTTATCTAGGTTTATTATCTCGTATTCAAGATTTCCTAAACCTATTTTACTTGCATATTCCAAGCTGTGCATCCAGTTCGTTTTTGGATTCACTGTTGTTATGTAATCTATCTTCTTATTATTTCTATCAAGCAGGCTTCCTTGAATTATCCTACCCCTATTAACCGAATCAGCACAAGCTTTATCAAGTGCGACCGGATCAGCAGATGCGAATATTCCAATATCGTCAACGATAGGTAAATCATTAAAATTATGACAATCGCAATATGGAGAAATATCCATAACAAATGAAATATGAAAATGCAGTTTGTTTTTTAGCACTGCATATGTGTATTCAGCAATTTTTTCACTTAATATCTCATTTGTTTCATCATTAGCAGCACTTATTGCATCAAAAAGACAAGAACCAATACATCTTCCGCATCCTGCACAAAGAGACTGGTCAATATATGCTTTGCCATCAATCTCATATATTGCATTTTGTGCACAACTTTTAAAACAGGTCAAACAGCCTCTGCATTTACTTTCAATTACTATTGGCTTACCTGCTGAATGCATTTCCATCTTGCCTGCTCTAGAACCACATCCCATACCAATATTTTTTATAGCTCCTCCAATACCTGTAGCAACATGTCCTTTAAAATGATTAAGAGAAATAATTATATCAGAATCAGCAATAGCATGGCCTATCTTTGCTTCTTTGACATGTTTCATATCAATTTTGATTAATGTCTCATCAGTACCCTTAAGCCCATCTCCAATAATTACGTTACATCCTGTGACAAATGGATTGAAACCATTCTGATACGCAGTATCAAGATGCTCTAAAGCGTTTTTTCTTTTCCCCGGGTACAGTGTATTACAGTCAGTCAGAAATGGCCTTCCCTTCTGCTTTTTTACATGATCACATAATACTTTCGCATAATTAGGTCTTATATATGCTAAATTTCCAGGTTCACCGAAATGAACTTTTATGGCAGTGAATTTGTTTTCAAATGAAATATTATCAATTCCTGCTTTAATGATTAATTTCTCAAATTTGGTGAGAAGATTTTGTCCATGACCTGTATTCATATTAGTAAAATATACTTTTGATGCCATTGTACCTCCTATTTCATCTTATTATTATAACATTTCACAAGTTAAAACTCAAATCTTATAAATTTTGAAACAGGCAAGTTATGATGACATAACAGAACATTAAGTTGAGATATTTAATAACTTTTTTGCATATTATAGATAATACATCAACTCTATGGTATATTGGTAATACAAGGTAAACCATTATGGATTTCATTGAAAAACGACTTTTAGATTATGGAGTACAAATACCAAAATTTTTAATTCCGGAAAATCCAGTTGACCACATTTTATGGCCATCATTCCCGTGTATAAATGAAAATATGAATGAATCCTTAATAGATCCTCTGAATATCGGATATCTTATGAATTCTAGTAACTACATCCCAGATTTCAAAAAAGATGAAAGCAAGAGTTCAAAAAACAAGTATAACAAGTTGTATAAAAATATGAAAAGATCACTGCGTTCAGGTTTTTTATCTGAACATGAAGGCTTTGTATTAACAAAACATATTTATAAAACCGGAATAGAAAGATATGGATTACTCATTCTTTTAGATTACGAGAAATATGAGGTTATAAATCCTTTAATAGGAATATCAAAACAATATGATAATCAAATTACCTCAGAATATGTTAAATTCCTCTCAAAAGCAGTTTTTGATATGCCATATGCACAAGCTCTTATTGATGATGAAGATGAAATTCTTATAGAACCGCTCATCGCAAGTCTTTTTAATTTTAAGCTTATATTTTCATTTAATCATCCAATATTCGGTACTTATGAAGGATATCTTATAACTACTCCTCAACACTATACTCTTATTAGTAATGCTTTAACGAAAATAAAATCAAACATTACCCAAAATAATAAACATCTTTTTTTAATTCATGAAGGAGTCGAATCCTTTGAAAGCGGCAAAATTCATTGGGAAAATTTAAAAAACAAATATGGCAGCAGTCTTTATATGCTTAATCCTGCACGTTTTCAGCTGGTTGAATTATTCAATATTTATAATCCTGCTATTGAGCTTATTCCATGCAATATACTGATTAACAATGTCTCTTATGATGAACTGATTTCAAAATTCCGTTTAACAGACAAGATAAAAGTAGAAATTTGTCCTTCTATTAGAGATTTACATGAAGCTATACTAAAGCGTTTCAATAAATATGGTTCAATCTGTTATGGACTTATTTATGACGATATTTCTTATATTGTAACATTTCGGCAGCCGGAATCAGATATTGGGATATTGAATATAAATGATGTAATAAATGATTATATTAATGACAAAAATCATGAAATATCTTTTTATGTAACTATATCTGAACTATTGATAAAGTATTCTGAAGGTAAGAATACAGCTATACTCCTTCCTCCATTTAATAAACATACTTTTTTTACAAATATTTTTAAGTCAGGACCTCTTAATAAATATGCATATTGTCATGATATTCCTGCAAACCGAAAATTCTTATTTGAAGCAAGAAATCTTGAATAAGTGAACTACATCGGCAATTGAATTACCGAGTACCAAGTGCGCGCGGCTTATGCCGCGTAGGTCTTGTGGTGCGTCCATGACACCCTTACTGCTATCCTTTCGGATTACACAGCTACTTTTACATTGTTACTTTTTTTAAGTCCAGAAACAGGCATATACATACTGTTGCCAGAAATAGCAGCATCTGCGACCTCATAGACAACGATAACCCTTGCTTCTCCATCTGCCGGCGGATACACATGGATCTGCTTTATGGCATCAGTATCTTGAAAAATCCTGTTTTTCAAGTAAAGATTGCTGCTACTGATGCCATACGCGGACAGCATATATTCCTTATGGGATTTCGGAAGTGTAAGGCGTATCAGATCTGTCCCCTGCTTATGCATGATCCCGTTCTGCATATAGGAGATACGGATACCTGTCTTCTTGTATCTTGGCGGTTGCGGATTATCTATCCCTCCTTTCTTCAGAAGCATATAGAATGATTTCCATGATTTGTCCAGAAGCTTGCAGACCTCCTGTGCTGTCTATGAAGGCAGCGACTTATACCACATGTCATCTTTGTGTGCGGCTTTTTGATAATACCAGTCAGGATACTTGCAAAACCCCAGTTCCTTGTAGTTATGC
>MWDI01000058.1 GCA_002070475.1 Firmicutes bacterium ADurb.Bin146
TTCGGAGGATTCAAAAATGGAATTTAAACGTGAGCGATATTTACAGCAATTGATTACAAGTATGGAAAGCCCTTTAATAAAGGTTGTCACCGGTATAAGACGAGCAGGGAAGTCCTATCTTCTTTTTAACATCTTTGACCGTTATCTAAGAGAAAGCGGAATACCAGAAGACCATATTATAAAGATTGCGCTCGATGATATGGAAAATGCTTCTTTACGGGAAAAAACGGCACTATATTCGTTTATTAGAAGCAGAATGGTCAATGATGGTAAGTACTTTATTCTTCTTGATGAAATACAGTATGTCAATGGTTTTGAAGACGTTCTCAATAGTATGTTGCATATAAAAAATGCTGATACCTATGTGACAGGGAGTAATTCAAAATTTCTTTCGAGTGATATTATTACCGAATTCAGAGGAAGGAGTGATGAAATCCGAGTTTATCCCTTAACTTTCAAAGAATATTACGAGGAGCTTGGTGGAGACAGGCGTGATCGTCTTGATGAGTATATGAGATTTGGAGGTCTTCCCATTGTTGCGCTTATGTCGAGCGATGAGAGAAAGATTTCTTATCTAAAGGGAGTCGGAGAAAAAATATACCTTTCTGATCTGAAGCAAAGACACAATATAAAGAATCCGACCGAATTTGAAGAACTTTTAGATATTCTTGCATCGGGAATCGGAACACTTACTAATGCTCAGAAACTCTCCAATACATTTAAAACAATGAATCACACCACAATAAGTGCTAACACAATCAAAAAGTATATTGATTATTATACTGATGCATTTATTATAAACCGTGCAAGAAGGTATGATGTTAAGGGAAAGAGATATATTTCTACGCCTGCTAAGTATTATTTTTGCGATATCGGTCTAAGAAATGCAATAATCGATTTTCGTCAAATTGAACCAACACATATTATGGAAAATATGATCTATAACGAACTGATTGCACGCGGATTTCAGGTTGATGTCGGTGTCGTAGAAATCAATACACAAAATGAAAAAGGTCACGGTGTCAGAAAACAGCTGGAGGTAGATTTTGTTGCCAATAAAGGGTATAACAGATACTATATTCAATCAGCTTATAGTTACTTTGATGAGAGCAAGATAGCACGGGAAAAAGCTTCGCTGATAAGCATTCCAGATTCTTTTCAAAAAATCATTGTAAAAGGAGACTCCGGACTACCATATCGTGACGATAACGGGTTTATGATATACAATCTTATACATTTTCTACTAAATGACTTTATTTAAAATCATGATAAAAAGGATATCATTTTATAATTCAATGCTTCTATAGGCGCGCTATATTATGTATATAGTCTTTCTTACTGCACATCAGATAAAATGGAGAGGTATAAGCTATATATATTCTTAAATGCTTATGCTATTCCACATGAGTTAGCAGAACATATCAGAAGTAAGTTTTTAATAAAGGAAGGAAAGACTGTTCTTTGGCTATATGCGCCTGATTATGCGCAAAACCCGGAAAATTCTATAGAAAGAATTAAAGCGATTACAGGTATGAATATAATTGAACAGTCCAGTAGCCATGGCAGTTTTGTGTATAAGGATTCATGTGTCATTAATAATATAGCTCCACCACATTTTTCTATTGAAGATCCTTCGACTACTCCACTTGCATATTATAGTGACGGAACTGTTGCCTGCGCTGAAAAGACAATTGATAAGGTAAGAACATTATATTGCGCATGTCCAAATCCACCTTCCGTATTTCTTCGTGATATGGCAGATAAAAGCGGATGCTTCTTATACAGCCATGAAGATATAGTATATACATATGTGAATAATACAATCATAGGTGTTTATAACGCTACAGATACTGATGCGAAAATACGAATTTTAACAGATGGGCGTTATGTCAATGTTTTTAAGAACGAGTATTTTGTATCAAAGGAAGGTATTTTGCAGCTGCCATTAAGACCTCTTCGAGCTTATATGCTTATAGCCCAGGACGAATGATGAGAGATCATTTTAACTGTGTTAAAACCTTTTTAAAAAGACTTGCTATTTTATCTTTACCAGAACATAACCGGAAAAAGTCTTCTTAGGTATTGTGAAGGTTAATATTCCGTTCTCTTTGGAAAAAGGAATTGCCAATGCTCTTTTTCTTTCAGGCGAATAAAGGGTGATTTTATTACAGGGAATATCCATCTTTATATCTATTCTTATCTCATGTGGTATACGCTTGGAGTCTTTTGTGAAATAGGGGATGGGATTATAGTGGTTTGCTTGTCCTTTTTTGGATATTGTGTCCTGCACATTTAATATATTCAAAATATACCCGTATCTTACTTTAAAAAGGGAATGGTAGATATCCTGGGCAGAGTAAGCTTTTACTATTACATCATTATCTATAGCGTCAAGTAAGGCTTTTCCTCCAGTATTTCTCAACAGGTCCACTGAGTATGGCGGTATTTCTTTATACTCATTTTTTAAATCAGAACTGAAGCGGTGAATGAGTATGTACCAGTGGTATTTATCATGGCACATGCTGTCATCAAGGTATGTTACTTTTCCTTTTCCAAAGCAGGCTGAAGATCTGCCGAAAACTATTTTTTTCCTTAAGCTGCCGTCAGGTCTGTATTTAGCGAATTCACCAGTGGTTATGAGGTGTCCTCCTCCTTCTATGTATTTCTTTAAATTTATCAAAACCTTGTCTGACAGCATAACAGTATGAGCACATACTATTCTTTTATGTTTTTTTAATTCCCTGATAAGTGCATCCTCAAATATCATATCTGTTGCTATACCAGAAAGGTATGAAGCTTCAAGCCATCTCAAAAAATCATCCTGGTGTTTTTCACACCCGTCAGAATAATCCCTGGTGTCAAATGAAAAAAGAAATGCGAGATCTGTTATCTTTTTGGGAGCAGTATATGAAGACATATGCTTTTTCTCAAAAATCCTCAGAGAAAGCTCATCAAGCTTTGCGTTTGTTCCTTCGCCCGAACAGTTGCTGAAAAGCTGCCCCCAGGATTTTGCTAAAGCCCATGTGAAATACAATGCGTCCTGCGTGCAGGGGTAGAACATGGACATGGAAGGGACATTTTTCGCTCTTGCCATATTGTACCTGTGCAGAGCTTCTAAAGCGAAACTTAAATATGACTCTTTTATAACGCACCCTGTACCATTTTCCTGGAATATGCAGTCCCATATGTCTGCACATTTCTCAAAAGGCAGTGCGGTCTTATTCGTATTTAGTATCTCGGATATGTAATTAGGCCTGTACATGTCATATCCCAGTTTTCCGTAATGTTCTTTAATAAATCCTACAAAATCCAGAGTGGATTCATCCTTGAAACGTTTCCATGCGACGAATACTGGATCTTTGAAATTCCAATAGAATGACTCCCATTCTGAAGGCTGAGGTATTTCATAACCAGTCTTTTCCTTGAAAAGCTTCCTGCAATGAGAACATGTGCATGCATTAAATGCAAGCCATCCCATGCGGTCATTTCCGAAATACTGTATATCATCGGTCATAATCCCGTCTATGCCCAAAGCATACAATGATTCAAGATACTTTACATATGCTGTCCTGAAATCAGGATTGTTGAAGCACATGCCGTACCCTCTGTAATTAGTTATACCCCATTTGCCGGTACGTCCTGATATCTGACGGAAGGAAGATATATGCTTGTTGTCCACTATAAAGCCGTTAACGGCATCTTCTTCCATAAATGGCCAGTCAGATACTGATGAACCTCTTTTTTCCATCATATTATTCATAAAGGTATAGTCTTCCTCAATCAGAGGATTGAAAGTAAGGTGGCAGCTGTGATGCTCTATATACATTATTCCGTATTTATGGCATGCTTTCACTATCTTTTCAATGCATGCGTTGATCTTGTCCCAATGACGGTAAAAACTCCAGCGGAAATGAGTGCAGGAGAAACCTATGAGGATATTAGTTCCATTGTCGTAATGGCTCTTTACAAGCTCATCGATATCATCCTGGGTATCTTCAAAAATCTGTTTTGTGTTGTACCATATCCATCCATACCTGCTCTGCCAGGGGTTCTTGCGTATATCCATAAACTGCCTCACAAATTCTTACATGAGTATAACATGCTTGTAATAGGCAGGCAATGAGGTTATGAGGGCATTAACTTATCTTTATACTTGTATAATGCACTATGCTAATATATAATATAGAAAAATGTTACTCAAAAGGTAACGAAAATATAAGGACAAGGTTATTGAAATAATATTTAAGTCGAAGCGAGTTGAAAAAGCATGTACGGATTTCAAAAAAGCAAAAAAGGATTATGGCGAAACGACCGCTATCAAATTATTTGCCTTGATAAACCTTATGATGAACGCAGTTAATTTAACGGATGTAAAAGCCGTGAAAAGCTATTACCTCCATAAGCTGGATGGAAACATGCAGGGTAAATATTCAATATATATAGGAAAGAAAAGCGGTATAAGGCTGATAATTATCCCACTTAATAGAGAATATGAACAGTGGGAAGAAAAAAACTTTGATATTATATGCTTAAACACTCAGATAGTAGAAATTCAGGAGGTATCAAAACATTATGAGTAACACAACCACATTTAACAATACCCTTGCCTTTCATCCAGGCTATTATGTAAAACAGATGATGGAGGATATGGAGATCAATCAGAATGAACTTGCAAAAAGGCTTGATACTACTCCTAAGACTGTTTCAGAGTTAATAAACGGGAATATCAGCATGTCAGGTGATATCGCAATCAAGCTTGCAGCAATGTTTGGAACTTCTCTTGAATTGTGGCTTAATTTAAATAAATCATATTATGAGAA
>MWDI01000059.1 GCA_002070475.1 Firmicutes bacterium ADurb.Bin146
TTAGTAATTCATAATCGTATTTAGGCTTAACTGAGTTTACGTATATCTGCTCAGTGAACTCGATCTCTCTCAATACGCCTATCGTGGTGAACGCGCCTTTCGAATGCTTTATGCTGTCATATGAGTACTTCCACATACCCGCGCTTATGCTTAACGCGCTTGCAGACAGGCTTATGAGCAGTATGAAGATTATCGTCTTCACAGGCGTCCTGTATAGTCTCTTAAGAGTATATTTCATTTGATTCCTCCATTCATCCTCTATTGCTCTGTAACTGGGACATAAAAGAAGTCATAATCCATATATACCCAGTTCTCGCCTTCCTTCTTCGTTTCCGAATCTGAGAAATAGTCATTCATGAAGCTGTATATTGATGACATATCGGCTCCATCCTCGTAATATATGCTAAGTGATGTTATGAGGCTATCTAAGGCTTCCTCTTCGAATGCTGTATACAGTTCAGCATAACTGTACATGGAAGCATATACTGTATCTTCGGAATCAGCTGTATAGAAGCCTATTACTTTGAACTCTCTTAAGTCCGGTCTGGGTTCTTCATTCATTAGCAATATGGTAATATCATCTACCGTATATCCAGAAGCAATGCTTTTTTTCATCCACTCCGGCAAGATGGCATATCCCCCTACATTACCTTCATTCTTCTTCATAAGACATGACGAGTCATATCCATCGATGAAAGTCACTTTGCAGTTACCTTTCCTCTCGATTGTCCTTATGCTGGTTATACCCTGCACGTAAAGAAGCTTGTCGCCAGAACCTTCGTACCATCTTTCTGTTAATTTATATCCAAGTTTAATATCATCGGACCTTTTCGTTATGATTGTCTGCGCCTCTATATCCACCGCATTCTGCAACAGAGACTCTTGCCTGTTCATTATGCTTTGTATGTATTCATACGGCATATTCAGGCTTGCTCCTTCCTCTGCTCCTACCCTCTGTAATGGTATCTCATGCACTGATGAGCCTTCTTCTTCCTTATTTCCTAACAACATGAACAGAAGCACTGCTCCTGAAATTACAATGATGCCAGCGGTTATGAATATCGCTATTCTTCCTTTGCTTTTCGACTTGTCTTTTTCCATTATTTTGCCTCCTAATTATTTTGAATAAATTAACAGTTGGAAACTTCTTACCACTTCCCATTAATAATCAATCTTGAATTTTATAGTACAGAAGGAAAGCTGAGCACAACCTTCCTGCTGTATTATTTAGTCAATAACTATCATATTAGGGTTAAAATCCTGCAAGGTAATGATAATCACAGTCTACACACTGATATTTAAATACACTTTCCCAAATGGGATCACCACCAGTATATACCAATTGATAATGCGAAAACATTAATTCACAATTATGAGGTTCAGAGTGCCAGTGCGTACAATAAGTAAATATATCACCACACAGTTTGCAATTAGCAATATCTGACTTGCAAACATCATGATAATTATCATCAAGCTCATAATAATCATAAGTTGAGTTCTCTATCTCCCAATATTCAGATGAATGAGAGCATGCACTAGCATTTATAACCGACATTCCCAGCATCATGACTACTACCAGAGCTATACATAAGCTCCTTTTTGTTAATTTGGTTTTCATATAAATTTCTTCCTTCCATATATATTTTTATACTTAGGATATCCATACGGCTGCTCTTCATTAGCTAGCCACTGCTAATATTCCGTACATATATGCATCATTAAACAGCAGAATCTTTAAGAGATATTTCAGATACATAGTCATATATTCTTAAGGACAGCTTAACACTTTTTCCCATTCTTCTTCCTTATCTCCTAACAACATGAACAGAAGCACTGCTCCTGAAACTACAATGATGCCAGTGGTTATGAATATCGCTATTCTTCCTTTGCTTTTCGACTTGTCTTTTACCATGATTACACCTTTAAATTTAAATAAATTAATGTGCAGATGACAGTTTATAACCGTTTAATAATAATATCTGGTTTGTTTTGATATATCTGATAATATCACATTATATAAATGTGTCAATATATAACTACAAAAGTTCAGATTTTTGTCACAATTGAGATATATAAGTAAGTCTGAGCGAAGTCAAATGATGTATTTGTGAGTCATTTTTCTAGAAATATAAGTAAAGGCTAATAATTATATAATCATATATTTTATTATTTAATAATACTTTTCGAAAAATAAAAGAACAGTTGAAATAATCAACAATATGTTATTCATTTTCAAATACTATATTCTCAAACACATCATCCTTGTTAATATCAGGACCGACAAGGCTTCTGTACAACCCGAACCATCTGCAATCATACTGGCTTTCACCCTGTCTTACTGCAAATGACCATATGTGCTGGCTTTTATGGCAGCCATATCCCTTAACAGCCATTTCAAATGCTGTTAGTCCATTGAACTTCTCAAGAGGGATATCCCAGTTCATTAAAATCTTGTTTTCCTCATATAAATGCAGATAAAGTTTTGGAGTATCCCATAAACCATATTTATCATAAGAAGACACATATTTAGTCGCATCTGCCGCATATTCCACTGCCAATGTAAGAGCATATGCATTCAGCATATGGCCGCCATGACCATATTCGCCTTTTAAGTCATGACCTATTACTACTTCAGGTTTGAATCTTCTTAGTAGCTCGACCTGGTAATCAAGAACTTCCTCTAAAGAATATATTGTTTTTGCATGCTCTAAACTTGGGGAATACAGATCATCAAACTCCCCGATTATCGGATATGAAGTCATACCGACTGTCCATAATCCGTTTAATAGTTCATGCGGCCTGTATGGTTCCTTCCAGTGATTAACAAGATATGCGATTTGGACTTTGTATCCCAGCTCACCTGCATAATACGGCATCATGCCTCCAAAGTATAGATGCTCATCATCCGCATGAGTAGATAGTAAAAGCATGTCAGCATCTTCATAAGGCGTATTCCATATCTGCGCCCATTGTGGAAGATTCCCATATGTGAAAACATAGACATCACATACTGTTGCTGAACTGTTTGTTAATTCTATATTGGCTTTGTTTGAACTTGCAGGAAGCTCTATATATTCATGAATATATCCGTTCTTGCCCCCTGTTACCATCTCACCATTACTTTTAAGAGTCCATTCGCCTGGAATCCTGTCCCATACTATATACAATGAATATATCTGTTCTGCTGCGGTTATGTTTATGCTTGCACCTTTATTCAAGGATAATTTTGTATAGTAGTCACTGTCAGAGAGCTTGTCAGAATAGTGCCCGTCAATATCAATATATACCTTCTTGGTTATGTCTTTCGCATCCGGTTTTACTTCTTCAGTAGGTTGCTCGCTCTGTTCAGGAGTTTGTTCCGGTGTTACAGATGGTGTTTCTGTTTCAGGAATAACTGTGACTGAAGGAGATGGTAAACTGGTTTCACTCGGGGTAACTTCAGTTTTATTACAGCTACTTAACATAAGCATCAAAATCAGAATAACAGTTATAATCAATATGGGGAACCTAAAAGTTTTCTTAACCATCAAATAGCTATACCTTTCATTCTCCTATGATATATCAGGTTTTGACTCGTGACAACATAGTATTGGAAAATGATGGATTTGTGAATATAATATATAGAGGCATAATGTAAGGGGGCGTAATGACAGACAAAAGAAGTATCATAAAGAAAACAACATCAGCTATACTAAAAGCCTTAGCAGTTTTTTTCACAACTGTCGCTTTAGTAGTTGTAGCTTTATTAGGCGTAATATATGTGCTGGTAAAGGGCCCTTCCCCTACAGCCCAGAAACTGTTTGTATTATCCGTAAGAGAGACAAGCGCAATAGGATTTTTAGCAAATATTTATCTTTCCGATGAAGAACTTGCTCGTCTTACAGTATCTGAAACTGTTAAGATACCAAAAGAGCAGACTGACACTTCTCTTATTGAAATTCCTACTCCCACTCCTTCAACCGAGCCTAACGGTACAGAGGATCCTGAACCGACTGAAGAAGTAAAGGATATTGAAGTTGTAAGGATATCGGGAAGCCTTTATGAAGGCGTAATGCTAATAGTAAAAGACCCCCTAAGATTATTCGTCGGTACTCCTGACGAACTGGGTGGAAAAGGACTGAAACTTGTCGAGATGGTTGACAAATATGATGCTGTTGCAGGAATAAATGCCGGTGGATTTTATGATCCGTTAGGTGGAGGACATGAAGGGACTCCGGACGGCATGGTCATTTGTAATGGTGAAGTAGTCTGGGGTGAACCGGATGTAAAGCTTAATGTGGCAGGTTTTGATGATTTAGGAATCTTGCATGTTGGAATGATGACAACACAAGAGGCAATGGATGCCAAAATACAATGGGCGGTTAGTTTCGGACCTGCTTTGATTATTAATGGAAAAGTACAGAGTTTTGAATCAGACCTTATAAGCGGATTAAATCCAAGAACAGCAATCGGACAGCGTTCAGACGGAGCCGTACTTATGCTGGTTGTTGACGGAAGACGTATGAATTCATTAGGAGCGACATATGGGGATTTAGCGGATATTATGCTGGATTTCGGAGCTGTCAATGCTTCAAATCTGGATGGCGGTTCCTCAACACTGATGATATATGAAGGTGAAGTATTAAATGTCTGCGCTTCAGTAACAGGACCAAGGGCTCTGCCTACTACATTTCTTGTAAGGTGATTTATGAATAAAAAAGCAGTTATATATCACAGAAGCACTATAGAAAAACCAAAAAAAAAGTTTCTTAAAGGCCTATTAATATATTCAGCCATCTTTCTTGCAGTCGTACTAATTGGCTTATTTCTTTTTTGGCAGTATATGAGGTCATATGAATTATCCAGACCTGAGAACTTCATGAAAGAATTTATTGCCACAGTGAATGATGAAACAGTCAGAACAATGATGCTTGAAAATGAAGGCATAGAAGTATCTGAGTTTGAAGATGAAACCATGGTTATCGAAAAACTGTATTTGGCAAATCTTAAAAACGAGGAATACAGATATCGTAAGATGCCCGGCGAATATACAGATACATCTCCTGTATATATTATATACACAGACAGTAAGGATTTATGTAAAGTTATACTTATAAGTAAAGGTAACAATACAGCAAAATATGGATTCAATCTGTGGCAAGCTGGCTCATTTTCCGTACTTGATTCCGTACTTATGCCTGAAGAAAATACATTGAACATTATCATACCGAAATATGCTGAAGTCTATGTAAATGATATTAAAGTCAGTGATTCATATGTTACTGATAACGCAGTCGCTTACACCGGTTATGAGGATGTTACACAGCCGTTTGACGAGAGACCGACAGGTAAAAAATACGAAATCCCTGGGATTTATTTAGAAGCTGAAGTATTGGTTAAAGACCATAAAGGTTTGGCTTTAACTCTTAACAAATCTGGAAATGAGTACACATACCCTTTAGTAATCGAAGAAACACTTTCATACAGTATATCAGCACCAAAAGAAGCAAAGGTATATATAAACGGGATATTACTGACATCAGAATACATTAAAAGCAGCGAGGCATATTATGCAGGTTATGAATCACTAACCGGATACACACAGATGCCATCATTAAACAGATATGCAGTTGATAACCTTTTTAGTGAACCGAATGTAGAGTGCTACGGTGAAGACGGAGTAGCATTAGAGAAGATAGTGGAAGCAGATAGCACTGAAATATCCTATCGTTACGGTGAATCTTCTTTACTTAAAGCAACTCATGAGCAGTATGTTCTGGATTTTGCCAAAGTATATATAAATTTTACTACCAATGCTACTGGTGATATATGGGGATATTTCCCAGTCCTTAACGCATATCTGATTCAAAGCAGCGTTTTACAGACCAGATTAAAATCAGCGATTCCAAGCCTTTACTGGGTAATGGGATCAACTATAGAGTATAACTACTTAAGAATTACTGAATTCAGACCTATAAGTGAAACGTGTTTCACCTGTCAGATGAGTTTCAGCGCAACACAAAGGACATATTATGAGACCAAAACTCTGGAAGATTCATTTGAACTGGTATTTATGCTGTATAATAATAAATGGCGAGTAGCTGACATGTTATCACAATAGCAAGGAGAATAAATAATGACATTTAAGGATAACGGGCTTAGGATAACCGTAGTCCTGCCATCATTAAATCCCACACAGAAACTTGTATCAACTGTTAAGGGTTTAGTTGAAGAAGGATTTTCAGATATTATTATTGTTAATGATGGAAGCGGACCTGATTTTGACAAGTTTTTTGATGAAGTAGCCTCATTAGAACAGTGCACACTTTTAAAACATGAAACAAACAAAGGAAAAGGAGCAGCTCTTAAGACAGCCTTTTTATATATTCAACAGCAGAATAAAGATATAGCCGGAATTGTTACTACAGATGCTGACGGCCAGCACCTACCAAAAGATATATTAAAATGCGCACAACAGATGACAGATAACGAAACAGTTATTTTAGGAGCTAGAAATTTTAATAAATCTCATGTTCCCATAAAAAGTTTCTTAGGAAACAAGATAACTTCTTTTGTATTCAAGACAGGCTGCGGAATAAATATTAATGATACTCAGACAGGCTTAAGAGTCTTCCCAGTAAAATATATACCTTTTCTGCTTAGCATTAAAGGCGAACGTTTTGAATATGAGACCAATATGCTGTTAGAAATGAAACCTGAATGCATACCATTTAGGGAAGTTGAAATAACTACAGTATATGAGGATAAGAATGTTGGATCTCATTTTAATGCTGTAAGGGATGCTTTTAGGATTTACAAGCTTATATTCAAGTTCATGATGAGCTCAATAATATCTTTCTTCATAGACAACATCGTGTTTTTTGTATCACTGCTTATATTTGCAAATGTTTTTGAAAATACGAGGATCCTTATAAGTACAGTACTTGCAAGAGCTGTATCATCATTCATCAATTTCAACTTCAATCGAAACTCCGTTTTTAAACATAAATGCGATTACAGGAAGTGCCTACTCCGCTATTACATATTATGCATATCACTAATGCTCATATCAGCAGGAATTGTAACCGTACTGTCCAATGTATTCCCTGCTGAAAAAGAACTGATGATCACACTAATAAAAATAGGAGTGGAAGCAGTATTATTCTTCATATCCTTCAGTATTCAAAGAGACTGGGTTTTTAAGAAGTGTAAATAAAATAGAGAAGATGATTATTTGGAATTATTCCATTCCTCATTATCTGTATCATTAAGCCAGAAATCAATACTGCTCTCACAAGCAGATAAAATATCTGCTTCAGATAATAAATCAGTAACAGCATCTAGAATTTGTTCAGCAGGTTTTTCTTCACTCATTTTTTATTAACCTCTACTTATGATAACTCTCATTATTAGCTATCTTGAATGATCTGTATACCTGTTCAAGAAGTATTATTCTCATCAATTGATGGGGAAATGTCATATCGGAAAAGGAAAGAAGCATATCTGCTCTTTTTTTTACGCTATCTGAAAGTCCCAGACTTCCTCCAATTACAAAATCAATAACCGGTTTTGATGAATCAAATACTGATGTAATCTTTTCCGAAAAAGTATCGCTATTTAGTTTCTTACCTTCTATAGCAAGACATATAACATAATCTTTGGGATCAATCTTTGATAAGATTCTTGTTCCTTCTTTTTCCATAGCGTCAGGAACATCATCTTTCTCGTCATTAAGTTCTAATATATTCACATCACAAAACCGTGACAGCCTTTTTATATACTCAGCCTGAGCATCAACTAGATATTTTTCCTTAAGCTTACCGATACAGATAATGTTTATTCTCATAGTTCAAATACGCTGTTATGTCCTTCTCTTTTTGCTATATCCAGACTGACATCCCTACCTATCACATACCCGCAATCTTCTATGCATTGTTTTACAGTATCATATGCCAGCTGTGGTATATTATTTTCTGCGCTCATATGACCTAATACGACTGTTTTTAATCCGAACTCAATATACTTTGCAATAATATCACCGCAGTCCTTATTGCATAAATGTCCGAAATCACCCTTTATCCTCTTTTTCAAAGGCCATGGATAAGATCCGTTTATAAGCATATCCAGGTCATGATTGGATTCCATCAATAAAAGATCGCTTCCCTTTATATTATCCAATATTGTTTCTGTAAGATGCCCAATATCGGTAACAGAAGTCACTTTCTTTGAGTCCAAATAAAAACTGAATCCTACAGGGTCTGCAGCATCATGCGGAATTTCAAAAGGCAGTATTTCCATATCATTTATCGTAAACTTTTTACCTGTTTCAAAAAACCTTATATTCTCCTGGTTGATACGCCCTACGAAGCTTGGCATACTTTTCCATGTTGAGATATTTGCATATATCGGTATGTTATATCCTCTTTCCATTACTCCTATACCGGATGTATGGTCTATATGCTCATGAGTAATTAATATTGCATTCAGTTTTGATGCATCTTCCCCGATATCCTCAATAGCTTGGGTGATTCTTTTTTTAGACAGGCCTGCGTCTATAAGGATGGATGTATCTTTGTATTTTAGATAAAGGGCATTCCCGCTGCTTCCGCTGAATAATGGACAAAATTTAATCATTTACAAATTTAACCCCTTTATCTGGCATGCAGCCAATATGCCTACTACTGCAAGCCCGTTTTTTATTTCCCCTTCAAACACCATCTGTCTTGCTTTTATCAGAGGTTCTTTCCAGACAATTAACCGTTCATCTTCATCCCACTTCATTTCCTTCTGGATAAGTCCTTCTGCTAAAAACAAATGAACTGTTTCATCAGAAAATCCCGGAGAGGATGCGACTGTAAGTATATGAGTCATCTTATCTGCGACATAACCGGTTTCTTCTTCCAGTTCTCTTATAGCACACTGCAAAGGTTCTTCATTCTTATCCAGTTTTCCTGCAGGAAGCTCAATCAAGACATCATCAAAAGCAATCCTGTATTGTTTTTCCAGAACAATATTCATATCTTCATCCAAAGCGACTATTCCGCATGCACCGTTATGTCTTACCACATCACGATAAACTTCTTTTCCGTTCGGAAGAACAGCTGTTACTTTTTCCACTTCAATTATTCTTCCTGTATATATTACTTTTTTATCAGTTATTTTCTCTCTTATATCCATAAAACACCTTTGTTTCAGTATATTATACCATCAAGAACAAGCTAATACCTATTGCTATATGGCAAATAGTTCAATATGTGTTTGCTTATGTGTATATCATCAGTTAGAATTATACTAGTAGAGGTTATTATGATAGGTATATTTATAAGTCTTGCGATATTTTTTATAGTGTTGTGCGTGTATCTATACCACATCATTTTTAAAGAAGAGCCACATGAGAAAATAACTAAGACAGCTACAAGCATAATGTTTTTTTCTACAGCTATAGTATCGGTCGTCCTTACCGATAACTATACATCGACTGCATTATTCTTATGTGCAGGACTTTTCTTATCTATATTTGGTGACTTTTTCCTTATTAAAAAGATAAAGATAAAGAGAAGCTTCATAATAGGAGTCGGTTTCTTCTTTGCAGCTCAAGTATGTTACATAATTTCTTTTTCACTACTTGTCCCGATATCATGGTTGGACATACTACTATTTATAGGGATAGAAGGTTCTGCCTTACTTATATACAAACTTATGGGATTTGATGCAAAGAATCTTAAAATACCTTTGTTACTGTATAGCAGCGTTTTATCTTTTATGGCAGTTAAAGCAGTATCTTTAGTGTTTGCTCGACCATATGGAATTTATCATGGCATTACTGTAGCAATGGGAGCTTTACTTTTTCTCTTTTCCGATTGCATATTAGCCCATTCCATATTAACAGGCGGAAGAACCTTAAGAGCTAGACTAATTAATCTTGTAAGCTACTATTTAGGGCAAATCCTTATAGCCTTCAGCATTTACCTCATATTTATGAATTACTAATTTTATTACCGATAATGCTAATCTTAAAAAATTAAGATTTATAAATAAGAACACTAGATTCATATTTGCAAAAAATTCTATATTGAGATTAACATTTTCGCACAATAGTAATACAATGTATTACACGAGAGGAGATTTGATATGGCTATCTCATTAAGATTGAACGAAGCAGATGCAAAGTTATTTAAAAAGTATGCGGAAATGAAAGGCACAAGCGTTTCAGATTTAATACGTCAGACTGTACTGGAACATATCGAGGAAGAGTTTGACCTAAAAACTTATGAAACCGCTATGGTTGAGTACATGGCTAATCCTGTTACCTACACAATGGAAGAAATGGAGAAGGAGCTGGGATTACGTTGAATTATCATGTTGTGTTTACAGAAAGAGCAAGAAAAGAACTTAAAAAACTTGATTTCTATACATCAACAATGATTATGGGCTGGATATGTAAAAACATCGAAGGTTGTACAAATCCTAGACAGTTTGGGAAAGGACTTGAAGCAACATTAAGCGGGCAGTGGCGTTACCGTATCGGTTATTATCGACTCATAGCAGATATACAGGACAGCACAGTTCTTATACTAATCCTGCATGTCGGCCACCGAAGTGAAATATATAGCAAATAGAATAACATATCATTTGTAATAAACATTCTGAACTTGATGTTTTGTAACTAATTTCTATTTAATATCAATAATTATTAGCATATTTTTATTATACATCTTAATTCTTTATTGTTAATCTTGACAATATTTATTAAATAAAATATAATTTGATTATGCATTGCATTAATTGAATATTTATATTAGAATTAGTGCCCGTAAAACAATTTAAAAGAGGAAAGGTATGAGAATTAAAAAAACAATATGTCGTTTATTAGTATTTATCATGTTAATAAATTGTTCATCAATGGTTATAGCTAAAAAAACTAATAGTTCTGACATAGTTAATAAAGGATTATCAATCAGAGTTGTCGACTATGAAACATATCTTGATGATATAAAAATATTTAATGAACGAATAAGTGGATTAATTGATAAAGATAAATTGCGTAAAGATATAGTAATATTAAGCCCTGATGTAGTTGCATATAGAACATCATTATATCAATCCATAAAAGGTAAAAACACCATTAAACCACGGTTTCTTTATGGTGATGGATATGTACAAGGCAATTATTACCATGAACTTACATATTATAATCCAAATAGTGCTATAACATGCTACTATTATGCATGTCTAGGATATGTTAGATTAGAAAACCATACCTCATCTACTGCAACATTGTCTTATGAACAACAGAATACAGTCACTGCACAAGGCTCTCTTTCAACTACTTGTACAATATCAACGTCTGCTGAACTTAGCATGTTAAATTTTGCAAAAATGGAATTAGGTGTTGATGTAGCTACGAGTGCAACTATGCAAGCAGGCACAACTTTTGGTCAACAAGCTGGAGCTAGTGTTTCTGTACCACCATTTGAAACAAGACGAATTACTGCATACTACGATGGGGTCTATGTAGGAGGTACTGCATATTACAATATATATGACGAAACAATGGGAGTACCAGGAATGCTAATAGAAGTAGATGATGATAGACCGACTACTGATCAAGTTGTACAAACAAATGGTATAAGTTTAGTTATATCCGATAATTAATACGATAATATATTTATTGGATAGTATTATACATAAAGGTGTAGTATTGTGAAGAAAAGATTAATTGTTATATTATTCATAGTTTTAATATTTCTATTATGCGGGTGTAATAATAACATAAAACAGAGTCCTGTAAATTGTATCTCGGAAACTCCTTCTATTACTGATAATACCAAAGAAGATTATTTAAGTATAAAGTACAAAACTGCTGATGTAGATAGCTTAATTGATATATTAAATACACATTATGAAGATAAAATAATGCAGCAATTCGAAAGATGTATGGTTATTGGACAACCATTCGTATCAATAGGAAGCAGATATGATAATGATGCCGTTACTGATAATGGAGTAATAATGTCAGTAACAAAATTTATTCAAGGAATAATCAAAGAGAAAAATAATGTAGTAAACATAAGCATAATAGAAGATAAGACATTTGATAATGGAGGATATATATTTACCAATGCGAATAATTACTATCTTGATTATTTCGACTATTTTGATAATGATAAATATACGATTTCAGTATATAAATACAGAAATAGTTATATAGTATTTGAGTTTTATGACATGAGCCTATCGTCAAATGATAAAAAGACTTTCATTACGGAATTTGCCACACTATTAGAAGAAAATTATTCTGAGAAGGATAAGATTAAGTTCAATGAAAATGATGAATTCTATGTTTCTCAAATATATCCGCTAAACTATTTTAAAAACCTACAAGACGGTTTCAATGCATATTACAAACATAATATTACAAGTTACTTCCAAAGATATACAAAGCCTGAAATACCTCTATATGAAATAAACAAAAGATATAATCTAGATGAGATAAATAAAGAAGATGAAAGTATTTTAGCTGTAACGAAATATATTCAAGGCATTATAAACAATGACAGTATTAAAATTTCATTTATTGAGGATAAGACCTATGATAACAGCGGATTTATCTTTACTACAGATGAAACAGATAAAAATCCCATAATCGAAATATACAGATATAATCAAATTTATATTATTTTTGAGTTTAATGATGCTGTTATGTCTGAGGAATTTATTGTTAAATTAGAAAATGTAATCAAAGAAATTTCGAATATATTAACTTCAATACTAGATTAGTATACAAAAGCATATATCAGAAATAAAATCATCATATCTTAGACCTATTCTCTTAAAAGATATATTGAAAGCCTATAAACTGGTAGACACTTTTTAGTCGGATACCCTTTGACTTAACTTGTTTTTTATGGTATACTATTATAGACATATCCGAATATCTATCTGGATAGTGGGGGAACCGACTTTTTGGGGTGAATCAATTTAAGATGGGCAACTTGGTAGCCCAAACCCGACAGCTAATCCCATAGGAGTACACCAAGCAATGTAATAACATACTGATTGAGTTCATTTTTATGAGCTTTCTTAAGTTATGTACTAAGTCAGAATGGAATTACATACTATTAATATACTGTGGGAGGTTTATATGAATGTTTTACTAAAAATCACGATTATTCTTGTTGTGGGAATAATAGGAGGAAAGGCAGCTAAACTATTGAAACTGCCAAATGTTTCAGGCTATCTGGTAGCAGGACTTCTTTTAGGTCCTTCGTTCTTCAATTTTGTAAGTCCTGCAGATGTTCAGTCATATACTCTTATTAATGAACTTGCACTAGCAGCAATAGCATTCAGTATAGGTAATGAGTTCGTTATAAAAGAAATGATGAAAATCGGAAAATCCATTTTTATAATAACTCTTCTTGAAGCCATAGGTGCAGTACTTTTGGTTTTCTGCGTCATGTTCTTTATATTCAAACAACCTTTTGCTTTCAGTATTGTAATAGCGGCGATGTCTGCTGCAACTGCTCCTGCAGCTACTTTACTAGTAATGAAGCAGTATAATGCACAAGGACCGCTTACAAGAACAATTCTTCCCATAGTCGCTCTTGATGACGTATTCGGTATAGTCATATTCGGTGTTGCTTTATCCCTTGCAAAAATTGTTACATATAAACAGCAGATGTCTGTAATATCGATGATTATAGGTCCGCTTATTGAGATATTCGGATCTGCGATACTAGGTTTTATATTAGGTTTGCTTTTATCATGGCTAGCAAAAAAGACTTCAGGAAGAGATGAACTTCAAGCTATTACCTTGGCTGCAATCGGTCTGGCTACAGGCGTTTCACTGCTTTTAGATTTTTCTCCTTTGCTCACTTGCATAGTAATGGGTACAGTATTAGTCAATGTTCAGCATAATTCAAAAAGAGTTTTTGATTCAGTAAATAGTTTTGCAACCCCCATATATATTCTTTTCTTTACTATAGCAGGTGCGAGTTTGGATCTGTCCATACTAAAGACTGTCGGTATAATGGGACTTGCTTATGTTTTAGCTAGAGGAGGAGGTAAAATGTTTGGTGCATGGTTAGGAGCCACTGTAGTTAAAGCAGAACCTACTGTAAGAAAATATCTTGGATTAGGGCTTTTGCCACAGGGTGGAATATCCATTGGGCTTATGGTGCTTGTCCGCCAACAACTACCAGATTATGCTGTAGCTATTAACACAATCATAATGTTCTCTGTACTTATCTATGAAGTATCTGGACCTATTTTCGCTAAAATAGCAATTAAAAAAGCTGGTGAAATAAGAACTGAAGAGAAATCTAATAAAAAATTAAAAAATAAAAGTAAAATAACTTATGAAGCATCTTCACAAATCAGTGAATGATGATATAAATAGAAAAGAGGTGACATCATGTACGTTTTGTTCATAATACTAAATGAGATATGCTGCTTGGAAGATATTCTAGCTGGATTTATAAAAGAAGGTATAGGCGGTGCTACAATAATAGACAGCCAGGGAATGGGAAGAGCCATTGCGCATAACAAGAATGAAGACATTCCAATGTTCGGAACTCTTAGAATGATGCTTGGCGATACTCATCCATACAGCAAGACTATATTCACTGTCCTAGATAATGAACAGATGGTTGACAAAGCCGTATCTGTTGTCCAGGATACAGTAAAAGACTGCACATGCAGAGGAGTCGGCCTTATGTTTACAGTTCCGATTGGAAAAACATATAAAATGAATAAAGAAACCTCACAATAATATTTATAATTTGTTTATAAAAAACTGTTGAAATACTTTAACAGGAAGAGTATTATTTCAAATTAGTTAACCTGATTAAGTATTAGGTTGACTAATTAAATAAGGTAACAACATAATCTCTTTATAATTTAGTGTAAAGAGTTTTGGTAATAATAGTTTTTAAGTTAAAAACAAAAACAACAGAAGAAAAAATATCTTTATAATACTAGATTAATAAACAAAAGAATATATCAGAAAATTAAATCATCCTATCCAGGATCTCTTCTTTAAAAGATATATGCAGATTCTGATAAAGCTTTGTGAACTATATGTAAAAACTGTTGACACGGAATATTAGAAATAGTATTATAACAAATTAGTTAACCTGATTAAGTATTAAGGTTTACTAATTTATTAAGGCGGTTTTATGAGACACAAGACTACTCTTCAAAAACTAGGAAAGATAATGCTATTACACAAACTGTATTTTAACAAAGCAGCTGAAAACAAAGATATTCATTTAGGACAGTTTCCAATAATCCAATTTATTATAGATAATGACGGGTGCACTCAAAAAGACCTTGTTAAATTCTTTAAGGTTTCACCACCCAGTATCGCTACATCTATAAAAAGATTGTTAAAATCTGGGTATATAACCAAGCTTACTGATGAGTCAGATAGCAGGCTTAATAGAATTCATGCTACACAGAAAGCATATGAACTGACTATTTCTATGAAGAAGGAATGTGATGCAATCGATGATATGGCATTCAAAGATTTTAATAAATCTGAGCTTATGGAATTTGATAGGCTCATTAACAAAATGCTGGATTCATTAAGTTCAGAGGAATTTAAAACAAAAAATATGCATGAACTAATATCTGAAGAAAAAAAGATTCATAAAAAAGGAGGATTAGTATGATAGTAAAATTTCTTCCATATGCAAAAAAATACTGGCTGCAGACAATACTGACGCCGCTATTTATAATTGCGGAAGTATTACTGGAAGTAAACATACCATTCATAATGGCTAAGATAGTAGATGTTGGAATTGCCAATAATGATGTGTCATATGTAGTACAGCAAGGATTACTAATGATATTAATGGCATTATTAAGCCTAGGTTGTGGAATGGCAGCCTCAAGAATGGGTGCTGTTGCAGGTATGGGATTTGGTGCGGAGCTTAGAAAAGGAGTGTTTGCAAAAATACAAAGTTTTTCCTTTTCCAATATGGATCAGTTTACAACTGCCAGCCTCGTTTCCCGTTCCACACAGGACATAACCCAGATACAAAATGCTTTCAATATGGTTCTTAGGATGGCTGTAAGATCCCCTTTTATGTTCATAAGCGCTCTAATAATGGCTATCAAGATTAACAAATCTTTAGTATCGGTATTTTTAGTTGTTATACCAATACTTGTAGTCGTTATAATTGTTATCTCATCAAAAGCATTTCCGCGTTTTCAGGAAATGATGAAAAAGTACGATAAAATCAATTCATCTGTTCAAGAAGATTTAATTGCCATACGTGAGGTTAAGGCATTTGTCAGATCAGATTATGAAAAGGAAAAGTTTGAAAAAACAAATAATGAAAACATGGCAGCTTCCCTTCATGCTGAAAAACTTCTCATTGTCACCATGCCTTTAATGATGCTTTCAATGTATAGTTGCATGATAGCCATACTGTGGCTTGGAGGAAAGCAAATTATTGTAGGGCAGATGCTTACAGGAGAACTGATATCCTTCATATCATACATAGGACAGATACTTATGTCACTTATGATGCTTTCCTTTATATTTATTATGCTCATAATGTCACGTGCATCAAGGGTCCGTGTTGCTGAGGTTCTTGATACAGTACCCGATCTTACCGATGCAGGTTCAGATAGGAAATTAGCAGTGGAGTCAGGCGATATAGAATTCAAAAATGTTTTTTTCAAATATTCTAAGAAAAATGAAAATTACATACTTGAGGGTATAAATCTTAATATAAAAAAAGGAGAGACTGTAGGGATTATAGGTAGTACAGGTTCTGCTAAAACCACTCTCGTACAGCTGATTCCAAGACTTTATGATGTTGATATGGGTGAGGTGATTGTAGGAGGTATAAACGTAAAAGACTATTCACTGAAAGCATTACGTGATGCAGTAAGCGTAGTTTTACAAAAAAATACTTTATTCTCAGGAACCATTCTGGATAATCTTAAATGGGGTAATCCTGATGCGACACAAGAGCAGATAGAAGAAGCATGCAAAATAGCAAACGCACATGGATTTATAAAAAGCTTCCCTGACGGGTATATGACTAATTTAGGACAGGGTGGAGTAAATGTTTCAGGCGGACAGAAGCAGAGGTTGTGTATAGCAAGAGCATTACTTAAGAATCCGAAAATACTTATCATGGATGATTCCACATCAGCAGTTGATACCGCTACGGATGCATCCATCCGTAATGAGCTTAAGAAGAATACATCAGATACGACTGTTTTGATTATAGCGCAGAGGATAACATCAGTATTTGATGCGGACAAGATTATAGTTATGAATGATGGTAAGATTGATGCGGTCGGGACTCATGAAGAACTTTTAAAAACAAATACCATATATTCCGAAGTGTACAATTCTCAACAGAAGGGGGTGGCTTAATATGACACAGCAAGAAAAAAGACAAGTCCCTATTGTTGATAAATTCCAAAAACCTAGAAATACTAAACAAACTCTAAAAAGACTGCTGAATTATCTTCTAGCATTTCGTGCAAAACTAGCGCTTGTAATAGTATTAGTATTAATAAGTTCCATATCCACTGTTGCAGCTTCATATCTTTTAAAGCCTTTGATAAATGATTATATTGGACCTCTTACCGGAACAAATCCATCAGGTGATGATTATCTTCCATTAATACGGTTTCTGATGGTCATGGCCGGAATTTATCTTTCAAGCATACTGGCATCATATCTGTATAACTATCAGATGATGAAAATAACTAACTCTGTACTTAACAATTTAAGAAGAGACCTTTTTAACAAGATACAGGACCTTCCTATAAAATATTTCGATACCCATACACACGGCGAAATTATGTCAAGATTCACTAACGATGTTGAGACATTCAGACAAGCCATAAGCAACGGTTTTGTACAGTTTATATCTTCAACTGTTTCTGTATTAGGTATTTTTATACTTATGATTGTCTTAAGCCCGATACTTACTTTGATAATTGTATTAACTCTAGTTGTTATGTTCCTAATCATAAAGAAGATAGGAAGTAACAGCGCTAAGTTCTTCAAAAAGCAACAAAAAGAGTTGGGGGAGGTTAATGGTTTTGTAGAGGAAATGATTGAAGGCCAGAAAGTAGTCAAGGTGTTCTGTTATGAAGAAAATATTGTTGAGGATTTCAACAAGAAAAATGAGAATCTGAGAATCGCAGCTACAGACGCTAACACATATGCGAATATAATCATGCCTATTATGGGAAATTTAGGACATCTGAACTATGCTGCTACTGCCGCAGTCGGAGCGATATTATGTATAAACGGAATGCTGGATATAGGTTCGTTAGCTTCCTTTCTACAGTTCACAAGACAATTCTCACAGCCTATAACTCAGATATCCCAGCAGATAAATGCCATATTAGCAGCTTTTGCAGGTGCTGAAAGAATATTCGAAGTACTCGACCAGCCCAAGGAATTTGATGAAGGTTATGTGACATTAGTCAATGTATGCAAAGAAGGAAATGAAATGACTGAATGTTCCAATCAGACAGGTCATTGGGCATGGAAACATGTAAATAGCGATAACCAGGTTGAGTACATTGAATTGAAAGGTGATGTTCGGTTCAACAATGTAACTTTCGCATACAATGAGGGGACAGATGTATTAAAGAATGTTTCCCTATATGCAAAACCAGGTCAGAAGATTGCTTTCGTCGGGTCCACAGGAGCAGGAAAAACCACCATAACCAACCTTATAAACCGCTTCTATGAAATCCAGCAAGGCGAGATAACATATGACGGAATAGATATAAAGAAGATTAAGAAGGAAGACTTAAGAAGGTCCCTTGCCATGGTCTTGCAGGATACTCACCTGTTCACAGGAACAATCCGTGAAAACATACGTTATGGAAGACTGGATGCTACTGATGAGGAAGTTGAAGAAGCAGCAAAACTTGCGAATGCAGATTCCTTCATAAAATATCTTCCTGACGGTTATGACACATTATTGACTTCAGATGGAGCCAACTTAAGCCAAGGTCAGCGTCAGCTTTTATCCATAGCACGTGCAGCAGTTGCAAATCCCCCAGTTCTCATACTTGATGAAGCTACAAGCTCAATCGATACCAGAACCGAAGCTCTGATTGAAAAAGGAATGGACAAGCTTATGGAAGGAAGAACAGTATTCGTTATAGCCCACAGGCTTTCCACTGTCAGAAACTCCAATGCGATAATGGTACTGGAGAATGGCCAGATAATCGAAAGAGGAGACCATGAGAATCTTTTAAAGCAGGAAGGCCGATACTTCAAACTTTATACAGGACAGTTCGAGTTGAATTAGTAAGCAAAAAGAGGGAAGCAAAATTCCCTCTTTTTTTATTATTCCGTCACTATCTCGAAATTATCTTTAATTACTTATGGTAATATGCATATATCAAACTATATTGAATATTTAGGCACATATACCTTTAATATTAAATTAGACACTCATAAGTTAATCCTTTTGGTTTGAGATATACTCTTTTATCCTAGTTTATCCGCAATTATAGTAAGATATTATAGGTTTTTCGGGTTATAACCGCAAAACATATTGATTAATTTAAAGTGTTAATGTATAATATGAATAATTAGAGGTGATTAAATGATAAACAGACCAACGTATGTTAACAAAATAATGGCTTTTACAGATACTCCGTTTGTTAAAATTCTTACCGGTATACGCAGATCCGGAAAATCCACAATATTAAAATTGATTATCGAGGAACTTAAAGCAAGAGGGATAAATGACGAAAACATAATCAGTTATCATTTTGACTCGATAGAAAATCAAGATATGACTGCAAAAGAAATTTATGCTCTGATAAAAGCTAAACTATCTCCTGACAAAAAAACCTATCTATTCCTTGACGAAATTCAGGAAGTCCCTGATTGGGAAAGAATGGTTAATACTCTTGCATCTGACTATAATACTGATATATATATCACAGGCTCTAATTCTCGTATGATGTCTTCGGAAATATCCACCTATCTGACTGGAAGATATATTTCTTTTAATATATTTACTCTTTCTTTTGATGAGTATCTTAATTTCAAGAAAGAATATACCAACATAAGCTCTCCAAAAGATGAACTTGTTAACTATATAAGATTAGGCGGTTTTCCTGCAACTCACTTAAGACAGTACTCAGACGATGAAGTTTACACTATTGTGAGAGATATATATAATTCTACTATCTTTTCAGATATTGTTAAACGTAATGAGCTACGTAAAATTGATCAGCTTGAACGTATAGTTAAGTTTGCTTTCGATAATGTTGGGAAAACCTTTTCCGCATTGTCTATTTCTGATTATCTGAAATCTGAACATAGGAAAATTGATAATGAGACAGTTTACAATTATTTGGAAAAACTTGAAAGCGCATATATACTGCATCGTTGTTCCAGATACGATATAAAAAGAAAAGAACTGCTTAAAACTAAGGAAAAATTCTATCTTGCGGATACTTCTCTTAGACATAGTGTTTTGGGATATACCAATACTTCTATCTCTGCTATGCTTGAGAATGTTGTGTATCTTGAATTAATACGTAGAGGATATAGTGTTTCAATTGCGAAAACGCTAAAAGGTGAAATTGATTTTATTGCTATGAAACAATCTGACAAAATTTATGTTCAGGTTACAAGGGAAATAAAATCTGTAGAAACTGAACAACGTGAATATGACCATTTGCTAGACATTCACGACAATCATCCCAAATATGTACTAACAACAGATAATTTTGCAGGTGGTAACTATAAAGGAATAAAGACGATGCATATAGCAGACTTTTTGCTCAGTACAGAGTTTTAATACAAACTTAGAAAAATCGTATAAAGCAGTTTTACGAGACTTAAGCCGAGAACAAGAATGTGTCAGCACTGTTGACGCATTGAATCTGACCGAAAAAAACTCATCTCTACCGTAAACAACGACACTCTTAATTATTGACATAGTGGGCTTTACAAAGGTTTCAGAAAATCGTAACATGCATTTATAGTACTATCTAACATACGATTTATAATTCTATTGCCTTTATCTTTTGTTGCCACAGAAGGATAACCCAAACATCCAACATAACCTTGAGGAATATTACTTTCTTTGTGAAATAAATATTCCTTGAAATCATCAGGCTGGATGTCATGTTCTCGAACAGATTTCATTTTTACTTTTCCGGGATACAAGTACAATGCAACTGATGTTTCAGCTTCACAAGCATGTCTGATGGAAGATTGCTTCTCAAGTATATCTGAATATTTAATTTCTGAAACATCATATAACTTAATATCATCAGATATTTTTTTCATTGCTTGAATGTGATAAGGATCACCATGATATGTTAATAGTAAAAAGTGCTTAATGCCTTGCTGTTTCCACCAATTTGTTATTGATGTTATTATTTCCGTCAAAGTCTTAGGTTTTACAGAGGTAGTCCCAGCCAAATGTACATCACACGGCAAATTAACGCCATATTTTATTGTAGGTGCAACCAAGGCATTAGTTTCTAGAGATAAAATATTAGCTATATATTCTACAATAAAAATATCATTGTCAAGTGGTAAATGGTATCCATGTTGTTCGCAAGTACCAACGGGAATTGTCAAATTATTATTTACCTTTAAAATATATTTCTCGACCTCATTCCAGGTCATATCAGCCATTAGCATCTATTTAGCCTCCTATTATTATTTTTCTCATAAATCTATACAGATTTAACTATATTTCTAATACCATTCCACAGGTATGTTATGAGAAATATATGTACCGGCACCTTTACCTTCACATATATCTTTTATACAATTTTCAGCTCGAAAATCAAAAATGTGAAGTGAAAGATTGAAATCACGTGCTAGTATAAATCCTGCTTGGTCTATTATCTCAAGATTTTTGTCGATAGCTTCTTCGTATGAAATAGCTTTATATCTTTTGGCATCTATGTATATGTTTGGATCTTTATCATATACACCAGAAGCTCCGTTTTTTGCCATTAGTACCACATCAGCATTTATCTCTATAGCTCTTTGTACAGAAGGATAATCAGTAGTTAAAAAAGTTTGTCCTATTTCTCCTGCAAAAATAACAATATAACCTTTTTTAAGATGATTGATAGCTCTTAACCGTATATATGGTTCACATATAGAATCCATTGGAATTGCAGACATGACTCGTACTTCATTAGTGCTTTGAGAGGAAAGTACACCTCGCAATAAAAGACTGTTAACAACAATCGCCATCATCCCTATATTATCTGCTTCTACTCTATCAAGATTCCACTGTTGTGCTGTTTTACCACGGAAAATGTTTCCTCCACCAACCATAATTGCAATTTCTACACCAATATTCCTAGCTTTGATTATTTCTTTTGTAATATGATTTATTGCTTCTTCATCGAATCCGAATCCTTTTTCCCCTGATAGACCGCTTCCACTCAACTTTAATAGCATTCGTTTATATTTCATTTATATACCCTCTCTATTTCCTAGTTATAAACAGACCTTTAGGCATAAAACCTATGTTGTTATCTCAAGCTATATAAGCATGAAATAGTTATGTTCTTTTTTTGCTATCGTATACATTGTAACACATTCTGTTAATTTAATTTTATCTACCTGAAAAGACAAGAAATACAGTAATACTGAGCAACTTTTAATGTATACTATTACTGACATTTCACAAAATGGAGGAAGTAAATGCATTTGTATTCACGTGAATGGCTTATTGGAAATAATTATCCTTTTGGAAAGGCCTTTGAGGGCATTCCTAAAGGCGATCCGCTGGTTGAGTATAAAAGAACCAGTCCTGATGTCGTTCTGTATAATCCTGACGGAATTGAATATTATAAAGGCGATAACGAGCATCTATTAGTCTTTGAATCTCCAGACAAAAAAGAACTTCTTGCAGTCTGGACACAAAGTTCCTGCGAAGGAAAAGGCAACAATCATATAGTAATGTCAAGAAGCAAAGATTCTGTTAACTGGACAACTCCTGTATATATAGTAGGCAGTAAAGAAAATGAAAAGTTTAATCAGGCAAGCTGGGCTTTCCCGATAGTTACTTCTAAAAACAGAATATATCTTTTTTATACAAAACAACTTGAACTGTTTGATAATAGTCAAGCCGGAAGCGGCGGTCTAGGATGCGTTTATTCAGATGATTTTGGTTTTACCTGGTCAGATGAAACTGTTCTTCCTATGGCAAGATCCCGCTTTGACAACCCGGATGCAAAATACCCGAAAAACTGGATAGTCTGGCAGAAACCTATTAAAGATGCGAACAATAAATACATAGCCGGATATACCTTATGCACAAGCCATGTCCATAACATATCTGATTATGATAAGACTAGGTGGGTAAATCAGGACAGCCGCTGCTATTTCATGAGGTTTGAAAACATAGATGATAATCCTGATCCATATGATATACAAATAACATGGCTTCCTGATGATGACAAAGGTATTGAGGTTGATAATCCGATTATTAAGAATATGTCTACAGCACAGGAACCTGCAATAACTCTTCTACCTGACGGGCGCATATTCTGTATCATGAGGACAGTATCAGGATATGTATACTACAGCATATCTGAAGATAACGGCCATACTTTTAAAAAAGCTCAGCCATTAAGATATGGTGACAATATGGATTATATAAAACATCCTCTATCACCTGCTCCAATATACTCTATAAAAGACGGCTTATATTTGATTGCATTTCATGATAATGACGGAGAACGTATAGGTTTTTCCCAGAAGAAAGAAAACTGGGAATACAACATGTCTAATTTCATACGTAACCCTTTATATATAGCCATTGGTCGTTTTGATTCTAATGCAGAACAGCCTATACAATTTGGCAAGAAGTACAAACTTTTAGATACAGAAGATGTAGCAGCCGGCCCTAAAAATACATCTGAAACCGGCACTTATACAAGCATGACATATTTCAAGGATAAATTAATGTTCTGGTATCCTGACAGAAAGTATTATCTCTTAGGAAAAGAGATAACAGATGAATTGATTGAACAGATAGTACCGTAATAATAATTCTAGTGTACCCATTTTCCTTTTCATACCTACATACAATTTCTGCACCATGGAGCACTTTTAGTCTGTAGCTAATACTTTTTTCAACATTATATAAAAAAATTTCTTTTTGACGCAATAAAAAAAGTGTTGACAAATGTTTTATACGGTTATAGAATTGCTTTTAACCAAAGAAAAACCGCTGATTAAGAAGAGTAGGCGAGGAAATTTTCTTTCACAGAGAGCCGCAGATGGTGCGATTGCGGTAGGAGAAGCTTCACTGAATGGACTTATGAGGGCAGGACGAAAGGAAACGAGTAGCGCCTGACGGGATCTCCGCCCGTTATAAAGGGAGCATGTATGTAAGTATATGGAACGAGTGGGCTTTATAAGCCAATCTGGGTGGTACCGCAGGAGTGATAAATCTCTTGTCCCTAGCAATAGGAACAAGGGATTTTTTGTTTTCTTTGGGGATAAAATAAACATTTTGGAGGAAAGAAAGAATGAAAACAACAAAGAAAATCTTAGCACTGGTCTTAACGGTAGCACTCATCTTCACGCTAGCCTCATGTACAGGCAATACCGGCATGATCAAAATCGGCGTAATACAATACGCACCGCACCCTTCGCTGGATAACTGCTATACAGGATTCCTTGAGGGACTTGCTGAAAGTGGTTATGAAGTCGGAAAGAATATTGAAATCGACTTTCAGAATGCTATGGGAGAAATGTCCAACTCCGACCTGATAGCTTCAACAATGGTGTCATCAAAATATGACATGATACTGGGTATAGCTACTCCTGCAGCAATGAGCGCATATGGTGCAGCAAAGGATACTGATATACCGGTTATCTTTTCAGCAGTGTCTGATGCAGTCGCTGCAGGAATAGTACAATCAAATGAAAAACCAGTTTACAATGTAACAGGAACATCTGATGTGCTTCCTTTAGAAGCTCAGATGCAGATGATAAGAGCATTCCTGCCCCAGGCTACAAAAATAGGTGTAATTTACACCACAAGCGAACCTAATTCAGTTACTCATCTTGCTAAATTCAAGGAACTTGCAAAACAGTATAATTTCACAATAGTAGAAGTCGGTGTAACAAACGCATCTGAAGTAGCAGCTGCAGTTACAACTGTTATTTCAAAAGGCGTTGACTGCATAAACAATTTTACTGATAACAATGTGGTGAATAATCTTTCAACTCTTATACATGCTGCTGATACAGCAAACATTCCAGTATTCGGTTCTGAAGTAGAACAGGTAAAAAACGGATGTATAGCTTCTGAAAGTATAGACTATGTAGAGCTTGGCCGTGAGACAGGAAGAATGGCTGCAAGAATACTTGATGGTGAAAAAGCATCTGAAATGCCTGTCGCATTAATATCGGCAAGTGAGCCAGTGTATAACAAAAATGTTGCACAAAGACTTAATATCGCACTGCCTGATGCATATGCTGATGCAGAAGATGTAGGAGAATAGTTTAATGGATGTGTTTATTGGTATTCTTACAAACATATTCGAAGAAGGATTTATATACGGAATCATGGCAATGGGTGTATATATAAGTTACAAAGTCATGGATTTTCCGGATCTGTCGGTTGACGGCACATTCCCTCTAGGAATGTGCATCACCGCGTCTATGATAACAGCTGGAGCTGATCCTTTATTAGCATGTATTGTGGCATTTATTGCAGGAAGTTTAGCTGGATGTATAACAGGCATTTTGAATGTGAAGTTGAAAATAACGGACCTTTTATCGGGTATTTTAGTTATGACAGCAATGTGGTCTGTAAACCTTGCTATAACAAAAGGAAGTGCAGTACTTCCTTTCTACAACAAAAGCACCATTTTCAACACAGGTTTAGTACAGATACTACCAGAATCAATTTATAAATACAGAATCCTCATAGTAGCAGGACTGATGATGCTTATTGTAAAAATACTTATGGATTTATATCTTAAAACAAAATCCGGCCTTTTGTTAAGGGCAGCCGGAGATAATCCTCAGTTTGTGACGTCGATGTCAAGAAATCCAGGAGCAATGAAGATAATAGGCCTTGCTATAGGAAACGGCTGTACAGCTTTGGCAGGTTCCATACTCAGCCAGCAGAATGAGTCAGCGAATATAACATCTGGAACTGGAATGGTCGTAATGTCTTTAGCCTCAGTAATAATTGGTACAAGCATTTTCAGTAAAGTAAAATTTATGAAAGCCACAACCATGGCAGTTATAGGAGCGATTATATACAAGATGTGTTTGGTAGCAGCCATGCAGTTAGGACTTCCGACTAATTATCTGAAACTATTAATGGCTGTCATATTTACAGTCGCTTTAGTGTCAAACAACTTCTTTTCAAAAGGAAGGAGGAAACAGAATGTCCAGCCAAACAAGTTATAGCAATACGAATGTGCTAATATCCATAAAGAATATCGATAAGACATTTAATAAGAACTCAGTTAATGAAGTCAGTCTGTTTAAAGACTTCAGCCTTGATATTTTGAAAAACCAGTTCGTTTCAGTAGTAGGAAGCAATGGTTCAGGCAAGACAACACTTCTGAATCTCATATGCGGGAACATGGAAACAGATGCAGGAACAATAGCATTAAAGGGAAAGGACATCACAAACCTTAAAGAACATCAAAGGGCCTGTTTTATAGGAAGAGTCTTCCAGGACCCTTCCAAAGGAACCTGCTCCAGCCTCACAATACTGGAAAATATGTCCTTAGCTGACAACAAGAACATAGGTTACAGTTTAAAAATCGGTGTAAATAAAAAACGTAAAGACTTCTATTGTTCACAGCTTGAGCTATTAAAGCTGGGACTGGAGAATAAGCTTGACCAGCAGGTAGGTACACTTAGTGGCGGACAGAGACAGGCTTTGGCCTTGCTCATATCCACTATGACTCCGATCGACCTATTAATTCTTGATGAGCACACTGCAGCTCTTGACCCTAAATCATCTGAAAATGTTATGGAACTGACAGACCAAGTTATAAGGGAAAAGAAAATAACCACATTAATGGTTACACATAATC
>MWDI01000060.1 GCA_002070475.1 Firmicutes bacterium ADurb.Bin146
TTATATAGTAAATTGGAGGCAGTTTATGAAAAAGGGGTTAAAGATAGTAGGGAATATATTGTTATGGTTATTTGTAGTGATAGCTGTTTTTATGACAATAATTGCATTTTCATCTACTAAAAATCAGAACGGGGTTGCTGTAATATTCGGTAGGATGCCCATCACAATACTTTCAGAGTCTATGGATCCAACACTTAAGAAAGGTGACCTCATAATCAGCCATGAGTTATCAGCTGATCAGAAAGGTTCACTTAAAGAAGATGACATCATTACATATAAGGTTGATTTAAATGGTGATGGCTTTATGGAGTTAAATACTCATAGGATTATTTCTATTAGGACTGAAGGAGGGTATGTATACTACACAACAAAAGGCGATAATAACGCAATTGCTGATACTAAAGAAGTACGGTATGATGCTGTAGTAGGTGTATATAACGGAAGAAGAGTTCCTGGCATCGGAAGTGTACTAAATTTCCTTCAGACACCGCCCGGTTTCTTGGTATGCGTAGTCATTCCTTTAGTACTATTCTTACTTTATGAGATATACAACTTCATTAAAGTTATGATATCCATGAAGACAGATAAGCAAAGCAAACAATATGAGGAAGAGATAAAGAAAAAAGCCATTGAGGAATATCTTGCTAAGCAGAATATGGAACAAGGTAAGTCTGAAAGTGACTCTGACTCTGAAAAATCTTGACTTAAATTTAATAAAGGACGATTTTAAGGTATGGATGCGTTTTTAGGTTGGTTTTTTGAATTTATGAACTTCATGCTACAGGGAGTAATCCGTTTCTTTGTAGGTATTTTTGAAGGTATTGTACAAACTTTTAATATTGGAAGGTATATAGAGATATTCAGAAACCATTATCAACAATTTAAATTTCTGGACTGGGTATTTTCTATTCTTGCCATAATTTTGGTGCTAGCTGTTTGGCTTACCATAATATTATTGGTTATTTTTACAATTAGAAGGATTATTCGCCTTAGAAAGAATACTGTTACACAGGAAAGCATATTCGAAGAAATTACCGATCTGCATAAAGAGATATTAAGACTAAATGATGAAAAAGACAGGATTCTGTCATTGAAAGTGTCTCAAGCAGGAATTTCTGCAAAAGAACTTGCTAAAGAGTTATCAGACATAACTGAGAAATCATATGAAAAGATAAATCAAATGGAAGGTGTCAGTATCCCTGATATGGAAGCAGCAGAAAGTTATGCCAAGTCACAAACACCTCCAGCTCCTGAAATAGTAATTGACAGCAGATTCAGTAAACTTATTGAAGTTGATCAGAAATATACTTACTATACACCTACAGAATATTATTCAGGATTTACACTAGAGCAGCTTTGCCAGGATTTCAGAAATTTTGCGTGCAGCAAAATGAATCTGTATTATGAACTGGAAATGATGCGAATACTTATTGCAAGCATGGCTTCAACAAAGCTTATACTATTACAAGGCATATCCGGAACAGGAAAGACATCTTTACCATATTGCTTCGGTAAATTCATCAAAAATGACGCTACAATGGCTTCTGTGCAACCTTCATGGAGAGATAGGACCGAGCTGTTTGGCTATTTTAACGAATTTACTAAAAAATTCAATGAAACTGAAGTACTTAAAAGAATTTATGAATCATCATATAACGATGACATCAATTTCATAGTTCTTGATGAAATGAATATAGCTCGAGTAGAATACTATTTTGCAGAAATGCTTTCAGTTTTAGAAATGCCTGATCCTGAACAGTGGAAACTGGAACTTGTACCTAGTTCATGGACCTCAGATCCGAGGAATTTAGTTGATGGCAAACTTAAAATACCAGAAAACATTTGGTATCTTGGTACTGCAAATAATGATGATTCTACATTTGCAGTTTCTGACAAAGTGTATGACCGTGCATTTACTATAAATTTTGAAAAAAAAGGGCAGCCTTTTGATGCTCCTGTAACAGAAGCAAGACCTATAAGTTTTTCATATCTTGAAGAACTTTATAGTGATGCCTGGGAAAAATATCCTGTTACCAAGGATAACCTAGACAAAATCGCAAAACTGGATATATATATTATCCAGAAGTTCAGGATTGCTTTTGGAAATCGTATTATGAAACAGCTTTATGAATTCGTACCTGTGTATGTAGCATGCGGAGGCACAGAAATTGACGGTATTGATTATGTCTTGTATACAAAAGTGTTTAGAAAATTTGAAAGTCTCAACCTATCCTTAATAAGAGAAGATTTAAAAGAACTAATTGTATATCTTTCCAAGAGCTTCGGAAAAAATAATATGAATGAATGTAAGAATTATCTGGAACGTCTGCAAAGAATGTACTAATAATTTTCGAAGGAGGAATTTATCTTGCCTAGGTATAGCAAAAAGTTATTGCTTGATGATAAACAGAAAAATTCTATATATGAGGACACTAAAGATTTCATATCATATATTTATGAGGATTATGATTTCTACCAATCATTAGTCCGATTGCTTGATAAAGGAAAAACAGATGCTATAATATTGAAAAAAGTATTACAAAAAAATATTGATGAGTTATGGGTAAAAAAAATTGAAGAAGCTTTACCTTATCTTGATACAGCCTTAAGGACTGTGAGAAAGGATATAAAAGAAGTTGAAGAAATAAAACCTATTGAATTATCAAGAAATATAACTGTAAAATCATTACAACACCTTGCAACACATACAAATTTTATTGATAGCATCGATGAAAAAGGTAATATTATACCCAATAAAATACTTAATATATATAAAGATGAAGAGATGTTTACATATGAAAATAAATTCATTAATACTTTAGTATACAAGTTAGGTCTATTTATCGATGTTCGATATGAAAAACTCAAGCAGTATGGAGCAGATGAAGTATCAAATAAAATGTCATTAGATATTGAGACTAGAGTTGTAGATACACAGGTTAAGATGAGTTTTACGATTGAAACAAGAGATGGCGTGGATGAACAAGATACGAAAGGAAACATAAATATATTTGAGGACATGACAAAATCCTCATTGTGGCAGAGAGTATTACGGTTAAGAAAGATTATTCAACAATACCAAACTTCGCAATTCATATTGCAGATGGGTAAAGCTTATATTCGTCCGCCAGTTATGAGGACTAACGCGATACTTAAAAATGTCCACTTGCGTCAATGCTTGGAATTATGGCTATTTATTGAAAGTTATGAAAGTGCAGGATTTGAAGTTGAGAGCAGCTCTTCTACTGATAAACCTAATAATGAACTAATGGAAAACCTGTATAAGCTCTTATCATTCCATTATGTAATTTTCAGAAAGAACACATCAGATAAAATAGATGATATTATAAGTGACAGTAAAGCCAAGATAAGATACAATGCCCGGTTCAAAAAAATGGATACAGAGGAATTTACAGAGGAGTATGAATTTTTAAATCCAAATGTAAAAAAGGTTTACATAGAAGAACTGAGCAGAAGAAACACTAAACTGACAAGAGAAGAAATTAAGATACGTAAAGCTATTGAGAATGCACTAAAATCAGAAAAAGTTTATGAAGCTGCACAAAAAAAAGCTGCTCTTGAAAAAAATAAAAAGAGTGAAAAATAATTGCAGTTATGCTTAAAAACCGAGGTATTTATGAAAATGTTTATTAATAGAAAAAAGGGCAAATGGATCATTACATTAATATTTTCTATTCTTTTAGTTTTTTTAATCCTGTTAGTCGGTAGTATGATTTATTCCCAAATAACCAACAATATACCATCCTTTTTTGGTTATAGCATAATTAACATTATTTCCAGGAGCATGGAACCTGAAATACCAAAAAACACATTTATCCTTATAAAAAAGATTAATCCTGATCAACTGCAAGCTGGTGATGTGATTACTTTTTATTCCTCAGATCCAACTATTAAAGGCTTGCCAAACACACATAGGATATACGAAATTGTTATAGAAAACGAGCAAAAGCTTTTTGTTACAAAAGGTGACGCAAATGCAATACCAGACTTATATAAAGTAGGTTTTGATGATGTGATAGGTGTCTATGAAAAAAATATTGTATCTTTAGGAAGATTAGGTGTTGTTTTCCAGAATAAGGCATTTATATTTGTACTACTTGTCGTACCAGCAGCAGTACTATTTGTACTTGAAATAATTAATCTAACAAAAACAGCAAAGGGAATAAAAAAGGAAGAGGAAATTACAGATTCAGTAAAGGAGGAAAATGATATTGAGCCAACTGGAAAATCCGAATGATGAAAATACCAAAAAAGAAAAAATTGGATTAATAAAAAAGATTTTCAGTTCAGAAGACAATAAAGTACCAGATGATTCTGATTATCAGAGTCTTCTTAGAAAAAACTTTTATAACTACGACCAAGTCAGTAAAAAAAGACAACTTGCTTCTCTACGTATTACAACAATGGTTCTTACGGTTATACTTATAGTCATACTTTCTCTTTATATCGTGCATATTAATGATTCCACTTTACTTCTTGACAAGCTTATTGAATCATCAAGAGAATATGTATATGAAAATGTGATGTATGTAGATAACAGTATTATCTATACCGAGGTAACATCAGAGCTGAATGTGATGAGAACTCTTATGAACCATAATGGAGAAACAGGTAAAAGACAATATGCGATAAGCGAATTATATTATATTTCTATACAGCTTCCAAATGCATTTATATCACATAGAGCGGATGTGTATGAGGCATTTAAAAACCTTGAAGAAGGCAGATTAGAAGTAGGTTATAAACTTATAGAAGAATTATTAGTAAAGATAGTGGAAGAGAGAAAATAGGAGGTAATGATGTTTAAGAAGTTAAGATTAAAAAGCAGTATTAAAAAGAATATTCACCAAATAGAGGAACTTGAGAAAAAACGCTATCGTTCCCAGTCAGCATTAGTCGAAGCAATTTTAAAACATGAAACTCCATCGGATGAGGATGTTGAGTATTTTAATAAATATACAGCAGAAATTGACAAGCTCAGGCGTGAGATAAGGTCTATGAAAAAAGAGATAGAGTCACTCTAAAATATTAACAGAGGAATGAGTTGAAAAAGAAAATAAGTTTCAAAAGCGCATATCTTTTTCCATTAATGATAATCATCATGTTTCTTCTTCTTTTTGTAATGCTTTTCCAAATGCGTTTTTCCATAACTCAATTTGTAATGGAACAAGCTGCCACAGATAATGAGATGATAACTAAAGAAAAATCTGCATTATTTAGTTCTCTTCTAGATAATATGTCGCTGGAGGCAAAAGGAATACTGAATTATTCAGAATTTGCATTCATTAATATAGACAATGAATATGATGCAAGAGAATCAATTAATGATTACTTTTATAACACTAATTGCGTGAAATTTATGTATTTTATGCGCGATGGAAGGATGTATGATCAGGATGCTAGAATTTATCTTACGATAGATGAAAATCTAAAAAATCTTATTACCTTAGAAGAAATATCACTTAGTAAGCCCTTTTATGATACAACAAGCAAAACAGAGTTGATTATCATGTATGTACCTAATATGGAAGCCGATAGTAATGTTTTAGGCATTGCAGCATATTACCGTGTATCCAGCATATATACCATTGGAGAGTTCTATGTATCAGACGCTGGATCATACTACATAGTAGATAATGAAGGTAATGCAGTTTTTGAAAAAGATAAAGGAGTGACTGTAAAATCATTACTCGAAAGCTACTCATTTCCTGTACAAGAGATGGAGAATATATTAAAGTTTATACAATCTAAAGGTAATACCGATACTGTAATCAGTTCATTTGACAGTGCAATAGTAAGTATAAGCAGTGTGCAAAATATTGTTGACTGGTATACCTTATCGTTACTGCCATCAACAGTAATATCAGATAAAACATCTTATGTTATTGAACAGACAATGCTGATATCTGTAATTATTATGGCTGTTTTTATAATTTTCGTCATAATATTTCTTGCGGCTGACAACAGAGCATTAAGGAAGATGGAAAGGCTTCAAAATATAGATCCAATTGCAGAATGTTCTAATCAATACAAGTTCGAGATTGATGCTGGAGAACTTATCAAGTCAAACAAGACAACTCAGTATGCAATAATATATATAAATATTCAAAACTTCAAAAATATAAAACAGCTGTTGCCTTTATCCGAAGTCAATAGAATGATTAAGAATCTTTCAGAAATATTAAAAAAAGGTATGGTCAAGAATCTAGAAACATATGGTCGTACTGCAGATGGAAGAATGATAGCTCTTATAATGTATAAGGAAATACAAGATATTGAGGAAAGATTTAATGATATAACAGAGAAACTGAAAGCACTTGGTCCAGTAAGCGGTTACATGATGAGGATTAATGCAGGGGTATACTGTATTGACAGAAATGCCAGATATCAGGTTTCTGATATGATAGACAGAGCTTCCTTTGCTCAGAATTCACTTAGAGAAGATTCAATCGTTAATTTAGAATTTTATCATCAAAAGAGCCATGATGACTTATTAAGGACAATAGCTTTAGAAGGCTTTATGGAAAAAGCTCTAGATAATGAAGAATTTGTTATATATTTCCAACCAAAATATGATCTTATAAACAATAGAATATATGGTGCGGAAGCATTAGTAAGATGGATTAGACCTAATGAGGGTATAGTTCCACCATCTCAATTTATAAACCTTTTTGAAAGAAGCGGGTATATTTCTCAATTGGATAAATTTGTATTTACGGAAGTTTGCAAATTCCAAAACAAAATGCTTAAGCAGGGCAGCAGAATAATTCCCATATCAGTAAATGTATCAAGAGCAAGCGCAGAAAAAGATGGATTTATTGAATATTATGTTAATACAAAAAATACATATGGAATAAAAGATGGATTTTTAGAACTGGAATTTACTGAAAGCAGAGCACTGGAAGATTATGATATATTGAGTAAAAGGATAAAGGATCTTAAAAAGTATGGTTTTGTCTGCTCTATAGATGATTTCGGAGCAGGATATTCGTCATTTAAAGCATTACAGGCTCTAGATTTTGATATTATTAAGCTAGATGCTGCTTTTCTCAAAACTGATAATACAAATCCAAAGAAAAATGCAAACCTTCTGTCTGGAGTCATTACCCTTGCTAAAGCTCTTGACATGAAGGTAATCGCTGAAGGTGTCGAAACAAGACAGGAACTTATGTTATTAAGAGAATTAAAATGTGATGCAATTCAGGGATATGTATATGCAAAGCCAATGCCTATTGCAGATTATATAATATTTGTTGAAAAAGCTCTTAGAAATAAGACAGAAAACGATAATTTTGTGGGATAATTTAATATATGCCAAGAATAATTGCTGGAATAAAAAAAAGTTTGATATTGGATGGTCCGAAAGGCCAGAAAGTGCGTCCTACATATGATAGGTCGAAAGAAAACCTATTCAATATAATCAGTGCCAGATATCCTTTGGAAGATGCTCATATTCTTGATGTCTTCTCAGGTACTGGAAGTATAGGCCTGGAATGTCTATCAAGAGGAGCAGCAGAAGCGGTATTTATAGATAAAGATATTTCACTGACAAAGAAGAATATAGAAAAATGTGATTTTTCAGACATTACTAGAACAATTCAAAGTGATTGGCAGGTTGCTTTGAAAACATTAAAGACAGAGAATAGGATATTCACGCATATTTTTTTAGATCCCCCTTATAACACTGGGTTGTATGAAAGAATTATTGAAAACACGGATTTGTATGATATAATGGGAAATAATAGTGTTGTAATTGCAGAATTATCAGAAAAGGATATCGTGCTGGAAAACCCTGCAAAGCTTGTGTTGACAGACAAGAGAAAGTATGGAATCTGCGTATTCGCATTTTATATTAAGGAGAGCTATGAAAATTTGGATATGCCCGGGCAGTTTTGATCCGGTTACAAAGGGACATATAGACATAATATCAAGAGCTAGTGTGATGTGCGATAAGTTAATTGTTGCAGTTGGTGAAAACAAATTTAAAAAGAGTATTTTTACAATCGATGAAAGAATTGATTTTATAAGAAGATCTTTAAACGGAATGAAGAATGTGGAAGTTGAAAGTTTTCAAGGGCTTTTAGTAGATTATGCAAAGAAAAAAAATGCAATTTGTATAGTAAAAGGTTTGCGTGCAGTATCAGATTTTGAATATGAAATGCAGATGGCTTTCTTAAATAAACGAATGGATGAGGATATAGAGACAGTTTTCTTAATGACAAATATAAATTATTCATTTTTAAGTTCATCAGCAGTAAAGGAACTTGCACTACACGGAGGACCTATAGAAGGACTAATTCCTGATTGTATAATAGACGATGTAAGAAAAAAATTTCTTTTAAATATTGCGAGGTAACATAATGGATAATAATACGATGAATGAATATGAGATAATTGAACAGATGGAGGATATCATCACGAATGCTAAGCAGACTGTATTCTCTGACAAGGTATCTGTAAGCAAAGATGAGATGCTTGACCTTATATATTATCTCAAAAATGCTATAAAACAAAGAGATCAAGAAGAGGAAGTAAAAAATAAAGAGCTTCTTCGAATGATACAGGAATCTAAAAACAAAGAGCAAGCTGCTCCAGAAAACGAATTAATTGTTTTAGAAGATGCAAAAAAAGAAGCTAATGATATAAAAAAGGCTGCGTTAAGGTATGCAGATGGTCTTTTAGCATCAGTTCAAGAGAGTATTGAAAAGACATTAAACATTATCATTTCGAATAGAGATGAATTAAATCATTAAATAAAATCTTAATACTAGTTTACTAATCGGTATAGGTATTTAATTTATTACTTAAAATTGATATAATATAGGATATGGATAATTTGCAGAAGAATAATTCAGCGGATTGTATAATATTTGATGAACAGGCTGAGTATTGTCATTATGTAGCTTCAATTAACCGCGGTCAGGATTTAAGATACTATTTAGAGACTTTAGGATGCCAGATGAATGAAGCTGATAGTGAGCAGATATCAGGAATGCTGATGCAGATGGGATATTCACAGACTCAGGATATTATGAAAGCAGATATAATTGTTTTCAATACGTGTTGTGTAAGGGAAAATGCTGAATTCAAACTGTATGGCCACATAGGTGAGCTAAAAACAATAAAACAGGCGAATAAGGATCTAATAATAGTCATATGCGGATGTATGATGCAGCAAACACATGTTGTAGAGAAAATAAAGAAAAGCTATAAATTTGTTGATATCGTCTTTGGGACTCATAACAGGCATGAGTTGCCACGACTTTTGTACAAAAGAATATCTGAAAAAAAGAAAATTTATGAGGTATGGGAGAATAGTAAGGGAATAGCGGAAAATGTTCCCATAGAAAGAAAAAGCCGTATTACTGCTTTTGTACCTATTACTTATGGCTGTGACAATTTCTGTTCTTATTGTATAGTACCATATGTTCGAGGGAGAGAAAAATCAAGAGATCCTAAGATGATAAAAAAAGATATTATGAAACTTGCCTCAGAAGGTATAAAAGAAATAACACTCTTGGGTCAGAATGTAAATTCATATAGTTATGAAATGGATTTTTCCGAGCTTCTCCACTATATATCGGATATACCTTACATAGACAGAATCAGATTTATGACAAGTCATCCAAAGGATTTATCTGATAATCTCATAAAAGCAATGAAAGACATTCCAAAAATGTGTTCTCATATCCATCTTCCGTTGCAATCAGGCAGTACAAATGTACTTAAACAGATGAATCGCAAGTATTCAAAAGATGACTATCTTGTACTGATTAACAAGATAAAGCAGTCTATAGAAGATATTACAATAAGTACGGATATAATAGTTGGATTTCCTGGAGAAACAGAAGAGGAATTTGAAGAGACTTTAGATGTATATAGAAAAGCAGGTTTTGATTTCGCATATACCTTCATCTACTCAAAACGTAATGGTACCCCTGCTGCAAATCGACAGGATCAGATATCAGATGATATAAAGAATAAAAGGTTTGCAAAACTCATTACCCTTGTCAATGAAATGACTTTAAAAAGTAATATTAATGACGAGAGCAAAATAATGCAGGTTTTAGTTGAAGGAAGAAGTAGAACAAATGATACTATGATGACGGGCAGGACAAGAGGTAATAAAATAGTAAACTTTAAATGTGAAGCCGATTGTACAGGCAGTCTTATTGATGTTAAAATAATAAAAGGCCATACATGGCACTTAGAAGGAGAGATGATATGATATTTGACAAAGTAGATGAATTAAGCGCATTAATTGAGGAAACTAAACAGTATACCGATTACTTGGATGCAGAGGTTGAGCTGGAGAATGACGGCCGAGGGATTGATATGATTAACGCATTTTCTGATCTTCAACAGGAATACATTAAAACATATAACGAGGGCAAGCAGGATGAGATACTCGCTATGGAAAATGTTTTAGAGTCTAGACATAAGGAACTTATGGATTATGCTTCGACTGGTAATTATATAAGAGCAAAACAAGCGTTGGATGATTTATTACAACAGATAAATAACAAGCTTATGGAAAACCTTGGATTAGCATCAAGCCAAGATGGATGCGGATGTTCTTGTGAAGACGGATGTTCCTGTGAGGATGTATGTGATGAAGGGTGTTGCGGAGGATGCGACTAAATGGAAAATCTCACACCCATGATGAAACAGTATCTAAAAACAAAGGAGCAGTATAAAGACTGCATCCTAATGTTTCGATTGGGTGATTTTTATGAGATGTTTTTTGACGATGCGTTAACCGCATCAAAGGAACTAGAGATAACGCTAACCGGAAGAAATTGCGGTATGGATGATAGGGCACCCATGTGCGGTGTGCCCTATCACAGCGTTGACCCTTACATAGCCAAGCTTATTAAAAAAGGATACAAGGTAGCAATTTGTGAGCAGTTGGAAGACCCTGCACAAGCTAAGGGGATAGTTAAGAGAGATGTTACAAGAATTATCACTCCTGGAACAGTAAATGAGAATACTTTGCTGGATGAAAAGGAAAACAACTACATAATGTCCTTATTTAAAAAAGGAGAAGTATATTCACTAGCAGTATCTGATGTTTCTACAGGAGAACTGAGTAGTTGTCAGATAATATATGGTAATACACTTGAAAAACTTATAAACGAAGTCGTTAAATACAAGCCAAAAGAGATTATTTCGAATTTCGATACAAAGTTCTTAAAAGAATATATCAGCGTATATATTTCAGATGTGACTGAGGATATATTTGATATGCCGTTTCCTTTAATATCCATTAAAAGCAAAATCAAGACAAATGACTTTGATATTTGGAGAAATGCATGCGCAGGTCTTTACTATTATTTAGTAAATACTAGAAAAACTGATCTTTCGCATATAACATCCGTGTATGTATACGAAGCAGAAAAATATATGTCACTAGATGCTAATGCAAGAGATAATCTTGAACTTACTGAAAATTTAAAAGACAACAAAAGATATGGGACTTTGTTATGGGTGCTGGACAAGACTTCCACTTCAATGGGTTCAAGACTCCTAAAAAAATGGATAGAACAGCCTTTAAATGATATTGATGACATAAATTTAAGACTTGATTCAGTTGCAGAATTAAAGGATAAATACATAATCCGTCAGGAATTAATGGAGCTTTTAAAAAGTGTGTATGATATAGAAAGATTGGTGTCTAAGACAGTAATGGCAAATGCTAATGGCAAGGATCTGATTGCACTGAAGAATTCGTTTTATAAGCTTCCACACATAAAGGAATTATCGTCAAAACTGCAATCAAGATTATGCAATGAACTGCATAATGATATTGATACCTTTGAGGATTTGTGCACACTTATAGACAAAAGCATAAATGAGGACTGTCCTATTATATTACGTGATGGTAATCTCATTAAGACCGGATTTGATGAGGAAGTTGATAAATTAAGAAAAGCATCTCATGGCGGTAAAAGTTGGATTATAGATTTTGAAGAAAAGGAAAAAGAACGTACTGGAATAAAAAAACTCAGGGTATCATATAATAAGGTATTCGGTTACTATATTGAAATAACTAACAGTTTTATAGATCAAGTACCAAATGATTACATAAGAAAACAGACTCTTGTAAATAGCGAAAGATATATTACATCGGAACTAAAAAAAATGGAAGAGTCAATACTTGGAGCAGAAGAGAAATTAATCAGGCTTGAATATGAGATTTTTTGTAGGATTAGGGATACTGTTGCGGCTAGTGCTGAAAAGCTTCTAAAAACAGCATATAGCCTTTCTGTAACTGATGTATTATGTTCATTAAGCGAAATTGCTGACAGATATTTATATAATCGTCCTAATATGGTATCAGCATGTGAAATTGATATAAAAGAAGGAAGGCATCCAGTTGTTGAAAGAATGCCAAACTGTCCAGAATTTATACCTAATGATTTATATATAAATGATACATCAGATAAAACATTAATAATAACAGGCCCAAATATGGCAGGAAAATCTACATATATGCGACAAGCCGCGCTTATAACTGTTATGGCTCACATAGGTTCCTTTGTTCCAGCCCAATCAGCAACAATTGGAATAACTGACAAAATATTTACGCGTATTGGCGCAAGTGATGATCTTGCAGGCGGTAAAAGCACATTTATGATGGAAATGAGCGAGCTTGCATATATTCTGGAAAATGCTACTGACAGATCTCTTCTAATTCTGGATGAAATAGGCAGAGGAACAAGTACTTTTGACGGACTATCGATAGCTTGGGCAGTAATAGAATATTTAAACGAGACTAGATCATTGAGGACGCTTTTTTCAACTCACTATCATGAGCTAACAGTTTTAGAGGATAAGTTTTCAGGAGTAAGAAACTACTTTATATCAGCAATTAAGAAAGATAAAGATATAGTATTTTTGCGGAAAGTAAAAAGAGGAGCAGCTAACGAAAGTTATGGTATCGAGGTAGCCAGATTAGCAGGAGTTCCTGAACAGCTTATCGTCAGAGCGGGTGAATTTCTTATGGAATTAGAAAAGAGTGAGAATAAAAGAACTCGGATAAGAAAAAAGGAATCTTTTATAGAAGGTCAAGTAGGAATTTTAGAGTTTAACAAGCAGGATAATGGATACCAAGAGATAGTAGAAATACTAAAACAGTGTGATATTCAGAAGATGACACCTTTGGAAGCATTAAATTTGTTATATGAATTGAAGAACAAGATTTGAGAGGAAATCTTAAATGAGCGGAAAAATAATCATACTAGATGAATTCACATCAAATCAGATAGCTGCAGGAGAAGTAGTTGAAAGACCAGCTTCAGTTCTTAAAGAGCTTATTGAGAATTCAATTGATGCAGGTGCAGACAGAATCGAAATAGAAATAAAAAATGGTGGAATCGGATATATCAAAGTATCAGACAATGGAAAAGGTATTGAACCTGACGATATTCCTATGGCTTTTGAAAGGCATGGCACAAGCAAGATCCGTCAGATTTCGGATTTGTATAATATTACTTCCATGGGTTTTCGTGGCGAAGCATTACCAAGCATTGCATCTGTAGCAAATGTCACTATAACAACAAAGACTGCTGATAATGAATATGCTGTTAGATATGTATTCGAAGCTTTACAACCTAAAAGTATAACAAAAGCAGCACGTGCAACTGGAACGACTATTGAAGTAAGAAATCTTTTTTTCAATACTCCTGCAAGATATAAATTCTTAAAAGGAGACATGCAGGAAACAAGATACTGTACAGACATAGTCTTAAGACTCTCTTTAGCTAATACTCATGTGGCATTTGTAATGATATCAAATAATGAAGAAGTCATCAGGACAAATGGAGATAATGAATTATTAAATTGTATTTATGGAATATATGGAAGAGACATAGCTAAGGATATTATTAAAGTAGATGCTCTTTCTGACGGATTCGGTGTACATGGATATATTGGTAAGCCATTTGCATCAAGAGGGAATAGGCAGCATCAAAGTCTTTTTGTTAACAATAGGTTTGTAAAGTATCTTGAGCTTAATGCAGCAATTGAGAGAGCATATGAAACTCGGTTAATGAAAGGCAAATTCCCATTCTATGTTATAAAACTTGATATACCTGCTCAGAATGTGGATGTAAATGTGCATCCTGCCAAAACAGAAGTTAAGATATCTAATATTAATGATGTATTCGGAAAATTAAATTTTATTATAAAAGAAACACTAGATAAAGAGCAGGAAGTATTTGCACCTTCTATAATCAAACCGACCTATATAAAATCCGAAAGAGCTAACGAAAATAAAGAGACAATAATTGATTTTACTGAGCAAATGGCTAAATTTTCTGAACAGATACATCAAACATCAAAAAATAATAATATTATTAATGAGCAAGTATTGAAATATGATGATAATAGCAAAGAAGAAGTTGTAAATACAAGTACTTTAAAGAACGGAAAGTGCATAAATGATGAAATTACTATTGGACCATATAAAATAATTGGACAAGTGCTAAATACATATATAATAATAGATAAATTTGATTATATATACATAATAGACCAGCATGCAGCACATGAAAAGATGTTTTTTGAATCCCTTAAAGCTCAATATAATAACAGATCAGTTATATCACAGCAATTAATGGTACCAATTGAGGTTGTATTAACAAGTGTTGAAATGCAATTACTTTCACAAAATTCTGAATTTATTAAACAGATAGGTTTTGATTATGATGAATTCGGTAAAAACTCAGTTCTTATAAGAGAAATCCCTTCAACAATAAGTGAATGCGATATTGTTGGCGCATTTAAATCAATGATAGATGACATGCAAAATAGCAAAACAGACAAGATTCACACAGCATTGTATACCTTAGCATGTAAAGCCGCAATTAAAGCAAACAATAAACTTGATGAGAAACAAATGAAATATATTTATGAGAATTTAATGAAATTAGAAAATCCTTTTACATGCCCTCATGGGAGACCGACAGTTATTAAAATGACAAGATATGATTTGGATAAACTATTTAAAAGGATAATATGATGAATAATCCTATTATAATTACTGGTCCTACAGCATCAGGGAAATCTGCTATAGCACTGTCACTAGCGAAAAAGATTAACTGTGAAATTGTATCGGCTGATTCCATGCAGATATATAAGACTATGAACATTGGGACTGCAAAACCAAGCAAGCATGAGATGAGTATTGTTAAGCATCATATGATAGATTTGTGTGATATAGGACAAGATTATTCTGTAGCTCAATATAAAGATGAAGCATTAGCCTGTATAACTGATATAATAAAAAGAAAAAAAACACCTATAATTGTTGGTGGAACAGGACTTTATCTTGATGCTTTATTACTAAATATTGAATTTCCACAAGGAAAAATAAGTAATAGAAACTTTTTCGAGGATTATCTAAATAAACATGGAAAAACTCAATTGTACAATCTGCTTTTAGAAAGGGATAAGCAAGCTGCACTAACTACACATCCAAATAATACTAAAAGAGTTATTAGATATTTAGATATACTAAGTGAGTATGAAGGCAATCTAGAAGAATATAAAAAAAATGCATTAAATAATGTTTCAGGGTTAAATTTTCATATATATATCCTTGATATGCCAAGAGATATGCTTTATAAAAGAATTGAGGACAGAGTTGATATAATGCTAAAGTCAGGATTGGTAAAAGAAGTGTCTGATATCATTAGTTATAATGATATTTCAAGCAACGCATTATCTGCAATAGGTTACAAAGAAGTAATTAAATATCTACGAGGATATTGCACTTATGAGGAAATGATTACTTTACTAAAGAAGAATACAAGAAATTATGCAAAAAGACAGATTACCTGGTTTAAGAAGTATAAAGATGCTAAATTTATTAACCCATTTGAATATTCTAGTATAGACGAAATATCAAAATATATATTATCAGATTTAGTTGAAAATCCTGAAAACACCAAATACTTTTCCTAATATCTTAAGATCTTTGTATACGTATATAGGTTCATATTTGCTATTTTCCGGTTGAAGGCGAACCCTGTCACGTTCTCTGTAAAAAGTTTTTACAGTAGTCTCATTTTCAATAAGAGCTACAACAATATCTTTATCATAGGCTACTTCTTGTTTTTTAACTAAAATCATATCATTATCATATATACCAGCATCTATCATGCTGTCTCCTTTTACTTTGAGCATGAATGTTATGCCACTTTTTAGGTAAGATTCTGGTACAGGGAAGTATTCGACAATATTTTCAACTGCGAGTATAGGAGTACCAGCAGCTACATTACCGATAACAGGGATTTCAACAACCGGTACAGCATCCTGTTTTGATAATGTAAGAGACCTCGATATTGCATCATTTTTTTCAATATAACCTAATCGCTTCAATTTGTTTATGTATGAATGTGCTGTGGAAGTAGAAGGGATGTTCATGTCCTTGCAAATGTCTCTTACAGAAGGAGCATAACCTTTTTCACGGATAAAATCCCTTATATACTCATAAGTCTGTTCCTCTCTGATTGATAGATAATCTTTCATTATTAGTGCCTCCGCTGTTTTATATCTATATTATAACATAAACATTAGTTCGCGTAAACAAATGTTTGATTAGCAATATAACAGTATTTCATTATTATGTTTACTTGAATCCGAAAATATGCAATGATATAATTGAAAAAATGGAAAGGGATTAACTATGAAAAAAACAATTCTATCTTTAAACTGTGGCAGTTCCTCACTTAAATATAACATATTCAATATTAATGATAATATGACTGTTACTCCAATATTAAACGGTATAGCGGAAGAAATCGGTAATATAAAAAGAAGCACTATGAAGTTTTCTTATAATGGTGATAAGAATAAGTATCAGATATCTCTAGAAACCCATGAGGACGCGCTTACAGAGATGTTTGAAGTTTTTTCAAAAAACGGAATAGAAAAAGAGAGCATATGTGCTGTTGGTCACAGGATAGTTCATGGCGGTCCTATATATACAAAAAGCACGCTTATTACAGATGATGTTAAAGAACAGATAAAAGCTTTGTTCTCAGTGGCTCCACTACATAATCCGCAAAACTACATAGGCGTTGAAGTTACTGAGAAACTTCTTCCTGGAGTTCCTAATGTAGCGGTTTTCGACACGGCATTTCATGGGACTATGGGATATGAAGCATTCAGATATGCAATCCCAGCAAAATGGTATGAGGATTTTTTGGTAAGAAGATATGGTTTTCATGGAACCAGTCATTTATATGTTTCAAAAAGAGCTGCAGTTATGATGCACACACCATATGATCAATTTACCTGCGTGACAGCTCATCTGGGAAATGGTTCAAGCATTACAAAAGTAGAAAATGGTAAAAGTCGAGATACATCAATGGGTTTTACTCCGCTTGAAGGGGTCATAATGGGAACTAGATGTGGGGATATCGATCCTGCAATAATAGCTCATGTAGCAACAAGATATGCTGAAGAAGGAATAGATAAATGTGATGCGTTTGAGAAGACAACAAAAATGCTCAACAAAGATAGCGGTCTAAAAGGGCTTTGTGGCACAAATCTTGTGCAGGACATAAGAGCAAAAGCTCTTGAAGGTGATGTTGAGAGCATACAAGTAGTTGATATCTATTGTTACAGAATTGCTAAGTATATAGGTGAATATGCATGCACAACGAATAATTTGAAAGCTATAGTATTTACTGCAGGTGTCGGTGAGAATGAATGGTTTGTCAGACAGAGAGTTCTTGAAATGTTAAAAGCATTTGATTTTGCAATAGACCACGAAGCAAACAAGATACGAGGAGAGGAAGTAGTTATCGGAAAAGGGAAGTTCGCGGGTAATGATGTTTATGCAATGGTCATTCCTACTGACGAAGAGTTGATAATAGCATACGATACTCTTGCGATAGGTTATCTTGGCGAACAAGCTCCGACGGTATATCCGTTTGAAAAAGTATAAATCACAAGAAGCATTTTATAGATATTTTGAAGATCACATATCAATTATTGATAAGATTCGTGATAATGGATATAAAGCATATTTTATTGGCGGATGTGTACGTGATGCATTAATGGGCAGAAACCCTACTGATTTTGATATTGCCACAAACGCAAAGCCTGAAGAAATAAAGATGCTATTTGATTATGTTAAAGAAACTGGTATTGCTTTTGGTACTGTTACTGTATTCTTTAACAATATAAGCTATGAAATTACGACATTCAGAAATGAATACGGGTATACAGATTACAGAAAACCTGACCTGATAATCTTTTCAAACAGCTTATATGATGATATCCGAAGAAGAGATTTCACTATAAATTCGTTAGCATATGATGGATTATGGATATATGATTATTTTGAAGCATATGAACATATAAAGAAAAAAATAATTAAAACAGTAGGTTCTGCAAAAAGACGTTTTAGGGAAGATGCATTAAGGATATTGAGAGCAGCAAGATTCGCATGTGTACTTGGTTTTGAAATAGACAGTAATACACTGGCAAATATGAGCAAGTATTCATACCTTATAAAAGAAATATCAAAAGAAAGGATATATTCGGAATTATATAAAATTATTGAAAAAGCCGATGATTTGAGCATATTAGTTGAAACAGGTATTGCTGATCAAATCTTTATATATCCTCATCAAATTAATACAAAATCTATTAAAGGAATTACATTTGAATGCCGATTTACATATTTATTTAGTAATTACCCAGACCAGCAGATGGTTATAGAAGAACTAAAAAATCTGAAAGTAGATAAAAGAACATCAGGTGTAGTACTTGAGGTCTTAAAATATTCTGATGTTGATACGGATGAAAAGTCTATTAGAAAACTTCTGACACTTATTAAAAAAAACAGTATTTCAGTTTTGTTGGAATACAAAGGACAATCACAGAAAGTCTTTGATGATGTAATTACAAAAGGGTATATTTCTGAGATAAACGATTTAGATATTTCGGGACATGATATAATGGCTTTGGGGTATCCTCAAAATAGTATTAAGGAAATTAAAAAAATGCTATTTGAAAAAGTCATTTATGATATTTCATTAAATAAAAAAAAGACATTAATTGATATCATAAAAACGCAGATAATTATCTGATTGTAAAGCCATGACAGTTAATATATAATCTCTACTGGAAATCAATATGGAGAGTAATTTGAAGAAAGATAGGATAAGGAATTTTTGTATAATTGCACATATAGATCACGGTAAAAGCACTCTTGCAGACAGGCTAATTGAAAATACCGGTTTATTGACAAGCAGAGAAATGTATAACCAAGTTCTAGATAATATGGATATTGAAAAAGAACGAGGTATAACCATAAAATCACAAGCTGTAAGAATGGTATATAAGCACAAGGATGGTAAAGAATATATTCTTAATCTAATTGATACTCCTGGACATGTGGATTTTTCATATGAAGTCAGCAGGAGTCTCGCTGCATGCGATGGCGCGATTCTAGTTGTTGATGCAGCACAGGGCGTCGAAGCACAGACACTTGCAAATGTATATATGGCAATTGATAATAATTTGGAGATTCTGCCTGTAATTAACAAGATTGATCTTCCAGCTGCAAGACCAGAGTATGTTATTGAGGAAATTGAAAATATAATTGGAATAGAAGCGCATCATGCTCCTAAGATATCAGCAAAAAACAGAATAAATATCAATGAGGTATTAGAAAAGATAGTACAGTATCTTCCTGCACCGGAGGACAGATCTGATCTTCCTGCAAGAGCGCTAATTTTTGATTCGAAGTTCGATTCATATAAAGGAGTAATAATATACTGTAGAGTAATGGATGGAGTTATAAAGCTCACTGATACAATTCATCTTATGAATACTGATAAAGAATATCAGGTTGTTGAAATCGGTTATCTAAAACCTGGAGGATTTATACCCGCAACAGAGCTTACTTCAGGAGAAGTAGGCTATATCACTGCAAGTATAAAGAATGTTGAAGACACAAGAGTTGGAGATACAGTGACAACTGCTGAAAACAGGGCAACAACTCCGCTTTCAGGATATAAAGAAGCTGTCTCAATGGTATTCTGCGGAATTTATCCTGCTGATGGATCCAAATACAACGTACTTAAGGATGCTTTGATGAAATTAAAGTTAAACGATGCTGCTTTAATGTTCGAACCTGAATCTTCAGCGGCACTGGGATTTGGATTCAGATGTGGGTTTTTAGGACTGCTTCATATGGAGATAATACAGGAAAGAATTGAAAGAGAATTTGATCTTGATATTATTACTACTGCTCCAAGCGTAATTTATAAGGTAACAAAAACCAATGGTGAAGTGCTCAATGTGGATAATCCGACAAATCTTCCGCCAGCAAGCGAGATTGATTTTATGGAAGAACCTATTGCCAAAGCAATCATAATTGTCCCTTCAGAATATGTTGGAAATATAATGGAATTATGTCAGGACAGAAGAGGTACTTTTATCCACATGGAATATATAGACGACACAAGGACAAAACTTGATTATGAGATTCCTCTCAATGAAATAATATATGATTTTTTTGATGCCTTGAAATCAAGATCAAAGGGTTATGCTTCACTTGATTACGAGATTTTAAAGTATGAAAAAAGCAAGCTTGTTAAAATGGATATCTTATTGAATCAGGAAGTAATAGATGCTTTATCCTTCATTGTACATGAAAGCAAGGCATATGCACGCGGAAGAAGGATGGCTGAAAAACTTAAAGATCAGATACCCAGACATCAGTTTGAAGTACCTGTTCAAGCAGCTATCGGCGGAAAAATAATTGCTAGAGAGACGGTCAGGGCTTACAGGAAAGATGTTATTGCTAAATGCTATGGAGGAGATATTTCTAGAAAGAAAAAACTTCTTGAGAAACAGAAAGAAGGCAAAAAAAGAATGAGGCAACTTGGATCAGTTGAAGTTCCTCAGGAAGCATTTATGAGTGTTTTAAAACTGGATACATGATATGAAAGGTGATTTAAGGATATATGTACATATACCTTTTTGCAAATCAAAATGCAACTACTGTGATTTTAACTCATTTGCAGGAATGGATTATATGTTTAAACCTTACTTTAAATCACTAATAACAGAAATAGCTCTTTATGCTAATGAATTAAGAGGACGAAGAATAGACAGCATATTTATTGGAGGGGGAACTCCTTCATATGTTGATGTACAATATATATATGAAGTTCTTGACTGTTTTAAGTTTGATCAAGCCTGCGAAGTTACAATCGAAGCAAATCCTGGTGCTATAGCATACCATAACTTTATACAGTACAGGCAGATGGGTATTAATAGGATAAGCTTCGGAATCCAGTCTTTTTGTGACAGAGTACTTATGTACATGGGAAGAGTGCATAACAGAGCAACAGCAATAAATAACATACTAGAATGTAAAGCATCAGGTTTTAATAATATAAATGCAGACCTTATATTCGGATATCCGAAGCAGACAATGGAAAACTATGAGGAATCACTTAATGTGATAAAAAGTCTTGAGATTCCTCATGTTTCATGCTACAGCTTATCAATAGAAGAAGGTACTTTATTAGATAAAATGGTTAAAAAAGGATTAATGCCTTATCCTGACGAAACACTGGACAGAGCAATGTATGACTTAAGTATTAAAAGCCTTCAGAAAGCAAATATTAATCAATATGAGATATCTAATTTTGCAAAACCAGGTTACGAATGCAGACATAATATCGGTTACTGGAAAAGAGATGAATATTTAGGATTTGGAATTTCAGCACATTCGTTATTTAACGAGACAAGATACAGTAACACTGATGATATCCATCAGTATATAGCTACTTTGAACAAATATGAAAAACCAGTAGTTGATAGTAATGTCCTTACACAAGAGGAAATTTTGTCAGAATATATTATTCTTAGATTCAGACTGAATAGCGGTTTGGACATAATTGATTTTAAAAAGGAGTTTGATTTAGATTTTGAAAAAACATATAAAGATAAATTGACAAACCTTATAACCATTGGCTTGCTTGATAAATCATCAAATGCATACTATCTAACTAGATTAGGAATGGATTTTGCAAATAAAGTATTTGTCGAATTTATGTGATATCTCCTTTTTTCTTATTTTACTTGCTCATTAGGCTATTGTTGAGTTATATTTAAAATGAAAAGTAAGCTTCACTAATGCTATAGAATAGGCAGGTAGAGTTAATATTATGCACATTACAATAACAGGGATGCTTGGCAGTGGTAAATCGACTATTTGTAAAATAATATCGGAACAAAAAGGTTATGAGATATATTCAACTGGAAAGATACAACGTCAGGTTGCTGCCCAAAAAGGCATCACTACTTTGGAACTTAACAAAATTATGCTCGAATATCCTGAACTTGACAGTATAATTGATAACGAGACTGTGAGAATTTCTGAAGAAAGTTCAGATAAGACGATAATTTTTGATTCGCGTATGGCATGGTTCTTTGTGAAAAATTCATTTAAAATATTTCTAACTGTAGATCCACTGGTTTCAGCTCAACGCGTCATAAAAGCTGATAGAGGAAACGTTGAAGGTTATGTGAACATTCAGGAAGCTAAAACAAAGCTTATTGAAAGAGCCCAAGCTGAACATGAAAGGTTTATAAAGATATATAATGCAGACTACTGGAATTACTGCAATTATGATCTCGTTCTTGATGCTACATGGCATGATCCGGATACATTAGCCAGCATTATACTTGGTTATATAGACATGTTTGTTGATAGCCACAAGATAGAACAGACAATTCTTATGTCTCCAAAATCACTATACCCATCATTTTTAAATAATAAAACAGATAAAATTCAAATAAATCAAAGGGATTGGAATGCTGCTCATGTATATGTAGTTACAAAAAATAACTATAATTATATAATTAAAGGACATGCAGTGGTTTTAAAAGCATTAGAGAATAAAACTGAATTGATAAAAATATTATGCGTAAATGATTCTCATATAAGAGATGTATGCATTGATATTGATTCTCTTAATTTGTTTGAACGAATAGGTGATTTTAAGTATGCAAGCTTACCAGATATGTGACTAAATCACAAATTCACATATTGTTCACACAATATTGATAAAATACTTATTGACAAAGGAATACCCAGATGGTATTTTTTAGTATAGTTAGCACTCTTAATGGCTGAGTGCTAAAAGAGAGGTAAAATGGACAAGAGAGCTGCCGACATATTGTTGGTCATAATTGAAGAATACGTTAACAGTGCTGAACCGGTAGGGTCAAAGAATATTACCGACAAGTACTCATTAGGCGTATCCAGCGCTACTGTAAGGAATGAGATGCATCAGCTTGAAGAAGAAGGCTATATAACTTCTTTGCATACTTCTTCCGGCCGCATACCCACAGATAAAGGGTACAGATTTTATGTGGATTACCTCACTGAAGATATAAAGCAAAGGGAGATTGAAGAAAAAATTTACAGGCTTTTGAAAAGGGTTGAAATAGAAGATGCTTTGGATAATATATTCAAAAAGCTTTTTTCAGATAATCCATATACTTCTTTAGGTGTTCTAAAAAGAAATGAAAGAAGGATTGATACTTTTCATATTTTATCTGTAGCAAAGGATACCTATCTTTTTGTTCTCCTTCTAAAAAATAAAGTTGCTGCTCATAGGCTTATTAAAGAACAGCTTAGCGAAAATGTTAAAGTAAATATAATTTCCGAATACCTTAATGAGAAGCTATATGGTATGACATTAATGGATATACAAAATACTAGTTTCAACTTTATTGATAAGTTTGACCGTGAAAATAAAACCTTCTTCATAAAAGTAGTATCTGAAGTTATGGACATTCTGAATCAATATGAGGATAATGAGATTTATCTTAAGGGAAAAGAAAATTTACTGTCATTCCCGGATTTTAAGGATATATCAGAAGTCAAGAGTATTTTTGATGCATTCAGCAGGGAATACGAGCTGAGTGAACTTCTTTTATGTACAACAAATGATGCATTTTCAGTGAGTATAGGAAATGAGATAAAAAATGAAAATTTTTCAAAACTTGCAATAGCAAAGCATACATATGATTTAGGTTCAGAAGGGAAAATAACTTTTGGGATAGCCGGGCCAACAAGGATGGATTATAAAAAGGTCATGAATTCTTTGAATAATATCGTAAATATTCTAGGAAACATAATAGATGATAAAACTGAAAATAAGGAGGTGCGATAATGGCAAAAAGCAAGAATGAAAGCAAAGACTTTAAAAAACAACAGGAAGGAGCAGATATTTCTGATGCACACAAAACCAATCAAGAAAATGAACAGGTGACAGAATGTGTTGTAGACTTTGAAAAACAGAATCAGGAACTTACTGACTGTTATAAAAGACTTGCTGCAGAGTATGATAACTATAGGAAACGCACGTTGAAAGAGAAGGAAGATATATATGATACATGTGTAGCAGACATAACAGAAAAATTCTTGCCTGTTTTGGATAATCTTGATTTAGCATTAGCAAATAGCAAATCAGCAGAAGATGATATCCTGAAGGGAATTAAGATGATACAAAAGCAGTTTATTGATACGCTTAATAAGCTGGATATCAAGGAGATTGACTGCTTAAATAAAGAATTTGATCCAAATATGCATGATGCAGTAATGATAATCGAAGATCCCGATATAGAAACAGGAATAGTTGTTGAAGTATTTAAAAAAGGATATATTTATAAAGACCGCGTAGTAAGGCATAGTATGGTAAAAGTAGCAAAATAAGCAAATAAATAGTTTTTAATAATAATAAAGTCAAAAAAAGTCAAAGACAAATAAAGGAGGACGAAAAATGGCAAAGGTAATAGGAATAGATTTAGGAACAACAAACTCATGTGTAGCAGTTATAGAAGGAGGAGAACCAATAGTTATAGCAAATGCTGAAGGAGGAAGAACTACACCATCTGTAGTAGCATTTTCGAAAACTGGTGAAAGGCTTGTTGGACAAGTAGCAAAAAGACAGGCGATTACAAATCCTGATAGGACAATCGTATCAATAAAAAGAGACATGGGTTCAGACAAAAGGATAAATATTGATGGCAAAAAATACTCGCCTCAGGAAATATCAGCAATGATTTTACAAAAAGTAAAAGCAGATGCAGAAGCATACCTCGGAGAGAAAGTAACTCAGGCGGTTATAACTGTTCCAGCTTATTTCTCAGACTCACAGAGACAAGCAACTAAAGATGCTGGTAAAATAGCTGGTTTAGATGTTTTGAGAATAATAAATGAACCTACAGCTGCTGCTCTTGCATATGGAATGGACAAAGAGGAAGATCAGAAGATACTTGTATTTGATTTAGGCGGAGGAACATTTGACGTTTCAATACTTGACATTTCTGATGGAGTATTCGAAGTACTTGCAACAAATGGTAATACAAGACTTGGTGGAGATGATTTTGATAACAAGGTAATCGATTATCTTGCAGACACATTTAAAAGAGAAAACGGTATTGATTTGAGAAATGATAAAATGGCTTTACAAAGGCTCAAAGAAGCAGCAGAAAAAGCTAAGATTGAGCTTTCATCTGTAATGAGCTCCAATATTAACCTGCCTTTTATCACTGCAGATGCAGCTGGACCAAAGCATTTGGATATTACGCTTACAAGAGCAAAATTTGATGAACTTACAGCTGATCTAGTTCAAAAGACAATGGAACCTCTTAGAAAAGCTATGGATGATGCAGGACTAAAGCCTTCTGATATACATAAAGTTCTTCTTGTAGGAGGTTCAACTAGGACACCCGCAGTTCAGGATGCTGTTAAGAAATTTATAGGCAAGGAACCATTTAAAGGCATTAATCCCGATGAGTGCGTTGCTGTAGGAGCAGCTATACAGGCAGGTGTTCTGACTGGTGATGTAAAGGATCTTCTTCTTCTTGATGTTACTCCTCTTTCACTGGGAATTGAAACACTCGGAGGAGTATGCACAAAACTTATAGAAAGAAATACGACAATACCTACAAAGAAATCTCAGATATTCTCAACAGCAGCAGACGGACAGACTGCAGTAGATATTCATGTGCTTCAAGGTGAAAGAGAAATGGCTCAATACAACAAGACTCTTGGTAAATTCCAGCTTACAGGAATTGCACCAGCTCCAAGAGGTGTTCCACAAATTGAAGTTACTTTCGACATAGATGCTAATGGTATAGTTAATGTATCTGCAAAGGATTTGGGAACAGGTAATGAGCAGAAAGTAACCATTACCGCATCTACTAATCTTAATGATGATGAAATTCAGAAAGCAGTAAATGATGCTAAAGCTCATGAGAAAGAAGACAAGCTAAAGAAAGAAGAAATCGATGTAAGGAATAATGCTGATTCTATTATTTATCAGACAGAAAAGCTTCTTAAGGATAATGCAGACAAAATTAATGCTTCTGATAAAGCAAAGATTGATGAACAGATTGAAAACCTTAAGACTACTTTAAAAGGATCAAGTATAGAACAAATAAAATCCGCAACAGAAGAACTTCAGCAGTCTGTATATAAGTTTTCTGAAGAAATGTACAAACATACAGGTGCTGCACCGGGACAAGATGCGCCAGGTTCGAATTCATCAGATCCGGAAGGCCACACAAAGGACGATAATGTGTATGATGCTGATTACGAAGTTGTTGATGATGACAAGTAAGATTGTATAGTATATAATAAATCGGTCGCTCAGGCGGCGATGCAAATCGCCGTCTGAGTGTAAAAATAATATTGACAAGGGTGTTACTTGTGGCAGATAAAAGAGATTACTATGAAGTATTAGGCGTTAACCGTAACGCAACTGACGAAGAATTAAAAAAAGCATATAGGGTACTAGCAAAAAAATACCATCCTGATGTAAACAAGTCCGCTGAGGCTGAAACTCTTTTCAAAGAGGTTGGTGAAGCTTACAGTGTGTTAAGCGATCCTGATAAAAGAAGGCAATATGACCAGTTTGGTTTTGATGGTCTTAATGGAGCATTTTCATCAGGATTTTCCGGTGGTTTTAATCCATTTGATATTTTTAATGATCTTTTTGGAGGAGGATTTTCCGGTGGCTTCTCATCTTCCTCAACAAGAAGAAATGCTCCTGTCAGAGGAAGAGATATTAAAGAAGCTCTTAAGATAACCTTTATTGAAGCAGCATTTGGCACAAAAAAAACAATCAACATTTCAAGAAGCGAATCTTGTGAAAAATGCAAAGGAACTGGAGCTAAAGAAGGCACAGGAATGAAAACATGCCCCCAGTGCAGAGGGACTGGAGAAATGCGCATTCAGCAGAATACCTTATTCGGTCAAATGATTACCGCTACTACCTGCAACAAGTGTAATGGTAAAGGCAAGATTATTGAAGAATTTTGCGATAGCTGTAAAGGAGCTGGAAATATAAAAGTGACAAAAAAGATTGAGATCAATATACCAAAAGGTATTGATAACAATCAGATTATTTCTTTAAGGGGACAAGGTGATGCAGGAAAAAATGGTGGACCTGAAGGCGATCTTCTTGTACACATAACAGTAATGCCCCATGAGATATTTACAAGAGATAATACTACTGTTTATTGCAGGATACCTATAAGTTATGCTCAAGCAGTATTAGGTGCGAATATCACTGTACCTACTTTGGATGGCGACATGAGTTACAGTATACCTGAAGGCACACAGACGAATACGTCATTCACTATAAAAAATAAAGGGATACCGGTACTCAACAGGGATACAAGAGGAGACCAGATATTCGAAGTATATGTTGATGTGCCTAGAAAACTTACTAAGGAACAAAAAAAAGCTTTGGAAGATTATGCAGAGCTTTTAGGTGAATCAAATAACAAGGATAAAAGGAAAAAGAGAATTTTCTGATGGAATGGATAAAAGTTAAAATCTACTCTGATAAAGAAAATCTGGAAAATCTGCAGTCTTTTCTAATAGATATAGGGATAAATGGCTGCACAATTGAAGACAGTGAAGATTTTTTGGATTTTTTAGAAAGTAAAACATTTAACTGGGATTACATAGACGAAAACCTGATGAAGCTTAAAGATATAAAAAGCAGTGTCACAGTATATCTATCCGATAATGAGCAGGGAAATATACATCTATCATTAATAAAATCGTCATATACTGAAGTAGAGACAGAAATAGTATCAGACCAGGATTGGGCTAATAATTGGAAACAGTATTTTAAGCCAATTGAAATTGGTGATCGTCTTGTTATCAAACCATCTTGGGAAGAATATGATAATAAAGAAAATAGAAATGTAGTAATCCTTGATCCTGGTAACAGTTTTGGTACTGGTACACATGAAACCACCAGATTGTGCCTTATGCAGTCAGAAAAACTTGTTAAGAAAAATGATAAAATACTTGATGCTGGATGCGGTTCTGGTATACTCGGTATAAGTGCATTAGTATTAGGAGCAAAAAGTTGTGTTTTTTTTGATATAGACCAGTCAAGTATAGAAACAACAAATGTAAACACTGAAGCTAATAATGTAAAAAACAAATCCTTGGTTTACTGTACAGATATATTGAAAGATGAAGAATCATTTAAACTACTGATTGGACAGGGACCATTTAATATTGTTTTTGTAAATATTGTACCTGATGTAATAAATGCAATGATGCCTTTACTGACCCAAGCAACGGATAAAGATGGTTATCTTATATGCTCAGGAATAATTAAGGAAAGAGAAAATGAAGTCATAGATAATATGAAAAGAAATGGCTTTTCACAAATAACTAGCCTAGATTTAAATGGCTGGGTGGCGTTAACTGGGAGAAAGTGATGCATAGATTTTTTAAACAGCAAAAGTTGAAAAAAGATATGACAGTTAATATAGATGGAGAGGATTTTTTACATCTTAAAAATTCGTTACGTATAAAAGCAGGTGAATCGATTGAGATTTCTGATGGGCTCATGAATACATATTTAGCTACCATATGTGTTTTAAAAAAAGACAGCTGTGAAGCTTTAGTTAATGAAAAAATAGAAAATTCGAATGAGCCAGACTGTAAAATCACTTTATATCCCGCTTTATTGAAAGGCGATCGTTTTGAAAACATGATTCAAAAATGTATTGAAGGTGGCGTCTATTCAATAAAACCTGTAATTACAAGCAACACTATAGTGGAAATAGCTAATAAGAATAAAGACAGAAAAGTTGACAGATGGTTAAGAGTAAGTAAACTTGCTTGCATGCAATGCAAACGAGATATATTAGTAAATATCGAAGAACCAATGAAACTTACTGACGCAGTGCAAAAACTAATGAACGATAAAAATAAGCCTTATAAATCATTTGTATGCTATGAGGCAGAAAAAAAAGATTCAATTAAAAAATTGTTGGATAAAGCGATAAAAGAAAGTATTACAAATATAAATATTTTTATTGGACCAGAAGGCGGATTTTCAGAAAAGGAAATATCGTATTTAACTGAAAATGGAATACATCCTGTACATATGGGAAGAAGAATATTAAGAGCTGATACTGCAGCTTACAGTGCTGTATTTTATACAGCAATGCGATATGAACTTTAGAATGAGACAGTTAATAAATGAATCATATTAATGATTCAATAAATATTGATGAATTTTTATGGAGGTAAAAATGAACGAAAAAGGAAACATATCTATTAATACGGAAAATATTCTTCCTATTATCAAAAAATGGCTTTATTCAGATAAAGACATCTTTTTAAGGGAAGTAGTATCAAATGCGATTGATGCAATAACAAAACATAAAAAAGTCGCATCATTAGGCGAAAGCGAAAAACCAGAAAAATACAGAGTTGATGTAAAAGTCAATAAAAAGGAAAAAACAATTACTGTTTCTGATAATGGTATAGGAATGACTTTTGATGAAGTAAAACAATACATTAATCAAATTGCATTTTCTGGAGCAATTGATTTCTTTGAAAAGTATAAGGACAAGACAGATGCGCAAGATCAGATTATCGGTCATTTTGGTTTGGGATTTTATTCAGTGTTTATGGTTTCTGAATTTGTTGAAATTCAGACCAAGTCATATATTGAATCGGAGCAAGCTGTTTACTGGAAATCTGATGGAACAAGCGGTTATGAGATGTCTGAAGGAAAAAGAACAATTCATGGCACAGATATCATTATGCATTTAAATTCAGATAAAGAAAATAAGGATCTTTTAAATGTATGGAAGCTACGCGAAATACTGGAAAAGTATTGTAAATTCCTGCCTGTTGAAATTTATCTTTCTGAAGAAGGAGCTAAAAAAGATGAAAAACAGGAAGAGAAACCAGTTAATAATACATCTCCATTATGGTTAAAAGATGCTAAGGATTGCACTGATGAGGAATACAAGGAATTTTATAGAGAAGTATTTCATGACTTCAAAGAACCGCTATTTTGGATACATCTAAAAATGGATTATCCAGTAAACTTAAGAGGCATACTATATTTCCCAAAACTGACAAAAGAATATAATACTTTGGAAGGCAAAATACAGTTATACTGTAATCAGGTATATGTTGCAGATAATATAAAAGAAGTAATACCGGAATTCCTTCTTCTTCTAAAAGGTGTTATAGACTGTCCCGATCTTCCGCTTAATGTATCCAGAAGTTTTCTTCAAAATGACGGTTATGCAGGCAAGATAGCTGGCCATATTTCTAAAAAAGTATCGGATAAGCTCAAGCAGTTGTATAAAGATGATGCTGAACAATATTATAAATATTGGGATGATATCAACATATTTGTAAAATATGGCTGCCTAAAAGAAGACAAGTTTTATGATAAAGTAAAAGATTCTATTGTGTACAAAGATATTTACGACAAGTATCATACGCTAGAACAGTTCAAAAAAGATATCGAAGATAAAAAACAAAAGGACAAGATATATTATGTCTCTGATCTTCAGAAACAGGCTCAATATATAAATATGTTCAAGGAACAGGAGCTTAATGCTGTAATTTTAGATAACATTTTGGATTCGCATTTTATATCATTTATTGAATCGAAAGTACAAGGCACTTCCTTTATAAGTATCGACAGCGGTATTAAAGATGTACTCGGTGAAGATGATAAATCAGAAGGTTTTGAGGATGTTAAGAAATACTTTGAAGAATTGTTAAGCGATAAGAATATCACTGTCGAACTTAAAGCGCTTAAGACAGCTGATGTAAGTGCTGTTGTTACAACTAATGAATACGAAACAAGAATGAAGAGTATGCAGACAATGTATGGTATGGATATCCCTTCTACAAATACACTTGTACTCAACACTCATAATCATGTGGTCAAGAAGCTTGCCTCCATAGAGAATGAACAGAAGAAAAAGGATGTTGCATTATATATTTACCAGCTTGCAATGCTGACTGCAGGAAAATTAGAAAAAGAGGATATGACAGATTTTTTAAGAAGAAATAACGAAATGCTTAACAAGACAGCTGATTAGTATAGTATTATATACTAAGAATGAAATACGGAGCGTGAGGGATTTTGGGAAATGTAAGAAGAATATATGTAGAACGGAAAAAAGGTTTTGATTTAGAAGCAAAAAATCTATATGAGCAGTGCGTGACGCTTCTTAGAGTACAAGGTTTAGAATACATACGTATTTTTAATAGATATGATATTCAAGGGTTAGATGAAAGCATTTATGCCGTAGCAAAATACGGCATTTTTGCTGAAATTCAAACAGATAATGTGTTTGAAGAAAAACTGGAATGTACAGGTGCATCTTATGTTTTCGCATATGAATATCTGCCTGGACAATATGACCAAAGAGCAGATTCTACTGAACAGTGTATACAGCTTATATCCCATAAAAGACCTATTGTTAAAACAGCAAAAGTAATATGCTTGTTTGGTATTCTTGATGAAAAGAATATTGATACAATTAAAAAATATATTATTAATCCTGTGGAATGCCGTATAGCGGATATGAATAAACCAGATGATTTATCAGAGCATTTTGAAATTCCTGAAAAAGTGGATATAGTCCACGGCTTCATAAAATCAAATGATAAAGCTATAAATGATATGAGAAATAAATGCGGATTTGCTATGAGTAAAGAGGATCTTGTATTTGTAAAAGACTATTTCAAATCAATAAACAGGGATCCAAGTATTACAGAATTGAGAGTGATTGATACATATTGGTCAGATCATTGCAGGCATACCACATTCAATACCATATTATCAGATATCTCCATCGAAAAAGATATATTCAATGAGACATGCGAAAATGCTTTTCATAAATATCTGGAAATAAGGGATGAATTATATAAAGATAAGATAAAAGATCTTTGTCTTATGGACATTGCGACAATAGGCGCAAAGTACTTGAAAAGCAAAGGCATGCTTAATGATCTTGAAGATACAAAAGAGAACAATGCTTGTTCCATTATAGTTAATGTACCGGTTGATGGAAATGAAGAAAAATGGCTTGTAATGTTTAAAAATGAAACGCATAACCATCCTACTGAAATTGAACCTTTCGGAGGCGCAGCGACATGTCTTGGCGGCGCAATAAGAGACCCTCTATCAGGAAGAAGTTATGTGTATCAGGCAATGAGAGTAACAGGAGCTGGTAATCCTTTTACTGAAATAGAAGATACTCTTCCAGGAAAGCTGCCTCAGATAAAGATTATAAGAGAGGCGGCAAATGGTTATAGTTCCTATGGAAATCAAGTTGGGCTTGCCACAGGACAGGTTGATGAAATATATCACGAGGGATATGTTGCAAAAAGAATGGAGATTGGAGCAGTTATTGCCGCTGCACCTTTAGCAAATGTAAAAAGATGCGATCCTGTTGCCGGTGATGTGATAATTCTGATTGGAGGAAGAACAGGCAGAGATGGCTTAGGTGGTGCTACTGGCTCATCAAAAACGCACACTGCAGAATCACTAGAAATGTGTGGAGCTGAAGTGCAGAAAGGAAATGCACCGACTGAACGCAAAATTCAAAGACTATTTCGCAATCCGAAGATGAGCTGTATGATAAAAAAATGCAATGATTTCGGAGCTGGCGGGGTTGCAGTAGCAATTGGCGAGCTTGCAGAAGGATTGGATATTTACTTGGATAATGTACCAAAGAAATATGAAGGTCTCGACGGCACTGAACTAGCTATTTCTGAATCACAGGAAAGAATGGCTATCGTTATTGATAAAAATGATATTGAAAAAGCACTTCAATTAGCAAGAGAAGAAAATTTGGAAGCGACTTTAGTGGCTGAGGTAACAGATACAAAACGTTTAAGGATGTTTTGGAATAAAAATGTTATTGTAGATATTGAAAGAAGTTTTTTAGATTCTAATGGAGTAAAACAATATGCAACAGCCTATATTTCCAAAAAGGATGGACAAAAAAATCCATTTAATGAAAGACAAAATAAATCATTTAAAGAACAGTTATTTGATTCAGTAACTGATTTGAATACATGCTCAAAAAAGGGTCTTATAGAAAAATTTGATAGTACTATAGGAGCTTCAACGATTTTAATGCCTTTAGGCGGCAAGAACCAGATTACTCCTTCTGAGGCAATGGTTGCTAAATTGCCTGTTCTTGATAAAGCTAGCAATTACTGTACATTGATGGCATACGGTTTTTTCCCACAGATTTTTGAATGGTCATGTTTTACAGGAGCATGCTATTCTGTGCTTTCATCAGTATCAAAAATTGTGAGCGCGGGCGGAAATTATAAGAATATACGGCTGACTTTTCAGGAATACTTTGAAAGCTTAAGAAAAGACCCTGAAAGATGGGGTAAACCCTTACAGGCAATGCTAGGTGCTTTGCATGCACAGCTGGAACTTAGTATGCCTGCAATCGGAGGAAAAGATTCCATGTCAGGATCTTTCATGGACATGGATGTAGTTCCTACTCTTGTAAGCTTTGCTGTAAGCCATACTGATTCATCCCGAGTATTATCACCAGAATTTAAGAAATCTGGTAATATGGTCATAGCATTTAAGCATAGAAAAAAAATAGATATGACTCCTGATTTTAAAAATTCATTGAAGATATTTGAGGTTTTTGAAGAGTTATCAGACCAATTGTGTATTTTATCAGCTTCGACAGTTAAACATAAAGGTTATTCAGAAGCAATATTAAAAATGTGTTTTGGAAATATGATCGGCTTCGAACTTTTATCAAATCCGCAGCAGTTATTCAATCCAGCTTATTGTGATATAGTTGCAGAAATAGATTTTGATAAAGTATCTGATATATCACTGCTTCAAAAGAAGTATAAAGATATCGATATTTCCATACTTGGCAGAACTATTATTGAACCATATTTTATTGCTAAAGATAATTCAATAAGCTTGAATGAACTAATTAAAGCATATACAGATAAATATGAGCCTGTATTTACTACAAAAGCAATTACAGAAACACCTCAAATAACTAACGAATCATATGGTATTAATAAAATAATATACTGTAAACAAAAAATCGCACGTCCAAGGGTATTTATACCGGTATTTCCAGGCACAAATTGTGAATATGACACAAAAAGAGCTTTTGAAAATCAGGATGCTGTATGCAATATTACCATTTTTAGAAATCTTTCATCAAATGATATAGAAGAATCCGTTAAGGAATTTGTAAAAAAAATTAATGAATCCAATATTATAGTAATTCCCGGTGGATTTTCTGCAGGTGATGAGCCTGATGGATCTGGTAAGTTTATTTCCACAGTATTTCGAAATCCATATATCAAGGATGCTGTATATAAAATGCTTTATAAACGTGATGGTCTAATGCTAGGCATATGTAACGGATTCCAAGCTCTTATAAAACTAGGATTAGTTCCATATGGGGAAGTAACCGAACTGTCTGAAAACAGCCCTACACTGACTTTTAATAGTATAGGAAGGCATGTATCCTGTATGGTTAATACGAAAGTAGTGTCCAAACTTTCTCCTTGGTTCTCATGTGTAGAACTTGATGAGGTATTTACAATACCTGTAAGTCATGGTGAAGGCAGATTTATCTGTTCTTCAGAAGAATATAAAATATTATCAGAAAATGGACAGATTGCTACTCAGTATGTTGATGACTTAAATAATCCATCATATGATATCAAATATAATCCGAATGGATCATATTATGCGATTGAAGGCATAACCAGTAAGGATGGTAGGATACTTGGTAAAATGGGCCATTCTGAAAGAATTGGGGATTATGTAGCTAAGAATGTGCCAGGGAACAAAGACCAGAGGCTGTTCGCATCAGCAGTAAAATACTTCAGATAGTATATAGGAGGAGAGAATGATATCAAAAACAGTAATTAAGAAAGTGATAGAATTTGATAACCCAGGAAGAATAGGATATGATTTTCTAGATGGGTCATTCAGGGATATTAAATATGTTGAACTTAATATGCCTAAAAAAGAAGAATATAATTGGCAGAAACCTGAGTATTTTGCTGATATGTATCCAAAATACAAAAATTTTGACGGATTTCTTCACCTAGATGAATATAATAACCTATGGGGACGGATGACCCACGACACTACAGGAGGTGGAGAGGTTCTTGAAGGTGCTTTAAAATCATGGGAAGATTTGAGTTCTTACAAAGTTCCTGATATAGATGATGAAAGAAGATTTCATAATGCGCATTTGAGTGTAGAACCTTATAAAGAAAGATTTATATTAGGTCCTTTACCTGGTTGCACCTTTGCTATTATGAGAAATATCCGTAAAATGGAAATATTTTTAGAAGACCTCATTTTAGAAGAAGAAAATGTTCTTAAACTTCAGGATATGGTTATTCAAAAGCTTGTAAACATGGTGGAAATGTATGGAGCAATGAAGTGTGTTGATGCAATTTTCTTTTGTGAGGACTGGGGTACACAGGACAGGCTTTTAGTATCTCCTGAAATGTGGAGAAAAATATTTAAACCTGCTTATGTCAGGTTATGCAATAGCGCACATAAGAATAATTTAAAAGTCATTATGCATTCGTGCGGTTATATATATGAGATTCTTGATGACCTACTTGATGCCGGAGTAGATGTATTTCAACTCGATCAACCTACATTAATGGGTATAGACAGATTGGCAGACAAAATCAGCAATAAAGCTACTTTATTTTCACCTGTTGATATTCAGGCTATACTTCCGACAGGCAACAAAGAATTAATAGAAAAAGGCGCACAACAGATGGTAGACTACTTTTATAAAAAAGGCGGACTTATAGCAAAAGATTATGGCGATTATAACACCTTACATATAAAAAATGAATGGGCTGGATGGGCTCGTAACAAATTTTTCGAAATCGGCGGAATTGATCCAAGAAAAAAGTAGTAATTCACGATTTTATTTATTTGTGATATTATGTATTAGATTGAATTTTGGAGTGGACGATTGACTGATAAAGATACAAATAAGCTAGAGCAAGCAATACACGATGAAGAGGATATTGTAAAAGTTACGGATGATTCAGAATTACAAGATTATGAATCTCATGAAACGAATACTCAAGAACAGGATAAATCAGTTGTTAATGGGCAAGATGTTCCATATAAGGATAACAAGATACTTGCGTTCATAGATAGCATATGGAAATTTTTTAGCAAAGAAGAAGCAGTTAAAAGAAGAGAAAGAAAAAAACATAAGACTGTTAAAATAATTGTTTATAAGCCTAAATCCCAATTTCGTAAATTTTTATCCTTGATGATATGGTTAGGATTTCTGTTTTTATTAGGATTCGTTTTTTATAAAGGATATACTTTTACAAATAATCTAGTAAAAGAGGTTAATGTCTTTGATGCTAAAGCCTCAATTGGTGTTATAGATAAAAAAAATGAAAAAGTAATAAATATTCCTAAAGGTGCAACAACAAAAGATATTGCTAAAATTCTAGTAGATGAGGGGATAATTACAAATGATACATATTTTTGGGTATATTCGCTTTTAATGGGTAATGAAGGCAATTATAAATCCGGTAATCATATTTTTGATGCTACTGTTACATATGATTCTGGAGAAATAGATTTAGTAACAGCACAGGGTTATGAAATGCTGATTTACATCCTTTCTCAAGATAGCGTGCCAAATCCAACAAAAAAGATTTTCTTTACAGAAGGATTGACGATAGCACAGACAGTTAAAAAATTTACTGAAAATGGGATAGGAAAAACTGAAGATTTCTATTCAGTATGCGAAACATATGATTTTGGATATGATTTTATAGACTTAATTCCTCAGGATTCCAGAAGAACTAATAGGCTTGAAGGTTATTTATTCCCTGATACTTATATATTCGATGTTACAGCTGATGAAAATGAGAATGTAAAAAAGATGCTTGATAATTTCAATAACAAATTTAGTGATATATATAGAGCGAAAGCAAAATCTCTTGGGTATTCAATTGATGATATTATAATTATTGCGTCATTGCTTGAAAAGGAAGCATCTACAATGGATGAAAGAGCAATGATAGCAGGTGTTATATATAACAGGCTGAAGTCAACAGATACCTATCTGAATTATCTTCAAATTGATGCTACAATACAGTACATTTATATTAATGAAACCGGAGAAGTCAAGGAATTCTTAACCAATGAAGACCACGAAATTATGAACAGTTATAATACTTACATGTATAAAGGACTGCCTCCAGGACCAATTTGTAATCCTTCCTTGTCAAGTATTGCTGCTGCATTATATCCTGAAATACATAATTATTACTATTATGTGGCAAAGAATGATGGAACAGACGCACACGCATATGCTACAACTCTCGCACAGCATAACTATAATGTAGCCTTATACTCGAAATAGACATGGAGAAGCGATTCAGTATTGTAAATAATGATGTTGAAAAATATATACAAGATACTCTTGCACCATTAAAAATGGAATTAAAGCTAATTCATGATAATTCTATAAAAGAAGGCATACCTGTTGCAAAATTGGAGGCTTTAAGAGTGATGGAGAATATACTGATATTGAAAAAACCTTTTTCAATTCTTGAGCTAGGTTGCGCGGTAGGTTTTACTAGTATATTCTTTTCACAATACCTTAAAGAAGATGGTTATATAGATACTGTAGAAAATGATAGTGATATGATTGATCGAGCCAGAATTAACATTAAGATGCTTGCTCTGGAAGATAAGATAAATATTATTTATGCTGAAGCATTAGATTACCTTAAAAATATTAATAAGAAATATGATATTATATTTATTGATGCCGCAAAAGGACAGTATGAAGGATATTTTGATTTATGTTCCAATCTTATAAATGACGGCGGTGTTATAATTGCAGATAATGTCTTATATAGGGGAATGGTTGCAAAAGGAGACAAAATCCCACACAGACAGAATACTTTAGTAGAAAGATTGCGCCATTTCCTTAATAAAATTACAAAGGATGAAAGGTTCAGCACTTCGATATTGTCAGTTGGTGACGGATTATCGATTTCGGTAAAAAAATGAGAAAAATAGAACTTCTAGCTCCTGCTGGAAACATGGAAAAATTAAGAATTGCATACTCCTATGGAGCTGATGCAGTATATCTAGGGTTGAATAGATTCAGCTTACGTGATAAGGCAGACAACTTTACTTTTGAAGAACTTGATACAGCAGTTAAGTATGCCAAATCACTTAATAAAAAAATATATGTTACATTGAATATATTGCCAAAAAATAAGGATTTACAGGATATTATTCTTACATTGGACCAGTTGTCAGAAATAAAACCGGATGCAATCATAATTGCAGATATAGGATTAATAGATATTGTTAGAAGACATGCAAGTAAAGTAGATATTCATGTAAGTACACAGGCGAATATACTTAACAGCGAAAGTGCGAAAGTATTTTGCAGGCTTGGCGCAAAAAGGCTAATTTTAGCTCGAGAATTATCATTAAAGGATGTAAATGAAATCAAAAATGCTGTTGGAAATGAGCATGAGATTGAGATTTTCATACATGGAGCCATGTGTATGTCTTACTCGGGACGTTGCCTGTTAAGTTCTTATTTGACAGGAAGAGATGCAAATCAAGGTGATTGTGCGCAACCTTGCAGGTGGAAATATGCTCTTATGGAGGAAAAAAGACCTGGTCAGTATTTTCCAATATATGAAGATGATTACAGCTCGTATATATTAAATTCAAAGGATCTTAATATGATAAATCATATCCCTGAACTTTTGGAGAGTAAAGCGGATAGTTTTAAAATTGAAGGTCGCATGAAAAGCGCGTTGTATGTCGCTACAGTTACCAAAGCATACAGATCAGCATTTGATGATTATATAAAAGACAAACAAATATATATTTCTAATCTTGATGAATATAACGAGATTGTTTCCATAGCGAGCCATAGGCAGTTCACGACTGCATATAACATCGAATGCAATAAGGATTTTATTCAACAAACAAACGAATCCATGATATATTCAGATTCTAGCTACATACGTAGCCATACATATCTTGGATTAGTCGAGGAGTATGATAGTAAGAGCAGCCTAGCAAGAGTCCATGAATTTAATCCTGTATTTATTGATGATACAGTTATACTTATGTCTCCGAACAAGAGAAATTACGAACAAAAAGTGAAATTCATATATGATGAAGATATGAACCAATTATCTAAAGCAAATCATCCCGCTATGACATATTTTTTAAAAACTGACATTCCAGTTATGAAAGATACTTTAATTATCAAAAGAGGTGGACAATGAAGGATATAATAGGATTTATAGGAGCAGGGAACATGGGTTCCGCACTTATTAAAGGCGTCAAAAACAGCAAATCGAAGATAATTATATATGATAGATATAAAGAGAAAGCACAATACCTTATTGATTCGACAACAGAACTTGCTACCAGTGTTGAAGAAATAATTGATAAATGCAATGTAGTATTCCTATGCGTAAAACCAGATAATATGAAAGATCTATTGGAACAGATAAATACTTATAAAGCTTCAAAGGAAATTTTGTTTATCACTATTGCAGCAGGAAAAACAATCGGATTTTATGAAAATATTATTAACAAAGGCAAATTTATAAGAGTAATGACAAATATGCCTGCTGCTATAGGATATGGAATGTCTACTATTTTCAAGGGAACAAATGCATCTGATAAAGATTTATCAAAAGCTTTAAAATATATGAATTATGTTGGTAAAACGTTAATTATTAATGATGAATCATATATGAATATTACAACAGCTATTGCTGGTTCTGGTCCAGCTTTCGTATTTATGTTTATTAAATCACTTATAAATACTGCTGTAAAAAATAATATATCTTTAGAAGATGCTAAAATTCTAGCCTGTCAGATGGTGCTTGGTTCAGCTAAATATGCATTAGAGCAAGATAAAGACATGGAAAATCTGATTATGAGCATCTGTTCACCGAATGGTACTACTATTGAAGGTGTGAATACATTAAAGATGTATGATTTTGAAAACATAGTGGAAAAGGCTGTGATTGCCACCAAGAAACGCTCAATAGAGATGAGCGGTGAAGTAAATGATAAATGTACAGTAAAAATATATACAGATGGAGCTTGTATTTACAACCCGGGACCAGGTGGTTATGCTGCAATTCTTATTAGAAATCAAATTGAAACAGAAATAAGCGGATATAAGGAGAACTCAACTAATAACGAAATGGAACTAATGGCTGCATTACAAGCGCTTTTGCAATTAGAGATGAGTTGTGATGTGACTGTTTATTCGGATTCTGCTTATTTAGTAAATGCATTTAATCAAGGATGGATTGATACATGGAAAAAAAACAACTGGACAAGAGGAAAAAATGAAGAAATAAAGAATTTAGAATTATGGAAGTCGCTTGATGAAATGACAGTTAAGCATAATATAAAGTGGGTTAAGGTAAAAGGTCATAGTGATAATGAGTATAACAACAGATGCGATAGGCTTGCAAATAAAGCCATAAAGGATAATTTTATTGAATGAATAAAAAATATATTGAGAATAATAATTCACCTGAAGCTATATTCCTATATTCATTATTCAAATCAGTATTTGAAAAAAATAATAGACCGAGTAAAAAACAAATTTCAAAAAATAAGCTCATTAAGATATCTTCAACATTAACATATGCATCAAAACAAAGAATAACTGCTAAAAATGTTGAAATTTACTTGAAAAAGAATCGGCGCCTGGTTTATACATCAATTCCATATAAAGATAAGTTGAATATTAAAGAGGATTGTTTTGATTTAATTTTTAGAAACATGGCTGCATGTGAATTATATTTATATGAGAAATACAAAACAATAAGCAGTGAATTACCAGATATGTTCAAGTTATTCGAAGATTATAAAAACATCAATCATTTGAAAACAAACACAGTTCTTTCAATTTATATGGAAACATATCTAAAGAGAATTGCTAAAGAACAAATTCAGAAGATGATACCTTCAAACCCCAAAGATGAATTTCCAGAAACAAGAAAAATGAAAAGAAGTTTCAAGATACACCTCGGACTGACTAACACAGGAAAGACTTATCATGCATTAATAGCATTAAAGGAAGCGAATACTGGAGCATATCTCTCACCATTAAGATTATTAGCTCTTGAAGTTCAGGAACGGCTTATGCAGGATAATGTGTTATGTAGTATGCTTACAGGAGAAGAAGAAGATATTATACCTGGTGCGAGACATATATCATCTACAGTAGAAAAAGCGGATTACTCACAGATATATGATGTTGTAGTGATTGATGAATGCCAACTAATACAAGATGAAGCAAGGGGATGTTATTGGACGAAAGCTATCTTAGGTATAAAAGCGAAAAACATTCATCTGTGTGCTGCTCCTGAAGCTAAAGATATCTTGATTAAAATTATTGAAGACTGTGAAGAGGAGTATGAAATTATCGAACATGAAAGAAATACGGAACTGGTTTTTTCAAAATCTCCTTTTTCACTTAATCATTCACAAAAAGGTGATGCTTTGGTGGTATTTTCCAGAAAAAGTGTTTTGAGGATTGCTGAAGAGTTATCAAAAGTCAATAAGAAAGCAAGCATTATTTATGGAGCACTGCCATACAAAACCAGGAAAGAGCAGCTAAAACTTTTTCTTGAGGGTAAAACTGATGTAGTTGTTGCTACAGATGCTATAGGAATGGGATTAAATCTTCCTATTAAAAGGATTGTATTTTTAGAAACAGAAAAATACGACGGTAATACAACCAGACCACTACTCCCTTGGGAAGTTAAGCAAATAGCAGGTCGCGCAGGCAGGAGAGGTATGTATGAAAAAGGATTTGTTTCTTCTGTTAATGATACAGAGATGATTAGTAAATATCTAACAATTCCCAATACATCTATTGAATATGCTTATCTTGGATTTTCTGACATCCTATTGGATATTGAATGTGACATTATACAGACGCTTAAAATATGGAAATCAATACCTACAGGCGGTTTTTATGTCAAACAAGACATATCAAGAACATTAAATCTATGTGTGCAGATAAGAACAATATATGAAGGTTTCAGCAAAAAAGAACTGTTAAAACTTGCCTCAATACCATTTGATGAAGAGAATAAGGAAGTGATGGACTTATTTAAAGAATATGTTATGCTATATTCTTATTCTCAACAGATATTTAAACCAAAAATATTCGCATACACTTTAAATGCTTTAGAAGACTATTATAAATGTCTGGATTTATATTATTCTTTCTCAAAAAATATGGGATATATACCAGATCTGCTTTGGCTTAAGCAAATAAAGCAGATTGTAGCAGAAAAAATAAACAAGGAACTTGTTGAAAGATCATCAACTAAAAAAAGAAGATGTAGCAGCTGTAACCGTCCTCTAAGTAAGAATGATAAATCAGATATATGTGCAAGTTGTCTTAAAAATATAAAAGAGGTTGATTTAGAACTTTATAAAACATAAAATATTATACAAGGAGATCTTTCCTTAAAAAATAATGGAGTGTATATATGAAAAAGGCATTAATAATGTGGGGTGGATGGTTAGGTCATGAACCCGAACAAGTAGGACAGATTTTCCAAAATGTTCTGGAGAATGAAGGATTTAAAGTACACAACACCAGTGAGATGGATGTTTTGAGCGATTTAGAGAATTTAAAGGAATATGATCTTTTTATTCCGCTTTGGACTATGGATGAAATAAAGAAAGAGTATGTAGAAAATGTATCTGAAGCTTTAGGAAAATATGGAACAGGTATGGCCGGATGCCACGGAGGAATGTGTGATGCATTCAGGCAAAGTACAAAGTGGCAATTCATAACGGGTTCTCAGTGGGTAGACCATCCAGGAAATGATGGAATCGAATACACTGTAAACATTAAAAAGTCTTCTGACTCTGAGATAATAAAGGGAATGAATGATTTCAAAGTTGTATCCGAACAGTATTATGTTCATGTGGATCCAGCCGTGAATGTATTAGCTACAACTAGATTTCCTATTTATCATGGATATTATGAGTCCAATGGTTGTGTTGATGTTCCGGTAGTGTATACGAAAAGATGGGGTTTAGCAAGGATTTTCTATAACAGCTTAGGTCATGTCGCAAAAGTTTTTGACATACCTGAAGCACTTGAACTTATGAGAAGAGGATTTATCTGGGCTGCCAGATAAACTATATTAATAGTGGAATTTGAAAGGGTAAAATTATGGAAAGAGATATAGTAAATGTTGGAGTTGTTGGATGTGGTAATATAAGCGGTATATATTTCAAAAATCTTACAACTGTTTTCAATGATATCGTTAATGTATACGCTTGTGCGGATTTAATAAAAGAAAAAGAAGAAAAAGCATTATGCGAGTATAAGATACCACGAGCAATGACATTTGAGCAGATGCTACTATGTGATGATATTCAGTTAATATTAAATATTACTCAACCATTTAATCATTATGAAATATCTAAACGCGCTCTTTTAGCTGGAAAACATGTTTATGTAGAAAAACCATTAAGCTTAAATTTTGAACAAGGTTTGGAATTGATCAATATCGCTAAAGCAAATAAGTTATTATTAGGAGGTGCTCCTGATACATTTATGGGTGCAGGGATACAGACATCCAGAAAGCTGATTGATGATGGATATATAGGTGATATAGTCGGAGCTACTGCTTTTATGATGAGCAAAGGGCATGAATCATGGCATCCGGACCCTGAATTCTATTACAAGCCGGGAGGTGGGCCTATGTTCGATATGGGACCATACTACATAACCGCGCTCATAAACCTTATGGGTGGAGTGAAAAGCGTTGCAGGCATGAACACAACTGCTTTTAAAGAAAGGATTATCACCAGCCAGCCTAAATATATGCAAAAAATAGAGGTTGAGACTCCTACGCATGTGTCTGCTATGCTACAGTTCCAAAGCGGAGCTACTGCTAGTATTATAACTACTTTCGACTGCAAAAAAAGTGATCTTCCACTCATCGAAATATATGGCACAAAAGGTAGCATTAAAGTTCCGGATCCAAATTGTTTTTCTGGTCCTGTATACTTAGCTACATCAGATGGGAGCGGATATAAGGAGGTTCCGTTAACTCACATATATCCTGATAATAGCAGAGGATTAGGTCTTGCAGATTTAGCAAAATGCTTAAAAACAGGGAACACTCCAAAAGCTGGATGCCATCAGACCGGGCATGTTCTGGAAATCATGTGCGCTGTATTCTCGAGTTTTGAAACAGGAAGATATTATAAAATGAAAACAAAATACAAAAGAACAGAACCTATGCTGCGTGATTTGGTAAAAGGCCAGGTATAATGTATTGATTTCGTGTTTGATAAGATAGAGCCTAAAAAAATATACTTGATATACAAAATCATTTATGTTATAGTTGAAAGGCTGAATTTTGGAGGTTAGAAATGAGTGAGACTTTAAAAATAATATTAGGAATTGTACACATAATTGTCTGTTTAGCTTTAATAGTTATTGTTTTAATGCAATCAGGAAAGTCTGGAGGATTATCAGGTAGTATAGCAGGCGGTGCTGAAACTTTTTTTGGGAAAAGCAAGGGCAAAGCTATTGATAGGATACTATCAAAATATACAGTTTATGTAGCAGCATTCTTTGCAGTCACTTCGATCTTCTTATATCTAGTATTGAAGTAATATACACATCATATATTAAAAACAAAAGGCTATAATCATAGCCTTTTTAAATTTTTCATTATTATGGTGATATTCGAAAGATGTGCTTATTTTAAATGTTTAGATTTCTGTGTTATATATCTTCTTTACGTGTTTGCCATATGGAATAATGATAACTGCAAGCATAATAAGGTTTATAATGTTAAATCCAGCTACAATATATCTCTCATCAAACAAGTCTCCTAAACCTCCTGCTAATAACTGACCGACAATAGCTCCCATCATAGTGAGCATTTGAAATATCCCATTAAACCTCGCTCTTATTCCATCTGGAAGATAGTTCTGTGTAGAGGATATCCTTATATTATATGAAGTAACACCGAATATACCTACTAAAAAATTCATTATCATCATTAGTATAATTGGTGAAAAAAGAAATGCAGCAGACATTATACCGATTGTGATATATACAAATATTGCAATAGAAAACCTTTTTTTTGGTGGATATTTGAACCTGTATTGAAGTAAACCTCCAATTAATCTTCCCAAAACGGCGAAAGCCATCACATAAGTGTATGTCATAACTCCGAAGGTTTCATTATTCTTAAAATACGGAAGAACAAGAGTTCCGTAAGAAGAATCTGAAAAAGCCATTATAACAAAATATGCGGTAATTGCAGCCAGTCCTGGTTCCTGCTTCAAATATTGTATTCCAGTTTTAAAATCTTCTTTATATCTAGAAAAAACGAAGGATTTGGCAGTCTCTTCATTAATGTGTTTTTCTTCTGCTTTTATATTCGTTTCAAATATAGCGGCTATTAAGAAGGTTATCGCATTGAATGCGAACAAAGGGGCAAGACTAAAGTGCTCATAAAAGTAAGCTGCTACAGGGATCATTACAGCTGATAAAGGATAGAGTATTGAAGAGATAGAATAGGCTTTGGAAAAATTCTCTTTTTCGACTACATTTGGAAAAAAACTGTCAAATGCTACTATATATGTTCCATCTATCGAACCAATAATAAGAGCTAGTATTACAATCAATATGTAGTTCAAAAAATTAAACATAAGCAATGCGAATATAGTCAGATACAAGGTTGCAGACATGAAATCCAGTGTATATATGATTTTTTTTCTGGAAAATCTGTCAAGGTAAGGCCCTGCAAGTAAAGGCATGACTATTCTAGGTAAAGTGTATATGACAAGGGTCAGCGAGTACAAAAAAGTGGAATTAGTGTAATCAAGTATTAACAATCCCAATGCGAATCCTGATACTGCATTTCCAAGCATGGATACCGCACTGCCTATAGTTAAAATAGTAAAATCTTTTGTCCATAATCTATTTTTCATAAATACCTCAACGCGTATATATTAACACTGTATTAAACTAAGTTCAATTCTATGATGCTAAAAAATTACTATCGTGCTATAATTAAAAAAAGGAGTATTATGCGTATATTAGGTATTGATCCAGGTTTTGCGATAATGGGATATGGGGTCATAGATTATTTTAAGAATACGATTGAAGTGCTTGAATACGGTGTGATAAGAACTGAAGCAAATACCGAATTCAATAAAAGATTGCTACATAATTATCAAGGTATTAACGAAATAATATCAATATATAAACCTGATCATGTATCTATGGAACAACTTTTCTATAATACAAATCAGAAAACAGTGATTAATGTGTGTCAAGCAAGAGGAGTAGCAGTGCTCGCGGTCGCGCAAAAAGATCTTCCATTTTTTGAATATACACCGCTTCAGATAAAACAGGCATTATGCGGATATGGAAGGGCAGATAAGAACCAAGTCCAGCAAATGGTAAAGGTGTTAGCTAATTTAAAAAATATTCCAAAACCTGATGATGCCGCTGATGCGTTGGCAGTTGCAATATGCCATGCGCATTCATACAGAGAAGAAAGGAAAAATCTGGATTTATGTACGAGTATATAAAAGGCGAAGTAGTCGCAAAAAAACATGATTATATTGTAATCGATAATGCTGGGATTGGATATAAAATATTTACAAGCATTAACACGATGTCAAAACTTCAAACAAATGAACATGCTCTTTTACACACATATCTTCATGTAAGAGAAGATGCAATGATATTATATGGATTTTTTTCACAGGAGGAATTATTCCTTTTTAATATGCTTATCAGCATATCAGGTATAGGCCCGAAAGCTGCATTATCCATATTATCTGTATTATCCTACCAAGAAGTCGCCACTGCTGTTGTATGTGAAGATGTTGCTTCTTTATCAAAAGCTCCTGGTATTGGGAAAAAAACGGCAATGAGGATAATACTTGAGCTAAAAGATAAGCTAAAAGGACTCGAAATTGAAGACATGGAAGTTAAAGAACAGATACAAGTCAGCGATAAATATTCTGAAGCAGTAAATGCTTTGCTTGTTTTAGGATATAATACTAAATATGCTAAACAAGCTCTTGATAAGATATATGATGAAAAAGATTCTTTACAAGATATAATAAAAAAAGCATTAGCAGGATAGATATAAATAAAATTTAGGAGAATGATAATGGAGGAAGAAAGATTCGTCACTCCCACATTTATAAATAATGATCAAAGCGAAATAAGCCTTCGCCCTAAAATTTTCGAAGAGTATTTTGGTCAAGAAAAGATAAAGGAGAATCTCAAAGTTTTTATAGAAGCCGCAAAACTAAGGCATGAACCGATTGATCATGTACTTCTTGCAGGACCTCCAGGTCTTGGTAAAACGACTTTAGCAGGTATAATAGCATCCGAGATGGGTGCTAATATCAGGATTACAAGCGGTCCAGCTATAGAAAAAGCTGGCGACCTTGCAGCTATACTAACAAATATTGATGAAAATGATATTCTGTTCATTGATGAGATACACAGATTGAATCGTTCTGTTGAAGAAATCCTATATCCTGCAATGGAGGATTTTGCACTCGATATTATAATAGGTAAAGGTCCAAGCGCTAAAACCATAAGACTGGATTTAAACAGATTTACACTTATAGGAGCAACAACTAAAACAGGTATGCTTTCCTCGCCATTAAGGGATCGTTTCGGTGTTTCATGTCGTCTGGAGATGTACACAGCTGATGAATTAAGCATGATAGTAAAAAGAAGTTCAAAAATATTAGGAATAAATATAAATGAGTATGGAGCAAATGAAATAGCAACTAGATCAAGAGGAACACCAAGGATAGCGAATAGGCTGCTTAGAAGAGTAAGAGACTTCGCACAAGTTGAGGGAGTAGATGTAATTACAAGTGAAATAGCTGATTTCGGATTAAAAAAATTAGAAATAGATCATATTGGTCTGGATAATATTGACAGAGCAATTCTCAAGACAATAATAAATAAATTTAATGGCGGACCCGTAGGATTAGATACGCTTGCAGCAAGTATTAATGAGGAGAAAGATACCATTGAGGATGTTTATGAACCTTACCTTCTTCAGTTAGGTTTTTTGCAAAAGACACCCAAAGGAAGATGTGTAACAAGACATGCTTATGACCATCTATGCATACCATATGAAATTAAATAAGATACTCTTACATACATGTTGTGCTCCTTGTCTTGTATACATTCATGAAAAACTTGGTGAAATGAATATAGATTTTGATACATATTTTTATAATCCCAATATCCATCCATTTAAAGAACATCAAAAAAGACTTCAAACTCTTAGGGAATATACATCACAATTTGAATTAAAACTTATCGAAAACGAAGAATTTCTTCAAGAAAAATGGGATAACGGTTTCAAATGCGAAGACTGCTACAGAATCCGGCTTGATAAAACTGCTGAGTTTGCTAAAAACAATGGTTATAGAGCTTTTTCCACTACATTACTAGTTAGCATTTATCAAAATCATGAAACGATAATTGGTATATGTAAGGATATGGAAGAAAAATATGACATTGAATTTTTATATCATGATTTTAGAGAAGGTTATCGCAAGGGACAAGATAAAGCAAGGGAACTAGGACTTTACAGGCAGAAATATTGTGGTTGTATTAATTCATACAACTCATCAAAATTTAAAGATAAAATAAGTTGGGATTAGAAAGAGGGCGACATGAGATTATTTGACAAAGAAAAAATATATCTTTTTGATGGTTCTAAAGGATTTATGCTTCAAAAATATGGTTTGGAAAAAGGTCTGCTTGCCGAGTCATATAATATAAATAATCCTGATATCGTGAAAAGAATCCATACAGAGTACTGTGATGCGGGAAGTGATATAATACAAACGAATACCTTATGTGCAAATAAATTAGTTCTTAGACGACATGGTTTAGAGAATTCTCATGATGAAATAAATAGTCAGGGAATAAAACTAGCAAAGGAATCGGTTAATGGAAGAGATATTCTTGTAGCTGCATCAATAGGCCCAATCTCAGAAATGCTCCAACCATCAGGCTCTTTGACTTTTAATGAGGCTTACAACATATTTCAAGATCAGATAAAAGCATGCAGTGAAGCTGATATAATTAATTTTGAAACTTTTACTGATTTAAAAGAAATGAGGATAGCATATCTTGCTAATAAAGAATCAGTTAATCTGCCAGTCATTTGCAACATGACATTTGAAAAAAATAATATGACATTGATGGGGCATTCCCCAAGAATATGTTCTGGAATCTTGAAAAAAATGGGTGCGGATGTTGTGGGGGTTAACTGTTCGAATGGACCAGAAAAAATAGGTGAGATAATGCAGGAAATTGCCTTATTTGAAGACTTTACTTGTGTAAAACCGAATGCAGGAGTTCCACACTATGTTGACGGTATTGCATATTATAGCCAATCAGAACAGGCTTTTTGCCATTACAGTGATGAACTTTTAAAGTATAACATCGGAATTACTGGAGGATGCTGTGGCACCACTCCAGAATATATTAAAGATATGAATTACGTAAAACAAAGAAAAAGAAGTGTTACTATACCAGTTGATAAAAAAAGATATATATTCAGTCAATATGCTTATGTTGACCTAGATAACCCCTATGAAACAATGAATTTTTATATTGAAGACAAGGATATTATGGCTAATATAGATGCTGCATATGACATTAATGAAGAAAAGTGTGATGTTTACATTATAAATTATAAAGGTAAAGACGCTGACTTTATTTTTGAATTAGTATACCATTTGCAGGATGTGTTAAGAAAACCTTTTATATTTAACATAAATCATAATCAATCTCTTAAAAGCGCTTTAAGGGCATATTGCGGAATAGCAGCAACTAATGTAATGCTACAAAATGAGTATGGTTCTGTAAATCTGATTTAAGTTATATCTGTATATTTGGTAAGGGTAAAATGGAAAGTAGAACCAGAATAGCCATCACTCTCAACCCATATACTTTCATTCATCCTTTTAAGTGTTTCACGTGCAATTGATAATCCTAAGCCGGAACCTGCTCCAGAACGGGCTTTATCAGATTTATAAAATCTATCAAAAACATATGGAAGATCCTCTTTTGATATACCATTTCCGAAATCCTGAACTGAAACTATGTATTTACTGTCCTCATTTAAAATATCTATCTTTATATTTATAGTCTTATCAGTTGAAGGTTTTGAAAACTTAATTGCATTATCTATAAGTATGGTCAGTATCTGTTCTATCCGGTCAGAATTCCCATAAACATAAACCGGTGATGATGTATATTTGAAATCGATTCTGACATTTTCCTCATTGTAGGAGAAATGATATTTCTCAACTTTATCGAATATTATATCTGTCAAGCCAACTTTGCCTATTGCAAAAGCTTCGGCAGATGATTGCAGTCTTGAAAGAGTAAGTAGGTCATTGATAAGCCGATTCAGTCGATGAAGCTCGTTTGACATCATTTCATAATACTTATTTATTTTATCAGAATCAGTTACTATACCATCTTTAAGAGGTGCTAAAAGCCCCATTACTCCGGTTAGTGGGGTTTTTAATTCATGTGAAACATTAGCGACATAATCTCTTCTTGTCTGTTCAAGTCGAACTTCTTTAGTTATATCTGTAAATATACCCATTGCTCCTACTAGACTATCATTTACAGAGAGAGGTTTGATAACGCACAGAATCATATTGCTATCAATCTCGTAAGTATTTTCAATACCCGTTTTCGATGATAAGCACTGTCTAAAGTCATTCCATACTTCTTCAAGCGGTATAATGCTGTATTTGTCATGTTCATTAATAATTGAATTAAAAAGTTTAGTAATTGCTGGATTAATAATTATCGGAGAAAGTGAATCATCGACAACAAGTATACCTTCATTCATGGAATTTAATACTCCCTGAAGCACATTCGTTTCTCGGGTAAGGCTTGATATTGTTTTACTCAATTGAGAGGACAGGTGGTTCATTGTAATAGATAATTGACCTATTTCGGCAGGATAGGATTCATCTGCACGAACTGTAAAATCTCCTTTGCCAAATGCAATAGCCACGTCCCTTATTGCTACAAGAGGCTTTGTAATGCTTTTTGAAAGTTTATAGACTGGATACAGCATAAGTAAGGCAACGCCTATCATTGTCAGTATAAGTGTTTTGTTTATACTGTTCAATTCATCAGAATAATCATCAATAAATTTGCATATTGTCAATACCGCTTCAACACTACCATATTGGGAAAAAATAGGTCTCATAATAATTATCATATCAGAGTTAAATTCATTTTCCGAGTTTTCCATCGTAATATATTGACCGGTAAGTACCTTTCGTACATAGGGGGAAAGGGTTTGTTTATAAAACTTGTCCATGTCATTTTTATCAACTACGTAATTGCTTTTTTGTAAATCGGGAGCATATGAATATACTTCAACATTTAATTTGTCAGATATAACTACATAACTTCTTAATATAGTAGATTCAGCTTGAAATACCTTATTAAAAAACTGTTCAAGCTGATCCTTAGTCATCCATTCTTCAGGAATTAATGATGCAAGCATGTCAGTTTCTTCTTTTAAGCGTTCTAACTGATAATTGACAAAAATTTCTTTAGATGTAACTGTGTATATAATGGTTGTGATAATTAGAGAAATAATTAATATTGTTAATACTAGAAGAACGATTTTTATAAAAAAAGGCTTATCAAGTATTTTATTCATCACTGCATTCAAATTTGTAGCCAACACCATAGATTGTTTGTATGCATTTTTGGATATCTAGTGGTAGCTTAGCACGGATACGCTTTATATGAGTATCAATTGTCCTCGAATCACCAGAATATTCAAAACCCCAGATGATGTTCATAATCTGTTCACGTGTGTATACAGTTTTAGGATTTGATAAAAGAAGATATAAAACCTCGACTTCTTTTGGTGTCGCATGAGTGGGTTTATTGTCTATAAGTATAGAATATCTTGTTATATCTACGCTGAGCTGTTTAAAAGTGACTTTGCCGGAAAATCCTTTATTTGTAGAATTTCTAACTCTGTTTATAACGGCTTTAATTCTGGCTATTACTTCCATTGAACTGAATGGCTTAACTATGTAATCATCTGCACCAAGATCGAATGCAAGCAAGCGGTCTATTTCCTCTGATTTTGCAGTTAGCATAATAATGGGAAGATTGCTATCAATCCTAATTCTCCTGCATACTTCAATACCATCTATTTGAGGCATCATTATATCAAGGACAATAATATCAAAATTACCTTGCTTATATTTGTCCAAGCACTCCTGACCATTAAAGGCAGACTCGTGTTTTATACCATATTTATCAAAGTAAACACTTAATGCTTCATGGACTATCGGGTCGTCATCACAGATTAATACATGTATATCCATTTCAATTCGCCTCTTGGCAAAATTATACCAAATATGCTATGCTTATTCAAATAACAATATCCTAAAAAAACACTATTCAAAAGTTCTTACGTAATTTTGCTGGAAATCATATAGAATATAAATGCTTAAGTGTTATAATGTTTTGAAGAAGGAAAGGCAGGAAAGATAATTGAAGATTTACAATTTTGACAAAGTTACAGACAGGCATAATACCAACTCTTTAAAATATGATTATTATAAGGATTTCGGTTATACTGAGGACCATTTACCACTATGGGTAGCAGACATGGACTTTCCAGTTATTGAGGAAATAAAGAATACTATATATAAGATAAACGCAGTAGGAATTTATGGCTATACAGGTATATCAGATAACTATTTCAAAACAGTTGCTGAATGGATGTATAAACGTCATAATTTCAAAGTAGAGAAGGAATGGCAATGTATAACGCCAGGAGTTGTATATGCATTAAGCGCTGCTGTATGTGCATTTACCAAACCTGAGGAAAGCGTTATAATACAGACTCCTGTTTACTCACCATTTTATAGAGTAATAAATAACAATAACAGAAAGCTTGTTAAAAATCCTTTAATTTATGATGACGGTAATTATTCTGTTGATTTTAATGATTTTGAAAATAAAATTGTAGAGAATAATGTTAAAATGTTCATTCTATGCAATCCTCATAATCCTGTTGGCAAGGTATTTACAAAAGAAGAGTTAATAAGAATGTGCCATATATGCTGTAAGCATAAGGTTATTATAGTTAGTGATGAAATACATCAGGATTTTATCCATGAACCGAATAAGCACATTGTTCTTGCAAATTTGAATGAGAAGTTTGAGCAAAGCTGTATTATTTGTACTGCCCCAAGTAAGACATTCAACATTGCAGGACTAAAAGTTTCAAATATATTTATACCAAATCTGGAATTAAAGAAAAAATATGATGAAGAACTTAACAGAAGAGGTCCAAGTTCAGTTAATTCATTAGGAATAGCAGCATGTCTTGCTGCATATAAATATGGGGAACCTTGGCTTAATCAGCTTAAGAAATATTTAAAAGACAATGTGGATTATGTTGAATCCTTTATAAACGAGAATCTGCCAAAGATAAAACTTGTTAACCCGCAAGGCACATATCTTATATGGATTGATTGCAAGGAAATGGGCTTAGATAATGAGCAGCTTAATGCGTTTTTTAAAGACGAAGCCAAACTTTGGTTAAACCCAGGGGATGTATTCGGACCTGAAGGCAAAGGATTCCAAAGGATTAATATTGCTACAAGCAGAAGTAATCTGGAAAAAGCCATGAATAGAATAAAAATAGCATATGATATACTTTTTCATGAAAAAAAAGAAGTATATTAACGTGTTATAAGAATTGATAATCTTGACAATCATGACGAATTTTTTTATTATTAATTAAATATTAAGGGGATAGAGAAATGTTGGATATTAACAGAATAAGAAATAATAAAGAAGAAGTGGAAAAAGCTCTTCTTAAGAAGAATTATAAAGTGGATTTTACTGAGCTTCTTAATATGGACTCATTGCGCAGAAGCAAGATATTTGAAGTTGAGCAGATGAAAGCCAAAAAAAACGCAGTCTCAGCAGATATACCCAAAATGAAAAAGCAAGGTACAGATGTGTCGCATCTGCTTCAGCAGATGAAGGATCTCTCATCAACAATTTCTGATTTAGAAAAAGATATCACTTCGCTCGAATTACAGATTCAAAGAATAATGGACTATGTACCAAATACCCCTGCAGAGGATGTAGCAGCTGGAGATGAGACTCAGAATGTACCAGTAAGATATCACAACACAAAACCAGAGTTTGCTTTTGATGCAAAAGATCATGTAACTTTATGTGATACTCTTGGGCTTATTGACTATAAACGAGGAGCCAAACTTAGCGGAAGCGGATACTGGATTTATAAAAATGACGGAGCTTTGCTTGAATGGGCGCTTTTGAACTATTTCATAACTGAGCATATTAAAGATGGATATGAATTTATCCTGCCACCGCATATACTAAATCAAGAATGCGGTTATACAGCTGGCCAATTTCCTAAATTTGCTGATGATGTCTATAAATTAACTGAAAATGATCAATTTCTTCTTCCTACTGCAGAGACAGCGCTGATAAATCTGCATAGAAATGAAGTATTAAAAGAAGAAGAACTGCCTAAGAAGTACTTTGCATATACTCCGTGCTACAGAAAAGAAGCAGGCAGTTACAGAGCCGAAGAAAGAGGCATGATAAGAGGGCACCAGTTTAACAAGGTAGAAATGTTCCAGTATACAGTTCCGGAAAAAAGCGAGGAAGCCCTTATGGAGATGGTTGTAAAAGCTGAAAACCTTATGAAAGGTTTAGGTCTTCATTTCAGACTAAGCAAGCTAGCTGCTGCAGATTGTTCTTTTGCAATGGGTAAGACATTTGATATTGAGGTATGGATACCAAGTATGGGTATTTATAAAGAAGTTAGTTCAGCATCCAATGCGTATGATTTTCAGGCTATCAGAGGATCTATGCGATTTAAAAGAGCAGCAACCGGCAAGAATGAGTATCTGCATACACTAAATGCATCCGGTCTTGCTACATCAAGAGTTTTTCCTGCAATAATAGAGCAGAATCAAAACATCGATGGATCTGTTACTGTTCCAGAAGTTTTAAGAAAATGGCTAGGTAAGGATAAAATAACGATTTGATGAAATATTTTAGTGAAATTACAGATTTTTATAAACAAAATAAACCTTCTGAATTACTCGAACAATTCGGTTCACCATTGTATGTCTATAATGAAGATATTTTAAGACAACGAGCAAGACAGATAAAATCATTGGTTGATATGCCAAATTTTGAAGTATCATATTCAATAAAAGCAAATTCAAATCTTCACATATTAAAAATACTTAAAGAAGAAGGGCTTTATGCTGATGCAATGAGTGATGGAGAAATTTTCATTCTTGAGAAGGCAGGTTATGAGAAGGATGATATTTTTTTTGTATGTAATAATGTATCTGCAGAAGAAATGAGATATGCTGTGGACAGAGGAATTATGGTAAGTGTTGATTCATTATCCCAGCTTGATTTATATGGGAGGAATTTTCCTAAAAGCAAAGTATCAGTCAGATTAAATCCGGGTATAGGAGCAGGACATCATCAGAAAGTAGTAACTGGAGGAAAAACTACAAAATTCGGTATTAATCTTGAAAAAATAGAAGATATATTTGATATATCAAGAAAATATAATTTAAAAATTACTGGCATTAATCAGCATATAGGATCTTTGTTTATGTCATCAACCGAATATCTAAGAGGCGTAAATGAATTGCTTCAAACAGCTTTGTTTTTCAAGGATCTTGAATTTATTGATTTCGGCGGAGGATTTGGTATTCCATATAAAAAGCAGGAAGGACAACAACCATTAGAGCTTGTTCAGTTCGGTCAGGATCTTAAATATATTTTGTCCCAATGGCAATCAGAAAACAAAAGAGATATAATTTTCAGATGTGAACCCGGGAGATTTGTAGTTGCTGAATCATCCATTTTGCTTGGCAAGGTATACGCAAAGAAAAATAACTATAATAAAATATTTATTGGGACTGACTTAGGATTTTCAGTATTAATCAGACCTGCAATGTATGGCTCTCACCATGATATTGAAGTATATAGGAAGAATAAGTTGGTCAAAAATAAACCATTTGAATCGGTAAATATCACTGGTAATATATGTGAAAGTGGTGACATACTGGTTGAAGAAAGAGAACTTCCAGTTATAAATGAAGAGGATATAATTGGAGTGATGGATGCAGGCGCATATGGGTATTCAATGAGCTCTAACTACAATAACAGGATGCGTCCTGCAGAAGTATTGATAAAAAGCAATGGCAGCGTGCAGCTTATTAGAAAAAGAGATACGTTTGAGGATCTTATTAAAGGTTTCTGATATGAGGTGGAAATAATCATATGTATGGAATATAATGTGAATATATTCCATTATTTTTGAGGTGAGAGAATGAACACAATGATTAAAAATGCAGATATTCTGACTATGGATGATGACTTTTCAATTTTAAAAAATCAGGTTATCTGCATAGAAGATGACAGAATAGTATATATAGGTGAAGATGAACCTTTCTTTTTTCTTCCCAACAGAATAATAAATGCGAAAAACAAAATAGTAATGCCAGGACTCATAAACTCACATACTCACTGTGCTATGACATTGATGAGAAATAGGTCAAATGATTTGCCATTAGAAAGATGGTTGCAAGAAGGGATATTTCCGATTGAAGCCAATCTGACATATAAGGATGTCTACTCAGGTGCAATGCTTGGAATAGCTGAAATGATTAAATGCGGTACGACTGCATATCTTGATATGTACTATATTCATGAAGCATCCATTGAAGCCATATCATCATCAGGTATAAGAGCTAATCTCTCATATGGCGTGTCTACTTCTAGCAAAGTTAAAGAACTCGGCAAACAAGGAGCAGAAGAATACTGCAAGAATTTTATATTAAACAATAGAAAAGCTTTTAAAGGTAGATTAAATACATCGATTGAAGTACATTCAGTATATCTGGTTGATGAGAATGAGCTAATATTAAGTGCTCAGATGGCAAAAGATACAGAAACTCTCATACATATCCATCTTCATGAAACTCAGACAGAAGTAAATAATTGTATAAAGAAATATGGAATGACTCCTTTGCAATTATGTGAAAAAACAGGGATATTGGAAAATAAAGTAACTGCAGCACACACTGTTCATGTTAATGATGAAGATATGCAGTTGATGAAAAAAAGAAAAGTAATACCCGTTCATAATCCTTCAAGTAATATGCTTCTTGGCAGCGGATTTGCAGATATTCCTAAAATGCTGCAAATAGGCTTAAAGCCAGCATTAGGTACTGATGGCGCAGCAAGCAATAATACTATAGATATGTTTAAAGAAATGCATATTACTGCATTAATCCATAAGGGATATAAAAAAGACAGCAATGCGATAAATGCAAAACAGGTATTAACAATGGCAACAGCAAATGGAGCAAAAGCTTTAGGATTCGATAATTGCGGAATGATCAAAGTTGGAATGAAAGCAGATATTGCAATAGTAAACACAGATAGCCTCAATATGTCGCCATACCATGACTCTGTGTCCGCTCTAGTATATTCAGCAAGAGCAACTGATGTGGATACTGTATTAGTAAATGGAGAAATACTTATGAAAGATAGAAAGCTTCTTACAATTGATGAAGAAAAGGTAAAGTACGAAGCATTAAAATCTGCTGAAAGACTTTATAATCTACATTAAGAACGTAAGGGTACCCTTGTTTATTTGCTGTGATTGAGTTAAGATATAAAAAAGATATCAGAGCAGGTGCTTTGAGGAAAGAAGAAATATGCAGCTTTTAGTTATTGTACTTAACAAAACAGAATACCTTGGCCCGTTACTGACCTGTATGTTAGAAAGAAATATTTCCGGAGCGACAGTGTTAGATTCAACAGGCATGATAAAAGTTATTAGTGAACAATCAGTTGAACCTCCTTCAATTTTCGGTTCATTAAGGGAATTCATCAATCCCTCACGCGAAAGCAGCAAGACTGTTTTCATGGTTCTTCCGGATGAGAAGATAGAAATAGCAAAAAGCATAGTCAAAGAAGTAACAGGTGGATTTGAAGAACCGAATACTGGGTTGATGTTCACAATTCCTCTTTCCTATGTGGAAGGATTAAAAATGGTATAAAATTATGAATATTTTATTAAGCCTCTGTCTTGCGATGCTGGCAGGGTTGTTAATGACGCGGTTAGTGAAGATATTTGGTCTTCCGAATGTAACAGGATATATAATAGCAGGTCTTCTTATAGGGCCTTTCTGTTTTAATATAATACCTGAGGATTTTCTAGATGGGTTTGCAATCATAACTACTGCTGCTTTAGGATTCATAGCATTTTCTATTGGGGGCGAATTTAAGCTTGAACATATAAAACAGTTAGGAAAGAAGGTTATAACAATTACCGTCGTTCAGGCATTGATGACAGTGCTTGTTGTTGATGTAGTACTAATGATAGCCGGTATATTTATACCTGGTTTTGATACGCCTATGGTGATAACGCTTGGAGCAATAGCGACTGCTACTGCGCCTGCAGCTACGCTTATGGTAGTAAGACAATATAAGGCAAAGGGGATAGTAACAAGTACATTACTGCCAGTTGTTGCTGGGGATGATGCGATTGGCTTGGTTATTTTTTCAATCTCTCTAGCTATTGCCAAATCAATGGCAATGAATGAAGCTCTTACATTTAAATCAGCAGTTTTAATGCCTTTATTGGAAATCATTTTATCTCTTGTGGTTGGGGCTGCTCTGGGCTTGTTGTTATCTATTTCAATGAAATGGTTTAAATCTAGAGCAAACAGGATTATTTTAATTGTTGCTATTGTTTTTGGAGGAGTAGCATTAAGCCAGTTATTTAAATTATCTTCTCTTCTTACATGCATGATGATTGGAGCTATGTATGCAAATTTATGCAAGGATATTGAACCTGTTATGGAAGCATATGAAAGATGGACCCCTCCTTTATTCTTGCTTTTCTTTGTTATATCAGGAGCAGAATTAAATATAAAAATGATTATTACAGTGGGGGCTGTAGGCATATTTTACCTTATTTCCCGTTCGATTGGCAAATATACTGGAGCTTATTTGGGTTCAGTAATTTCAAAAGCAGATCCTAACGTGAAAAAGTATCTCGGACTGGCTTTATTACCTCAAGCAGGTGTCGCAATAGGAATGGCACAGGTGGTAATGCTTGAACTTCCTTTATATGGGGAATCCATAAGGACAATTGTATTATGCGCTACATTAGTATACGAGCTTATAGGTCCTGTAATAACAAAGATAGCTCTTACAAAAGCTGGAGAAATACCTGTACAGTTGAAACCTGAAAAAAAGACTAGATAGATTTGTGTAAATCATATGAAAATGTTTGTTTTATAATTACTTATAAATTAAATCTGAAAATTGATTAAAGAAACCTGGGTGGTTTCTTTTTTTCTGTGTTATGGTAGAATTTATCTGAAAGGAGAAAGACAATGCAACACGAAGTAACCGAAAGAAAACGGCTTCTTGACTCTTATGGAATATTAAATGAGCCAGGTTATTCCAAGAAGCTTATTTTTGACTATAACAGAGAAGACATCAAAGCTAATCCTTTAAGGATAAAGGAATGGGATTATTACCTGATTTCTAATGAAAAATTTGCTCTTGCTTTGACTATTGCGGATAATTCCTACATGGGGCTTGATTCTGTTTCTTTTCTGGATTTTGAAAGCAGATGGCATAATACAAAATCATATATGTCTTTTATGACAAAAGGAAAAAAGCAACTACCTAATACATCTATAAAAGGTGATGTTATAAGTAATGGAAAAGGATACAGCCTGAAATTTCTTAATGATGGTAAAAAAAGAGTATTATATGCTAATCTCGATAATTTTATGAAAAATGTTAAGCTGATTGCAATGGTTGAACTTACAGATGAACCTAAAGAAAGCATGGTTATTGCTACTGCTTATAAAGAAGATAAAAAAGCTTTCTATTACAATCAAAAAATAAACTGCATTAAAGCATCTGGATATGTAGAATTTAATAAAACAAGATATGAGTTTTCGAAAAAAGATGCAAATGCTGTTTTAGATTGGGGCAGAGGAGTCTGGACATATAAAAATACATGGTATTGGGGATCCGCATCCGGATATGTAAATGGTATTCCTTTCGGATTCAATATCGGATATGGTTTTGGCGATGTATCTGCTGCTACAGAAAATATGATCATTTATAATGGCAAGGCACATAAGCTTGATAAAGTTGAATTTATAATACCTGTGAAAGAAAAGAAGGATGATTTTTTATCGCCTTGGAAATTCACAAGCAATGATAGAAGGTTCGAGATGGATTTTGTTCCAATTCTTGATAGGGCATCATATACTTCACTAGGAATTATCAAGAGTGATCAGCACCAGGTATTTGGCAGATTTTCTGGTTATACAGTGCTGGACAATAATCAAAAAATCGAAATAAAGGATTTTATAGGTTTTGCTGAAAAAGTATTTAATAAATGGTAAAATAAAAACATTATTCGAGGAGGATACATATGTATAACACTGACAAGGCATACAGACAAGCAAAAGAGTATTACAAACGTTATGAAATAGATACTGAGAAGGCAATTAAGCTTTGCGACAGTATTCCTATTTCGATTCATTGCTGGCAAGGTGATGATGTCGGAGGTTTTGAGAAAAGTTCAAAGGATCTCACTGGAGGTATTCAAGTAACAGGAAATTATCTTGGTAAAGCAAGAACTGCAGATGAATTACGAATGGACTTAGATTTTGCAATGAAATATATACCAGGAGTCAAGAAGGTTAATCTGCATGCTAATTATCAAGAAGCTGATAATTTTGTAGATAGAGATGAGATAAAACCTGAGCACTTCAAAAAATGGGCTGACTGGGCAGTTGATAGAAATATTGGATTAGATTTTAATCCTACGTATTTTTCTCATCCCAATAGTGATACAGGTACTTTATCAGCAGCTAACGAGAATATAAGAGATTTTTGGATAAGACATGGTGTGGCATGCAGAAAGATAGGGCAATATTTTTATGAAAGAACGGGCAAGATATGCGTTATTAATCACTGGACTTCAGATGGTTCAAAAGAAATTCCTCAGGACACATTATCACCAAGATTAAGATTAAAAGACAGTTATGACAGAATATTTAAAGAGACTTCAAATGTGAAAGGTGTTGTTGATGGTATAGAAAGCAAACTTTTCGGTATCGGACTGGAAAGCTATACAACTGGAAGTTTTGAGTTCTGTTTGGGTTATGTATTAAATAAAAAGAAAGATCATATAATACTTACTTTGGATACAGGGCATTATCATCCAACTGAAGTCGTATCTGCTAAACTATCGGGTATATTCACATACCAAAAATCTATTTTGCTTCATGTTAGCAGGCCGGTAAGATGGGATTCGGATCATGTTGTATCATTTGATGATGAGACAAAGGCTATATTTGAAGAGCTTGTTAAAATGAATAAACTCAAAAACACATATGTAGCTACAGATTATTTTGACGCTTCCATTAACAGAGTAATGGCTTGGGTTACTGGTTTGAGAAATACTAGAAAAGCCATTCTTGCTGCTCTTTTACAACCCAATTCATTACTTTTTGAAGCAGAAAAAAATAAAGATTATAGTTCAAGATTAGCTATAAAGGAAGAATTCAAATCTGCTCCATTTGGTCTTGTATGGGATTATTATTGTGAGAAAACTAATGCCAAATCAGGACTTGATTGGATTAATGACATTAAGAAGTATGAGAATGATGTGCTTGTGAGAAGACAATAGGCTTGAATATGAAAATGCATTAATATTCTAAAAGTAATTAATAATAAAACCGGGAATCCCGGTTTTATTGTATAATTTCATGATACGATTTTTATATCTATTTGTGCCTTAATCTGAACATTTCCTGTTCATTCAATACACTGTCAGAAAAAGGGGATATAGTAAAACTGAACTTGTTAGGGTTGGTATACAATAAATATTTATCTTCAGGTCTTGGTCCACATGAATTGCTTCCTAACCCTGTATGCATATAATCAATATTCACATTAATAACATCTTGTTTCTTCAAATCATACAAATGGCTAGCTTTAGCCATTTGATATGCATCATAATATGAAGCGCTGAAGTTAAAAGTATCCAGCCCGCCAAAAAATATTCCTTGTCCTATTTTGTTTTTAAAACTCAACCATCTTGTATCCATTCTGTTTCCATTTTCCTGAGGTTTCTCATATTCTTCCTGTAAGTCATCTACTAATCCTTTGTAAATACCTATTACAGCACTGTTTTTCATATCTTCATAACTTTCATGAAAACCTCTGCCAAACCATTTAACATATTCAAATTCAAGTGGTATCTGCATGGTAAGTCCGAATCTTGGTAGATATAGATAATCCCAGGTACCATTAATATTTTTGAATTTAATAAAGTCGTTCAATGGCTCATAACCTGATTCAATAGTAATCTGTCCATTTGTAAATACGGTGTATTCGGTTGAGGTTTTAAGAACTGGTTTTTTAGTAGTTGCTCCAAAAACCGATACTACTGAGAAAGTAACTTTTTTATCAGAATGGCTGAATGTGCAGGCTTCAATCCTTTTTTGCAGACGGTCAAGTCCATATTCTTCCCATTTTTTTGCTATATGAACATCATTATCTGTAGGTGCTCTGTAGAAATTTTCAATTATTCCATTACCAAGCAATATTTCATTACCGTTATAGTAAAATGAATTCATGTTTCCGTATACTTTCGAAAACGAAACTTTAAAATTCTCGCCTAATACTATATACTCGGTTTTTGTTTCTACATATGCTAAATTATTGCTTTCAATCGGTTTTTTGTATTCAAATTTACTATCAACAATTATTTGAGATCTAGTGACTTCAAATCCTTTTTCTGCATATGTTGTACTTTCATTATACTCAAAGAAAAAGGTAAGTTGTGTATCTCCGAATATGTTTGTGTCAAAATCTAATGGATAAGTCTTAGTTTCCAAAGGTGCAATATTTAGATTAGGTATATTTCCTGTTTGCATTACTTCTCCATTCTTTGTCAATTCATAATAGACTGCTATATTAGAAGCATAAGCAAAATCCTGCATATTTTTGATAGTGACTGTATTATCATGTTTATCAAAATGCGTTACTTTAACAGGTTCATATACTTTTTTCAATTCAATTAAGCATGCTTTAGGTATTCTGTCTGCGGTATTGTATCCATCAAGGCAGAAGTTTTTATCATTGGGATAATCATCAAAATCACCACCATATGAGATAAATGGGGTATTATGCTCATTATATGCTAATAGGCCATGGTCAGCCCACTCCCACACACATCCTCCCATAAGTCTAGGATATTTGTAAATAATTTCCCAATAATCTGATAACCCTCCTGGGCCACATCCCATACCATGACCATACTCGCAAAGAAAGAAAGGTCTTTTATCAGAAGTTGCGCCTGCTTTTTCAAGTTTTTCATGATTTGTATACATTTCGGATATCACATCAACAGATTCATCAACTAAAGCACGTTCGTAATGGATTGGACGTTCATCAACACTTCTTATGTACTCAATCATTGCCCTATGATTACTACCGAATCTGCATTCATTTCCTAATGACCACATAATGATGCAAGGATGATTTTTATCTCTTTGCACCATTCTTTCAGCTCTGCTTACAAAATGTGCAGTCCACTGTGTTTTGTCAGACAAATCATAATCTGGATCGTTATAATAAAATCCATGGGTTTCTATATCTGCTTCATCAATTACATATATTCCATACTCATCACAAAGCGAGTAAAGATATGGATCGTTTGGATAATGAGATGTACGTATGGTATTTATATTATGTCTTTTCATCATGATAATGTCATTTTCCATCACTTCACGGGATATAGCATGTCCGGTAAGAGCGTAAGTGTCATGCCTGTTGGTACCTTTAATTTTTACTGGAGTGTTATTAATTAAGAAAACACCATCATTTATTGAGATAGTTCTGAATCCAATTTTACATGAACGGATATCTGTTACATTTCCCTTAGAATCTTTCATCTGAATTATAAGAGTGTAGAGATTTGGCGATTCACTTGTCCATGGCAGTAGTCCCTCAATGTGTACATCTATAAACGAATCTTTAGTTGACTTATCAAATATCATGATATCATCCATATCGTAGAGTTCAAAATTAAAAGATGTATTTTTTGTTTGGGATGGGATGACTTTTACAGATAAATCGTTTAATGTAGTGCTGACTTTAAAATCAATAATAGAATTTTTATGTGTAGAATAGAGAAAAACTTCTCTGAATATACCGCTTAATCTATAAAAATCCTGACACTCAAGATAGCTAGTCACACTCATTTTGAATACCGCAACAGCAATTAAGTTTGCTCCTTGTCTGACGAATTCTGTAATATCGAATTCTGAAGGCATATGAGACCCTTGAGAATAACCAACTTCATGGCCATTTATATATAAAATGAAAGAGGAGTTAACACCGCCAAAGTGTATTATTACATTTCTGGATGTAAATGCATCGGGTAATATGAAGACAGTCCTGTATAAGCCAACAGGGTTCATATCTGGAATATGTGGAGGATCAACAGGATATGGGTATCTAGTGTTTATATAGTGTGGTTTATCATATCCTAATGCTTGCCAGGAGGAAGGTACTGGAATAATATCCCAGCTTTCATCGTTGAATTCGGGAAAGATGAATGATTCGTCAACATCATATTCATTCTCACAATACTTAAAGTTCCATTTCCCATTTAAAAGTTTGAAATAAGGTGATAAACCTCTAATATTTTTTTTGGCATCCAAAACATCACTGTATGGAATAGAAGTCGCTCTAGGAGAAAGCACAGATCTGCCTATTATTGATATATCCTTGTGGTATTTATTCATTTTTGCCTCCTTGATATGTTTCTGTAAAGTCACATTTTCTTAAATAATATATTATTATAATAATAATAAATCATTTATGTGAAAGTTATGTGATGAGAGAAAGCATAAGCTAATATATATTGAAATATGATATAATGCATTAAGGAAAATCAGGAGATGAAGAAAAAAACACAGAGTAAAACAAGAAACAAGGAAAAGAAAGCATTAATGATAATATTTATTATAATCATTGCTATAAGCATTCCGCTTATTTCGATATTCATATACAGGTATCTTGATAATATTAAAAGTAATTCGAATAACATTTCTAACATTAATTCTGCAATAGCTTCAGAAAGTGAATCAGATATCCCGACAGAAAGTGTATCACCTACAGAAACAAGCGAGAATCATTCCACTGAACCTTCAGGATCATCAGAAATAAATCTTAATGAGCTGGAAATAAGAAGTACTTATTCATTAAAGCTCTATCTTGAATATCTTCTGAATGCTAATGATGGAAGATATGGCTTAAGCTTGTACAATTTAGATACAGAAGAATATATAGGTATAAATGATATGGAACCATATGTGGCTGCATCATCAACAAAAGTTCCAATGGTATTATATGTTTATAATGCTATAGAAAAAGGCAAATTATCCTTTGATGATATAGTGGTATATACAGAATCAGATTATGAGGCGGGAACCGGTATAATAATTAAAGGGGAATTTGGAGATGAATACACAATAGGACAATTAGTTGAATATTCCATATTATATAGCGATAACTGTGCAATCAATATGCTAATCAGAATATGTAATGAGTGGAATATGGTCAAATATATGAATGAACTAGGAGCAAAAATCGATTATATACAAAAAAGATGGAAGACCTGTCCATATGATCTGATGCTCTATTACAAAGAATTATTTAAATCTATAGAACGAAATCCTGAACACTATCAAAAGTTTCTTGATGATCTATGTAATAACACTGTTGCTTATCAGATGTCTTCTAAATCAGTTCTTCCAAGCGAATTGAAAGTTGCTATGAAAATTGGTATAAATACTACATTACCGACTTTTAATGAAACCACAGCTGTTTTTGCAAATCAGACATATATATTATCATATTGCTCAACTGATATAGTTATTGAGGAGTCCACAGAGGTACTTAAAAAAATAAGTCAGATTGTTTATGAATTTATGCAAAATGGTTATGTTTTCGTAGAATTAGGTTGGAAATAACGTAAAAGTGCTAAAATTAATTTTGTTGACACAAATAATCGCATATGGTAGAATACCACAGGTAGCCGCACTTGAGAGGTTTTAAAAGTAAATCTACTACCTTAACAAGGCGAGACTGGGCTGTAGGAGGCAAAATAAAATGTATGCAATTATTGAAACCGGAGGAAAACAATACAAGGTATCCGAAGGAGACATGCTCTATATCGAAAAGATAGAAGCTGAAGATGGAAAAGTCGAATTTGACAAAGTTCTTGCAGTATCCACAGAAGATGGACTTAAAATCGGAAAACCTTATGTTGAAAAAGCAAAGGTAACGGCTTTGGTGGAAAAGAACGGTAAGGCAAAAAAAATACTTGTTTTCAAGTATAAGGCCAAGAAGACATATAAAAAGATGCAAGGCCACAGACAACCTTACACAAAAGTCAAAATTGAAAAGATTTCTTTATAGCATTGGAGGTGAATTCAAATGGCACATAAGAAGGGCGTAGGAAGTACAAAAAACGGAAGAGACAGTGAAAGCAAAAGATTAGGCGTTAAAAGAGGCGATGGCCAGGCTGTACTTGCAGGTACTATTCTTGTAAGACAAAGAGGAACTAAAATTCACCCCGGTGAAAACGTCGGAATCGGCGGAGACGATACCTTATTCGCAAAAGCTAGTGGGACTGTTCAATTCTCACGTATGGGAAAAGACAGGAAGAAAGTAAGTATCGTAACCCAGTAAAAAAAACGTCCGCTTCTAAAAGAAGCGGTTTTTTTTCATTATGTTTATAGATGAAGCAAAAATATATGTAAAGGCTGGTAAAGGCGGTAACGGAGCCAGTACTTTCAGAAGAGAAAAATATGAGCCATCAGGCGGACCTGATGGTGGCGATGGCGGAAAAGGCGGTGACATAGTATTCATCGCTGATAATAATATACGCACTTTAATTGATGTAAAATATAAAAGCAAGTATTATGCTCAAGATGGTATGAAAGGCATGAAACAAAAAATGACAGGTAAATCCGGTCAAGATACCATTGTTAAAGTTCCAGTAGGCACCCTTATAACTGATGCGGACAAGAATAAATTAATTTGCGATCTTAATAAAGATCAGATGTCTTTTATCGTATGCAAAGGTGGTAGAGGAGGAAGAGGAAATACTCATTTCGCTACTCCTACAAGACAGACTCCAGAATTTTCTGAAGCAGGTGAGGACGGAGAGGAAAAAAATCTATTTCTTGAACTTAAGCTTCTAGCTGATGTTGGGATAATTGGAATGCCTTCAGTAGGTAAATCTACACTTATATCTGTAATAACTTCAGCAAGACCAAAGATTGCTGATTATCATTTTACAACTTTAGTACCAAATCTTGGTGTAGTCAAGCTTAATGATTCATATGAATTCATTGTTGCAGATATTCCTGGTCTGATAGAGGGAGCTTCAGAAGGTGCAGGATTAGGTCATGAGTTCCTTAAGCATATTGAAAGGACTAAATTGCTTGTGCATTTAATAGATGCTTCAGAAACAGAAGGCAGAGATGCAGTATCAGATTTTGATATTATTAATCAGGAATTAGCAATGTACAATCCAAAGCTTTTTGAACGTCATCAGATTTGTGTATTAAATAAAATTGATTTATGCACGACCGACGATAAAGTAAAAAGATTAGAAGAGATTGATCAAGCTATAAAGAATAAAGGGTATGAAGTACTGAGAATTTCCGCTGCATCAAATAAAGGTACTGAAATATTAGTTAAAAGATGTGCAGTTTTACTAAAGCAATTACCTGAAACCATTATAATGAAGGATTCAGATGAGTATGCGGTATATGAAGATAATGAAGAAGCAAGATTTACAGTACGTAAAGAAAACGAAAGATATTATGTTGAGGGTAGTTGGGTGACCAAACTAGTAAACTCGACTAATATTCATAATACTGAATCCTTAAGGTACTTGCAAAGACAGCTTAAGGAAAAGAATGTTATATTAGAACTTGAGAAGCTTGGTATCCAGGAAGAAGATGTTGTAGTAATAGATGAATTTGAATTTGAATATATTAAGTAAGAGGTAAAGATGTTAACAGGTAAACAAAGAGCATATTTAAGAGGATTAGCTCAAAAAATTGAACCAGTAATACAGCTTGGTAAAAATGGTATAAACGAGAATACGCTTTCACAGTATCAAGAAGCGCTTGAAGCTCGCGAACTTGTAAAGACAACTGTCCTAAAAGGCTGCGAGTATGATGCTAAAGAAGCTGCTCATGATATCGCAGATGCAATTGAAGCGGAAGTTGTACAAGTGATTGGCAATAGATTTGTTCTATATAAACCATCAAAAGAAAAAAAGCATATTGAGCTGGATTTCTGAATTTATTCAAAATACTAATAATTATTATTATATGGTATAAAAATCCTTAGTTTGAATTAACTAAGGATTTTTTGGAGCTGGTGGCCGGATTTGAACCGGCGACCTGCTGATTACGAATCAGCTGCTCTACCTGCTGAGCCACACCAGCAAAATAACCGTGCTATAAAATATATCCTATACAAATGAGCTTGTCAATCACAAAGGCCTTTTTTGTTAAGCCATTGAAGAAAGCATTTCCAAAGTTACTGTATGTATAGTTTTTTCATTTAATATGACTTTTTTGAAATCATCTAACATATACTCAGACATCCTAAAAAGTTCATCCCCTAATGATCCAGCGATATGTGATGTAAGAAAAATATTTGGTAATGTATAAAGCTGACTACTGTCTAAAGGAGGTTCAGGTTCAGTAACATCCAAAATTGCGCATCTTGTTACATCCTCTTTCAATGCTTTTACTAGGTCATTCTCAACAACCTGAGCTCCTCTTCCTGTATTTATAAATGTAGAATGCTTTTTCATTAGTCTGAAGCAGCTATAATCAAGAATTCCTTTTGTCTGTTCGTTATTTGCCATATGGTTAGATATTACCATACAAGAGGCGAATAGATTATGCAAAGATTTTTTTTCGACCTTAAGTTCTATAGCTTTATCATCAGATAAAAAGGGGTCAAATACCATTATTTTGACATTATAAGATGATTTGAGCATTTTAATGACAGTGCTTCCAATTGCTCCTGCTCCAATTATCCCTATATAACAGCCATAAGTGCCTTTTATGTTCTGACGTATTTCAATAGCTTTACTAATTTCATTATTAGACTGATATAAGCAGTTTAGAAAAAATCCCTTATTTGCTAGAATTATCTGACTCACCGTGTATTCAGCAACAGGTATTGCATTTGCTTTATAAGCTGAATGGATGGATATTCCTAATTCCAAAAAAGGTCTTGCAAAATGTTGTACTGAGCCTGCTGCATAAAAAATATGTTTAAGTGAAGGAAATAATACTGTTATCTCCTCTAAGGTAAAAGATGGCATTCCCCATGAAGAAAAAATATACTCGGTATCGTTAAAATATTTCGGATTCTTAAGTATATCCTCTTTACAATAACATAAATTGGTATTAATCTGTGTCAGCTGCTCTAATTGGTTTATAATATCATTGCTATAAACTGAAAATAATTTGTCTTTTGAATTACTTAAAAAAATGCTTTTCATTTTGATATTGTACATTTATAAAGAATGCATGTCAAACTAACTAAAAGAAATTTATATTAATATATAGTGATAATTTGATTAGATGTGATATCATTAATATGTAAAAGGAGCTCATATGGAAAATGGATATGTAGTTGTTATTGGAGGCATAAATGCTGATATAACTGGAAAAGCAGTTAAGGATGTAGTACAGAATGAATCTAATATTGGCAAGGTTACTCTTACTGCTGGAGGAGTAGCAAGAAATATTTGTGAAAATTTAGTAAGAATGGGAGTCGATTGCGAATTTATAACTACTTTTTCTAATGACTATTTTGGTGAAATGCTTAAAAGGTCATGTAATGACTTGGGAATTTCAATAGTACACTCATATGAATCTACTGAATTTGCTACAGGTACATATATTTCTTTAGAAGATTATAAAGGGCAGATGTTTGCTGCAGTATGTGATGCTGATGGTATTATGAACATACCTTTAACACATATAGATAAATATGCTGTTTTACTAAAGCATGCATCATGCATAGTAATAGACTGTAATCTTTCTGAGGAAATGATAGAGTACATAACAAAAAAGAATGAGAATAAGATGATAATAGCTGAGGCAGTATCTTCCGCAAAAGTAATTAAACTTAATAAAAGCCTTAACAGGATATCTGCAATCAAACTTAATAGACAGGAATTTGAAAGTCTCTATCAAGTTGAATATAACCAGGAAAATGGAAGAAAGATGTCAGTTAAGTATAACCAAAGGATATTTGTAACAGAAGGTATTGATGGAAGCACAGGCTATGAAAATAACAATGCTATACATATAGATGCTATTCCAATAAAAAATATAATATCTGTTAATGGTGCAGGAGATGCATATGCTTCTGGAATAATATTTGGGATAATGCAAGGTTATGATACTTTATACTGCATGAAGCTTGCAGGTATAATGAGTTATGTTACTTTGTCCAGCACAAGCGCAGTAAGTAAAGAGATATCGAAAAATAAAATTATTACTATGTTAAAGGAAATTAACTAAAATGAAAAATTACATTGATTATTCAGATGAAGTAAAAAAAGCAAAAGCAGCAAATAAACCGATAGTCGCTCTTGAATCAACGATTATCAGTCATGGGATGCCATATCCGAAGAATATTGAGACTGCCTTAATGTGTGAGGATATTATCAGAAAAAATAATGCGATACCTGCTACTATAGCAGTCATAAATGGAAGGCTGAAAGCAGGATTGACACAGAATGAGATAGAATATCTAGCAAAAGCAAAAAATATCCTCAAGATGTCAAGACGAGATTTGCCTGCAGTTATCGCACAAAAACAGGATGGTGCTGCAACTGTAGCAGCAACTATGATAATTGCTCAATTAGCTGGTATAAAAGTATTCGCAACAGGCGGTATAGGAGGAGTTCACAGGAATGCGAGCTTTACGTTTGATATATCTGCTGATCTACAGGAATTATCAAAAACATCTGTTGCAGTAGTATGTGCAGGAGTTAAAAGCATTCTTGATATCGGTCTTACACTGGAATATCTTGAAACTATGGGTGTACCTATATTAGGATATCAGACTGAAAAATTTCCTGCTTTTTATACTGATGATAGCGGATATCCAGTAGATTATTATGTAAAAGATGCGAAACATGCTGCAGATATAATTAATGCAAAGTGGAAGCTTGGACTTGATGGAGGTATTGTTGTAGCAAATCCTATACCTAAAGAGTATTCAATGGATAAGGAATATATTGACAATGTTATACAACAGGCAATAAAAGATGCAGATTTACAGGGGATTAAAGGCAAGAAAATTACACCATTTCTTCTCGACAAAATTAAGGAACTAACTTCTGGAGAAAGTCTTGCTGCAAATGTCAAACTTGTTTTAAATAATTCAGCAGTTGCAGCTAAGATTGCATGTGCAATGTAAATGAGCGTTAGAATACTGTATGGACCTCATAAAAATGCTTTAACTGAAGTATTCATAAAAGAAATAAACCAAGCGATAGTAAAAAATCCACCATGTCGTCTTATTGTTATAATTCCTGAACAGTATTCATCATATTATGAAGAGCAACTATCTAAGAATAAAGGTTTCTTAAAAGTTGAAGTAATGACTTTCAGCAGGTTGACACAAAGGCTTTTTGATATTGAGTTTATTCATGAAAATAATGTCATTGATGATACCGGGAAGACAATGTTGCTATATTCCTTACTTAATGACAAAGATTTCAAGCTTGAATATTATCACAAATCAAAGTCCTATCCAGGTTTTTCAGTATTAGCAAAAAAGACGATTGACGAGCTAGGAGTAAATAATATTAGTTTTGAAGATATAAGAAAAATAAGTAAAACTAATGGTATTTCTGACTCGTCAAAGAAGAAATTCTCAGAAATTGCAGATATATATGAGCTTTACCAATCTAAAATAAAGGAAAAGGGATCTACAGACCTATCAGATTCATATGATCAATTATGTAAACATATTGAAAATTCATCTTCCTTCGATAATTGCATTATCTGGTTTGACAGGTTCAGCCTGTTCACAACTCGAGAGTATAACGTTATAAGACAGCTCATGAAAAAAGCTGATAGAATAAATATGTCCTTATGTATTGATAATTCCATTAGTAGTCCTGATAATTTAATATTCAGAAAACCGTGGGCTACTTCAGATAAAATAAAAAAAGAAGCAAAAACGAATAATATTACTCTAATCGAAGAAAATATTTGTTCAAATGCTAGTGCTTCTTTCAAAGGAAATAGTTCACTAGAGTTTCTTTATAAGAATCTATTATCTTCAAAGATTAAGAATTACAGTGATATACCAGATAGTATCGAAGTTTACAAAGCAAATGACATTTATGAAGAAGCTGAATATGCAGCTATAAAGATTATGGATGCTGTTGTAAATAGGGGTTTGAGATATAAAGATTTACTATGCATAGCATCAGATCCACTGACATACGAAAGAGTCTTAAGAGTTGTTTTCGATCAGTATGACATACCATTTTACATTAATGCAAGAAGGAGTATATCGGATAATCCATTAATTAAATACATTATTTCAGTACTTGATATTTATATATGGGATTTCGAAATTAGCAGTATTTCAAAATTTATTAAAAATATGTATTCCATAATTGATGAAAAGGATGCTTTGAAGCTAGAAAACTATCTGATAAAATGGGGTATATCCACAAAAAAATCATGGCATTCAAAATGGGATTATGAAAATAGCGCTTATGATGAAAAAATGAATGTTTTAAGACTGGAATTATTAAATTTTATTAATCCTTTTTTTGAAAGTATAAAATACGGATGTATTCCATTAGAATTCGCAGTTAATTTATATAAACTTATTGATAAATCAGGGATATATGAAAAATTAAATAATGAAAATTACTTTTTGAATTCTGATGAACATGAACAAGCAAAGCAGTGTTATGACACGATAATAAATATCCTGGATCAGCTGGTTGTGATGATTGATAATAATAAGAAAAGTGCAGAATACTTTATAAATATTATAAAAACTGCGTTTATAGAGTCTACTGTTGGTGTGACACCTATGACAAAGGACTGCGTTTTTTTAACAAATTCAGCCCGAACAGATATTTTGGAATATGATACAGTTATTATATTGGGAATGAACGAAGGAATGTTTCCTATTCAGGATGATATTAGTACATTATTTAATGATTCAGATATTGAAAAAATAAAAGAAAATGGTTTTGATTTTACTAAAGATATTAAAGATATTGCAAATCAAGAAGAATATCTTATTTATGAACTTTTTCAAAGCCCAAAAAATAAGGTTTACTTTTCTTATCACTTGAACAATATTGATGGGTCAAGTTCATTTATTTCTGCATGGTTATCAAAAATACTTGATATATTTCCAAGACTAAAAATATTAACAAAAAATGATATTCCTCTATCAGAATATGCATACAACATAAAAACGGCTTTCTCGATTCTTTTTACAAGAAAAGATAACATTAAATTTGATTGTAACGATATAGATTTGGAAAAATTACTAAAATCATCAGAATCCACCGCAAATATATCAAAAAAAGAGATGTCAGAGCTTATCTTTGGAAATATACTTAACATGAGTCCTACAATGTTAGAACAATATCAGAAATGTCCATACAGTTTTTTAATGCAATATGGACTTAAATTTAATGAACGTCAGGAGTTTGAATACTTTGATAGTAATTTGGGATCTATGAAACATGCAATACTATTTGATGCGATGAAGACAATCTGTACAGATGAAAGAGAATATGAATATGAAGATATATATATTATATGTGAACAATCATCTGAGCAAACAACTAAAACAAATAACATATATAAAAGGGATTCAGTTCTAGACTATGTGAAAAAAAGAGCAGTTCAACAGGCTGCATACACCATTAAAGCTTCATTGGATATTATGAAAGAGGAAAAAATGAAACCCAAATACCTTGAAGCCAAATTTGGTGAAAATATGGATTTAAGACCGATAATTTTTGATATAAATGGAATAAATGTAAAAGTTACAGGTAAAATTGATAGAATTGATTCTGCAGAAATCAATAATGATGAATATTTTAGAGTGCTAGATTACAAAACTTCAGCAAAAGATATTTCTCTTTACAGGATAAAGGAAGGCCACGATATCCAGTTGGCATTGTATGCTTATGCATACTTTAAATCATCTAATGCAAAGCTTGCAGGCATGTTTTACATGACAATAGATAATGAGTATTCTGAAGTTGCTAATAGCGAAGATAAGTCATATGAGAACAAGAAAATGGTTTTACCAGGATACTCCTTTATAGATGAATCTTTAGAATTGTTCGATATTATAAACAATAAAACTATTCAGAAAAATAAAATGATAAGCAGAGATGTGGAAAATAAGATATATGAAAGTGTAGAAAAAACTATACTAAATACAGCAAGAGAAATATCAGAAGGTAATTTTAATGTATATCCTTTAAAAGATAAGGAGATTACAGCATGCCAATACTGTCCATATATTACATTATGTGGTTTTGATAATAGTAAAGACGATTATAGGATTGTGAAACCTGAAAAGGATGATGATTTACAATGGTAAACTGGACTGAACAACAGCAACAGGCAATAAACTTAAGGAATACTGAAATATTAGTTACCGCAGCAGCAGGAAGCGGCAAAACTGCAACACTTATTGAACGTATTATCAATATCCTTTCTGATGAACAACAAAATGTTCAATGTGAGAATCTTCTGGTAACCACATTTACTAATGCTGCTGCAGGAGAAGTAAAAGAAAAAATTCGAAAAGCATTGAGAGAAAGAATAATTCAAGATTCATCAAACCTTTATATATATAATCAATATAAAAATATATCAAGAGCCACAATTTCCACTCTACATTCGTTTTGTTCAGAAATTATTAGAAAAAATTCGAGCCTTATTGATATTGATCCTGGATTTTCAATTGCTGATGAATCTATATCCGATAAATTTCTACTAGATGCTGTGAATGCAGTATATGAAGAATACTTGAATAAACAGGATATTTTATTCAATAAGGTGTTATCTACATTTGGTTATGGAAAGAATTTCAATGCTTTAACAGATATAATAATTTCTGTGATTAGAACTATTAAAAGTTATCCTGATTATGAAAAATGGCTTAAAGAAAGTGCAGATAATACTCTAATTAATGAAGATAAAATACTCTCTTCAGTCTATGGCAAAGAAATACGACTATATATAGAAAGAAAATTAAACACATGCTTTAAATACATTGAAGATTTACAGTGTGATATATATGATAACTATGAATTTTCACATTACGAAAAACTTATTGAAGAGGATATTTCAATAATAAATTCTGTATTAAAGAACACAGAAACAAATGACTGGGATATGCTTAAGTCAAGCGTGGAAATGGTGAAATTCGCAAATTTACCGAGAAAGAAGAAAGATTTCGATGAATCTGTAGTTGATAAAATCAAAGATTGCAGAGATAAGGTCAAAAAAACATTTTTATTATTAAAATATCAATTATATGATTCAGAGTCAAACATTAAAAAAGATTGTTTATATATGTATGAAATTATAAAAAAGGTAGTTGAAATTATTTTAAGAACTGACGAAATATACACTGTAATTAAATCAAAAGCTAAACTTATTGATTATGCAGATATGGAGCATATGGCTTTAAAATGTTTGAAAGCAGGAGCATATCAGATATATAAAGAAAAATATAAACACATATTAATAGATGAATATCAGGATTTTAACTATGTTCAAGAAAGCATTATTAATTTAATAAGTAAAAATAATGTTTTTGCGGTAGGAGATATTAAACAAAGCATATACAGATTCCGTAATGCTCAAACTGCAATATTCAAAAATAAATCAGAGTTGTTTAAAAAGGATTCTTCCAAAGGCAGTAATCTTAACTTAAGTTTCAATTTCAGAAGTAGGGATATTATTTTAGACTATGTAAATGGCATTTTCTCAAATATCATGACTGAAGAACTCGGTGAAGTCCAATATGGCAATAATGAGAAGTTGCAATATGGTGCTGTTCAGTATTTAAATCAAGTACAGGACAATAACTATATGCCTACAGTTATCAAGATTCAATATAATCAGTCAGATTCTAATTTAAAAAATAAGTATTCGCAAGTTGAAACTGAAGCTTATATCATTGCACAAGAAATAATCAAGCTTATTGACAGCAGATTGATTATTAATGATTCCATATCAGGATTATTAAGGCCAGTTAAAATGTCGGATATTGTTATATTAATGAGATCTGTGAATAATTATGTCAAGACATACTGTGATATTCTCAATAAATGTGGTATACCTGTTTATGCTGAGCAGAATATAGAATTTATGAATAATCAAGATATTTCTGATTTATTCGCACTTTTGAATATTGTAGATAATCCATATCAGGAAATCTATCTTGCTCAGATAATGAAGAATAAGTTATATAATTTTGATGAATGTGAATTTGTCTTAATAAAGAAAAATAATATAAACCTGTATGAATCCCTTCTGGTATATGATACAGATGATAGTTTGTATGTTAAGATAAAAAGATTACTACAGGATATTAATGATATAAGGTTGTTTGCAAAGAGGAACTCTGTTGAGAAAATCGTATATTATGCTATGACAAAATCAGGTCTTTATTATATAAGCACGAACCAGGACCTTTTAAAAAGATTTTATGTCCTCTCGGTTGACTGTTATAAAAAAGGAATCGATGATTTATACGGTTTTATAAGATTTCTTAAAAGTAAAAACAAAAAAGATTTAACTGTAATATCCAGTATTATGGGTTCTGAAAACAGTAATGCTGTGAATATAATGAGTATACATAAAAGCAAGGGTTTGGAATTTCCGGTTGTAATATTGTCGGGATGTTCAAGAGGCTTCAATATTGATGATATTAAAAGAAGATTAATTATTGATAGAGAACTTGGTATAGGCTCTGAATACATTAACAGTGATATTAGGACATATCATAAACATATAACAAAAAATGCATTGTCTTTGAATATCAAAAGACAAAACTTATCTGAAGAGATGAGGATTTTATATGTTGCACTTACAAGAGCCAAGGAAAAATTAATAATTACTGGTATAGATAAAAATGCATCGTATGCAATTGTAGCTGATGATGCTAAAAATTTCTTTGATTGGATAATTCCAAATACTGATGAAGCATTGATTAAGACAGTAACTGAAAATGAATGTATAAATATAGTTGAAACTTTTAATAATAAAAGTATTCCTGTAATTAGTGCAGAAGAAAAAATACATGATCATGCTTATTACCAAAATATTCTAATGAAAATTGGATTCAAGTACCCATACATTGAGGAAACAAAACTTAATAGAAAAGTATCAGCGACTGAGTTATCGAAATATCAAAGTAAAAATTATAGTATTGAAGAATTTTATGATACATACCGTGTAAGTTCCAAAAAACTTCCTTTATTCATGGAAAATATAAAAAAATCAATAGATGCTTCTAAAAAAGGAACTATAATGCACAAAATAATGGCATCAATTGATTTGAAAAGACTTAATGACCCTGAATACATATATTTTTTAAAATCAAAAGTAAATGAGCAAGAATATATAGATAATATAGTAGCTTTCATTAGTAGTTCAATCTTTAATGATATATGTAATGCAGATGAAATATATCAAGAAAAAGTCTTCTTTATGCCTGTAAGTACAAGCTATATTGCATCTTTTACTGATCAGAAATTTAAAGATGAATGTGAAGTTCTTATGCAGGGGGTAATTGACTGCCTTATTATAAAAGATGGATATGGAATAATTATTGATTATAAAACAGATAAGGTTAAGAAGGGTAAAGAAAAAGAACATGCTTTAAGATACAAAACTCAAATGGATATATATTCTGATGCAGTTGAAAGAATAATGGGAGTAAAAGTAAAAAGCAAAATCATATATTTTTTCAAAACAAACACAAATATAGATTTAAATCTGTTATAATTACAAAAATATCTTTTTTAGAAAAAGAGGTTTAAAAGTGATTACAGACAATTTTACTACAAATATTGAAACAGAAATAAAAGTGATGATAACAAAGGCAGAGTATGAGAATCTGTTTGCCAAAGCACATAATATTTTTTCTCAAATCAATCATTACTATAAGCTTACTGATGAATTGTGCATAAGGCTTCGAAAAATAAATAATGAGTTTTTTATACAGTATAAAGTTAATAATAATACTGAGCAACTAATAGGTTTAAAAGACAAGACGGAATATTCTATGAACATAGAAGAAGCAGATTATATAATTATAAAAAACAATCCGAATGCATTATGGGTATATCTTGGCAAATCAAAAATATCTGATTCATTTGTAATATATAAAGGTTCATTAGAAACTTTAAGAGCGAATGTTACCTTGGATTCCTCAATGCGGGATATTGAGATTGACATGAATAGTTATAAAAACAATATAGATTATGAACTGGAATGGGAAATAGATAAATCTCAGTATAATAAAGCAGTAAGAATTTTAAAAAAATATGGAATTGATATAAGAAACAGAGTAACAGGCTTGTCAAAGTATAAAAGACTTACTGAATCAAACGCGTGTTAGTCTTTTGATGTTGTTTTAAAGCTTCTTTTAAAGTAGAATTAAATGTAGAATTATATTAGTGATAAAGGAAGAAAATATGGAATATTCAAGATTTAATTTTAAGACAAGGCAGCAGATTGAAGAATTCTGTACCAAGAATGGGATACAGATAGGTTTTAGTGATGAATTAAAGGTATTATCTAAATCTGTTGAAATTGGAAAAAAGACAGTAAAGAATTCATTGGGAATACACCCGATGGAAGGTTGTGATGCAAATCCAGATGGTTCATGCTCTGATCTCGCTTTAAGAAGGTATGAAAGATTCGCAAAAGGAGGAGCAGGACTTATATGGTTTGAAGCTACAGCAGTAAATCCTAAAGGCAAAGCTAACCCAAGACAGCTTAATATAACAGAGGAAAATCTTGAAAAATTCAAAGAAGTAAGGAATATTATCGAGAAAGAATCAGAAGGATGCATAGTAATAATGCAGCTTACGCATTCAGGTAGATTCTCAAAACCTGAAGGAAAGATGGCGCCTATTTTAGAATGCAAAAACGACATACTGGATAGACATCAGAAATTACAGAAGTTAAATATTATAACTGACGAAGAACTGGAATCACTTGAAGATGATTTCGCTAAAAGCGCTAAACTTGCATATATGGCAGGTTTTGATGGTGTTGATATGAAATCATGTCACAGGTATCTCAATTCAGGACTTTTGGGAGCATTTACCCGAGAAGGCAAATATGGAGGAAGCTTTGAAAACAGAACACGTTTTCTTTTGAACTGTGTTGATAAAATAAAGGCTGCCGTTAATGATGATAGCTTTATAATATCAGTAAGATTGAATATTTTTGACTCAATACCGTATCCATACGGATTCGGAGTTGATAAAAGCAATTATCTAAACCCTGATTATGAAGAACCTATAAGGCTTGTTAAGATTCTTTATGAAAAAGGTGTCAGGCTTCTAAATGTAACAATGGGTACACCATATTATAATCCTCATGTAAACAGGCCTTTTGATTCAGGGGAGTACATACCTCATGAACATCCGCTTGAAGGAGTAGCAAGACTTATACATGGGGCATATGTCATAAAAAAAGAGGTACCAGAAATGGTCGTTATGGGGACAGGATATTCATGGCTTAGAAACTATGCCCCTTATGTCGCTGCGTTCGTCAAAAAGAATAATATGGCAGATATCATTGGTTTTGGCAGGGAAGCGCTTGCATACCCAGATTTTGCTTTCGACATTTTACACGACAATGCTATGTCAATAAATAAATGCTGTATTTGTTGCGGTAAGTGTGTGGAATTAATGAGAGCAGGTAGCACGCCAGGATGTGTAGTTAAGGATACTGATGTATATCTACCGCTTTATAGAGAAATTATTAAGTAACAGGAGGAATTAAATGAAAAAGATAGCAATTATTACTGGTGCAGCTAGAGGAATCGGTAATGGAATAGCTTATCAGCTAGCAACAGAAGAATATGATATAGCTATACTTGATGTATTTGCACAGGAAGATGTAAATGAGAACATCGATAGGGTTAAAAAAGCAGGTGCTGAGGTTTTATATTTTAAAGGTGACCTGTCAAAATCCGATGACAGGATTGAATTCGTAAAAACTGTAATGGAACAATATGGAAGGATTGATGTATTGGTTAATAATGCTGGAGTAGGTCCAAAGGTTAGAATGGATATTTTGGATACCACAGAAGAAAGTTTTGATTTTGTAATGAATATAAATCTTAAAGGAACATTTTTCCTTACTCAAGCAGTCGCAAATGAAATGATTAAGTTAAAAGACACTATGGAAAATTACAAACCTAAAATAATCAATATCAGTTCCATGTCAGCATATACAAGTTCAATTTCGAGAGGAGAATACTGTATTTCAAAAGCTGGAGTAAGCATGGTAACTAAACTTTTTGCTGACAAACTTGCAGCATATGAAATTAATGTATATGAAATAAGACCTGGAATAATATATACTCCAATGACTGAAGTAGTAAGAGCGAAATATGATAAGCTTATAGCTGAAGGCATCTGCCCTATTAAGAGATGGGGATATCCTGAGGATATAGCTAATGTTGTATCTGCATTTGTTTCAGACAAATTTGCATATTCAACAGGTGAAGTCATAAATGTTGATGGAGGCTTACATATACAAAGATTATAATCGGAGGTAATTATGAAAATCAGTACGATAACAATAAACGATATTGCATATGATTATGTGAGTGTTAATACTGTGATAGTAGGAACTGGAGCTGCAGGATTCAATGCAGCTGACAGTTTGTTTGATTTGGGTCAGAAAGATATCTGTATAGTTACTGAAGGAATAAAAATGGGTACATCCCGGAATACTGGTTCAGACAAACAGACTTATTATAAACTGACATTAGCAGGAGATGGTTCTGATTCTGTTCATGAGATGGCAAAAACATTATTTAATGGAGGAAGCATGCATGGAGATATTGCTCTTACAGAAGCAGCATTATCCGCAAAAGGTTTCTATAAGCTGGCATCAATAGGAGTCCCATTTCCGCATAATAAATATGGAGAATATGTCGGTTATAAAACAGATCACGATCCGCGACAAAGAGCAACCTCTGCAGGACCTTTAACATCAAAATTTATGACAGAAAAACTGGAAATTCAAGTTCAAAATAAAAAAATCATGATTTTTGATGGATTCTATGTTATTGGAATACTGCAAGATAAAGGAAGCGCATATGGGCTTGTAGCAATAAATGCAAACAAAGTAAATGAAGAAAATTTTGGTATTACTGTATTTAATTGTACAAATATTATTTATGCAACAGGCGGCCCTGCTGGTATTTACGATACTTCAGTTTATCCTATAAGTCATACAGGATCTACAGGTATAGCATTTGAAGCAGGAGCGAATGGAATCAACCTTACTGAATCTCAGTATGGAATCGCTTCTATTAAATTTAGATGGAATCTATCTGGTACTTACCAACAGGTTATACCAAGATATATCTCAACTGATTTAGATGGTAATGATGAGAAGGAATTTCTTGATGATTACTTTATTGATAAAGGAAGGTTATTTGACTGCATCTTTTTAAAAGGTTACCAGTGGCCTTTTGATCCAAGAAAAATTGAAAATCTTGGATCATCAATTATTGATGTACTGGTATTTAATGAAACTGCAATCAAAGGTAGACGTGTTTTTATGGATTTTAGAAAGAATCCAAAAGATTTTGATTTTTCTGTACTTAGTGATGAATCTTATACATACCTTAAAAATTCAAATGCTTTTCAAAAGACACCTATAGAGCGATTAGCGCATATGAACAAGCCAGCAATCGATCTTTATATGAACAATGGTATTGACTTATATAATGAAAACCTTGAGATAGCTGTTTGCGCACAACACAATAATGGCGGCCTTGAAGCAAATATATGGTATGAAAGCAATTTACGTCATCTGTTCCCAGTAGGAGAAGTTAACGGGACATTTGGAGTTTACAGGCCAGGTGGAAGCGCACTTAATTCGACACAGGTTGCATCGTTCAGAGCTGCTCAGTACATATCTCAAAATTATGACATAGCTCCTGTATCTGAAGAGGTTTTTTCAAAATTATGTAATGACCATGTAAGTTCATATCTTAATACTGCTAAAACTTTAATTAAAGATAAAAAAAATACTAATGTACTACAACTTAGAAAACATTATCAGAAACTGATGACTAAATCTGGAGCTCATATAAGAGGTTTACACGAGGTGACGGAAGCTGTAAATACAAGTTTAAATGAGATTAAGTCTTTTGTAAATGATACATCAGTTAATGACAGAGCATATCTTATTGATGCTTTCAGAAACAGAGACATTCTGATAACCCGTTATGTTTACCTTTCTGCAATAAAGGAATACATTGAAAAAGGAGGAAGATCAAGAGGATCTTATCTTGTTAGAGATGATGAAGGTATTTTACCCATTACAGGTCTTCCAGAAATATTCAGATTTAAGTTGGATGATCAAAAATTAATGAGTAAAACTTGTACTGTCAAATATGATAAAGAAACAATGAAAGTAAGCTTCAACTGGCAAGATGTAAGACCGATACCCAAAGAAGACAACTGGTTTGAAAATGTCTGGTCGGAATATAGAAAGAAGAACATTATAAAGTAGTTGTTCAGTGTAAAGATGGTGTAAATTTTATACCATCTGAAAACTGTACATTATGAATGTATGGTTTTTTAATGATAATGATAGGTCTATAAGCTGCCTGTATCAAATCCAGGCAGTTTTTTAATGGTTTATAATAATGATATGAAAAACTTAGTGCTGAGTAATCAAAATATGAATAAATTTGATTCCACATCCTCCACAGAACATTAAGCCCATAATTGTAATAAGTAATTGAATTTGGAATTGAATTTGAATCTGGCTGTTGAAGTTCAGATATGCATATTATACTTTTATTATACTTTCTGCATAATGCTACTTCATTTTTTATATTGCTTATTTCCTTATTCCTGTAATAATTCATCACAGCAATATGATCTGACGCATTCTTAATTAAAGCTTCCAGCGTGTCATAATAATTATTATCAAACCAGTAGGGAATACAAACAATAATTTCAAGGTTAAATTGTTGAGCATAGTTATACGAATTAGTCATATTCTCTAAAAATTTTACCATTATGTCATCTTTATTTCTACTCCAGTCTGATAAAAGGTAAGGTTCGACATCAAATACTATACCTGTAAATTTCTCATTATCTGAAACTTTATTATTATACATAGCAATCTGTTTTATCTTTGCTCTCATGGTCCTGTTACGATTTTCAGTTGCCCAAGAAGGATTACCGGTAAGGTAATAAGTTGAAATGTTGCTTTTATTAAGTGTCCTTATATATGAACTTGGTTTCATGTTTTCTATCATTTCATCAGTAAAATACTGATAAGAGGCATTTATATTATTCATTGTGATAACTTCTAAAAGATTAGAAAAGCCTATTGAGTAAACCTGATCAGTACTCCATGAGAATAAAGAAGTATCATATGTAAGCTGTTGTGGCCTAATTGCATGAAGAGAAGCAATAAATAAAGATAATGCTATAGAAACCGTTATTACATTTTTCATTTGTCACTCATAAAAACATCATATATCATATATGATATTATATACTAATTAAAATAAAATAATTATACATTTTTACGTAATAAAAAATTTATCGTAAAGGCACTTAATCGCTTTTTCAAAATCAGCATCAGCAATACCAACCATAATACTCAATTTTGAGGAACCCTGATTAAGCATTTTTATAACAATACCAGCTTCAGAAAGTGCTTCGGAACATTTGTGCAAAGTATTAGAATCATCTAGACACTTCTCTCCAACTATCATTACTAAAGCCTGATTATGGTTTATCGTTACTTCCTCTGCTTTTAATTCATTTTTTATACGGCATATTAACTTGTCTTCAATATGCTCATTAAGATATTTGGTACGTACTATAATGGAAATATCATCGATTCCAGAAGGAGAATGCTCATATGGGATAGATTCTTCCTCAAGCATCTGTAAAACCCTACGTCCAAAACCTATTTCACGGTTCATTAAATACTTTCTTATACTTATAGTGGAAAAACCCTTATCACCACTTATTCCGGTAATGCTATGTTTTCTGTTTTCATTAACCTGTTGATGTATCATCGTTCCAGGTGCATTAGGATTATTCGTATTTTTAATATTAACATGTGTAAATTTATAATACACTGGCGTAAGGGCTTCTTCATGAAAAACACTGAATCCTGCATATGATAATTCTCTCATTTCCCTAAATGTAAGATGGTCGATTGGTAATGGATTTTTTACTATGTTTGGATTTACAGTATAAATATAATCTACATCAGTAAAATTTTCATAAAGGTCACAGTCAAGAGAGGCTGCTAAAATCGCACCTGTAACATCAGAACCGCCTCTAGGCAGTGTCACAACTTCCTGATTAATGGAATATCCGAAGAAACCAGGAAAAATAACTATTCCATCATAATTGTTTAGTACTTTTAAATTTTGATAAGAAACAGGAAGTATCTGTGCATTGCCATATTCAGCAGTCAGAAGAAGTCCAGCTTCTTTAGGAGAGACATATGTTGCAAGATATCCTTGTAAATTTATATATGTAGCTAATAGTTTAGCGCAATTATCTTCGCCCGCAGCTTTTAAATTGTCCAAAAATCTTTCTTTTATTGATTTATCAGAATTTATCCTGTTTAAAAGATCCTGTGAAATAACATCTATAATATCATCTTTCATACCAAGACCCGAGGATATATCACGAAATCTTTGCAGTATAAGATTAAGCAAAGATGTTGTATCCTCATGTGCAAGTGCTGTTTCGGCGAGTTTTATAAGCATATCGGTAACTTTTGTATCAGATGGATTTCTTTTTCCAGGAGCTGAAACAACAACGAATTTACGTGAAGGATCGGAAGTAACGATATTAAAAACCTTTTTAACCTGTTCTGCATCAGAAAGGCTGGAACCGCCAAATTTTACTACTTTTAACATAAATGTCTCCTTATTTCATGTGACTAAATCTTTTAAAAAGCTGATATCAGTCATTCACTAAATTTTATTTACAATTATATCTGTTGTCAAGGTTATATATTTTTATTTGTAATTAAGTTATTATTGTCACTATTACTGATTAGTATGAATTTATAATCAGGTTATAAAAAACTTTATTCTTATATTAATCAGATTATGATACAATATTATACAAAGTTAGGGGGGATTATGAAAAAAAGAATTGGGGACAGATATGACGGATACAGATTAAGAAATGTTGATACTTTTTTCCTGCTGATTCCGTATATCATGAAGAAAAGAGATGATAGCCAAATATTTTTTGAAGATGTCGCAGATGCTGACATACTTGATGCATTTGTAAGAAAATACCAGGAAGATATTCCAGGATTGAAATTATATCATGTTTTCATTGCTGCTCTAGTAAGGCTTTTTGCCATAAGACCAAGAATAAACAGATTTGTGTGCGGCAGTAAAATATATGCAAGGAATCATATTGCGATTTCCATGTCAATTAAAAGAAGTATGACAGATGATGGAGAGGAAACAAATATCAAACCAAGATTTGCTCCAGAGTCAACACTTAAAGATGTAGTTGACATAGTTAATGAACAGGTAAATATGAATAAAGAAAGCGGTTCTGAAAATGATACAGACAAATTTGCAAAACTTATAGGCCATCTTCCTACATTCATTATTAAAACTGTCGTAAACTTCCTCATGTGGCTAGATAGGATTGGACTTATGCCTGCAAGTACAATTGAATTTTCCCCATTCCACTGTAGTGGATACCTTACTAACATGGGATCTTTAGGAATCAAATCAGTTTATCATCATTTGTATAATTTCGGCACAACATCTATTTTTCTTGCTATGGGGAAAAAAGAATATCAATATCAGGGTTCTGATGAAGGAGAGCTGATAAAAAAAAGAATTTTAAGCTTGAAGATGGTTGTTGATGAAAGAATATGTGATGGATATTATTATGCTTCTACTATGAGGTTATTCTCAAAAATACTTCAGAATCCTGAAGTATTGCTTGATCCACCTGAGCAAGTAATAGTAGATGATGGCATAAGTCTTTCAAAACCGGAAAATATAAAAAAAGAGTAGTTTGATGAAGCAAAGGTTATTAAAAACAATAGGTATCATTCTATGGCTAATCATATGGCAGATACTTTCACTTATTATAAATAAGGAATTGCTTCTGCCATCACCTTATGCAACAGTCAGGACTCTTATTAATTTAATGTCGGTATCATCCTTCTATTCAGCTTTATTATATTCTCTTTTCAGAATAGTTGTCGGATTCATTATTGCAGTAGTATTTGCTTTTACTATTGGTGTACTTTCAGGACTTAATAGGACTGCTGAGATACTCCTTTCACCATTTATTACAATTGTTAGATCCACTCCAGTTATGAGTTTTATCATACTTGCGATAATATGGTTTAGTTATAATCTAGCTCCTTTAGTTGTAAACCTGATTATGTGTTTTCCTCCGATATATGATAATGTCGTAAAAGGAATAAAAAATACTGATACTAAATTACTTGATATGGCAAAAATATATGAAGTGAAACCTACTAAAGTCTTTACTGGTGTTTATCTTGGTTCAGTAAAACCATTTTTGGCAGCAGGGATGAATACAGCTTTAGGTCTTGCATTCAGAGTTGCAGTTGCTGCTGAAGTACTTGCAAATCCGAAATACGGTATTGGAACAAGACTTTTGCAAGCAAAATATAACCTTGAAACAACAGAAGTATTTGCATGGACTTTAGTGATACTTGTACTAAGTTATATATTTGAATACATATTTAAAAAAATCATAGAAGGCGGAAGATATAATGCTCAGACTAAAAAATCTGACAAAATCATATAACGGTAACTACATATTCCAAGATTTTAATATGGATATAGAACAAAACAGGATTACCTGTCTGCTTGGTAAGTCAGGTTCAGGAAAAACAACTCTTTTGAATGTCCTTTCTTCAATCACAGATGAATATGTTTTTGAATATTCTGATTTTAAATCACTCAAATACTCTTATATTTTTCAGGAGCCAAGACTTCTAAATTGGTATACTGTGTACAAAAACATGCAGTTTGTACTTAATAATTCAAAGACAGAAAAACAAACAACACATAATAAAATAATAAATTGCTTAAAAATGGTTGATATGGATAAGTATGCAGACTATTATCCTTACCAGTTAAGCGGAGGAATGGCTCAAAGAGTATCAATCGCAAGAGCTTTTTTAAAAGATTTTGATGTTTTGCTTATGGATGAGCCTTTTAAAGGTTTAGATCCAACACAGAAAGAAAATATAATTGACAGATTTCTGGAAATGTGGAAAGAGAACCGTAAAACAGTTATATATGTAACACATGACTTAGATGAAGCATTATATATAGCATATGATATTCATGTTTTAGGCGAGAAACCTACAAAAATTCTTTACACAAGTAGAAATGCGTATAAAATGAGTAACGAGGAAAGAGAAGTTGAAAGGAATAAGATATGGCAGATATTAAAATCACAGATTTAAAAAATGGAATGGAAATTAAGAATGAATTATATATATTATGGTATAACGAGTTAAAAAAAGCTTCTAATAACAAATATTATATTGATTTTCAATTTCGAGATAAGACTGGGGAGATAAGTGGGAAAAAGTGGGATGCTACTGTTAATGAAGCTTCGGATTTTCAAAATGCAGTTTTGTATTTTGTATCAGGGAGAGTTACTGAATTTCAAGGCGCATTACAGCTTAATGTGTCGAGCATAAGAAAAGCACCTGAACAAATTCAAAGAAATATTGCAGATTTTGTACAAAGTGCTCCATTTTCATCAGAAGATATGCTCAAAAAAGCATATGAGTACATGGACTATATAAAAGATGAAGAACTTAAAAAACTTTGTGTCATGGTTTATGATCAGTATGAGAAACAAATTATGTACTATCCTGCTGCTAAAGTCCTTCATCACTCGGTTAGGGGAGGGTTTCTATATCACATAACTACTATGCTGGATATCGCTAAGGGTTTATCTTATGTATACAATAATATTAATACAGATTTTTTATATGCAGGTATTTTGCTTCATGATGTAATGAAATTAAAAGAAATGAATGCTAATGAATGTGGGATAGCTGATTATACTATGGAAGGACAGCTTATGGGACATATAGAAATAGGTATTTGTTATATCGGAGAAATGTCAAAAAAGGTCGGATTATCAGAAAATAAGGAACTTTTGCTTAAACATATGATTTTGAGCCATCATTACATACCCGAACATGGCAGTACAAAAATGCCTATGTTCCTAGAAGCAGAACTACTCCACCATATAGATCTTATTGATGCGAGGTCATATGATTTTAACAAAGCTTATGAGACACTTGATAAAGGCAGCATAACTGAAAGAGCAGTATACTCTCTTGATAGAAAAGTTCTCAGACCAGATTTTGAGAAATAAAAAAAGGATAAATCCTTTTTTGGTGCGCCATCGGGGACTCGAACCCCGGACACCCTGATTAAGAGTCAGGTGCTCTACCAACTGAGCTAATGGCACAAGCGCAACTAATATTTTAATTTCTAATTGTTGGCATGTCAACACTAAAATTGTTTTTGACAAGGTTTTTTTACTGGTATATCATATAAATGATAAAGAATATACCAAATTGGAGCTTGAATGCGAGATATATTGTTAGTAGATATGAATGCTTTTTTTATAATGTGTGAATCAAGAAAGGATATTTCATTACTTTCAAAACCTTCAGCTGTTGCAGGAGACCCAAAATTCAGAACAGGAATAATACTCGCAGCTAATTATGAAGCAAGAAAATTTGGAGTTAAAGTTACAATGACAGTAAATGAAGCATTAAAACTATGTCCACACATAACTCTTGTAAAACCAGATCACGACTTCTATGAGAAATGCTCATCACAAGTTTTCAATTTACTCTATGAATATACTCCGATATTGGAAATAAACAGTATTGATGAAGCATGGATGGATGTGACAAACAGTAAAAAACTTTTTGGTACCCCGTTAAATATTGCATGCAGTATACAATCCAGGCTTAAAAATGAAATGGGATTATGGTGTTCAATCGGAATAAGTGAGAATAAGTTTTTATCAAAAATGGCATCAGAAATCAAGAAACCTCTAGGTATTACACAGCTTTATAAATCACAGATTAATGATATATTATGGCCTATGCCTGTAAGAAATCTTTACGGTATTGGTAAGGCAACATCAATAAAATTAAATAATGATGGTATAAATACTATTGGAGACTTAGCAAAATGTGAAATGGATTATCTTGTTAAAAAATTTGGAAAATATGGCATATATCTTTATGAAAGATCAAAAGGTATAGATGATGAACCTGTTTCTGTTCACGATACAAAAAATATATCCTGCGGAAGAATGGAAACGCTAGCTCATGATATTACTGATATCAGGCAAGCTAAAAAGACAATTGCCCTATTGTCAGAATCTATTGGTAAGACTATAAGACAGAAACAGGTAGAAGGTAGTATAATCTCTATACAGATTAAGTATAATACATTTGAAACAATAAACAGACAAATGAAGATAAAGCAGACAAGTCTAACTAAGGATATCTATAATGCTGCATGTATCCTTTTGGAAAACAATTGGGATAATGATAGGCCAGTACGTCTGCTTGGAGTTTCAATAAGTTCTTTATGCAGTAAGGATATGCAATTAAGCCTCGATTTAGATAATAAAAAGAAAGAAGAGAGACTGGAAAATGTTATAGATGAGTTAAATGACAGATATGGACAAGATTTGATAAAAAGAGGTAATATTTTATGAAAGCAGTTTTGTTTGCACTAAATAGTTCATATGTTCATACAAATCTTGCAGTAAGATGCTTAAAAAATCATGTAGATACTAAATATCCTGGTAAACATGAAATAATCATAGTTGAGAAAAACCTGAAAGATAAAACTGATGAAGTTTTATATACGCTATATTCATTGAATGCTGAAATATACGGATTTTCCTGCTATATTTTCAATATTAATGAAATGCTTTTTTATGCTCAAAACTTAAAAAAGCTTTTACCAGAAGTAAAAATTCTTTTTGGCGGTCCAGAGGCATCTTATGATTCTAAGTATCTAGTAGAAAGAAATCCTTTCATAGATAATGTAATTACACAAGAAGGAGAAGATGCTTTTGAAAATTATCTCGAGAAAATACCTGATAAACAAATAATAACAGGTAAATCATATTCAAAATTTTATCAAAAAGGTATTGAATACGATGAGGACAATGGTATTAATGGAAATATTGCATATTATGAATCAAGTAGAGGATGCCCATATAAGTGTTCCTATTGCTTATCCTCAATAGAAAAAGGTATAAGATCTAAATCTGCAATTAAAACTTTGGAAGACATTCTGGAGTATGAAAAGTTTAAAAGTATATCTATTATTAAATTTGTAGATAGGACATTCAATTACGACATCGATAGAGCAAATGAGATACTGAAGGGTTTACTTGATGAGAAATATACAAAGACATATCATTTGGAAGTACGCCCAGAATTATTTAACAACGAAATGTTTGATATTCTAAAAAAATTTCCAAATAATAAGCTGCAAATGGAGATTGGTATTCAATCCACAAACAAAAAAACCCTTGAAGCTATTGACAGGCCTTCTAATATAGATAATGCTATAAAAAATATGAAAAAATTACGAGCCTTAGGAAATATTAAAGTACATGGTGATCTTATTTTTGGACTTCCTTATGATGACATTACTTCAATTGGCAAGTCATATGATGATATTTTTTATGCTTGTGATGAATTACAACTAGGAGTTCTGAAATTGCTAAAAGGGACTAAAATAAGGAACCAGGAAAAAGAATTTTCATATGTTTTTAATAATGAACCTCCATATGACATATTTTCAAACCGATTTTTATCTTATGAAAATGTATTTATTCTAAAAAGAATAGCAGCTTTAACTGAAAGATATAAAAACAGTATTCATTTTCATAATAGCTGTGAGTATATAATAGGTTACTTTAAAAGCCCATTCAATTTTTTTGTAGGTTTGAATAAGTTCATTAACTATCATATTTCTACTGTTTCACAACATGAAGCATTCAGAAAATTTTACGAATATTCAAGTAAATTTGTAAAATGCTATATGAAGGAACAGGAGTGGTCGATTTTTATTCAACATTTAAAAAAAGATTATTTAGTATGCCTTAATCGGAATGCTCCGGATTACTTTATTTAGGATATTATAGCGGGAATCCTCGGTTATTCAATTGCCGAGATGAAAGCGCTGTGATCTATATGGTAAATAATAAATCGAATAAATGTTCGTTATTGTATTGAATTGTATACTGCTTTCTGTTATACTACATATATGAAAGAAAA
>MWDI01000061.1 GCA_002070475.1 Firmicutes bacterium ADurb.Bin146
ACATCATCAGAAAGATCAAAATACACATTATTCGCATAAATATTCTCAAACTTGTATACAGTATTCAAATCGAATATAAACAAACTTTTACTTTCCAGAAAAAGCGATACCTTGTCAAATCCTTTTTGAAGGTGCTTAATATCAGTTATATGATTTATACAGTCTAAAAAACTTACAGCTGTCTGAACCGTACCGAACAGGTCCAGATGTTCCATACCCTGGTTAATATACTGTATATTCGAAATGTCCTTTTCGAAAGCGCGATTCAGCATATTCTGCGAAGGTTCCGCACCTATCATTGAATACCCTTTATCTCTTAATGCACATGTAAGGCTGCCTGTACCGCAGCCTACATCAAGTATTATTTCTGGTTTCTTTACCAGATATCTGTTTATAATCTTATCCATATATTCTGCATATGTTATATAGTCCACATCTTTCATAAGAAGGTCATAGACATCAGCTATGCAGTCATACATATTACTTACTCTCCAATATCTCTATGGCTTTTTGCAGCTGAGCATCATTTTCTGGTTCTAAAGATGATATATACTCATCTTCATATCCTTCAAAAGGAAACACTTCAATGTCAGGAGCTACACCTATGCCGTCAATATTTGATCCGTCAGGAAGAAGATATTTATAGCTGGTGACCCGTAGCTGTGATCCGTCATCAAGATCGTATATGCTCTGTGCTACGCCTTTTCCATATGTCTGTGTTCCGATTATCGTAGCAAGACCATAATGCTTCATGGCTCCACTGAACAGTTCCGATGCTGATGCTGAATTTCCATTAACAAGGATGGCTGTAGGAATGCTTACTGCATAACTGTCTGAAGTATATTCCTCTTTATAGCCAGTACCATCAGCAAGAGTTGTTATTATACCTTCTTTTATAAATGCATCTGCTAAACTGACTGCTGCATAGAAATCCCCACCTGGATTATCCCTTAAGTCTATTATTAGTTTTGCCATTCCCTGTTCAAGTACAAGGTCATTGAATGTTTCGACAAATTCATCAAGCATATCCGTGCTGAAACTGCTTATGTAAATATATCCGATATCTGTACCTTCAATCATATGTCCTGATGCGTCTATTGTATTTATCAGCATTCTTTTAATTGTGAACTCAATTTCTTTTTCTTCTGAAGGCCTCCAGACAGTTACTTTTACAAATGTTCCTTCTTCGCCTTTTACCATGGATGCTATATATTCCAAAGACATGCCTTTTGTGAGAATTGTATCCTCTACTTTAATTATTATGTCGCCTGGCTTTATACCCTGGACATATGCGTCTCCTGTAGGATTTACTGAAATGACTTCTGCACCTATCCCATCTTCAGGTGTAGTGATAGTTACGCCTATGCCTTTATACTCTCCGCTGGAAGATTCCCTTATAGTCTGTGCATGCTCTTCAGGGACATACATTGTATATACATCAAAAACCGATGTCATACCAGCTATAATCGCTTCCATCATTTTTTCATGATCTACATCATATATGGACATCTGCTTTAACAGATTATATACTTCATTGAATTTTTCCAGTTGCTCTTCTGTAAACTCTCCATCAAGTTTCACATTGCTAGGTGATGTTTCAGGCAGAGTAACCGTTGTTATCTTGCGGGCTATAGCTCTGTCTATCGATGTGACCTCACCTATGAGGGAGCATCCTGTCAGCAGAACAAATGATGTTACTGCCATAATCAGTAATATGGCTATTGCTTTTTTAATAAGTATTCTTTTCAATTTTACCACCTTTTCTTATCTCGAAGGATCTATATATAGAAGCGGATCGACTCTTTTTCCGCCTATAATTACTTCAAAATGCAGATGCGGCCCTGTTGCCCATCCTGTTGCACCTATTAGAGCAATTACCTGTCCTTTTTTTACCGACTGTCCTGCGCTTACTAAGAGTTTAGAGCAGTGAGCATATAGAGTGGATATGCCTCCGCCATGGTCCACCACGACATAGTATCCGTAGCCTTCTCCCCATGATGCTATTGAAACAACTCCTTCATTAGCTGATACAATATTGTAGCCCTGAGTACCGCCTAAATCGACTCCGTTATGCATTCTCCATTCAAAGAATATCGGATGAAACCTCCAGCCGAATACATTGCTTGTAGGCATATATTTCCAGGAAGGAAGCGGCCAGGTCATTTGTCCGCCTATATAGTCTATTTCTCTTTGAAGCCTCAGTATAACATTAAGCATCTCTGCTTCCTCAGCTTCCAAAGCATTTTCTTTGGCTTTTAGCACTTTTATAGTTTCACCTGTTACATTGACTGTATCTAAAGCCTCATTCTGCATGGACTGCATGTTGCTAAGAACAATCTGAGCCTGCTCGCTTAATGTTATATATGATTCTTTAAGCATCTTCATGGTTTCCCTTTTTGAAGTAATATCCTGCATCAAAATCTTCATTTCTTCAATCAGCTGATTATCGTGCTTGGCAATTAGTTCATTCAATTCAAGGTAATCATAATACTGCTTTAAAGATGAGGACTTCATTAAGACATCCAGCATAGAAAGATTGCTGCTCATATATGTATTTATAATTCTTTCCTTTAATATGCTGACCTTTTCCTCATAATCTTTTTCCGCCTGTTCTATTGTTTCTGTCAGGCTGTTTATCTTGCCTGTGACTTCATTTATGTATTCGTTGTATGTTGCAAGCTGCAGCTGCTGGGAGGTTATGCTGTTCTTCATATTCTTGGCAAGGCTCTCATAATATGTTTTTATGCCCTGTTTCTGCTTAAGCTCGTTTTCAATTCTTGTAAGCTGGTCCTGTATGCTTTCAAGACTGTCTTTAGCTTCATTTATATCTCCTACAGCAAATGCTGCCTGAGAAAACGAAAGCAGCATTACAAAAGCCATTACAACAACCAATATTCTTCTTTTTTTGATACCCTTCATCATTTGTATACTCCTCTTTAAGCCTTCAGGTACTTACGTATTGCGAAAAAGCTTCCCAATATGCCAAGTACGATGCCATACAACATAAACACGCCTAATAATACAAGAAGCATCTGTGAAACCGGAACAAGTTCCATTGCCCCAATATATTCGCTTAGGCTCCCCTCTAACCTTGTATATATATAATTATATCCAAAACCTGCAATAATAAAAGATATTATTGCACCTAGAAACCCTATAAATCCGCCTTGCAGATAAAATGGAGCTTTAATCCTTGCTTCTGATGCTCCAATATACCTCATAATTGTAACTTCCTCTTTACTGGTCGAGACAGTTATCTTTATGGTATTAGAAATCAGAAATAGTGAAAGCACTCCTAAAAGGCCTGTAAGGATTCCGCAGACATATCTTATCGTGTATGATATGCTACCAGCTCTTTCATATGCCTCTGAGCTGTATTTGACTTCATAAATATTGGACATTGCTACCATCTTCCGCACGAATATGTTCGCATATGTCACATCATCCAGTTTTACAATGAAGGATGCCGGAAGAAAATCATGGCCAAGCTCTTCCATTATTTCTTCACCTACAAGCTCTTTACTGGCTTCATAAGCTTCAAGCTGAGATATGTACTTGATATCAGCTACATGCGGATCATTAATTAAAACATCCTGAACATCATTAAGAGTTTTTTCATCTGCTTCAGGTATGACATACACAGTTATATTTAACATTTCTTCCATCATGGTATCAGAGTTATATGATACATTCATAAGGAGAATACCTACAACACCCATTAAAAGTATCGTAACGCATACAGTAAATATACTGGTTATGAACAGCACTTTGTTTCTGACAATATTATTAAATGATTCTACTAAAATGTACTTAATACTCACAGGCTTCATTTTCGTATATGCTTCCTTCCGTATCGCTGGCTATTTTCCCGCCCTGAAGCCGGATTACCCTCTGCTGCAGCCTGTCCACAATACGTGTATCATGAGTAACGACCAGTACTGTCGTGCCAAGCTGGTTTACTTTATATAAAAGGTCAACTATCTCTACGCTGGTTTTAGGGTCAAGATTTCCTGTCGGCTCGTCAGCAATCAGAATATCAGGGGCGTTAGCAATCGCTCTTGCTAAAGCTACTCTGGCCTGTTCCCCGCCAGCAAGCTCATCAGGAAAGGATTTTTCCTTTCCTTCAAGGTCCACCATGTGCAATAGTTTTGGAACGACCTGTTTTATAGTCCTGTTGGACTCGCCTATAATTTCCATTGCAAATTCTATATTCTGATAGACAGTCTTGTTCATTAGAAGACGGCAGTCCTGAAAAACGACCCCGAGCCTTCTGCGGTAGTGAGGAAGATCATATCTTGACAGATTAAACAGATCATACCCATTTACAAATATGTCACCTGATGTCTGTCTTTCCTCTCTCATTAGCAGCTTGATTATTGTAGACTTACCTGAACCGGATTTTCCTGTTATGAAGACAAACTCACCCGGATCAATGTGAAAATTTACTCCGTGCAGAGCTTCTGTGCCGCTTTTGTATATCATTGATACATTATTAAAATCTATCATCCTAATTCCTTCCCAAATTCCTTAAAAAGCATTTTATCTGGCATATAGTATGAAACAATACTGCGGATTCAAATTTCTGGACATCCAGTCCGGTCAGTTTATTAAACTTTTCTATCCTGTATACCAAAGTATTCCTGTGCAGATACATTTTTCTTGCTGTCTCGCTTATATTGAGATTATTCTCAAAAAATGCCTGCATTGTTTTTATTGTCTCATCATCTATCTGGTCATATATATCCGAGGTGATCGTTTCCTCTATGAAGTACTCCAGCTTCTGTACCGGAATATCATGAAAAAGCCTTGCAATACCCATGTTGTTATAGTTATAGACTGCATATCCTTCTCTGTATAAAGAACCTATGTCAAAGGCTTTTAGGGATGTTATATATGAGTTTTTTGCTTCTTCTAAAAGTGTAAAATACCTTCCTATCGATGCTTTTACAGAAACCATAAGTTGTTCTTCAAGTGTGGATACTGCAGATAAAAGCATACTCTCAAAATCCTCCTTGACAGTGAGAATTATTACAGTATCTGAATTATCTAAAGTGGTAAT
>MWDI01000062.1 GCA_002070475.1 Firmicutes bacterium ADurb.Bin146
CGTATCTGTTCTTCACTTATATTAATAGCCAGTATCATATCATATGCCAAATCCATATAGTTTTCCTGCCGCTTGTTATCAAGAAGTACCAGTTTATATTCATCAGCATGGAATATTTCATATAACAAATATATAATCTTACACTCGTTGATAAAGCTTTTGAAGGAGCTGTCCCCTATTATTATACCTATAAGTTTTTTTTTGTTGTCACAAAGATATTTCGCTGACAGATTCGGCACATACTGATAAAGGTTAGCTATCTGAAGTATCCTACGTCTTGTTTCATCGCTTATTCTGGAGTTCTGTTTGTCGTTAAGCACATATGAAACTGTAGCTTTTGAGACATTTGCTGCATTTGCTATGTCCAGCATTGTATATTTCTTAGCCATTTCTTTTCCTTTCGTTTATTTTGGTATGCTTTACGTAAATAAATATATCACACAAGAAAAGGTATGTAAAATTGATTATATAAATAGATAGAGTCAATTTACTGTTGGGTTTAATCAGTTGATTGTTATAGCACTTTTTTTTATTGAAAATGCTTATAATTTGAAATTTGAATAATTTTTTACTTTACACTAAACGTCTTATAATGCTTTCTTTATCTCCATGTATCATATCAATAAGCGGTATCTCTATCATTGTATAACATCCTGGTGCTTGTTTTACAACTGCTCTTGCACAGGAAACAAGTATCTGTGCAGTTAAAGCAGGATTGTTTATTGACATGGAAAAATTAATAATCTGATTATGTGTTTTCCCGGAAACACCTTTTCTTGATATGTTTACAGCATGCCCTTTATCCATAAGAACATTAACGTTTGGTACTTGAATAACATGCGTCTCATCGTTTGCAAAGTAGTCATCTTTCTTGATTGATTGCGATACCTTGGTAAAATCTGCATTATCTGCCAGTTCAACATAGACTATCCTCCTATGAATTCCTGTACCTAATGGAACAGTTATGGAAAGAGCATCCTTAACTCCTTTAATAGCTTTTGCTGCAACTGAATGCCCCATACTCATACCAGGACCAAAATCAGTATATGTGATACCTTGAAGTGTCATTATCTCCATCAATGAGCGAACTACAGAATCCGTTCCAGGATCCCATCCTGCAGCTATGATAGCCGCAGCCTTATTATTTTTGCTAATTTTATCTAGTTTGTCCTTTAAATCAAATATCTTAGAATGTATGTCATAGGCATCAACAGTATTTATCCCTTTAGATAGGATGGATTCAGCAAGTTCAGGAATTATCCTGCTTGGAGTGCATAGAATAGCTACATGCACATCATTGAATTTGGAAATATCATCTTGTATCGATACATCCGTTTTAACTTTAATAAGCTCCTTATTAGTTTCAACAATCCCTATAAGATTAAAATCTGGACTTTCCAATAATGCTTCCAAAACACAAGCGCCAATATTACCAAAACCGACAATAACTGTCCTTATCATAACTAATGACTCCTACTTCTTATTTTAATAAATAAATCGCCAACTCCGATTTCTCTATTCACTATATCATATAGTTTTTTTTTGACAACAGATATCACTATTAATTATTATATCCATTTTATAGAACCTCAATTGCCTATATAACAACATTGTTAAGTTTTAACTGGCAGCTAATAAAATTTTCATGATTTATTGTCCAAATTCCTTAAACCAAGACAATTTCATCTTCTGATAAGTTTGATGGGAATAAATCTTTTGCTATTTTCCGTTGCATATATGGATTTATTTTCTTCAACTCTCCTTTGTATCTGAAATTCATTCCGGTACTAACAAAATAAAATTGCACGTTAGCTGCTTCACATTGTTTTTTTAAATCAATAATCCAATCAAAATCACATACACGAGCTTCTTTACCTGATTCGCCATATGCTCTAACAGTATCAATGCCATGCAGGTAAGAGGATAAATCAATACTGCTAAGCAGAGGGGATAAAACTATAAATTTATGTTTGATTGGTAAGGATATATATAATGGTAAGCGAGCGTCTGCAGTTTCCTGGTTTTCCACAGAGCATCCTATCCAAACATTGTCATAACCATCTTTCCAATCATCCGGCAAGGACACATTAAACCTTTCAATCCTCTTTGTTAAAAACAAAAAAGTAAGATCAGGCCTCTTTCTAATCATCTGCCATGCTTCAATGCGCCAGTCATCTGCTTCAGTCAGAAAAAAATCTGTCGTAAAACATGTGTATACAATTTTACTGCTTTCAATCCTGTACTTTGTAATTTTCTTTCTTGGCATAAATACTGTTTCTATTGGTTTATAGAACTCATCAGTCCTGACTATATTATTCTGTCCATATCTTTTAGAATACAGCCCATAGTAATAGCAATATTTGCACCCTTCACTTACTGGGTAACATCCTGTCCATGGTTCCCATGCCATAAAGACACCTCATAAAAATTCATATATCTATTTTAACATATACTTTTTATTAAGAAGCAAAAGCTTTATGGAAAATTCAAATGCATCTTATTTTTAAGATAAAGTTAAAAAAACGACATTCTTCTTTATGAATATTGTCGTTTCTTCTGGTGCGGATGACAGGATTTGAACCTGCACACTTGCGTATTGGCTCCTAAGACCAACGCGTCTGCCAATTTCGCCACATCCGCATCATAGGAAAGTATATTTTATGGGTAAGGCTTTGTCAATCCTTATCGTCTATTGTGATGTAATCTTTTATCTTATTAAATTTGGCATTTTTTATTCCAGGGACATTCATAATGTCCTCAATTGCTTTAAAATCACCATTCTTTATACGATATGCTATTATAGACTGAGCTGTCTTCTCACCTATCCCAGGAAGCATACATAGTGTTTCTATCGATGCAGTATTTAAATTTACCTTATTCTCAAAAAGTATCTTATCATCATCTTTTTGAATAATCGCATCATTGTTGCCTGATATATCTATACCTCCTGCCTCATCTTTAGATCGAATATATATGGTCATATTTCTATCCAGTATCAATACAGAATTTATATCCTCACCCGCATTGTCTGTAAGGCCTCCCGCTTTATTAATTAGATCTACTAGAATGCTATCTTTTTCTATCTCATAAATTCCCGGATACATTATTTCGCCTTTTATACATACTTTTATCATTTCTGCAGGTATTTCAGTAATTAGATCATAATCATCAGGAATATCCACATGCCCTTTGTTGATGCTCCTAGCAATTAGAAATATCATAAGAGAAACAAAACATACAGTTATAATGACTGCTGGCAGATTCTTTTTCATAGATACTAAATATCACATAAGCATTGCTAATGCCATTGACAAAATATAAATTATTTTTTAATAAGTTTTTTTCATTCAAAACCAAATATTAATGTAGTATAATTTAGCAAGAAAGGAAACCATGAGAAAAAGCATTTCACTTATACTTGCATTAACCCTAATAGCAGGCCTGTTCAATATCAATATACAAGGTAATGCCCAAAGCATAATTAATACTGATTTATGCCGTTCTTACATTTCTATTGATTATGAGACTGGAGATGTCCTTTATTCATATAATGCAGATATAAGAATATACCCTGCAAGCACTACAAAGCTTATGACAGCGCTCGTTGCTATTGAAAACTGCTCTCTTGACAAGATTTTTACTACATCCGAGAATGCGACAAGATTTCTTGAAGAAGGCAGTGGCGAGCTGGAGCTCAAGACAGGTGAAACTATGGATTTTTATTCTCTATTACATGGTTTACTTATAAGAAGCTTCAATGATGTAGCACTTGTAATTGCTGAAAATGTAGCAGGTTCAGAAGATAATTTCATTAATATGATGAATGAAAAAGCTGTCCTGCTTGGAGCTACAAATACGCATTTCGTAACACCGCACGGACTTCATGATGATGAGCACTATACAACTGCAAGGGATTTAGCTTTAATTGCAAAAGCAGCATTTTCTAACTTTACTATTTCTACAATATGCAGAAAAAAGGAATATAAGCTCCCTGCTACAAATCTGCGAAACAGCTTCGAAATTCTTAAGAATACAAACCTTATACTTGGTACAAATACAGGATATGACTTTATTGTTACTGGCGGGAAAACCGGATTCACTTCAAAAGCACAGAATGTACTTGTTGCATTATCTTCTGATCAACAAGGTCGGGAAGTGCTTACCGTAATAGCAGGTACAAAAGAAAGGGATGTCGCTGCTGATTTGACTTTGGAACTAATGAAGTACTCATATATTGATTTCGCAGTTCAACCCATAGTAAAAGCAGGACAAATAATAGGCTCTAATGAGGGAATAAATTTAGCCAATGCCATGTATATTGAGCATCTAGTACCTTTTGACACTCATTCCTGGCAATTAGACAAGACAATTTATTTAAGAGATGGTATTATATATACACAAGTGGAAATCGGCGATATATTAGGCTATGTGACATATTCATATAATGGTAACTATATCGGTAAGTCACTCATAGTAGCTGCAAGTTCTCTGATCCCTCAGAACACTATTGTACAGATAACTTCAGAAAATCAGCTTGAGTATATTAAAACAGATGGAATTATTGAAAACAGGCCATTTTCTCTGGAATTCGTTATTGCTTTAAGCGTCAGTGTATTGCTTTTAGTCGCAATAATACTGATCAATAACAAGACAAAAAAACATTTAAAAATTCAGAAAGAACAGGAAGATAGTATAAAAAGTGACAGTAAAGACAATATAGAGGAATAAATGATATTAGGAGACAAATTATGAAACAGCTTTTTGAAACAATCTCACAGGCAGAAATGCTAGGATTCGCCTTTTTAGTAATTGCCGCAATGGTAATATGTGTGGCGATTATTTTCTTTTTTGTACTTATAATCATTCTTGACAAAAAAAATATACCAGTTCTAAGGCCTGTTAGAGAAGCGGACATATTGAAAAAGCATATACTTGACATTAAAAGCAATTTTCCTGCTCATGTGAATAATATACTTACGCTTGATGAAGGCAGAGATTTAAAAAATAGTAGTGGAGTTTTAGATATTGCATTGATAGTCTTGAAAAATTATGGCAATAGCTCTGCGATAGATATACAAATAACTCATATTGGGGATTACTGTGTTGAAGAAGACTTTTCCAATAAATATATCTCTATTCAACCAGGAGAAAGCAGTGCGATACTTGTACATATACCTAAAGAACTTCTTAGTTCAGTAAAGGTTTCCAATGTCAGACTGAAATCAAAAAATTATAGTAATAGCACCAGAAGTGAGAGATTTAGTATTATATCTGATAGTGATTTAGCATATCAGATAAATGATAAATATACATTACATCCTTTTGTCCAAATGTAATTAAGAAATTTATACGTTGTATATCTTCTTTAGCTCCTCCGATATATCTTTTAAGGAAGAGTATACTAAATCTGGTTTTATATCACTTCTATTCATATCCTCGCAAGAAGACTCGCCGGAAAGCACTAATATAGATGTAAACCCGTTATCTGCTCCTAAAGCTATATCAGTATAAAGTCTATCTCCAATAATAGCTAATAAGTCCTTATCGTATCCGGTTTTTTCAAAAATATATTTTGCAGTATGTTTTGAAGGTTTACCAAAGAATTCAGCTTTAATTCCTGTCGAAGCAAATACTAACTGACATATAGAACCACAGTCAGGTATGAAGCCTGTTTCTGTCGGACAGTTATAATCCATATTAACTCCATACAGAGTAGCTCCATTACGTACAAAGTCACAGGCTTTTACAAGCTTTTCATATGTTAATGTCGTATCAAATCCTATAACTACTATATCGCAGTCAGCCTCTGTAACGTTTATCCCTTGTTCAATAAAATCATTTACAAGATACTTTGTGCCTACTACATAAACATTGCTATCCGGATGATTCTCATGAATGTGTTTTATTATGACCTGATTTGATATAAGCATCTTATAATCATCACATTTTATACCCATATTACTTAGTTTATTTATATAAAATTTCGCATTCTTAGAAGAATTGTTCGTGTAGTACCATACATCAATACCGCATTTTTTCGATATCTCAAGAAATTCTTTTGTATAATCAAAAAGCTTATTTCCAAGATAGATAGTCCCATCCATATCCAACACAAAACATTTTACTTTCTCTAATCCCATCATTTCCCTCTATTTTATAGCATTTATTTTTAAAGCCATAATAGTTTTTCTAATAAATTGATTATACAATAAATGCGCTTTAATTACCTTAATGAATATTTTAGTTCGTAATTTAATTGTTTTAATTTTATAGTTTTTTGATATATTGCCACCTTTTTCAAAAGATTCAGAAAGAGCACACGCACTATTAAACGCAAAACTGAAGCCTTCTGCAGAACTCGGCGAAATATATCCCGCTGCTTCGCCTGCAAGAAATACCGTGTTATTGTTTTTAGAATAAGTTCTGACAAAGCCATCCGGTCTTAAAAGCAATGAGCCTTCTGTGCTTATAAGATCATCTAAAGGTAATCCGTATTTTTTTAGTTTATCAATAAGTATATTAAAAAACTTAATGCCATCAGATTTGTCAGGAAAAGCCATACCAACTGTAAACTTATCATTTTTCGGAAAAGCCCAACCTGAATAATCAGTCAGAGTTTTATCGAATATTGCATAATATTTAGAACTTAGATTATTCCATTTATATACATACTGTATAGCAAAGTATTTTTTAACGGGGAATTTTTCCTGTTGGAAAAAACTTTTTCTCACTATAGATCCAGCTCCATCACAACCTATTAAAACTTTTGAATAATACACTTCGTTAAGATTTGCATGTATCTTGTATAAATTATCTATATATTCAATTCTATTCACGATAGTCGAATAACTTTTATTAACACTGTTTGGAATAACAGATGACAGGTAACGATCGAATTTTTCTCTATCCATATTTAAATAAAACCTCTGATAATTCCTGCTCTTGTTTGTATTTAAATCAATAGTATTAACACTGAAAAGCTGAGGATTAGCAAGGACATCATTGGGAAGATTAAAATCAAGAGATGCTAAAACCCTCTGTGCATCTGGTGAAAGAAGACCCCCGCAAGTTTTTTGCCTTATCGGAGGGTTGCTGTCAAGATTTCTTTTATCAATAATTATAATTTTGTATCCCTGTTTTGATAACAATATAGATAATAAGCTTCCAGCTGGGCCAGAACCTATTATTGCTATATCGTAAATTTTTATTTTGTTCAACATATTATACAACGATGTTAATCAGTCTTTTCGGTACTGCAATAACTTTTTTAGGTTGTTTACCTTCTATAGCGTGCAATATCGTTTCATTTTTATATACTAATGCTTCCATTTCTTCTTTTGACGTTTCTGAAGCTATCATTATTTTTGCTTTTATTTTGCCATTTACCTGGATAACTATTTCAATTTCATCCTCTATAGTTTTTGCTTCATCATATTCTGGCCATCTGTGTTCATGAAGATATCCATCAAATCCGCTCAAAGTCCACATTTCTTCAGTAATGTGAGGAGATACAGGATTAAGAAGTATAAGAAAGTCTTTCATTTCCTTTTTAGTGATACTTCCCTTTTGATATACAGCATTGGTAAATGCCATAAGCTGTGCTATAGCTGTGTTAAATTTCAATGTTTCAAAATCGTTAGTAACTTTTTTTATAGTACGATGCATAATTGTCTCTAGATCTTTTGAGTAAGTATTTTCTTTACTCATAAAACCCATCATCTTAAATGCTCTATCAATAAACCTTCTGCATCCTTTTACACCGCTTTCTGACCATGGTGCGCTCTTCTCAAAATCACCAATGAACATTTCATACATTCTCAGTGTATCAGCGCCATAATCATTAATAACCTTATCCGGATTTACCACATTTCCGCGAGACTTACTCATCTTTTCGTTATTTTCACCAAGAATCATACCATGAGCAGTCCTTTTGCTATATGGTTCAGCAGTATTCACATATCCTATATCATACAAAAATTTATGCCAGAATCTTGAGTATAGCAAATGAAGAGTCACATGCTCCATTCCTCCGTTATACCAGTCAACAGGCATCCAGTAGGCTATCTTATCCTTTGAAGCGAAAGCTTCGTCATTATATGGGTCAATGTACCTTAAGAAATACCAGGATGATCCTGCCCAGTTAGGCATAGTATCAGTCTCTCTTTTTGCAGGTCCATGACAATTTGGACATGTAGTATTTACCCATTCTGTCATTTTTGATAGTGGTGATTCCCCATCTTCTGCAGGTTCATATGTCTTTAAATCCGGAAGCAGTAACGGTAACTCTGATTCAGCAATAGGAACCCAGCCGCATTTTTCACAATACACTAATGGTATAGGTTCACCCCAGTACCTTTGTCTTGAGAATACCCAATCGCGAAGTTTATAATTATCCTTGGATTTTCCTATTCCTTTTGACTCTATATATTCGATTATCTTTGTTTTAGCATCTTTTACTTCCAAGCCGTTAATTATTCCGGAATTTATCATTATGCCTGTTTCAATATCCGTAAAAGCTTCTTTTGACAAGTCTCCACCAGCTACAACTTCTACAATATTTAGATTAAATTTCTTTGCGAATTCATAATCTCTCTGATCATGTCCCGGAACAGCCATTATAGCTCCTGTACCATAAGTCATAAGAACATAATCTGAAACCCATATAGATATCTGATCATTATTTACTGGATTAATCGCTTTTATACCTTTAATCTCTACTCCAGTTTTTTCTTTAGCAATTTCTGCTCTTTCAAAATCACTTTTCTTAGAACTTTCGAGCTGATACTCTTTGATTTGCTCTAGATTAGTTATAAGGTCTTTATATTTATCTATGTAAGGATGTTCTGGCGATATTACCATATATGTTACTCCGTACAGAGTATCTGGTCTAGTTGTATACACAGTAAGAGGTTCTTCAATACCTGTCAGACCGAAATTTACTTCGGCGCCAGTAGATTTTCCAATCCAGTTAATCTGCTGAGTTTTAATGCTTTCAAGATAATCCACATCAGAAAGACCTTCAATTAACTTGTCTGCATAATCAGTTATCTTCAGCATCCACTGATTCTTCATTTTTTTAATTACTTCAGCTCCACATCTTTCACATTTGCCATCTATGACTTCTTCATTTGCAAGTCCCACCTTGCATGAAGTGCAGTAGTTGATACTCATATTTTTTTTGTATGCAAGACCGTGTTTAAAAAGCTGAAGGAATATCCATTGCGTCCATCTATAGTATTTAGGATCTGTCGTATTTATTTCTCTACTCCAGTCAAAAGAGTAACCTATAGATTTTAGTTGTGATTTAAATCTTGCAATGTTCTTTTTAGTAACTTCAGCAGGATGCATCTTATTCTTCATTGCATAATTTTCAGTAGGAAGACCAAATGCATCCCAACCCATTGGAAATAAAACATTGTATCCTTGAAGTCTTCGTTTTCTTGATACGATATCTAAAGCTGTATAAGGTCTAGGATGTCCTACATGTAATCCTTCACCTGATGGATATGGAAATTCCACTAAAGCATAATACTTTGGTAGAGATAAATCGTCTTTTGCCTGGAAACATTGCAACTCATCCCATTTCTTTTGCCATTTAAATTCAATTTCCTTAGGGTTATATTCCATAATAGCCATCTCCGTTAATAAATATTCTTTTAAAGATTTTATTGCATATGATTATCAATGTCAAGAAAAGTGCAATACAGAATTAATTACTTTCATTAGTTCATTTAATTTGTCTAACATTTAAAATTCTGCTCAACTTTGAATATGTAATTATTTGATTACATAGAAGTTGAAATTTTGCAATCTAAAGATTGCTTTATTGATATTATGTATATTAATTCGTTATTTAAATAAAAATAATATGTCTAACTTTTATCAATGAATTTCATTTTAGTTTTATATCATATTATGTACACTAAATATATATACTCGGATAATCTTTTGCATATTTAACATATATTGTATTCTATTCGAAATATTATTTTTTATTTTATGTTAGATGCCTTTACTTAATAAATCATATTGAGTATAATTACTAA
>MWDI01000063.1 GCA_002070475.1 Firmicutes bacterium ADurb.Bin146
TGGTGACCCTTAGGGGACTCGAACCCCTGTTACCGCCGTGAAAGGGCGATGTCTTAACCACTTGACCAAAGGGCCGTCAAAACAGCAATATGGATTTTACAATATAGGCATATCAATGTCAAGCATTTATTTTCTATTTGTCGTCTGCTGACTGGATATATTCCTTTCTTCTATTCGGACAGTTTTTCCTTTTGCAGTCCTGACAGTTCATATAATCTTCTTCTGTTACGAATACTACTCCTGATGCGGATTTGTTCGGAAGCATTAAAAATGATGGTGTCAGGATTATTCCTGTATCTTTGATCTCGTCACTTAACAAGGCAAATAGCTGTGATTGTCCTGAAATAGGCCAATCTACTGTTGAACCAGGATTAACAGTGGCTGTTTTACCAAGATTATAACTGGCTTTCATGTGCTGTTTCATTTTCACCATAGTCAGATACAATAGCTGTTCCATAATGTGATCTATCCAGTAGCTGACGAAAGGATCTGATATGCTGTGAGCAAATTCATATATCTCATGTCCGCACGTTACGACATACGGATATGCATATCCTGTATTTCTCATGTTCTTAGAAGCTATTCTGCTTTTTATTGTTATTCCTTCAATTTGGACAGAATCTTCATCTATTGCAGTGATTTCTTTTTTTGCAAAAAGGTATTTGGGACATGCGATATTAATACATTTTTCATATATTTCATTAAATTCATCTATATCATCTTCAGATATCCTTAACTTTTCAATAATAGCTTGTTTATTGATAGTAAGTTCCTCTTTTTTTAATTTGAAAACCATAATTACCTCCAGTATTTACAATCTATTATACATTGATTTGGAATAATATGTTGTGTTATAAATACAGGCAATAAAAATAACAGGCATTACCTGTTATCCTGGTGACCCATAGGGGACTCGAACCCCTGTTACCGCCGTGAGAGGGCGATGTCTTAACCGCTTGACCAATGGGCCGTATAAAAAAAGCGATGGTAGCGAAGGTCAGATTCGAACCAACGACCTACCGGGTATGAACCGGTTGCTCTAGCCAGCTGAGCTACTTCGCCATGTGCATCGCACGGGTAATTTTAACAAAGCGGATATTGTTTGTCAACAAGAATTAATGATATAATTAAAATCTAAGTAAATGGAGGTGCGTATGCTTTACCCTTTAAAATTCCACCCAGTATACAAAGACTATATTTGGGGCGGTAATAACCTTTTGAAACTAGATAAGAAACTTATATATCCTATTACAGCAGAAAGCTGGGAAATATCCGCTAACAAGGATGGCATGAGTGTGATATCTAATGGAGACTTTAAAGAAAAAACATTAGAGGACATATTCAAGTGGTATCCAAAGGAACTATGTGGTAATAATAACCAGCAACAGTTTCCTTTACTTATAAAGCTTATAGATGCCTGTTCTGCATTGTCAGTACAGGTACATCCGAATGATACATACGCATTCGAAAATGAAAATGGCGCTTTGGGTAAGAATGAAATGTGGTACATAATAGATGCCAAACCTGATGCAAAGCTAGTATATGGTCTTAAAAAAGGTGTTACAAAAAATGATTTTGTAAAAGCAGTGCATGAAAATGATATTGAAAGCACTCTAAATTATGTGCATGTAAAAAAAGGAGACTGGCTCAATATACCTTCTGGTCTTGTTCATGCGATAGGCGAAGGAATAATCATTATGGAAGTACAGCAAAACTCTAATACTACTTATAGGGTATATGATTATAACAGGACAGGTTCAGACGGGAAGAAAAGACCATTGCATATTGAAAAAGCGCTTGATGTGATTAATTTCGGTGAAACTGAAATGCAAATAAATAAATCAATAAATTTTGGCGGAACTGATTATCTTGTATATAATAAATATTTTGCTGTACAGTTAATAGAATCAGATGGGTTATTGAAATCAGACACAATGTATACTTCATTCCATACATATACTGTCATTGAAGGTGGTTTTTATGTTGAAGAGGTATATGTAGGATTAGGGGAATCAGTACTGATTCCTGCCTGCATGGAGGAGTATTCATTAAAAGGACAGTTTAAAGCCATAAAAAGTTTTGTTCCAGATATAACTAGAAGATTTGTCTGTTAAATAATTCTAAAATACGTGATATTGTCTTTTTTCCTATCGGAAAGGAGGCGTTTATGTAAAATAGTTCTTGATTAACAATTTTTGGTGTAGTACAATACTACCGCATTGATTCCTTGCCCCTGAAAAAATGGGGCCGATTAGACCAGAAGGAGGTAAACCAGATGAACCAATACGAAACAATATTCATTGTTGACTGTACATTGGAAGAAGAAGCCCAAAAAAGCGTAGTAGAAAAGTTAGTGCAACAGATGACTGATGCAGGCTGTGTAATTGATAAAGTTGATGAGTGGGGAAGAAAGAAACTTGCTTATCCTATCGATTATAAAACAGACGGCTATTTTGCTTTAGTGACATTTAAAGCTCAACCGGACTTCATTTCCGAACTTGAAAGACTGTACAGGATTACAGAAGGCATCTTAAAAGGCCAAACAATCAAGTTATAGGAGGAAGATATGAATAAAGTCATATTAATGGGACGGCTTACAAAAGACCCAGAATTCAGAACGACTGGAACCGGAACACCGGTAGCGTCATTTTCTCTAGCAGTAAATAGAAGATTTGCTGCAAAAGATGCCCAGCAGCAGGCGGATTTTTTTAATGTAACCGCATGGTCAAAGCAGGCAGAATTCGTAAACAGCTATTTCAGAAAAGGTATGCAAGTTGTAGTTATAGGAAGACTGCAGAATCGTACATGGGAAGATCAGGAAGGCAAAAAGAGATATGCCACTGATGTAATACTTGAAGAAACATATTTTGCAGACAGTAAGAAAGACTCAGGCGGGAGCACCAACACCGGAAACAATGCAGGAGACGATATGGATTTCACTCATATAGATATCTCCGAAGATGATGCTTTACCGTTCTAGCAAGATAAGAATGAAAGGAGCGGACTAATAATGGATCGCATGGATAAAGAAGATAGGAAGGATTTCAAGTTCAGGAAACCAAAGAAAAAGGTTTGCCAGTTTTGTGCTGATAAAGATGACTCAATAGATTACAAAGATATTAACAAGCTTAAGAGATATATTTCCGAAAGAGGAAAGATACTTCCAAGAAGAGTTACAGGCACATGTTCAGGGCATCAGAGAGATTTGACTATCGCTATCAAAAGAGCCAGACAAATCGCATTACTGCCATATGTAGCAGATAAGTAAAATTAAAAGAGCGAAAGCTCTTTTTTTTATATAACTGCATTTTTACGTTATAATTAGAATAATTAATAATAAAAAGAGTATTTGACATATGAGTCATATAATGGTAATATACCGAGAGAACCTTAGGCTATGTGTTTGGAAAACTCCGACCTTTTACATTGCTTATGGCGATAATTATTAATTAAAGGAGAATAGAAATGGAAAAAGAAAAAAAACAAGGAATTATCCAAAAATTCCAATTGCATGAAGGAGACACCGGATCACCTGAAGTGCAGATAGCAATTCTGACAGAGAGAATCAACCACTTAAACGAACATCTAAAATTCCACAAGAAGGACCATCATTCCAGAAGGGGATTATTGAAGATGGTAGGACAAAGAAGAGGATTGCTCAATTACCTGATGAAAGAGGATATTGAGAGATATCGTACTGTAGTTAAGGAATTAGGGCTCAGAAAGTAAAACAAATACGGCGAATTATCGCCGTTTTGCATATATCCGGCGGTATTTCCTTAAAAACCGAGATTAAAGTCCGAAATATGGCGGGTTTTAATATCTGTTTTTCAAGCGGAATATCTCCGGAAAAAGAATAAAAGGAGATATATAATGTACGAAAATCACAAAAAACATGTAATTAACTATGCGGGCAAAGAAGTAGTCATAGAAACAGGCAAGTATGCCCAGCTTGCCAACGGATCATGCTTTGTAAGGTATGGCGACACAGTTGTACTTTCAACAATCACAGCATCAAAGGAAGCAAGACCTGGAATAGATTTCTTCCCCTTAAGTATAGACTATGAAGAAAAGATGTATTCAATCGGACGCATTCCAGGAAGCCGTAACAGAAGAGAAGGAAAACCTTCCGATGCAGCTATTTTAGTGTCAAGAGTAATAGACAGGCCAATGAGGCCACTGTTCCCTCATGATTTAAGAAATGATGTCGTTATAATCTGTACTGCTCTTTCAGTAGAGCAGGACAACCAGCCTCAGCTTGCAGCTATGCTTGGCGCATCTATAGCCACATGCATATCAGACATTCCATTTAATGGTCCTGTTGCAGCGGTTGCAGTTGGTCTTATTGATGGAAAGATAGTCTTGAATCCTGATGCAGCTCAAAGAGCGATATCTGACATGTATGTCACTCTTGCAGGGACAAAAGAAAAAATATGTATGATTGAAGCAGAAGCAAAACAGGTGCCTGATGATGTTATGTATAATGCTTTAATGATTGGACACGAGGAGATTAAATCCGTCTGTGAACAAATTGAAAAAATCGCTGCTGAAATAGGAAAAGAAAAATTCACATATGAATCCGCTTCTGTTCCAGAGGAAGTTTACAAAGAAGTCGAAAACATAGCTCATGAACAGATGAAAGAAGCGGTACTTGCTGTTGACAAAACAGTGCGAGATTCTAAAATAGCAGAGCTTACAGCTAAAGTAAATGAACAGATAGGGGAAAAATACTCTGATAATCCTGCATATCTTGCTGATTCATTATATAAATTGGAAAAGAAGGTAGTAAGACATTATCTCCTAAATGAAAAGAAGAGAGTAGATGGTAGAGCCCTTGATGAAATAAGGCCATTATTCAGCGAAGTAGGAGTACTGCCAAGAACACACGGGTCAGCAATGTTCCAAAGAGGGCAAACACAGGTTCTTACAAGTGTTACGCTTGGAGGAATGAGGGAAGTACTGCCACTGGAAATACTTGATGAGGCAGAAACTGAAGATAGATATATCCATCACTACAATTTCCCTTCATATTCAGTTGGAGAAGCCAAAACTTCAAGAGGTCCTGGCAGAAGAGAAATCGGACATGGAGCTCTTGCTCAGAAAGCTCTTGAAGGCGTGATACCTTCAGAAGAGGATTTTCCATATGCTATAAGGGTAGTATCTGATGTTTTGATGTCTAACGGTTCGACAAGCCAAGGTTCTGTCTGCGGAAGCACATTAGCATTAATGGACGCAGGTGTTCCGATTCTTGCGCCGGTAGCAGGAATATCCTGCGGATTAGTAACAGATGAAGAAGATCCATCAAATTTTGAAATGATGATGGATATTCAGGGAATTGAAGACTTTTTCGGAGACATGGATTTCAAGGTAGCAGGAACCCATAATGGAATTACCGCTATACAGGTTGATATTAAAATTGACGGGTTGACACCTCAGATTATTAAGAAGGCCTTTGAAATCACCAAAAAAGGAAGATTGTATATTTTGGATGAAGTAATGCTTAAAGTTATAGACAAGCCAAGACCTGAACTTTCGCCATATGCTCCAAAAATTATCACTATGACGATAAATCCTGAGAAGATTAAAGATGTAATCGGTACCGGAGGAAAGGTCATAAACAAGATAATTGACATGACAGGAGTCAAGATTGATATTAATGATGATGGAACTGTATACATACTTACAGTCGATCAGGCATCAGGAGACAAGGCTGTGTCCATGATTAACGGTATAGTGAATGATCTTGAAGCAGGAATGATATTCAAAGATGCTACCGTTACAAGACTAATGGAATTTGGAGCTTTTGTAGAGCTCGTTCCTGGAAAAGAAGGCCTTGTGCATATTTCACAGCTTGCTAATGAACGCGTGAACAAAGTAAGCGATGTGTTATCTGTTGGAGACAAGATTGATGTCAAGGTTGTTGAGATAGACAGGCAAGGAAGGGTAAACCTTTCGAGGAAAGCTTTGTTATCCAAGTAAAGCATACGCCCGGGTAACACCGGGCTTTTTTATAAAAATATGATTGAGATAAAAAAATTAATAAATGGCACAAGAGTAATTTTTGAACACATGCCTGCAAACGATATTATAAGCATAGGCATTTTTGTTAAAGCGGGAAGCAATTATGAGAACGCGGAAAACAAAGGAATATCACATTTCATAGAGCATATGGCTTTTAAGGGCACATACAAAAAAAGTGCAAAAGATATAGCCATTATTTCTGATCAGATAGGAGGTATGCTTAACGCATACACAGGTAAGGACATGACCTGTTTTTACATAAAAACCACTTCTGACAATGTAAATACTGCTTTGGAACTTATGGCAGACATGCTTTTAAACTCTAGTTTTGAATCAGCAATGATTGAGAATGAAAAAAAGATTATTATTGAGGAAATTGCCATGTATGAGGATTCGCCAGAGGATTTTGTGCATGATCGTTTGGAAGAGGCAATGTGGAAAGGAAATCCTTTATCCTATCCAATACTTGGGTCATATGACACAGTAATGAGTTTTTCAGAAGAAGATATTAAAACATACATGAAAGAATTTTATGTTACATCAAATACTGTTATTTCTATATCCGGATCTTTTGACCAGCAGGCAATGATGCAAAAACTTAATGAATACTTTAAAGATTACATAAACGGAGAATGTGAAAAGGCAAATAACGGCCCATTAGCTGTTTTCAGACCTGTCGATATTCAGAAAACTAAAAAGATAGAGCAAGCATATCTGTCTATGGCTTTTAAAGGAGCATTACATGATTCCGACGAAAGATATCCATTTGCAATACTTTCCGGAGCATTAGGTCAAAGCATGTCCTCAAGACTTTTTCAGATTGTTAGGGAAGAGAAAGCATTAGTATATAACATAGGGTCATCTAACGAGTTTTATCAGACAGGCGGAATACTGAATATATATGCAGGGTGCAATCCTGCAAAATTCGAACAGATGATGGAAAGCATACAAGAAATCATTGAGGACATTACGAAAAACGGATTGGATGATGATGAGATCGCAAGAGCTCGTGATCAGATTAAATGTTCAATGATGTTGGGCATGGAAACAACCGATTCGAGGATGATGTCTAATGGACGCAATTTGCTTTTAAGGGGTAGGCCGATAACGAGGGAAGAAGCAATTACAAAGACAGATGAAGTCTCGAAAAAAGATATTCAGAACATTATAAACAAGTATATTGACTGGGAGCATAAGGCAGTATCAATTCTTCGTCCTGCAAAAGCAAGGAAGAAGAACTAGAATACCATATCTTCAATCACATCTTTTGCTGAGATGGCAGTAACTTCGTAATCTGCCATTTTTTCAAGTATATACAAAGCTTCTTCTTTTTTTTGGGTGATATCATTAACAGTGCACGTATCAGTAATCTGCCCGTTATCTATCGTATCGACTTTTATGCCATATGTACCGCTAGGTTGTCTTATTGTAAATTCTTCAATAAGAAAATATTTAATATCTAGTGTATGTTTCCTTTCGTCGATAAGCTTGCTGCTGCGCTTAAGGGTATATGTTGACATATTTAGCACCTCCTGTATGATTAAAAGATATTACAAAATTCTGTATTATTGAACAGACAAAATAAAAAAAGGAAATAGCATATTAGCGTCGAATAATAAAGTAGGAGGAAAGATGTCGGATCGATATATTTATCCAGAACCTTTGATAGAAGAAATCATATCCAAAAATGATATAGTGGATACAGTTTCCAGGTATGTAAAAATTGAAAGGAAAGGTAAGGATTATTTTGGTATATGCCCTTTTCATAAAGAAAAAACTCCTTCATTTTCAGTTGTACCTGTAAAACAGATATTTTACTGTTTCGGTTGTAACAAAGGCGGTAACGTAATAAACTTTATAAAAGATATAGAAAATCTGGATTATTCAGAAGCAGTACGTCTTTTAGCAGAAAGAGCCAATATACAAATACCGGAAAAAAACAGCTACGTTGATGAAGCTTTATTGAAAAAAGAAAAAAGAACATATGAGATGAACAGTCTTTCTGCCAGATTCTACTTTGAGAATATGAAGTCACAGAAAAATCCGCAAGCCAGGTCATATCTTGCTCAAAGAAAAATTAAGAGTGAAACCATAACCTTATTCGGTATAGGATATGCTCCAAAAGAATGGTCTGTATTAACAGAATACTTAAGAGCAAAAGGTTTTGATGATGAGGAGATAGTGGAAGCCGGACTAGGTTCTGTGTCAAAGCACGGAGTCATCGATAAATTCAGAAACCGGATAATGTTCCCTATTATTGATATACGCAACAGGGTAATAGGTTTTGGTGGAAGAGCACTTGACGACAATGATGTAAAGTATATGAATTCCCCCGAGACCTGTGTTTACAAGAAGAACAAAAGCCTTTTTTCCATGAATTTTGCAAAAAATAGCAAAGAAAATTTTGTTATAGTGGTAGAAGGATATATGGATTGTATAAGCCTTCATCAGGCAGGATTCACAAATACTATAGCTTCTTTAGGAACTGCTCTTACTGACAACCAGGCTAAAATGATAAAAAGAGTATTCGGACAGGCAGTTATAGCTTATGATAATGATGCTGCAGGTCAAAATGCTTCTTTGAGAGGACTGGATATACTTGCAAATATGGGATGTGTCGTAAAAGTCCTTTTATTGCCAGACCATGATAAATTCGGAAAACCAATTAAAGATCCTGATGATTTTATTAAATCAATGGGGAAAGAAGAATTCAGACAAGCTTTGAAAAATTCTTTTATGCTTGTTGAGTATAAAGCGCATTTACTAAGACAGTCATGTGATTTAAAGACTTCTGAAGGCCAGATAACATTTTTAAAAGGAGTCGCATCTGCAATCGGCCAGGTACAAAGTCCTGTTGAGCGGGATGTATATATTAAAAGTATTTCTTCAAAATTCAATACAAGTTATGATGCATTACTAAAGGAAGTTCAAAACAGGACTAAGGAAAGAAGCGATAACGAAGATGTTCAGATGCAGTTTCCAAAAAAAGAAAAAATCGCTCCTGTATTAAGAGATCGATTCACTGAAAGTAAGCTGGATAAATTGTTTTATGCTATATTAGTTCTTCTTTGCAATAATCCATCATTTAAAGATGACATAAAAAAAGAGCTGCTGGAATCAAATATGACGCACAATGACTTCAGTAAGGACCTTTTGCAGGAGGTTATATACAGGTATGAGTCACAGAAAAGTCCTGATGAAGCAAAGATAGCAGCAATGCTTGATGACGAGCAAAGAGCGCTATTTATTAAAGAAGCTGCTGAATATCATACAATATCCGATGCTTCAAAAGCATTGAATGATTATATAACCAAGTACAGGCATGACATAATAGCTAATAATAACATCATATTAAGCCAAGCGCTTCTGCTTGAAGGATTAAGCGAGTCAGAAAAAGATGAAATTAAAGAAGAGCTTAGAAGAAATACCGCTCTTTTAGCAAAATACAAGATTAACACATAAATAGGAGGTAATAAATGGACGAGAAAGGAAATATAATGAAAAAAGAAAAAGCAGTGCAACAGCCATTGGAAGAGGAAGGCGGAATTGTCAAATTTGATAAAGTAATGCAAGATCTTATGGAAAAAGGCAAAGCCAAAGGATCGTTGATATCTCAGGAGATAACGGACAGTTTCGATGATATTGAAGTTAATGCTGATCAGATGGATAAGTTATTTGAAATGTTTGAAGAAGCAGGAATTGATGTTGTCGATGATGAAAAGGATATTTCTGAGGTTGATTACGAGACAGAGGATATTGAAATAACGGTTCCTGACGGAGTATCGGTAGACGACCCAGTCAGAATGTATCTAAAAGAAATAGGAAAGGTGCCGTTATTGACAGTGGATGAGGAAATAGAACTTGCAAAAGGTATGGAACAAGGTGATGATGAATGCAAGAGAAAACTTGCTGAAGCAAATCTTAGGCTTGTAGTGAGTATTGCAAAAAGATATGTTGGTAGAGGTTTACAGTTTCTTGACTTGATTCAGGAAGGTAACCTCGGTCTTATAAAAGCGGTTGACAAGTTTGACTATACCAAAGGATATAAGTTCAGCACATATGCTACATGGTGGATACGACAGGCTATCACCAGGTCAATAGCTGATCAGGCAAGAACCATAAGGATACCTGTACATATGGTTGAAACAATAAACAAATATACCAGGGTATCTCGTCAGCTCGTTCATGAGCTTGGTAGAGATCCTACTGCTGAAGAAATTGCTAAAGAGATGAATATGACAGAGGATAAGGTTCGTGAGATTATGAAAATTAATCAAGATCCGGTATCTTTGGAAACACCTATAGGAGAAGAAGAAGATAGCCATCTTGGTGATTTTATACCAGATGAAGATGCTCTTGCTCCAGCAGATGCAGCTGCATTCACCTTGTTAAAAGAACAGCTTATGTCTGTTTTAGACACTCTTACCCCAAGAGAAAAAAAAGTTCTAAAACTCAGATTCGGGCTAGATGACGGAAGGGCAAGGACTCTTGAAGAAGTCGGAAAAGAGTTCAATGTAACGCGAGAACGTATTAGGCAGATAGAAGCCAAAGCTCTTAGAAAGTTAAGGCACCCAAGCCGAAGCAAGAAACTTAGAGACTATCTTGAATAATTATTAAAAGCCATAAACAAAAACTGCCATATACCTAAAGGCAGTTTTTTATTGGAATTCTTTTTCGTAAATATTTATTATGTGTAACTAAGATCAAACTTTATCTAGGGTTTTTCCATATGACGGCTTTTCTTTGCATCAATCAGATAGAAAATGAAAATAGTTATTGCTATAAATATAAATGCTCCTGAACTGTCTATTACTATATCCATTATTTCACAGGACCTTCCTGGAACGAATATCTGATGTACTTCATCGAGTACTGCATAAATTACACATGTGACAAAGGATAATAAAATGACATGTCCATTATTTTTCAGACGCAAGGACTTATATGCATTTACAGCAAGAGCGCCAAGTATCCCGAATATAAAGAAATGAGCAAATTTGCGTATTACATGCTGGTAAGCTTCTAATATGATGAACTGTTCAGCGTTATTCATCTGCTTATAACCTGGATAAGTTATTTTCAAAATGAATGAAAGCAAAGAACCGCTTGTGCCAGAAGATTCATCAGCATTTTGTGCAGATAGAATGAAAATTACTATCATCCATATTATCAAAAGGCTCCACGCAATTAATGACCGTGTATTATTCTTAAAATGTAAGTATATCTTTTTCAAAATCTTTGCCCCGTTAAAACTTTGGTATAATAATATATTAACAGTTTTTGAAAATCAATAATAATATAAAGTCATTGGCATATTTATTAATGCATTATATAATAAAATAGGGGCAGATAATGGAGAATTTTAAATTAAAAGTAATTTATTCTCATGGATATAACAGTAAACGCATAGCGCATGAATTTCATAAACCTGGTTCGTGTGGTGATTGCCAATTGGAGATTGTTAAAAATGGTAATGAATATAATTTTATTATCGGTTTTGCAGAAGGAGTCAATCTGCATAATGTTTATATAAAAATAAAGCATGATTTCACTTCCGATTCCAGGATTTTCTGCAATGGATATCAAAGCTGGTCTGTAAGCAGGGAATATTGCATTGATGAGAAGACCTCTGGTTTAACATTATTAGGCAAAATAATAAATAAAAGATATGCTCTTGACAGATACAATGGGCAAGATCAGATTAAATCGAAAGGCCGGAAAAGCACATTTTTAAGTTACACATATACATATTTAAAGGAAAACAAGGATTCAAAAAACATAAAGCTTTTCGGGTCATTATCTGAAAGATCCGGTTTCACAATATTTGACATTGACGGTATTAGCGGTGAAATCATAATACGTAAAGACTGTGAGGGACTGGAAAACATAAATAAGTACATGTTCAGCCTTTATGAGGATGAAGGGGAATATGATGAAGTGTTTGACAGATATTTTAACGCATATAGGCTCAAGAAAACAGGATCGTCAGTAAGATTGGCATATCTTGAGGATAAAAATAGGAAATATAGCGGTTTTACTACCTGGTACAATTTTTATCAGGACATATCCCAAAGAAAAATACATAAGAACTTATATTACTATACTCAGAAGAATCCAACAGCAGATATTTTCCAGATAGATGATGGATATCAGTGTTTCGTAGGAGATTGGCTAGATGTTGATTTGGGAAAATTTCCTAATGGCATGAAAAAAATCGCTTCAAAAATTAAAAGCAAAAATATAATACCAGGTTTATGGCTTGCACCCTTTTCTGTTGAAAAAAAATCAAAATTATTTAAAGAGCATCCAGACTGGATTGTTAGAGATTCAAAAAACAGACCATATAAAGCAGGTTCTAATTGGAGCGGATTCTATGCTTTAGACATAGACAACAGAAATGTTAAGAATTACCTGGAGAAAGTATTTGATACAATTATTAATGACTGGGGTTTCACATTCTTAAAGCTGGATTTTCTTTATAGTGCCTGCATTCTGCCGAGAAACAACAAGACTAGAGGTCAGCTTATGTGTGAGGCTATGGATTTTCTAAATGAAACATGTAATAAAGCAGTGCTTTTAGGTTGCGGTGTGCCTTTAGGTCCAGCTTTCTGGAATGTGGATTTTTGCAGGATAGGTGCTGACATATCTTTGGAATGGGATAACAAGCCTTATATGAGATTTGCTGTAAAGGAACGTGTTTCCTCAAGAAATTCCGTTGTCAATACAGTCTTTAGAAAGCATTTGGATAAGAGAGTGTTCGCAAATGATCCTGATGTTTTTATGTTACGTACCTCAAACTGCTGTATGGATTACGTGGAAAAATACATACTTGGTAATATTAACAGTGCGTATGGAAGTCTTTTATTCACATCAGATGAGGTAGAAGAATATGATGACGCCCAGGATAAGTTGTTTTATGAAATTATTAAAGGAATGGATAAGGCAAAAAGAGAATACATTGATGATAAAACCCTTATGTTGGAATTCGAGGATAAGAAAATTATCATTCCTTTAAAGGATAATATAAAGCCAAGCATAGTTTATCTATAACCTATATGAACTGCATATAGTATTTAGAAATATAATATAATCGAATTTTAAATATAAAAAAATTACATAATAAAAAACCTGCTACTAGCAGGTTTCTTGGTGGGCCTTCACGGACTCGAACCGCGGACCGACCGGTTATGAGCCGGTTGCTCTAACCAACTGAGCTAAAGGCCCGGAAATTTTAATTCCTGATACATTATACATACAAGCATAAATCAGGTCAACAGATTTTTAAAAGAAATTTCATGCAAAAGATAAAAGGCTCATTCTTTCGTGAGCAGATATGCTGAAAGCATGATTTTTATTCATTATATCAAAAAACGTTCTATTAATGTAAAATATATATATGAAAGATGTAGAAGATTTGCTAAGCAACAGATTGTTAATGGTAGCTCGACTAGTTAAGCCATGTGAAAGCATATATGATATCGGTACTGACCATTGTTATCTGCCAATATATATGATACAAAAAGGTATCATTAAACGGGCAGTAGCTACAGATGTGAAGAAGGGACCAGTGCAAATCGCACTACGCAATATTAATATATTTGGGTTAGATACATATATTGATGTATTTGTGTCAGATGGGATAAGCCATGTCGGACAAGATTCAAATATAATAATCAGCGGGATGGGAGCTGATGTCATAATTGAAATACTCACAGAGGGTATACATTATGCAAAAAACGCAAACCAGATAATAATACAGTGCCAGAGCAAGACCGAACGTCTAAGATCGTTTTTATGGGATAATGGGTTTTATATAGAAGAGGAAGCTCTTTGTAAAGAAAAAGATAAAGTATATAATGCTTTTAGGGTAAGTTATTGCGGTGTAAAGCAGATTTATACAGAAATAGAAACAATAGCATCAAAAAAATTAGTGAAAATGCATCATCCGCTATTAACCGATTATATATCATGCCACATAAGAAAGCTTGAGGATATTATATCTGGTTATAAGGCTAGTAATGTTGTATTTTCAAATGAAGAAGAATTAAAAAGAGCATTGGAGGAGATTAATGAAAATAACTAGTATATTAAACTATCTTGATACAATTGCCCCACTAGATAAATGTGTCCAACAGGACAATATAGGTTTAATTATTAAAGGCAAGGAAAATATTGCTAGAGTTGCAGTATGTCTGGATTTAACTAAGGAAGCTGCAGAATATTCTATCTTGTCAAAAGCTGATCTTTTGATAACCCACCATCCTGTTATTTATGAGCCTCTTTACAAAATAGAAAGTGATGAACTTATAGCTGTTATAAGTAATAGCATAGGTGTTATTTGTTTACATACGAATTATGATACGGCAAGATTGAATGATGTTTTAGCTCAGAAATGCTTTATTAGTAATACTCAAGAAATTTTTTACGAAAACGGAATATCTTTAGGCAGAACAGGCATAACTGAAAAAATGAGTTTTTATGATTATATTAATAAAGTTAAAACAAATCTTGATATTGATAAAGTAAAAATAACAGGCAAGATACCTAATAAGGTCAGTAAAGTTGCAGTCTGTACAGGCTCATCCGGCAGTTTTGCTGATTCTATAAAAAGTCTGGATGCTGATGTATTTATAACCGGAGAATTAAAATACGATGTTATCAAATCAATTGCTTTTAAAGGACCTGTTATTGTGGAATTAGGGCATTATGAATCTGAGGAATGTTTTATTGATGATATTGCAAGCCTTCTAAATGAAGAATTCCCTTCTTTAGATGTACTTAAGTTTAAGAAAAGAATTTCTTCATATATTTGAAGATTATTTTATAAAATGTTATAATAAATGTCCTGACTGGACCAGATGATCGCGGATGCAAAGCTGAAAAGCTGCAAATGAGGAAAGTCCGGGCTCCAAAGGGCAATGGTGCCGGCTAATTACCGGTGAAGGTGACTTTAAGGAAAGTGCAACAGAGATATACCGCCGTAGCGATACGGTAAGGGTGGAAAGGCGAGGTAAGAGCTCACCAGCGGTATGGTAACATACCTGGCTATGTAAACCCCACCTGGAGCAACACCGTATAAAGGGACAATGGGATGCCCGCCCGTCTCTAAAGGTGGCTTGAGTATGGTAGAGATATCGTGCCTAGATAGATGATCATCTAATACAGAACCCGGCTTATAGATCCAGTAAGGAAAATGTGCTTTAAAAGCACATTTTTTATTTTGAACTTATGATGTTGTATTAGAATAAACGTAATTTGTAAATTTTAATTTTAACTCTTTCTATTTCTTTTCTTTTTTGATTCTGGAACTGAGCCATACTTCCAAAGCCGATTAAGCTGATGTTGTGTAAAGCACATTCCTATAAAGGTAATGATTGGGAATGAGAATATAGCAGCAGCTAGCGACATATCCTGAGGGGTCATCTTATGAGTACCTTGGGCTTCTGCCAGCAGTTTGTTATATTTATATGACCAGTAGATTATATATAAACCTGCAGTTATAATTGCAAGGAATGTTTCTAATCCCGGTTTAATTTTATCAGAATCGCTTGATACCTGCTTAATTTCATATGTAGCAATATATAGCCAGTAAAAATTAAAGAAACCTACTGATATTATTGAAAACAATATAATTAATATTAAAGGCCTATGTTCACCATCGTACATGACAAACCTCCATAGGAATATATAATAACAAAACTAAACAATATTAACAACAAATATGAAAAAACATGTTATAAACATATGGTATTTAAAATATTGTTGAAAACGGAATATTATGAGGTTATAATGAAAAGGCTGTAAAACTAATGTCAGATTAAAAAATAAGGAGGGCAGCCCAGTGATTGAAATCAAAAATCTTGTCAAGCATTACGGACAAGTTGTTGCTGTCAATGATATAAGTTTCAAAGTAAAAGAAGGAGAGATACTAGGTTTTCTTGGACCTAATGGAGCCGGAAAATCCACAACTATGAATATCATAACAGGTTATCTTCCATCAACAAGCGGGACAGTAGCAGTGGACGGATATGATATTACTACACATCCTGAAGAAGTAAAAAAAAGAATAGGATATTTGCCTGAACAGCCACCTTTATATAAAGATATGACTGTTACAGAATATCTGAATTTTGTTTCCGATCTAAAAAAAGCTCCGAAAAATAAAAAGAAAAGTGAATTGTCAGATATTATGGAACTTGTCGGATTAACTGACCACAGAAAAAGACTTATAGATAATCTTTCAAAAGGATACCGTCAAAGAGTTGGGTTGGCACAAGCGTTAATTGCAAATCCAAAGGTTTTAATACTAGACGAACCGACTGTAGGATTGGATCCTAAACAGATTGTCGAGATAAGAAGAGTAATCAAGGGTCTTGCATCGGACAGGACGATTATACTAAGTACTCACATATTACCAGAAGTAAGTATGATATGCGAAAGAGTAGTAATAATCAATAAAGGGCAGATTGCTGCTGAAGACACACCAGACAGGCTTTCTAGCAATCTTTCGAAAATATCAAAACTAAACCTGACTGTAAAAGGCGATAAGGATAAGGTATTAAAGACCTTGGGTAACATACCTAATGTGAAGTATGTTACTATGACTACAAAAGCAGAAGATTCAATATTTAAATATGTGCTTGAAACAAAAAACAACAATGATATTCGTGAAGAGATATTCTTTAGGATGGCAGAAAATAAAATGCCTATATTGGAAATGAAACCTTCTGCTGCAACCCTTGAGGATATATTCATTTCAGTTGTAAACAATACAGGTATAACGCAGACAGAGGAGGAGTAAGATGTCAGCTGTAGCAAAAAAAGAAATAGCGGGATATTTCAAATCCCCCATAGCATATGTACTTATAGGAGTATACATTCTTATAATGTCAATTTATTTCCATCCTGCATTAAAATCCGGATATGGAGATTTTGTTGATGTACTTGATGATGTCGGCATATTCCTTATATTTATAATACCTATTCTCACTATGAGAATTTTGGCAGAAGATAAGAAGAATGGAACGGAAGTGCTTCTTCTTACATCACCAACCTCATTGCCTAAAATTGTTATTGGCAAATTTCTTGCAACATTTACTGTGTTTTTAGTCATAGTAGGCATTTCATTCATATACCCTATAGTTGTGGTTATATTTGAAGGAGTAATTACCACTCAGCTTGTTGGAGCATATATTGGATTTATACTGCTTGGTGCGGCATTCTGTTCAGTCGGAGTATTCTGTTCATCTTTAACTGAAAATCAGATTATTTCTGCAATAATATCATTAGTTATAATGTTTTCGATGTGGATTGCAGACCAATATGCTGCTACTGTCGGAGGCCTGCTTGGAGGCATAATGGAATGGATATCTGTTCTAGCAAGATATAGCGTTTTCACACAAGGACTGCTATCTTTGGATAATATAGTATTCTTTCTGTCTTTTACAGCCTTGATGCTGTATTTGACAGTCAGAGTTATTGAAAGACGCCGTTGGATACAGGGGTAATGATATGAAAAAAGAAAGCAAATTAAGAAAAATATTAACCAGCAAGAGTTTCAAATACGGTACAAGTTCCTTTATCATTGTAGCAGTAGTACTTGCACTGTTTATTGTAATTAATATTACGATTCCGTTATTGGATTTGGAGTGGGACCTTACGCCAGAAGGACTATATACATTGAGTGACACTTCAAAACAGATTTTGGAGGAACTGGATGATGAAGTGGAAATTATTGGTCTTATGGACCCGACAAAAATTAGTTCAGCTTCAAGTTATTACGATGTAATAAGATTTTTGAATTATTATGATGATTACGATAAAGTAACGGTTACTTATGTGGATCCAGATACCAATATTGGTTATGTTTCACAAATCGATCCTACTGGAGCATTGGATCTTACAAGGCAGAATTTTGTAGTTAGAAGAATTAAGGATGGGAATACCAAAGCTGTGAAATATTATGATCTATTCAGCACCTATGTTAGTTCAGATTCAACTTTCGAAATTACTGACACCGGATCAAAGGTCGAGAATGCGTTTACAAGCGCAATAAGTTATGTTACGAGAGACAGCTATTCAAAAGTTTACTTTGTACTTGGGCACAATGAATATTCCTATTTGGATGGATATATAACAGCAAGAGATGTAATGGAACTTAATGGATATGATGTTTCTACATTTGATTTAAGAAGCACTCTTGAAATTCCTTCTGATGCCGATATACTTTTAATAATTAATCCAACAATAGACCTTTTGGATGAGGAAACAAAACTTTTAGAAGATTTTATGAAAAATGGCGGACGTCTGATGATTTGTCTTGGTGCCTTAGAAACAAATGAAAAATTTCCTAACATACAGAAATTCTTGGATTACTACAATATTCAGTATAATTATGACAGAATAAAAGAGTATGATGCGAACTCCTACATGGCAAGCAATCAGTATTATATATTTCCTCAGATTATCGGTACAGAAGCTACTTTGAATGTGTATGACAACATATCATATCTGTTAATACCGAATGCCAGAAGTATTCGTATACTTAATAAATCCAAATCATTCCTTGTAGTGAATCCAATACTTAAGACTAGCGCAATGTCAAAACAGGAGGCATCTATAAGCGGATATGATTCAACTTCAGGAGCAGCTTATACAGGTGCTTCAGTGAAAAGCCTTGCGACAGAATCTAGGCTGATTGTTCTTGGATCTTCCGATTTTATGAGAGATTATATTCTTGTTAACAACAAAGCTTATGAAGCGGATTCCTCTAAATTTTTTATAGGGCTTGTGAACTGGCTTGAGGGAGATTATTCACAGGTTAATATAGAAGAGAAGAATTACTTTGTAAACATTATTTCAATTACTGCATCACAGGCTAATTTTGTAGCAGTGCTGCTATACATACTACCAGCTTTAATCTTATTATTCGGCGGTATAGTTTACCTTAAGAGGAGGCACTTATAAATGAAGAATCTAAAGACAATCATCATTATCGTTCTTGCGCTAGCTGTAGCTATTGCAGCTTATTTCATAATTGATGACATTATTTCCAAGACAAGAGTTACAAATCCAAATGTTACTGAACTCATTACTCCATCTAATGTGAAATCAACTGATATTCAGCGCTATACATTTTCTATAGCGAATGAACAAACCACAGTAGAGCTGATGGAAGTTAAAGTCAAAGACGAAAACGGTCAAGAGACTACTCAAATGCAGTATAGGTTAGTTAATGAACCGGATAAAGAGTTGAATGACAATATAAATACTGCTCTTGTACAAGCCGCATCATTAGTCTGCGTAAATATAATAGAAGAAAATCCAAAGGACATAGCCAAGTATGGTATAGATTACAACTCTTATTTTGAAGTTGTCCTCAAGGATGGTACAAGCTATAAAGTATATTTCGGTGATGTAATTGATGTAACATTCAATGTTTATGTAATGCGTGAAGGTGTTGATAAGGTCTACACGATTTCTGATACTTCATTCGGGATGCTGACAATTTACAGGGAATATCTTCTCTCTGAAGTTATATTCCCAGGGAACGCGAATAATCTTACATCCTTCTCTTTATACAAAAAAGGCGAACTGGAATTTACAATTGAACCTGATGAATATATAAAGTGGAAACTCGTGGATCCGTTAAATGCTAAAACTTATGCTCAGACAGCACAGGAAATGATTGACAAGACTTATGAGATGGTAATTGGCGAATATGTCAATGTTCTTCCTACAGAAGCAGATTACAAAAATTATGATCTTTTTAATCCGGCTTATTCAGTTAAGGTAATAGCTGATAATAAAACCGTATTCCTTCACATAGGAAGACAGTCCATTGAGGATAACAGTTATTACGCGAAGTTTGATAATTCAGATGAAGTCTTCTTTATATCTGATGATTATTTAGGCTGGATTGATACTGAACTTTTGGAAATCCTTTATCCATTTCCTTATGAGCCGTCAATAAAGAATATAAGTGCGATGCATTATGTTTTTGGAACAGGCGAGGTATATGATGTAATTATAGAAGAACAGGATTATCTGCTAGATGATAAACCTGTAAAAAATTATGAATATACTATAAATGGTGATATTGTTCAATTACAGTATGGAGCTGACTTATATAACATTACATTCTATACTACGGTAATTGTCGATTATGACAAGCAGTGGCAAGGACCTTCAGAGAACCAGAAACCGTATTTTATGATTGAAGTGAATTATACCTCAGGAAACACTGAATATATCTCTTATTACAAACGTGATGATCAGACAATGTATTACATAAGGTATAATCCAGAATTTGACATGATGTCACAGTATACAGGTACTGTTGTTGATTCTGGTCCTGTTATGAACAATATGAAAGAGTTCCTTTTATTATATACTGATTATCTGTATGTTCTTTGTACTGATGGCGAGGAGCATGAGTTTGGAGAATGGATAATTGTCAAGGAAGCCACAGAAGAAGAAGAGGGCTTAAAGCAGAAAGTATGTACTGTATGCGGACATAAGATTTCCGCACCTATATCTGTTATCAAACATACTGATCCAGGCTCATATAAAGGAGCTAACTGGTGGATAATTCTTTTTGCAGTTTTAGTTGTAGGCGGGGTAGGAGCATTCTTTCTTATTAAGAATGCAAAGAAGAAGAAGCAAGAGGAGAAATAGATAAGACAGGATGAAGATATTTATAAAGCATGCCCTAAAGATAATGTTCGCATATACGACTGCGGCTGCTGTGTTTACATTCTTTGTAATAGCACCGCTATCAATGGCGAATAATATGACCTTATGGCTTTTAATGTATTCCTTTGTAATGTTCTTATTCATGTTCTTTATGGTATCAAAAACCGCTTTTTCCATAGGGAAAGCTGAAAGATATGATAATAATTTGCATCCTAACATTGCAAAAGGTTTTCTATACGGGACAGCAGCTATGATACCTTACCTTATTCTTGGGCTTATACATTTGCTGATTTTTGATAACTCATTGGAAATAGGGTTAAGGATATTCCATTATATTTTTCGATGTGCTCTCGGACCGATGTATTTCATGATTAACACTCTTGAATATACATGGTATGCCTTTTTAGCAGCTTATGCTACAGTACCAGTGATAAGCGGGTTATGGTATATTATGGGACTTAAGGGTATTGAAAAATTAAGCATAACAAAAAAAATTAAAGATGATGAGGATTTCCTGAAATGAATGAAAAGATATTTAATAAATATAATAAAGTTATGCAAAAGGTTTTTGAAGAAAAAATGGATGATGTCACTACAAGAAAAGATTACTTTTTTTTAATTTCAACTGCAAGAGAAAAATTCGAAACTGAGCTTATAGACGGTCTGAGTATTGAACAGGTTCTTAGGAAAGAAATCGAAAAGGAAGGTATAGATAATGTTCTTGATATTGCATTAATGATATGTGATATGTATCTTCCTTATACTCTTGTATCGATTATTCATGAGATTATAGGAGTTGAAGGCATTAAAGAAAGGATACTGGATGAAACTCGTCCTCAGTCTGACAGAGCTTCTTTAGTGAATGCTCTTGCAGGGTATGATACTGATGATGTCAGGTCTTTTCTTATTGATATTGTCACTTCAACAGATTCGGAATTAATAAGGGAAGAAGCATCTGATGTATTATCATATTTCGATATGGACTCAGTATATAATGATATTTCCAGATATTTTAATCTAAAGGAAATTAATGAAGATCTGCTTTCCGTACTTGTACAGATATACAAAGAATCTGACAAAAAAGATCAGATATATAAAATACTAAGAGTGCATTTTCTTAATGCAGACAAAAAAGGTCTTGTTGCAAATCTGATGGCAGATTTGAACGACGGAAGAGCAGTAGCTTTTTTAAGAGGTTACCTTGCAAAGAGCATGTACGAAATCAAGAAGTCTGAAATTGTTGATATTTGCGGAGCAATTAGCAGGATGGGTGGATATGTGGAAGATTTCATAAAATATAATCCTAATATGGAATCCTGAGCACATAGTCTAAATCAATTGCTAATTGACATGATATAATTATTTTTATATAATTTGTCGAGTGATTATTTATACTGGAGTAGGTGATGGAGGCAAAAAAAAGAATATCTGAAGCGGTAATACGCAGATTGCCGAGATATCTTAGGTACATAGGGGAGTTGAAAGAAAGCGGTATCTTAAAAGTATCTTCATCCGAACTAGGCGAAAAAATGGGTATGACAGCATCACAGATTAGGCAGGACTTCAGTTATTTTGGTGGTTTTGGTCAACAAGGATATGGATATAATGTAGATGTTCTATATAAAAGCATGAAACAGATACTTCTTAAGGAACAAGGTTTTACAGTAATAATTATTGGAGCAGGTAATTTGGGTACTGCTCTAGCGAAATATAATAATTTTCATAATAGAGGATTCGACATAATTGGCATATTTGACATAAATCCAAAGCTTATTGGTAAAACAATAAATGGAACCGTGATAATGTGTATAGACAAGCTTGAAGAATTCATTTCACAGCATGAGACTGATATTGCGATACTGTCATTACCTCGAAGTGAAACAAAAGATATCGCATCAAGGGTAGCAAATGCAGGAGTTAAAGGTTTATTTAATTTTTCTCCGATGGATTTGAAGCTTCCACATGAAATACCGATAGAGAATGTCCATCTCAGTGACAGTCTGATGGTGCTGGGATATAAAATAAAGAATTTTCAAGAGGAGAAATAGATGAAAACATACACCACGACTAATATCAGAAATGTAGTATTAATGGGACATGGAAGCTCTGGCAAGACAACTCTTGCAGAAGCCATGCTTTTCCTTTCAAAGGGAATCGACAGATTTGGCAATATCACAGATGGAAACACCACATGTGACTTTGACCCTGAGGAAATAAGAAGGAAATTTTCAATTAATACCTCATTAGCACCAATTGAATGGAAAAATAATAAATTAAATATACTTGATACTCCAGGATATTTTGATTTTGCAGGTGAAGTGAAATGTGCGTCAAGAGCTGCTGAAATTGGGCTTATACTTCTTTCAGCAAAGAATGGAGTAGAAGTCGGAACAGAGAAATCATGGGATTATGCAGAGGAAGTCAATATAAGCAGAGCATTCTTCGTAAGCAAGCTTGAGGAAGAAAATGCAGATTTCTTTAAAGTATGCCAAGAGTTGCAGGATAAGTTTGGTAGTAAAGTTATACCTTTCCAGTTTCCTATGATTGAAGATGGTCAATTTAAAGGAATTATTGATGTAGTATCAAAAAAAGCATATATAGTACAAAACAAGACTACTGAAGTATCTGAAATACCTGCACAGTATGTAGCAAAAGCTGAAGAGCTTAGAGAACCTATTATGGAAGCGGTAGCAGAAACTGATGAAGAGCTCATGGAGAAGTATTTTGAAGGAGAGCACTTTAGTGATGATGAAATTATAAAAGGCCTTATTCAGGGTATAGAAGATGATGCGATATTCCCGATATACTGTGGGTCTTCTATGCAAATGACAGGTATTGATGTTCTGATGGACTCTTTAATATCTTTCTTCCCCTCACCTGCAGCATACAAGGTGCACGCAGTTAAAGCAGGAACAGATGAGCAGGTTGAATTAAATCCTTCAAGTGATGAAAAATTCTGTGGGATTGTATTTAAGACAATGGTAGATGCTTTTGTAGGTAAAATATCATTGATAAAAGTATATTCTGGAGAGTTGAAATCCGATATGGTCGTATTCAACAGTAGGACATCAGATACTGAAAAAATTTCCAACCCATTTATACTCAAGGGCAAGAAACAGGAGTCATGTGAGAAAGCTGTAGCAGGCGACATAGTAGCTGTTGCAAAGCTTACGAATACACAAACGAATGATACATTATCTCTTCAGTCATTCCCTCTTGAACTCAAAAAAATTGATTTTCCAAACCCTTCAATATCCTTAGCAGTTGAACCACTTGCAAAAGGAGATGAGGATAAAATAGGTGCAGGTTTAAACAAGCTTCGTGATGAAGATCCTACATTCAGGGTAGAAAATAATCCTGAGACCAAACAACTTCTTGTAAGTGGTCTTGGCGAACAGCACATTGATGTTATTACAAGCAAACTGAAAGCTAAGTATGGAGTCTCAGTCAAGCTTACAGATCCAAGAATTCCTTATAGAGAGACAATAAAAAAGAAGCTTGAAGCAGAAGGAAAACATAAGAAGCAATCCGGCGGTCATGGCCAGTATGGGCATGTAAAGATAGTATTTGAACCTAATGATGTGGAAGATCTTGTTTTTGAGGAAAAAATATTTGGAGGTTCAGTACCAAAGAACTACATACCAGCCGTCGAAAAAGGATTGAGGGAATGTGTTGTAAAAGGAGTTTTAGCAGGTTATCCTATGGTAAGGCTTAAAGCCACTCTTATTGACGGCTCATACCATGATGTCGACTCTTCTGAAATGGCATTTAAGATTGCTTCTAGTTTAGCATACAAGAAGCTTATTGATGCTTCACCAGTGCTTCTTGAACCAATAATGTCTTGTGAAGTTATGATTCCCGATGCATACATGGGAGATATTATAGGTGATATGAACAAAAGAAGAGGTAGAATACTTGGGATGAATCCAGCAGAAAAAGGATATCAGAAAGTAATAGCTGAAGTACCTCATGCTGAAATGTTCAAATATGCTACTGATCTTAGGAGCATGACACAGGGTAGAGGTTCATTCACAATGAAATTGGAAAGATATGAAGAAATGCCTGCTAACATGGCTGAGAAGGTTGTAGCAGCTGCAAAGAAAGATGCAGAAGAAGAATAAATTTCGAAGTATAAACTAAAAATAACTAAAAGAATAGGGAAAAAAACCTGTTCTTTTTAATATATAACAGGAAGGTATATGTTAAAATAAAAACGGACGCATCTTCGTTTGCAAATTAAGGAGGTGGATTATGGATTCAATTTATCGTGCACGATGGATAACAACAGATATGTCACCAGATGATTATTCTGCAAGAATGTTTCAAAGGACAGTGAAGTTTAATAAAAAAGTAATAAAAGCTGTTTTTCATGTCACTGCTCTTGGATTATATGAAGCATATGTAAATGATAAACATGTGGGGAAAAATTTCAGGTTTCTGCCTGGATGGACTCATTATACTAGAAGAGTACAGTATCAGTCTTTTGATGTCACAAATTTGATTAAAAAGGATGAGGCAATCTTAGAAGTACATGTTGCAAGAGGCTGGTTTAGCGGACATATAAGCGGGGAATGCATAAGAATGCCATTAGCGCTAGTATGCGCATTGGATGTTGTTTTTCAAGATGGGACAAAAGATTTCTATATCAGCATGGCTAATGACAGTTGGAAGGCTGCAAAAACAAAAGTAGTATTTTCCGATATATATGATGGAGAGATATATGATGACAGGTTGGAACTGCATGACTTCCAACCTGTAAAAATAGCTCATGGTTATAATCCTAATGATTTAGTAAAACATCAGGGAGAGTATGTCAAGGAACAGGAGATACTACCAGCTTTGAGACTAATAACCTCTCCTAAAAACGAAAGAATCATAGATTTTGGTCAAAATCTGACAGGTTATGTAAAATTCACGGTCAAAGGGAAAAAAGGTCAGAAATTCGCTTTATCGCATGCTGAGATACTTGACAATGAGGGTAATTTCTATACTGATAATCTTAGGAAGGCTAAACAGTATGTAGAGTATATATCAAATGGCCGAATGAGCACCTATTCCCCTCATTTTTCCTTCCAAGGATTCAGATACATAAGATTAGATGAATGGCCTGATAATGTTAAATTGGAGGATGTAAAGGCTGTTGTAGTGCATTCAGACATGAAGCGTACTGGATACTTTGAAAGTTCAAACATTTTTCTTAATAAATTGTTTGCTAACACAATTTGGAGTCAGAAAGGAAATTTTCTAGATGTTCCTACTGACTGTCCCCAAAGAGATGAACGTTTGGGATGGACCGGTGATGCACAGGTTTTCGCCAAGGCAGCTTCATACAATTTCGATGTCAAGAAATTCTTCACCAAATGGCTCGCTGATCTTTCTTTAAGCCAAGGTGCAAATGGTGCGGTGCCGGTTGTAATTCCTATAAGGTATTCATATACCGGCGTGTCTTCAGCATGGGGTGATGCTGCAACTATAATACCATTCCAGATGTATCTTACATATGGAGATAAAAAAATACTTGAATCACAGTATGAAAGCATGGTTTCATGGGTGGATTATATTAAAAATTCCTCAGATAATCCATATATATGGAATAATGGGAACCATTATGGAGACTGGCTTGCACTGGATGTGCCTTTCGGGACTTACAAGGGTAAAACAGATATCAATCTTATATCCACAGCTTATTATGCTAACAGTGTGAATATATTAAGAAAAACATCTAGAATTTTGAAAAAAAATCAAAAAGTAATCAGTTATTATGAAAAATTATACAGTAATATCATAAAAGCTTTCAACGAAACATTCTGGCAGAACGATAAATTACTCACAGACACTCAAACGGCATATGTACTTGCTTTACATTTTCATCTTTTGTATGAAGACAGAATAAATACAGCTGTATTAAATTTAGTCAGAAAACTACATGAATTCAATGATAAGATATCAACAGGTTTTCTGGGGACTCCATATATACTTCATGTTCTTGCAGATAATGGGTATGCTGCATTGGCATATCAATTGCTTCTTGAAAGAGAATATCCTTCATGGATATATCCTATAACAAAAGGAGCAACAACAATATGGGAACACTGGGATAATATTAAACCTGACGGTACATTCTGGAGCAAAGACATGAACTCCTTTAATCATTATGCATATGGTGCAGTTGTAGATTTCATTTATGAGAAAGTAGCAGGTATCAGGATTGATGAGACTGACCCGGGATTCAAAAATATCATATTTAAGCCGATAGTATTGAAAGAATGCGGTTTGACATATGCAAAAGCTACTATTAAGACAAAGAATGGTGACATATCTGCTTATTGGAAAATTGATGGAAACAAAATATTATATAATTTCGAGGTACCTAAAAAAAGCACTGCAAGTATTTATTTAAGTAATTCATATAATGTTGGACCTGGAACATATGAATACATAGAACAGTTATAAAAGAAAAGAGGATTATTCCTCTTTTTTTGTCTGTCCGTATCTGAAATGTTTTCTGCATAAAGGTATATATGTATCATTTCCTCCAAGTAAAAACTGAGGACCTTCACGTACTATTTTACCATCACTGCCTATTCTTGCATTGCATGTCGCTTTCTTGCCACACCAGCAAATTGTCTTAATTTCTTCAATAGTATCCGCCCATGCCAAAAGATAAAGGCTGCCCTCGAAAAGTTTGCCTTGAAAATCTGCTCTTAATCCGTAGCATATAACAGGGATGTCCAAATCATCTGCAATGTGCACAAGTATTTCTACCTGTTCTTTGGTAAGGAATTGAGCTTCATCAATAACTATGCAGTCATATTTTTTTAAAGCTTCATCAGGTAGTTTTAAGAATGTATCAGCATATTTGCAATTCATCTTAAGCCCGCACCTAGATACATTTATGTGTTCTCCGTCACGCATATCAGAAACGGGTTTCAGTAACACAGCTGTCTGATTTCTTTCCATATAGTTATAAACTACCATTATCGCATTTGCGGATTTCGAGCTCCCCATCGCTCCGTATCTGAAATATAGTTTAGACATAATTCCCTCCAGAAGATTTAAATAAAGTATATCATCCATGAGTGTTGATTTAAATAGAGGTTGAAAAAAAACTGCAATTTGATATAATAAAGTCAAAGAAAGTCAAAGGTGATATATTATGGCAAGATTGAGTGACATAATAGAAAACTTCATAAAAGATATGATAGAGGAGACTGATGGTGAAATTGAGATTCAGAGAAATGAACTTGCAAATTACTTTAATTGTGTACCTTCTCAAATAAATTATGTCATTGCAACCCGATTTAATTCAGAAAGAGGCTATTTTGTAGAAAGCAAAAGGGGTGGTGGAGGACATATAACGATAAGCCGTATGTCCACAGACAAACCTTATGACTATTTTATGCACATCATACTGTCTATGGGTGATGAGATAAGCCAACATTCTGCAGATATATATATAGAGAATTTTATAGATCTGAATATTATTTCTGAATCTGATAAAAAGCTATTGAAAGCAGCAGTTAATGATAATTCATTAAAAAGCGTTTCTGTTTATTTAAGAGACAGGGTTCGAGCTGATATTTTGAAGAATATGCTTATGAAAATTATAATCTAGAGGAGAGCTTATGGCTAAGAGTAACAATTATTTTGTTTGTACATCCTGTGGTTATGAAACTGTCAAATGGATGGGCAAATGTCCTTCATGCCTGGAATGGAATACTTTTGAAGAAGTAAATGAAATAAAGAATGCGAAAATTGATAAAATCCGAGAAATAAAGTTAGATACGGTAGAGGATATAAATTACAGCGAATCATCTAGAATCAGTAGCGGTTTAGAAGAAATGGATAGAGTTCTAGGAGGAGGTATTGTATCTGGTTCAGTAATACTGGTAGGAGGAGATCCCGGAATAGGTAAATCTACAATTCTATTGCAATTATGTCAATACGCAAAGACAGATAACACCATAATGTATATTTCTGCTGAAGAAAGCATCAGCCAGCTTGGGCTTCGTGCAAAAAGAATTGGATTAGTAAGAGGAAATGTAAAATTATCGTCTGAAACAGATACTGATGTCATATGCCAAGCAATTACACAAAATAAACCGGCAATAGCTGTTGTTGATTCAATACAGACTGTCTATTCGGGTCAGATACCTTCAATTGCCGGAAGCGTAAATCAAATAAAGAATTCTACTTTAATGTTAGTTAATACTGCAAAGCAATCAGACACTTCCTTATTTATTGTAGGACATGTTACAAAAGAAGGAAATATTGCAGGACCGAAGCTTTTAGAGCATATGGTTGATACGGTTCTGTACTTTGAGGGTGAAAGCGGTTCTTCTTTTAGGATTCTGAGAAGTGTCAAGAATAGGTTCGGATCAACAAATGAAATAGGTGTATTTGAAATGAGCAATACAGGTCTATCACAGGTAACAAATCCTTCAGCATTTATGCTTGAAGGAAGAAACATGAATGCGCCTGGTACAGTGGTACTGCCTTTATTGGAAGGTTCAAGAACACTTATGGTTGAAATTCAGGCTCTTGTCTGTCCTACTAATTTCACAATGCCAAGGAGGATGGCTTCAGGAATAGATCAGAACAGAATTAATATGTTAATGGCTGTTATGGAGAAGAATACAGGTATGAAACTTTATAATCATGATGCATATATTAATGTTGCTGGCGGTATAAAAGTAAACGAGACTGCCTGTGATTTGGCTGTAGTTGTTGCAATTGCCTCGAGTTATACAGGACGAAAAGCTGATGGCGGATGTGTTGTTATCGGTGAAGTAGGTCTTACTGGAGAAATTCGCTCAGTGAATGGTATAGATAAACGTATAAATGAAGTTGTGAAAATGGGCTATACAAAAGCTGTAATACCAAAAGCTAATATTAAATCAGTAAGCAATTTCAAAGATCAGATAAGTATTATAGGCGTGTCTGATGTCGCTCACGCAATTGATGCATCTTTAACGAAATAGCTTTTTTTCATATATTTCGAAGAAACGGTTTTTGACACTTGATTCAAAAAAGTGTATAATTAAATATGAGGTATAAATTGAGTTACAGTATTGGAGATAAAATTGTATATCCTATGCATGGAGCAGGCGTTATCGTAGATAAGGTCAATAAAAAGATAATGGATGAGATTCGGTGCTATTTTATAGTTAAAAGCCCCATTAGCGAAATGGTAGCTATGCTTCCTGTAGAAAATATGGATACTATAGGTGTAAGGGACGTCATGACAAATATTGAAGCAGATAATCTTCTTACTGAAATAAAGACAATGAATACTGTTGAAAATACTAACTGGAATAAGAGATATCGTGAGAATATGGAAAAACTTAAAGATGGCACAATACATGAGATAGCTCAGATAGCTAAATCCTTAATGACTCGAGACAAGAGCCTCTCTACAGGAGAGAGAAAATTAATGATTAATGCGAAAAATGCAGTCTTAAGTGAAATTATGCTTGCTAAAAATATTACGCTAGATCAAGCGGAAGAAGCTTTAAAAGAAAGTATATATTGCGATAGTGTAAATGAGGTAGAATAACACATGGGGCCCATAAGAGCTATTATCGCTTCTGGAGGTACATCGAGCAGGATGGGCGGGATAAACAAACTAACTGCAATTCTTGATGGAATACCAGTAATAATAAGAACAGTAAAAGCATTTTATGATTTAAAATATATCGAGCAAATAATACTTATTATACCAAAGGATGATGAATCTTTATATTTATCATTACTGGCAAAATACCGTATGGATTCAAAAGTTAAATTCGCATATTCTGGAATTAATCGCAGAGAGTCAGTATATAATGGATTAATGATGCTTGATGATGAAGAAGGCATAGTATTGATTCATGATGGAGCAAGGCCTTTAGTTTCTAGACAAATTATTGACGAATGTATTGAAGGAGCGAAACGATATGGCGTATGTGTCGCTGCTTCAAAAAATACAGATACGATAAAAAAAGCAGACAGTATTATGTTCGTGGAAAAAACTCTTGAAAGGGAAAAAATATATAATGCTCAGACACCTCAGGCATTTAAAACAGAATTTGCTATTGCTTTCCATAAAAGAGCGAAAATAGATAATCTAGATGTTACGGATGACAGCATGATTGCGGAGCATTACGGGCATAATGTTAAAATTATCGAATCAGACCCCTCAAATATTAAAATAACTACAAAAAGAGACCTTTTAGTAGCTCAAGCGCTTTTAGCTGACTGTGATTAAGCAAAAACACATAATACCATAGCCTTTCCCAAATGATGTAAGGCCTTCTCCTGATGTTGCTGTCAGTCCTATATTCTTTTTATCGATTCCTAATAACGATGCAATATTTTCTTTCATAATGTCTATATATGGAAACAAGACAGGAGACATGCATTCGATAGTAAAACTAACATGCTCTATTTTATACTCAAGGCTTTTCAAAGCTTCCTTGACATAAAAAGAACTGTCAGTAAGTCCTGCTTTACACATAAGGTCAGCAGTTTTTCCTAGTATGTTAACTGAAGTAATTCCGCTAATTGCATTTGTAAGAGCATGGTATATGACATCTCCGTCACTGTTTGCCAAAAGCCCTGCATGACCTTTTATATGAACACCAGCAAGAATTAATTTTCTGTCAGGTTCCTGTGAGAAACTGTGGCTGTCCTGCCCAATCGCGCATTTCATGGTGTCACCTCCATTGTGTTGTTTATCAGATTCTATAATATCATATTCTGAAATCATCAGACATCACAAGATAGATATTTTAATAAGAATCTACTTATAGTTATGTAAAGTTAACAAAAAATACACACATAACAAGCCTTTATATGGTATATTAATCATGTTGAAAGGAAGGTGCATATGGAAAGCTGGTATTATGAAAAAACTGTATACAGAAAAAAAACAGGTAAAGATGATTTGATATCATTAGCTTCTGTTGTTGTAACATTAGCGATATGCATAATATCTTTTTACTTTTTAAAAACTTATTCATTCATCATATGGTTAGCAGCAGTATATGCCTGCTACAGGATTATCGCTTCAAGAAAATATGATTACGAATATATATTTGTTGAAGATACAATGACTATTGACAAGATAATCAATAAAAGCAGAAGAAAAAACATATTCACTCATTCTCTAAAGGATTTCGAGATACTTGCATATAAGGATTCAGCATATGCAAATGAATATGCAAATAATGTTCAGCAGATAATTGATGCATCAGTCCCAAATTCAGAGGATACTATTTTCGGCGTCGCATATTACAAATCTATGAGGACATTGGTATATTTCGAGCAAGATGACAGGGTGATGGAATTTATACGAAAATATGCGCAGTACAAATTCAAGGAGTAATTATTGAAGAAAATCTGGAAATTCATTTTTTTATTCTTAATAATATCAGTTCTTTCAGCAACCGTACTTATAGCTTTTGATGCTACATTGGATTACATAAAAGACAAATATTTACCTAACCAGAAGACAGCTAAGTATTTTTCTGATGAATATACTGATCTTGTAATAAATTTTTCCAAAGTGAATTACGAAAAACCAGTAAGGATAGTAAATGGAGAAATACTATTAAGATATGAGGTTATAAAAGAATTTATCGATCCTTATATATATTATGATGAAACACGTGCGAAAGTCATTATCACTACAAAAGACAAGGTTATTTATATTACTGAAAATAGCCTTATAGCCGAACTAAACAAAAAAGACCTTAAGCTGGATACTGCAAGCATCAGATACGAAGGCATCTTATATGTTCCGATAAGCCCATTTTTATATATGTGGAATATCAATGCGAAATATATCGAACAAACGGATGTTGTTATAATCGAATCCTATAGAAACTATGATTATACAGCTACAGTAAACATTTCAGATGCCCAGTTGAGGAAAGGCCCTTCCATTAAAGAACCTGTTTATATCTCAAATATTCCAATGGATCATTTACTATACATAAACAAGATTTTCGGTGAATGGACTTATCTTATGACATATGATGGTTTTACTGGGTATGTAGAAACTAAGCATCTTGATATTCAAATTAAAGCTAATGAAGTAGAAATCGAGTATAAAGAAAAAGAACTTTTTCTTCCAGATTATGTAATTCTTTCATGGCATTATGTGCATTCAAGCTTGGTAACTTCGGTTCCCTATTATGCTGATGTTAATGTCATTTCTCCTACCTTTTTCACAGTTATAGATGAGAAGGGAACCATATCAAGCAGTGCTTCTTTAAAATATATGGAGAACGCGCACAAAAGAGGGTATACAGTATGGCCTTTAATTAATAATATTTTCGCAAATAGAGGACAGATTAGCACAGTTTTAGCAGACAGCGATGCGAGAAGACATGTGATAGACCAAATACTGGCATATGCTTATATTTATAAGTTTGACGGTATAAATGTGGATTTTGAAAACTTGTATTTATCTGATAAGGAAAATCTCACACAGTTTATAAGGGAACTGGTGCCTTTAGCACATCAAATGAATCTCGCTGTATCCATTGATGTGGGTATTCCGGGAGGGTCTGAAGGTTATTCTTTATGTTATGACCATGAACAGCTTGGTAAAGCTGCAGATTATGTTATGGTTATGACATATGACCAGTTCTGGAGTACGCATGAACAAGGGGGATCACAGGCTCAGCTTTCATGGGTGGAAGCCAATCTAATAAATACTTTGAAGCTAATACCAAATAATAAGCTTGTTCTTGGTATACCAGCATATACTAGGTTATGGAAAACTGAAAATACTGGTAAAGTAACACTTGATAAAACTCTTACTGCTGATCAGGTTGTTAAGCTTATAGGTGAAAAGCAGCTGACTCCTGTTTGGGAAGAAGAACGTGATGGTTTTATTAGCGGACAATACTATATTGAGTTTAAAGAAGAAGGGAACCTTTACAGGGCATGGATAGAAGATGATGCATCAGCCCGATTAAAAGCCAAGCTTGCTGCAGAATATGATTTAAGAGGTGTCTGCATCTGGATGATGAGTCAGACGAATAAGTCTGTTTGGGAAGCAATTCTGGAAGGGTTTAATATAGATACAAATTAGTTACTAAATAACAGCGCGGCATGATATAATTAGTTAAAACTTCAGTGAGGTATAACATGAAAATTCAAGTTAATTATGAAGATATCTTTAAAAGGTTCAATGGGCAGCTGCCAGAAGGTGTTTTTTTGAATACAAATTATGAAGGTGAGTATAACACAATGACTATCGGTTGGGGACTGATGGGAATATGTTGGGGAAAACCTATTGTATGTGTTGCAGTGCGATTGTCCAGGCATACATTTAGTCTTATAGAAAAGTCAAATAAGTTTACAATAAGCATTCCCAAAAGCGCATTAATGAAAAAAGAGCTCGCAATTTGCGGGACCAAATCTGGAAAGGAAACAGACAAATTCGAATTATGCGGATTTGAAAAAAAAGAAATAATAGATAAATGTGATCTTCATATCGAATGTGAAGTAGTACAGAAAACACTAATGGATAAAAATAATATTGAGAAATCTATAAAAGACAGATATTACAAGATAGATGACTATCATATGTTTTATTTTGGTGCAATAAAAGATTGTTATTATACTAAAGAGGATTAAAAATGAAAAATGTTTGTGTAATTTTCGGAGGCACTTCTACAGAGCATGAAGTTTCCCGTATATCGGCTTCAAACCTTATTAAGAATCTGGATAAAAAGAAGTATTCATTGACAGTAATAGAGATATCAAAAAAGAATGAATATTTTCTGTATGAATACCAGGACGATGATTCATTTTTTAACAAAATTATCGCTAATGATAATGACCTTGTTAAAAAACAGATTACACCAGATATTAAAATGTTTGTAAGAATGGGTATTGATGTAGTATTCCCAATTATTCACGGCACTATAGGAGAGGATGGCAAACTTCAAGGATTTTTGGAATTATGCGACATTCCATATGTAGGTTGTGATGTGCTTTCATCGGCAGTTTGTATGGATAAAGTGCTATGTAAGGATATACTATCTAAAAACGGTATAGCAGTTGCGGATTATTTGTGGTTTACTTGTGATGAGATTACTAAATCATTAAATAATGTTATAAAATCCATAGAAAACAGATTTGCATACCCTGTTTTTGTTAAACCTTCCGAATGCGGATCTTCTGTTGGGATAAATAAAGCAAAAAATGTAGAAAGTTTGAAAAAAGCTCTTGTTTTCGCCTCACGGTTTTCCAGGAAAGTCTTGGTTGAGGAGTTTATAGAAGGGGAGGAACTGGAAGTAGCAGTATTAGGATCATATGAGAAAGTATCTTCTTCAGGAGTAGGCCAGATACTATCATCCAATGAATTCTATGATTACAGCGCTAAGTATCTTGATGGAAAAAGCTTGACAGTAATGCACCCTGACATACCAGATTCATCAGCACGTGAAATAAAAAAGATAGCAGAGAAAGCATTTTTAATTATAGGCTGTTATGGCATGGCAAGAGTAGACTTTTTTCTTACAAAAGGCAGGAAAGCAATTGTCAATGAAATTAATACAATTCCTGGATTTACAGGTATAAGCATGTATCCTAAATTATGGGAACAAGCAGGTATGACATATAGCAGTCTACTCACAAAACTCATAATGCTTGCAGAAGAGAGAAAAAAAAGATATAGATTTAAACTTGATTATGAGGGTATAAATAATGACTGATGGTAAAATAGGAGTATTTGATTCTGGCATAGGCGGGCTTACAGTGTTGAAAGAAATAATTAATTATCTACCCAATGAAGATATAATATATTTCGGAGACGGTAAGAGGACTCCGTATGGTGGAAAATCCAAGGAAACAATTGAACTTTTCGCTTTACAGAGCATGAAATTCCTTGTTTCAAAGGGTACAAAAGCCGTTGTTATAGCTTGCAATACAGTTAGCTCTAATGCAATGGATGCAATCAGGGCAAACTACAGCATACCGGTTATCGGTGTAGTATCCACCACTGCTCAGCTTGCATTTTCAGAATCTAGAAATAAAAAAATCGGAGTAATAGGTACAAAAGCTACAATAGAAAGCTGTGCTTATGAAAAAGCTTTAAAATCTATCGATAAATCTGTATATGTCTATCAGAAAAGCTGTCCTTTATTTGTCCCGCTTGCTGAAGAAGGAATTGAATGGTGGGATGATGAAATAACTGAGATGGTTGCTAAAAGATATTTCAAATTTTTCAATAACACGGATATAGATACACTTATACTCGGGTGCACGCATTATCCTCTTTTAAAAAAAATTATCAAACGTACTATAGGGGACAATGTTAACTTAGTGGATTCTGCATTGATAACAGCCAGAAAGACAAAAGTAATGTTGGAACAAGCAAAATTACTTACGACAGACAAAAAAAAAGGTAGTCTTGAAATATATACTTCGGACAGTATTGAAAGATTTCTACCTTTATGTTCTGCAATTTTAGGTATGAATAATATTAATATACAAAAATGTGATGTAGGAGAATAAATTTATGAAAGACAGATTACGTTTCAGACAGATTCATTTAGATTTTCACACAAGCGAGCTCATTAAAGGCATAGGTGCTGAATTCGATGCAGATGATTTTGCCAAAACTCTAAAAGATGCGCATGTAAATTCCATTACATGCTTTGCAAGATGTCATCATGGAATGATTTATTATGATTCAAAAATTAACAAAGAGAGAATACATCCTTATCTTGTTGAAAAAGATCTTTTAAAGAAGCAGATTGAGGTTTGCCATAAAAATGATATTAAGGTACCTGTATACACAACAGTTCAATGGGATATGTATACTGCAGTAAGACACCCTGAATGGCTTGTAAGAAAGACAGATGGGTCTTGTGAAGGAGATTACTTTAATAAAGATGGATTTTACGAAAGATTATGTGTTAACACACCATATATTGATTTTTTAAAGAAGCATGTGACTGAATTTGTGACAGAATTAAACTGTGATGGAGTATTTTTTGATATCGTAAGCGAAATGGATTGTTCTTGTACATACTGTATGGAAAGCATGAAAAATAAAGGGATGAATCCCCTTGACGAACAGGACAGGAAATTACACTACAGACAGGTAATGAACCAGTTTAAAAAAGAAATGTCCTCTTTAGTCTGGTCTATAAGACCTGGAATTTTAGTGTTTTTCAACAGCGGACATGTCTCATTTAAGGATAAGCTTCCATCTAAAGATACATATTCACATTATGAGATAGAAAGTCTTCCTAGTGGTGGTTGGGGTTACATGCATTTTCCTGTAACATGCAGATATACAAGAAATCTTGGCAAAGATTATTTAGCTCACACAGGTAAATTCCATACCAGCTGGGGTGACTTTCATTCATTTAAAAATGTGGAAGCTCTTGAATATGAAATATTCAGAATGCTTGCACTTAATTCCAAATGTCTTATAGGCGATCAATTGGAACCATCATGTGCTTTATCAAAACCGGTATATGACCTTATTGGAAAGGTATATGCAAAAGTTGAAGAAAAAGAGCCCTGGTGCACTAATGCTGATCACATTGCCGAGATAGGCGTGTTCGTGCCTACAGATGAAAAAAGCAGAGTTTCATCCTCTCAAGCAGCTATTGAAAGCCTGCTAAGCCAGCTGTCATATCAATTTGATTTTATTGATCAGGATATGGATTTTTATAAATATAAACTGTTGATTATACCTGAGAGAATTACTATTGATGATAATATGGATAAGAAGCTTTGTGAGTATCTAAAGAACAATGGGAAAGTAATATCTGTATTTGATTCCATATTTTCGCAATCTTCAGTAAAAATCATAAAAGAAACAGTTGATGATTATAATCAACCTGTTAAGGGAAGATTTATTGCAAGAAACGGATATGCGGATTATGTCATACCCACTGACGTCATAGGCAGAGATTTGTATAAAACCGAGTATGTTATGTATGTAAAAGGTATGGAAACAAAAACTGATAAAGGCCAATGTCTTGTTAAAGCATATGAGCCGGTATTTAATAGATCATATAAACATTTTTCATCTCATCTTCAGGGACCTTCATCACATATTGATGCATATGATGCGGTTGTTATTAATAAAGATAGAAATGCCATCTATTTCAGCCATCCGATTTTTGAGATATATAATAAAAAAGGCCCTAAATGGATAAAAAGTATGCTCAATGATGCTATCAAGCTTCTAATGAAAGATAAACTTGTCAGTCATGATGGCCCTTCAACAATATTTACTTCTATGAATGTGCAAAAAGAGGAAAAGAGATATATCCTTCATATGCTCCATTACATACCCGAAAGAAGGTGTACTGATTTTGATGTTATAGAAGATGTCATACCTTTATATAAAATTAAAATTAAGATGAACTTGCCAAAGAGAATAAAAAGTATCAATATAGTACCTCAAAACAAGCCTATCAGATTTTCAACTAAAGGAAAAATAGTATCATTTACTTTGGATAAACTGGAAGGACATTGTATGTTAAGTATTGAATATGAAGAGTAAACCGTTATTTTACAAGGATCATATGCTTCTTTCAGATGTAAATCCCTATGATATAAATCTAAAGGATACCTTTGAATGTGGACAGTGTTTCAGGTGGGAAAGAATAGACGATGAAAATACATATTTAGGAATTGCGCATGGCAAGATACTTCGTGTTGAACAGGATGATAATTCTATTAAACTGTTCTGTAACAAACAGGATTTTTTAGATATCTGGTATGATTATTTTGATTTGGGAACAGATTATAATGAAATCAAGGAAATATTAAGAAAAGATGACATCATGAATAAAGCAATATCATCAGCTCCTGGTATCAGAATACTCAACCAAGAACTTTTTGAAACAACAATCAGTTTTATAACTTCATCCAATAGCAATATAAAAAGGATTACGAAAAATATAAAAGACTTAAGCATGTTACTGGGAGAACCTATTAAAGAAGGGTATTATGCTTTTCCTACCATTGAAGCAATCAGTACAGCAAGCATTTGCACAATAAATAATTGTAGAGCAGGATTCAGATGTGAATACATTCATAAATCAGCTGGAATTATTAAAAATATGTCAACTGACTTTAATAAGTCTAGATTTCGGGATATCGGATATCAAAATGCAAAAAAGGAGCTTATGCAGCTTAAAGGGGTAGGCCAGAAGGTTGCTGATTGCATAATCCTGTTTGCTGGTATTTCATCATATGCTTTTCCGACAGATGTTTGGATTAAAAGAATAATGGAGAATTTGTATATAAAAAGAACAGTCAATCTTGATTATGTTTTGAAATACGGACAAGAAAAATTCGGTAATCTGGCAGGTTATGCACAACAGTATCTTTTTCATTATGCAAGAAGCTTTAGTCTCAAAACATAAGTATATCACAACACTTGGTAATATAAAATATTGATATCAAAGATATATTATAGTATAATTCAGATAGATGAATTCCTGAGGTACACGACAACCCTTGTATTTGAACCTACAGTAATTTGACGGGATCTAGAAGTATGAATGCGGATGTCAGGCCGTAATCTGACGGAAGACAGAAACAGGCATCATAGAACCCACCTGGCGTACGCTAGGCGTCAAACAAAAGGGCCGGTATTTTGGGAATTTTTATGTATCTTTCATTCATCTGATTGTTTTAATACTTCCTATACTGTTTCCATATATCCAAAACTAGCTGGTATCTTTTTAGTTCCAGTCCTTTAAAAGGCACATTGCTTGTTGAATAAATATATCCGCCATTAGGTTTTCCATGAGTAAGACAGTATTTTGCACTCTCTATCACTTGCTCATCAGTACCTGTTTGAAGAAGAGCACAATTTACGTTTCCGATAAGGCATACTTTATCGCCAACTAACTTTTTGACTTTCGCAATATCTACTCCCGCCATTGGGTCAAGAGAATGAATTGCATGCGGATTAGCTTCAACAAGCTGATCCAGTATTGGCATTATATTACCATCTGTATGTTTTATAGCATATCCTCCTGCATCTCTAATACCCTTAATTATTTTTGAAAGAAACGGGGTTATAAAAATAGAAAACTGCTCAGGGGATATAAAAGGCCCGTTATTGTAACAGTAATCAGAACATAAAATAAGGCTTTCTATTCCTCCATCTATTGCCCTTTTATTCCGTTCTATTGCAGAAGATGCCATCTTTTCAGCTTGCTCAAGAAGCCCTTTTGGATCATCTGCAATCCTGTATGCGAATTCATACATTTCATTTCCGTCTGGTATGCTGAAAGTCCCATCTCCATGTCTTGTTAAAAGGTATTTGTAATTAGTCATTTTATTTATAATCTGAGCTGTTTTAATAGACTCTTCAAGCCATAGATAGTGTATAGGTATTATCGAATATTCAAGTTTTTCAAATGCCTCAATCATTAATTCTGCATTTTCATGAATAGCTATGTCTTTTTCTTTATTTGTCATCTTTTCTAGACTGTCCTGCCTTAAGAAATCTTTTCCAAGTAACTCATCAGTCAATTGAAATTCAAGCTCAAAGGTAGGTATTTCATCAGGAATACCACCTGTTAATGATGTTATCGCTCTTTGTTTTGGTGTCATATATCCTCCGGATTTAATTTTAAAAAAGCTTCTTTAATTTTATTGAAAGTCTCATCACTGATTACATGTTCAATCTTACAAGCATCTTGTTTCGCTGTCTGCTCATTTATGCCGAGTGTTACAAGGACATCTGTCAGTATACAGTGTCGTTCATAAATATCTCTAGCAATTTTCTCGCCAGAAAAAGTTAAAGTAATATATCCTTTTTCATCTATATGCAGATATCCGTTTTTCTTTAAAAGATTAACAGCTCTGCTTATGCTTGGTTTTGTATATCCGGTATAATTTACTATATCTATCGAACGAATAACTTCGGATTTCTTCAACAAGATTAGGATTGTCTCAAGATACATTTCTGCAGATTCTTGTATGGTCATGGTTATGCCTTTCTATAAATTTATTTAATTGTATCACAACATATATTAAATAAATAGATTATTACTTACCAGTATTAACCTTTCTTTTAAAAGGTATTTGCACTAGAATTATTCCTAAAAAGATAAGTAAACACCCTGCAATCTCTCTATATAAAAGACTTTCTTGCAATATTAACCATCCTGCCAAAACAGCAAAAACAGATTCCATGCTCATTATTATGGATGCTACAGGGGCAGACAGGTTTTTCTGCGCAATAAATTGAAAAGTATATCCTACTCCTGATGACAGTATACCTGCATATGCTATAGGCAGCCATGCTTTTAGTATTATTTCCCAATTAGGGTTTTCAAAGATGAACATTGCAATAAAAGATATTATGCCACATACTGAAAATTGTATGAACGCCATCCTGATGCTGTCAGTTATTTTTGTATAATGGTCTATAACCATAATATGCAACGCAAACAAAAAGGCGCTTATTAAGACAAGCAAATCACCTTTGTTTACATTAAATCCTTCCTGTATGAAAAGAAGATATGAACCTGCTAATGCTAACAATACGCTTATCCAAACTGAGAAATGTATCTTCTTTTTGTATAATAACCCCAAAATTGGAACTATTATAATGTATAAGATTGTAATGAAACCAGCTTTGCCTACAGTGGTATATTTCAATCCTGCCATCTGAAAGAAATTTGCAACTGTAACTATTAATCCGCATGCGATTCCAGATATCAGAAGATTATGTTTTTCTAACTTATTGCCATTTCCAAGAAAGCTAAATTTTTTTTTATCTTTAACATCAGTTAGAAATATGAAAATACCTAAAACGGTTGCTGCTAGAATAAATCGTACCGCTGTAAAAGTATGAACGCCCATTGTTTCAAGACCTATTCGTTGAGATACAAAAGCAAAACCCCAAATAAAGGATGTAAAAAGCAGCATAAGTGAACTTTTAATATTTATTTTTGATGATAGGCCTTTATGGTTCATATATTATCTTGCTTCCTTTATATATATTATAAAGCAAGTTTTTTGTGTAGCTGCTATATACCATATTTTGGATTCAGAAATTGAAGTCAATCTTTTACTCCTCTATAACATTCGATAGCGACCATATATTCTTTTGAAGATAATATGCATTTTTCCTTCATGCAGTATGGGAGCAGGAAATAATCGCCTTTTTTAATTAAAGTGAATTTTTTACCACATGTTACAATACCGCTGCCTTCTGTAATGAAATATATGGAAGGACTCTGTTTTAACAGAGTACTGTCAGCATTTATATTAATCCTATTTACTCTGAAACAGTCTGTTTGACGATTGTCTATGAGGGATTCGATTTTAACGCTAGGTTTATCCGATATTAGTTCTGGCTGTATCTTAGATAAATTTATAGCATTATTACCGCATATTGACATATCAAAACAGCTAAGAGCAGTATGTTTATCCAGACCCATATACATTTCATAATCGTTAAGTCTGTAATCATCACACCATGCTTCGGGTTGTATTGTAAAGTCTGTGGGTTCCTGTATCTCTAGAATAAGGCATCCGTAACCTATAGCATGAACTGCTTTTGCAGGTATGAAATACACATCGCCTTTTTTAACATTATGCTTTACTATTAGACGCTCCATTGCTGTTTTGTCCTTAATGCTATTATCCACTGCACAGATCAGATCATCTTTTGTTACTCCTTCTTTAAAACCAAAGTATATGCAGGAACCTGGTCTTGTATCAAGTATAATCCATGCTTCTGCTTTCCCATATTCACTGTTAAAGTGCGTTTTTGAAAAAGTTTTGTCCGGATGTACTTGAACAGGAAGCCTTACAGCGCTGTCAAGCGCTTTTACTAGTATGCCCATATCATCATTAGGTCCAAGTATTTCTTCTTTATATTCGCTTATTAGGTCATCAAGATAAATATCAGTATCTCTAACTTTAGATATCCCTTCCTTGGGACCTTTACTTATTTTATTAAGAGCCTTAACTGTAGAAGCCACCCACTCTTCTGGGTAATTCCCATCTTCTGCGGCATCATTAAATAGTCTGTTAAAAAGAGTACCGCCCTTATATACACGAAAAACTCTGTTTCTATCGAAAAATATTGGGCTTTTTATTAATGTGCCGGTTTTTTTATTCATGATAATTCCTCAAATCTGACAATTTTCTGTGCTTGTTCAACTGAATTAAAACAGTCTATTGCAGTTAATGCATATAAAGCTGCACCATATGCTGCTTCCTCGTTATTTATAGGTACAGAAAGAGTAAGAGAAAAAGTTTTTTCCAATATTTCCTTAAGTAATGGATTTTTCCTTATACCATTTCCGGAACCGATAAGCCGAGCTCTTTTTGATGAATCAAATTTTTTTATTTCATTATACATAAAGTAAAGTTCATCGGATATACCTTTCAGCGCTGAATATGTTATATGCTTTGCAGTAAAATTATCCTCTGTCAGCCCTGAAATTTCTGCTTTTATATGAGGGTTTTTTCTGGTACCACAAAAAAGTGTCGAAAAAACTGGATTATTTTTTACGGTATTATTTTTAATATCATGAATCATTAAATCGTACATATTTTCAGGTGATTGAAAGCCTGCCATTCTTATAACATCATCATAAAAACTTTTAAGTATAGCAAAAGCTCTGCCTCCGCATAATGATGCTCCCACAAATATATGCTTATTTTCCGAAAATGGCCGTATCTCAATATCAGGACTATCTGTTTGAGTAAGACTTGTTTTTAAGGAAATCTGGCTTCCTGTTCCGATATTTAAAAGAATATCATCATCGCACCCTGATCCAATAAACCCTGCCTGATTATCCCCGATTGCAATGCAAACTGGTATACGGTCTTTATATTTACCCAATATCAAAGGAGTATCTACTACGTCGGGAAGTAATTTTTTATCAATACCTGCTTTTTCTAAAGCAGAACAATCAAACTTGTTATCTTTTAAGTTAAAAAGACCTAATGAGTGAGCGTCAGAAGAGTGAAGTATGATTGTTTTTATATTTGCCAGGTTACATGCGATATAACCATGAATTGTTGATATGTAACGAGCATTATAACTCATTTTTTGATGTGTGTGGTAATACAAGGTGGTAAGTCCGAATCCCGTCGCCATCTTGTAACCGGTAATATTAGATAGTTTTTCAGCATATGACATTTTGCTATTTTCATATTGCATTTCGCCTGACTCATCCTGCCAAGTAAATAGAGGACTGCTTATAGAAAAATCATCCCTAAGATATACTATTCCATGCATCTGTCCGGTTACTCCTATGCATTCTATGTCGGTATACTTGGACAGTGCTAGGTTTACTAGGCTTATAGCCTTATCCTTTATTAATAAGGCATCCTGCATTCTTGTAAGTTCATTATTAATGCTTAAGAAAGTATTGTTTGGTAAATTAAAACTTTCAATACTTTTTCCAGTATTACTTTCAATTACTGTGACACAAATTTTGCTTGTCCCTATGTCTAGACCCAATGCTTTCATCAAAATCACCTATATGGAAGTAGATAATGGATCTAGCCTGGTGATTATATCATTTTGAATAGCAGGTGAAAGATCTAAAAAATTTACGAATGTTCCATGAATTCTCATTATATACACACCGTTTGGTGCATATTTTTTAGGATCGGCAAGAACTTTTCTTAATGTATCTGCAGTTGTAACATTTACATATAGATAATATGGGCATAAATTGTTATTCATTTCATTAAAGAATAATGGCATTATTATTCTGTCTCTAAATTGTAAACCTTTTTCCTCATAAGAATCAGCTGTAAAATATTTAGGGTCTATACCAAAGTGTGATGCATATCCGCCATCCATTTCATCAAATGGAAGGTTCATGCATGATAATATTCTAAAACCAAGACCCATTGTGGCTTCACCATATAATGGATCAATTCCATAACCTAACATCTCGCGTGCCAATCTTCCATCAGCAGTTGCGCCTACCCAGTATCCATAAAGCAAATGCGTAGAGGGTGTTGACCAGTCAGCACGAAACCCGTTATTAAGATAGTTTTTCATTGATTTGACATAATCAGATATTTTTAAGGAAATCTCTTGAGCAAGAGTATCCGGTGTAGGCATATTATTACCATATTTAGGCGCCTTTTTTAGAAAAGCTCTTATATCAGAGTCGTTTTCAAAATTGCTTCTTATAGCATTAAGGAGCCGTTCAGGATCATTAGGATAAACTTTAAGGTATTCTTCTATTGCAATTATTGAATCTGTAGCAACGGATAATCCGTGAATCAGACAGCCACTTGCATTGTATTTAGTACCTTGATTATTTACATCCCTCATATCATACCCTGTTACAAGTCCTCCCATGAAGCTGGATAAGAAGGGGACAGGAAGTTCGGATAAAGCTATAGATGCTGCATTTGCTGCATCTGTCATATGCTTTATATAATATTTCGCATCATCAAAAAAGTATTCCTTAATATTCTTAAGAAGCGTTAGATTATCAGTATTTCTTGTCCTTCCTATTACTTCACCAGATATAAGTGAACGTCCGTTATTAATTGTCATTTCCAGTATTTTTCCAAGATTCAGCCAGCTGTTTGTAGTATTTCCGTTATCTTTACCCATTATAAGCGGTTCTTGGCATCCTGCAACAGAATAATCCTCAAGATCGTCTTTATCAACTCCGGCTTTCGAAAGAACCTTAAAAACAGATTCGTCATTGAATAGTGACGGGGTAAGGCACCCCGGAGTGAAGAAAAATCTTCCCAACTCCTCATATAGCCTTGCAGGAGTGTTATTGTGCAATTTTACTGATAATATCGGTTGAGGGAAGTTCATTGCATAATAAGCATCAAGAAACGCATATGTGCATATATTAGTTAAATCCTCACCTGTATTGGATTTGCCTGCTAAAAGGACATTCTGAGATATAGCCCATGATCTATCACCTACATTGTAGAAAACAAGGAAATGTTTGAATAAACTTGCAGCTTGTTCTCTTGTGAGGTCTTTTCTATATGGTTCGAATATCCTGTCTGCGTTACCAACAGAAAAAGCAAATGGATTAGGCGCTTGTTCAAGGCACATGACCTGCCATAATAATAGGAAGGATTGTATTGCTTCATAAAGATTTTCTGAAGGAAGATAAGGTACTTTTTTTAATGTGGTTTCAATCAGCAAAAGTTGCTGTTTTCTTTCATTAGAAGCTGTTTTTGATTGTGAATTTGCAATATCTGCATATCTATGAGCTAAAAGAACGACACATTCAAGAGAAAGTTTCATTGCAATGAGATTGTTACGTTTTTCCTCATTTTTTTCACTTCTTATGGATTCTTCTGTTTTTTCAATTATGCCTTTTATTCCATATTTCAGCGCGGGACGGAAATCCGGTATGACATGGCCTGTAACTTGTTCTATAAAGAATATGACTTCTTTTGTGTATTGCTCGTAATCATCATAGACTTTTGTAAGCTTTCTTACGAATTCAGTATTTTTAGTGAATTCCTTAACTTTTGCGATTCTCTCTTTGGTGAATTCCGTGTTTGGTTCTATATCGTCATATATCGCTGTAGGATCACAATAACCCGAAAATGTCTCAACCTCAAATGACGGATTGATTAAAGCGTATGATCTGGCAAATGCATCTCTTTGTGTGCCTGCGAATATGTTATGCTCACTGATGTATAACGGTATATTTGCAACTATATGTTTAAGCTCATGAGCAGCACGGATTTCTTTTGGAAGACCTTTTAACTCATTTTGTATATCACAGACTATTTCACGGGCTAAAAACCAACCATCAAGTCTTTTTAACTCTCGTTCTTCTTTAAAAAGCAGGGATGCTTTCTCATCAATAAGTTCTTTTGAATATACCTCATATGCTTTCATGTAAACCTCCATTAGTTATGTAGTTATACAATTAAAACCGTTTTCATTAAATATACGGGTAAACATTTCAATTGTACTTTTGGAAACATATTCATTTCCACTCATATTATATTCCATACCGCATTGAATCCATTTTGATTTGCCATATTCATGAAACTTAATCAGTTCAATAGATATGTTATTTTTATTACACTCAGATAAAGCCTGCACGAATCCATGTGCATTTTCTTCTTCTGCATTAAAACCTTTTACTAAAGGTATCCTTATAATCATATTTGTAAGAAAAGACAGTTTTTTTAAGTTCCTTTTGATAATCGCATTAGATATTCCTACTGTCTTTCTATGCTTTTCATCGTCGTAGTGTTTAAAATCCACAATAAGATTATCCACATATTCTATCAATGAAGCAAGCTGAGGATGTGAGCCATTAGTTTCTATTGCTGTATTAATGTTATTTTGTTTGAGTTTTTTTAGCATATCGGTCAGGACCGGCATATTTAATGTGGGTTCACCACCAGTAAAAGTAACTCCTCCATTTGAAAAAAACATTGCTTTGCTTCTTATTGCTTCATCTACCACATCATCAGTTTCATATGTTATACATGACAATTTTATTCCCATATGAGGTGTTTGAATACATATTCTTGGGCACCCTTTGCAAATACTGCTGTCAAGATTTTTGGAAGATATAGCTCCTTTAGGGCATATGTTGTCATCTATTTCATTAGTAATCATTATGCTGCCCTTTTCATTTATACCTTCAGGATTAGCGCACCATGGACAGCGCATATTACATCCTTGAAGATGATAAACAAGCCTGTTACCCGGTCCATCCTGTAAAAAATTAAAACCTTTTTGAAATATATTAACTAACATATTATCCTTTCCTAATTACCTGTCCTGTTGGTGTATCACTAATTGAATAACCAAGCATTTTAATTCTATCTCTTAATTCGTCAGATTTTTTCCAATCTTTATTTTTCCTGGCTTCTAGCCGCTGTTGAGCAAGCATATTGATTTCTTCAGGAATTTCCTCCACTGCTTCTAATCGTTTCTTATCGAGATTTAATGCAAGCACTTTATCGAAATCCATTAAAAGTTCATATAACTTGTATGATTTTGTGCTGTTTCTTGCAGCATTCCAGACTGTACCCATTGCAAGAGGAAGATTTAAATCATCTTCCAATGCGTTTTGGAACTCTTTTTTATAAGTTTCAACCAATTCAGAATCAATTTCATCTTTTGATTCCTTATGCGCTAATGTGAGATTTGACAATCGGTTTAAACTTGTCTGCGCAGCTTCTATGCCTTCCCATGTAAAATTAAGTTTTTTACTATAATGAGCATTTAAGCACATATAGCGGAATGCAAGTGGTTCAAAACCTCTTTCTTCCAAGTCTGATATAAGATAAGCTGTGCCGATGCTTTTAGACATCTTACCGTTGTCAACTTGCAAAAATTCACAATGCATCCAGCATTTAACAGCCTGTTTTTTAACAAAAGAATTAGATTGGGCAATTTCATTCTCATGATGTATGGGTATATGGTCTACTCCTCCGGTATGAAGGTCAAATTGGTCTCCCAAATATTTTCTGGACATAGCTGAGCATTCTATATGCCAGCCAGGATAACCCATGCCCCATCTGCTTTCCCATTGCATAATATGTTCTTTCGGAGCTTTTTTCCATAAAGCAAAATCTGCAGGATGCTTTTTCTCCATATTAACTGCAACTCTTGCTCCCGCAATCTGTCCATCAAGGTCAATATTGGATAGTTTACCATAATCAGGAAATTTTGATATATCGAAATATATGCCATCACTTGTTTCATATGCGTAACCATCATCATATAGTTTGTACACAATTTCCAGCATTTCCTTAATATGTTCTGATGCCTTGCATATAACATTTGGTTTTTGTATATTGAGTTTACTGATGTCTTTAAGAAATGCATCAGTGTACATGGAAGCTATTTCCCATGGAGTCATATTTGTGCTTCTGGCAGTCTTAAGCATCTTATCCTCTCCTTCGTCAGAATCTGAGACAAGATGCCCGACATCAGTAATATTCATAACATTCTTTACTTTATATCCAAGATAATTGAGAGACCTTTTTAAAAAATCCATAAAAAGAAATGCTTTCATATTTCCAATATGAGCATAACTATACACTGTAGGCCCGCATGAGTACATCCTGATTGTCTTATTATCAAGCGGAATGAGTTCCTCTTTATTCTTTGTAAGCGTATTATATACTTTCATAATCAATCCTTGCAATAAAATACTTCATTGCTTATTATATATTAATACATTAGAATAATCTATCAGATAATAAACAGTTATATGAAGATAAGGATTCTTCAGATTAGTTTAATAACTCTGATATAAAATTTTACTATGTCACAAACAGCATCACATGATATTCTTTCATTATTTCCGTGAATATATCCTCTTTGCTCTTTAGTTAGGTGCATTGCTGAAAACTTATATACCTTATCAGAAATTTTGTTAAAATGTCTTGAATCTGAAGCAGCAAACATCAGGTAAGGGGATACAATGGCATCTGGCCAGGTCTGCATTATTGAATTGCATAAAACATCCCAGCCTTTACAATCTGTACATGAATATATAGAAGGATTGGTACCATGTATTATCTCAAATTCGATTTTATCATTATTTGCGACTTTCTTAAGATATTTACAAGCCGAATCATATGTATCACATCCAAGCAATCTTAAATTGGCTGTAAAAGATGCTTTTGGTGGAAGAACATTAGCAGCCTGGCTGCCGCTCGCCATAGTAAATGCAACTGTTGACCTCATAAGAGCATTGAGCTCCCCTCCACTTTTTTTGCATATAATATTCAAAACAGGACTGAAGCACCACAGGTTCGCAAAGATAAGTCTGAATATAAAAGACGAATGTCTTCCAAGTACATCAAACATTTTTATAACCGGAGGAGTAAGCTGAAATTTGAATGGTTTGTTTTCTATATTTACCACAGCTTTAGCAAGCTGTCCTATTATTGTGTGAGGCATAGGCGCAGATGCATGACCGCCTCCGCTTTTCATATTCATACGGATATCAGTTATACCTTTTTCCGCAATTCCTACAAGGGCACATTGACCTTTTAATCCTGGGAAAACTCCTTCTACTACCGCACCGCCTTCATCAATGACCATTGCTGGTTTAATATTCCTCTTTTTGAATAATTCAACTATGGCCGGGCAGGTAGGGCCTGCTACTTCCTCATCACCTGAGAATGAAAGATAAATATCATTTTTTGGTGTATAATTCTGCTTTATAAGAAATTCTGCAGCTTCAAGAATCCCTAAAAAAGTACCTTTCGTATCTAGAGCACCACGTCCCCATAATTCATTATTTTCTAAAACCCCTTCAAATGGAGGCTTATCCCATTGGTCTTCGTTTGCAGGTACTACATCATAATGTGACATGAGGACAATAGGTTCATCACTTTTTTCACCTGGCCATCTGAATAGAAGACCCGTATTCATAACCTTCTCAAACTCACATTTATCAAATACATTCGGATAAAAGCATCTAATCAGGTTGTGAAGTTTTTCAAATTCTATAAAATCAATTTTTTCAAAATCCCTATCTGAAATTGTTTTACATTTGATGAGTTCAGCAAATCTTTTAATAATTTCTTCTTTGTCCAGGTCAATGTGATTTGTTTCAGGTTTTAATACTTTATAGGGTTTGAAAAGAAATGCTCGGACAATGAGAATGAGTATAAATAAAAGGACTAATACAGGAAAAATTAGCCACCACATACGAATACCTCCTAAATTTTATTTTTCTTATACAATATTCTAGCACACACTATAGCAATAATTGAACCAACCGGAACCAGTACTCCAACATAACTTGACAGATTTATTGGAGATACTATAAATAGAATAAGCATGAATAAGAGAGGAGATAGCGCTATTTTCCAGTTCTTAGATACATAAACTACACCAAGACCTCCAAAAAGTGAAGGTAGAATGTTTGCGAAAGCAGGTTTTAAGAATTCTGACTCCAGAAAAGGTCTGATAACTGTCAATCCTAGCACACCAACAGAAATTATTATTATGGTAGTAATACTGGATACTGCTATAGAAATTGTAGAAATGACTTCTCCTTCATCAGTGCCAGGCTTTACATTAGCAGAATTCATAGCATTCAATGCACAAGGAGCCTTGAGATTGGAAATATTCCCTGTTACGAAGGAAAGGTAAGAACCGCCTGATCCAAGCATGGGGGTATATGTGAGAATTTCAATAGCTCCGACGGTCCAAAAGATTGGAGCTACTCCAGCAAGTGCTTTAAAAAATGGTCCTGCGGAAGGCCATGCATCATACAAAACAGACAGGATAACCGGAAATAAAGTAAATAATCCTAATGCCCCAAGTATCCATATCCTCCCATAAAAATGTATTTTATCATCATATGTTTTTTTTATTTTTTTATTCATGTTTTCCTCCTATAAAAATCTTTCTACAAGATTAGTTATGGGTATTGAAAGCGCCATTGAAGAAAGCATTGTTATCGGAAGTGCGAAATCTTCCAGCCACTTAATTTTTAACTTTTTGACTAATATACCTATAACTGACATTATTACTGCAGAAACAAGCATTACGAACACTGGAATCCATCCGGTAAGGCCAGTCTTTATGTCAGCAAAAATTAGTCCTAAAAATGCAGATATCATGCCAAGAAATAAAGCTGTAAGAAAAGCATCGCTCCACTTTTCATCCTTTGTCTTAATGGAAATCAGTCCTTTTTGGATCTTCTTTAAGAATAGGGGAATTAATACAAGTCCTGTAAATATGCCAAGATGCATTACCCAGGCCATAGTAGAAAATACTTTTGGGTCAGTCACCAAAGTTGATAAGTCTGTTATTCCCAATGAATTTGCAGCTGAAGATGCCGCAGTAAGCTCGTATGTCAATGCGCCTAAAATGGATAAACGTAGCCATGGCAATGGCAAACCAAGAAATCCCGACAATGTCAAAACACCCATCAGTATGGATATTGCAGGCGCGATTGTGAATACGGAACTGGATAAAATGGTCTTTTTAACGGTTGATGAACTGATATTCAACTCTTTTGCTCTTTTTATGGCTTTAGTAAGGAAGAAGACAGCCTGAGCGAGCACATAAAGTAAAATAACCGCTACCATTATGTACATTAATTTGGAATTAGGATCAAACAAAATCTTGCACCTCCTGTTTTTTATTGTTTATTCAAGTTAAGCTAATTATATATCGAAATACCTTTTTAAAGTAGATTAAAAGTTAAATTCAATTTTATTTTAGTTAATAAATTATTATTTGTCTATGTATTAACACTGATTGAACCAATATCATAATTATATGAGAAATTTACGTACTAGAAATTGGAAAAAAGGTAGTGCGGCAGCGGAAGCATCAATTGTTCTTCCCCTAATACTGATGCTTGTAATATCTGTTATCTTTTGTGCAGTAAAAATTAGTTTTGTAGAAATTGAAGTGGATATATACGACCTTACATCTAGAATTAAAACTTTTGATAGTATGGGAAGAAAGGCAGATGTAATATACGATGCGTTTTTTGAGTAGAAAAAAGGGGGTAATAACAACTTTTGTTGCAGTGATAACTCCTGTAATCATACTGCTTGTATTAGTGCTATCAGACATTTACCTTGCAAGGAATGCCCTTGCTGCAGCAAAAAATGCGCTAAAAGCATCATGCGGATGTGTTTTAAGCCAATTCAGCACATACATGAAAGATGAATATTCGCTATACGGTTATGAAATGAGCGATGCAGAAGCTTTTTATATTATTAATGAGTCGCTAAAAGAATCCTGCATCGGTAATGGTTTATATAAAATGGCTATTGAAGATATGCAGATAATAAGAACAAAACCTTTATCTGATTATCCTGTTGCTATGGAGCAAATCAATACTTTGATGGAGGATGAAATATTTAAGCAGATTATTGAGCAAACAAATGAAAGAATCAAGGTTTTTTCTAAAATAAAAGATGCTACAAGAATCCTTAATATAAAGATGCAGATAGATGAACTGATAGGAGGCTTAAAAAATGCTCATACTTCACTTAAACAGACGGTTGAGGAAATAAATTCCAGTCAGTATTACTATGATTTGATGGAAATAGTACGTGTGGTTGATGCATTATATAATGATATGCTTATATGTTTGAACAGCGATAATCAGAATGAAATTGATTCATCATCAATAATTAAAAAGCAAATTATGGATATAATTAAAATAAATATTGATAATATTGTATATGTATTAAAAGAATATAATTATAAAGCAGTAAATCTGCTGCAGGAGATGATTAATACATATGCTGATATTCACATACTTTCAAAAAGCTTAATGAGGGCAGCTGATGGTATTAAGGATTGTCCTGTTTATTTGTCTGAAGTTGTGAAACTTTGTACAGATGCTGTTTATGAGATGGAAGATTCTTTTTCATTATCGGTTTTAGAACAACTGAAAAATGTTCTTGATAGAAATGCTGATTGTCTTGATACAGCTGTAAAATATATGATTGATGCAGTAAATGAATCTCAAGAAGTTTCGCTATATGAGGTTTTCAGTAATGGTTTTAGTGTATACTGTGATGCAATTTATGATCCTGATTTCCTTGATTCGTTTTTAATTTCAGTAATCGATGATACTTTTAACGATGAAAGGTTTACGCTAAAAAAAATAGCGGAGGAATTGCTGAATTCCATAATTATAAATGATATGGAAATAGACTCCTTTATAACTTTGCTCTCAGAAAGTTATGATGATACATATTTATTTAATGTTGATACTACAAAGAATACCTCCAGAAGCATATTTTCATCATTTAACGATTTATCGGATATACTGTCACACCTAAAAGAAGATATTTTCCTTAATGAATACATAATGCTGTATATGAATAGTTTTAATGACTCAAAAACAATAACAGGTAAAAACAGATATCTAGATTCAGAAGTTGAATACATAATTTTCGGGAACAGGGATAATGAAAAGAATATAAAATCATGCAAAGCTTTTATTATGGCAGTACGTTTTGCGTGTAATGCTATTCATGTGTATACTGACCTGCCCAAAAGAAGTAAGGCAGAAGCAATTGGAGCTTGTCTCGCTGGAAGCTGGTCATTCGGGGTAGCAACGCCTATAGCAAAAAATCTGGTATTATGCTCATGGGCTTTATCAGAATCAGCATATGATACAGATATTTTATTAAAAGGAGGGAATTGTCCAATCATTAAAATGAGCGGGGATTGGCAACTTAAAATAGATATAGGTAAAGGCGTCAGCAAGACTCCTGAGTGGCTAAAAATTGATTATGAAGATTATTTAAGGATTCTTTTATGTACCAAAAATAACAAGGATAAAGTATTAAGGATTTTGGATTTGATATCTCTTAATTCTCCAAATAGTATTGATATGTCTGCAGTTAGCTGTGGTATCAAGATATGTGCAAATTTAAAGTATAAGGGCTTTTTGGGAGTAGAAAGGAATTTTTATGTGGAAGCAGAAGATTCATACTAAAGGCAGAATAGCCGCAGAAACCTGTATTTGTTCACTTGTACTTCTATTAGTGCTCATGCTTTGTATACAGATTAACAATTATATCAAGACATACTCAAAAGTGTTGTCAGAACTAGACAAAAGACTTTATGATACAGCAGTCATTTATCATGCTACTGAAACATACTTAATTGATGTAATTACAAGAATTGATACTGATAATGTTGATAATATAAGATATGTCGCAATTCCATGTGATTATTATTTTACGCTAGGAATATATGCCGACTATAATGGAATTCTTGGAAAGAATAAAATATCTGTTAAAACAGTTTCTGCAAAATGGTCTGGAGATGGTATAAGAGCAGCTGATGAGAATATATGGAATCTGAATCCTTTTGAACGTGGTGAAGCTATACATAAGATGATGGGTGCAAATCTTGACCTTAATTTTCCTACTTTTGATATATATGACCCTTATTCACAAGAAGCAATATCAATAATAAGCATTAATATTAAGGACGAAAGTTATCAGTCAGGATCAGGCTTAAAGAAAAAAATCAAGCAGCAGATTGATTCAGTTAATGAGTTTTCATATGGGAAATATGGCTCTATGTCTATTTCTGATAAAGATATATATTCTAAAACCGTTATAGTAGTCATACCTATAGAGAAGCTTAATTCACATCAGTCAAAACAAATTAATGATATGTTTAGGTATGCTGAAGATATGGGTATTAATCTTGAGATAAAGAAATTTCAGTAGTTACAATTGTAAAATACTCTGTAATTATATATAATCATTCCAGGTAGGTAAAGAACTTGAAATATCAGCTTGTGCTTGCTGGCGGAGGAGCTAGGGGCTCATATCAGATAGGCGTATGGAAAGCTCTAAGAGAGCTGAATATCGAAATTGACATGGTTATAGGAACATCAGTCGGCTCCATAAACGGAGCGGCTGTTGTTTGTGATGCTTTTGAGCAGGCTGAGCATTTATGGAAAACGTTAGATATGCCTACTCTTTTCGATATCACTTACAGCAAAGAAGATGGAGAACCTAATACATCAGAGTATATCGAATCAATTTTAAAAAACAAAGGGTTGGATACTTCTACACTGAAATGCTATCTAGAACAGGTTATAGATGAGGATGTACTTAGAAAATCACCAATAGATTATGCTTTAGTGACCTTTTCTTTAACACAGATGAAACCTGTAATTTTATTTAAGAAGGATATTCCAAATGGGAAGGTTGTAGACTTTATTCTAGCCAGCTCTGCTGTTCCCGGATTTAAAAAACAGGAAATTGATGGTGAGCATTACATAGATGGTGGAATATATGATAATTTGCCTGTAAATATATTAATTGACCATGGTTATAAAAATATTATTGCTGTAAGCAATGCTGCAATAGGGGTATATAGGAAAGTCAAAGAATCGGATGCGAAAATCATATACATTGAAAACCAGCAGATACAGGGTGGAATACTGGAATTTGATCCGGCAATTGCTAAGAAGAATATAATGCTAGGCTATCTTGATGGCATGAAAGCTTTTGGTAAATATATCGGACAATGTTATTATATTTCAGATACAGCTAATCATGATTATGCAAAACCCTTGACAGAAAAAGAGATTGAAATGCTTTATCTTAATGTAAAGAAAAATAAAAGCAATGTTATGGGAACTGTAGTACAATTTTCACTGTTAAGGACATTAAGAAACCATACAAACGGCTTGCTAAGTGCAAAAAATGCTTTCTTTGCAGCAATGGAAATCACTGCAGAAATATTTGGAATAGAAAAAGTAAGACCATATACACCTGAACAGCTGATAACAAAAATTATGGCGGCTTACCGGTCAGTAAAATCTGAGCATGTTCAGATAATGAAAGAAAAAAAAGGTTTATTAAGAAATATGCTGAAAAAGATATGGGATAAGGATAAAGTCAGAATTAATAAGAAAGCTGCTAAAAAGCTTTTCCTCGGGCAGGTTCTTATTGACAAAAATAATCCTTCCATTAGCTCAAATACTTCGACAGAGCATCTTATAGCTAATCTTTTCATATATCTTATGTTGTGGAGACGTAAAAAAATTAAAAAAAAGACTGGAGATAATAATGGAAGAGATAATAAGGAATAAAGACGGTTTTATAATAGATATGGATGGAGTGCTATATCACGGTAACAATATTCTGCAAGGCGCTTTAGAATTTGTAGACTGGCTTAAAGATAATGACAAGAAATACTTGTTTTTAACAAACAGTTCTGAACGTTCTCCAAGAGAACTTTCACAAAAACTTGGTAGACTTGGCATAAATGTTGAAGAAGAACATTTTTATACTTCTGCGATTGCAACTGCTATTTTTTTAGCATCACAATCACCCAAGTGTTCTGCATACATAATTGGAGAACCTGGTCTTATAAATGCATTGTATGATGTGGGAATAACTATGAATGATGTGAGTCCAGAATATGTTATAATTGGAGAAACAAGGTCGTATAGTTTTGAAAAAATTGAAAAGGCAGTACAGCTGGTTCAAAAAGGCGCAAAACTTATAGGTACTAATCCCGATAGGACCGGACCGACCGAAAAAGGAATAATGCCTGCGACAGGAGCATTAGCAGTACCTATTGAAATTGCTACAAATAAGAAAGCTTATTACATAGGAAAACCTAATCCGTTAATGATGAGACATGCCTTGAAAAAGCTGGGAACAGATGTACGGAACACTATAATAATAGGGGATCGAATGGATACAGATATAGTAGCAGGTATAGAAAGCGAGATAGATACAATATTGGTGTTAAGCGGAGTTACCAATCAAATAAATATTCATAACTTCTCTTATATGCCAAAATATATTTATTCAAATGTGGGTGAAGTAATAAAATAGAATTATTAAAAAAAGAGTTTGACAATGCATGGTATATATGATATTGTAAATACTCGATAAATATTAATCTATTATTTATTATTAAATATCAGAAAATAAATTAGTGAGGATATTAATGAACGAGGACGAGATTTTAAGGTCGAAATCCATTGCGGATTTGCGGATTATTGCTAAAACGCTAGGCGTTAAAAGCGTAACGATTATGAGGAAAGATGACATAATCAATAGGATTTTGGAAATAAGCAAACCAGAAGAGTTAAAAACTGAGAAAGAACAACTCAACGAAGAAGTTGATGTTGCTGATGCAACAAAAATTCTTGAAACTGTAACACAGGATGCGCCAAAGAAACCAAGATATCTTTTGTCAAAGATGGCAAAAGAATCTGAAACTCCTAAACCTGTTAAGGAAGAAAAAAAGAATAGACACGTAATTAAAACGCATAATTCAACGGTTATTGCACCTACTGCACAGCAACAGGATACAAATATCCAGCAAACTGAAGATAAGTTTGCAGAAAATGAGATTCCTGAAGAGTATGCAGACGGTCAGTTTGATGAAGTATGCGGAGTGCTTGAAGTGCTTCCAGACGGTTATGGATTCTTGCGTACAGACAATTACTCATACGGACCCAAGGACATCTATGTAGCACCAAACCAGATACGTAAATATGGCGTTAAAACGGGAGACATGATATTCGGGATAGGAAAACCGAAAAAAGAGAACGAAAAATTCCAAGCTTTGCAACATGTTCTAAAAGTTAATGATGATGATCCATCAAAAGTATTTACCAGAAAACCTTTTGATACGCTTACTCCTATATTCCCTGAGGAAAGACTTACCTTAGAGAATAATCCTAAAGATTATTCAACTAGGATAATAGACCTTATTGCTCCTATTGGAAAAGGACAAAGAGGAATGATAGTATCACCTCCAAAAGCAGGAAAGACAGTGCTTTTAAAAAAAATTGCAAATAGCATTACCCTGAATCACCCCAATGTGGAACTAATAGTGCTTCTTATTGATGAAAGACCTGAAGAAGTAACAGATATGCAAAGATCAGTCAAGGGCGAGATAGTGTATTCAACTTTTGACAAGGTTCCCGAGAATCACGTTAAAGTATCTGAGATGGTTCTAGAAAGAGCACAAAGGCTTGTTGAACATGGCAAGGATGTGGTAATACTTCTTGACAGTATAACAAGGCTTGCTAGAGCGCATAACCTTACGATGACTCCCACAGGAAGAACATTGTCAGGAGGCCTTGATCCTGGAGCTCTTCACGCTCCAAAGAAATTTTTCGGTTCTGCCAGAAATATTGAATTCGGTGGAAGCCTAACGGTTATTGCAACAGCTCTTGTTGAAACAGGCAGCAGAATGGATGATGTTATTTATGAGGAATTTAAAGGTACTGGAAATATGGAACTTCATCTTGACAGGAAACTTTCAGAAAAGAGGATATTCCCAGCTATTGATATAAATAAATCAGGGACTAGAAGAGAAGAGCTTCTGCTTAATAAGAAGGAACTTGAAAGCATATGGACTATAAGACGTGCTATGAGCAACATGGGAACTGCAGAAGTAACGGAATGGATGATAGATAAGCTTGTAAAGACTAAAAACAATGCTGAATTTGTAAGCAGTATCAATATTAAACAGTCTGCAGTAATGGAATATTGATTTAGAGTATAGTCTGTATAGATTATTACAAAAAATATTATTGAAATGACAAAAGTAGTGTGGTATAATCACGCTTGCGTCAATTTAGGAGGTGATTAGGATGAAAAAAGATACACATCCAAAGTACTATAAGACAACAGCGACCTGTGCATGCGGGAACGTGTTTGAAATAGGTTCAACGAAGAAAGACATCAAAGTAGAAATTTGTTCAAACTGCCATCCATATTTTACAGGAAAACAGAAGCTTGTAGACTCTGGCGGAAGAGTAGACAAATTCAAGAAAAAATACGGTATTTCATAATTAAAGGAAAGGCGGGTTGTCAAAAAGCAACCCGATTTTTTTATAACATGCGAAAGACATCAATTGGCGGTTCTGCATTATTAGAAGGCATAATGATGATAGGACCGTATAAAAAAGCTATAGCTGTCAGAAAACCAGATGGTGATATTGAGCTGAATGTTGAAAATCTGCCAAAAAAAAGAAAGATATCAAAAATCCCTGTGGTTAGAGGAGCTTATTCGCTTATTTATCAGATGGTTTTAAGTATAAAAGCTTTAACATATGCTGCTTCTTTCTATGACTTAGAAGAAGATGATAAGTCTGAGATAGAAGGCAATGTAGCTTTAAAAAAGCCTGAAGATAAAGAAACTTTAAGTAAGACAGCAATATTCTTTGCTATACTTCTATCAATAGGAATAACAGTTGGATTGTTTATTTTACTTCCTAATTTTATAATCGGTCTTCTTAAAATTCAGAGTAACATAGTAAATAATCTTTTAGAAGGTATTTTGAGAATAGCGATTTTTATCGGTTATTTAGTTGCAGTAACCTTAATGAAGGATATTAAAAGAGTGTGGATGTATCATGGAGCAGAACATAAGACTATAAACTGCTACGAGGCAGGGGAGGAGCTTTCAGTTGGAAATGTCATGAAGTATCCAACAAGCAATCGCAGATGTGGTACAAGTTTCCTTTTTCTTGTTATGGCAGTATCAATTATTGTATTTTCCTTTGTCGGATGGCATTCAATGCTCTTAAATATTGTGATTAGGATACTGTTACTTCCTTTAGTTGCAGGTTTTGCGTTTGAACTTATAAAAGTAGCAGGAAGACATGATAATTTTTTATCTAAGATTATATCTGCTCCTGGTATGCTGTTTCAAAAGCTTACTGCAAAAGAACCAGATGAAAAAATGGTTGAGTGTGCAATAATGGCATTCAATGCTGTATTGCCACAAGATGAAGAAGAGGCGAAATGGTAATATCTCAGTTAATCAGTTCGTATTCCGGATTTTTTACGGACAAGAAAGAAATGTACTATTTGCTTGAAGAAATCTTCAATAAAGATATTTCATATTTCTATGCGCATCAAGACGAACTGGTGGATGAAAGCAAATCTAAACTTTTGCTTGAATATGCAAAAAGGCGAATAAAAAAAGAACCTATCGAGTATATCTTAAAAAAAGCAAATTTCTACGGAAACGAATTTTATGTGGATTCGAATGTTCTTATACCACGAAATGATACTGAAGTTTTGGTAGAAAAAGCTATAACAGCAGGTAAAAGCTTTGAAAACCCTAAAGTGCTTGATTTAGCATGCGGAAGCGGTTGTATAGGTATTTCAATCGCAAAAACACTTAAGCATTGCAATGTTGTATTAAGCGATATCTGTGATGAATGTATCGAAATAGCAAAAAAGAATATATTAATAAATGATGTAAAAAGCAATTGTTATACAATAAAAAGCGATCTCTTTTCAAAAATTGAAGGTAAATTTGACGTAATTGTCTCTAACCCTCCATACATACCTATGCATGAGTATATATCACTGGACAAACAAGTGTCGGATTATGAACCTAAGCTTGCATTACTTGCAGGTGATGAAGGTACAGAGTTTTATGAATCAATATCATTAACGGCAAAATACTATTTGAATAACAAAGGGTACATCTTGTTTGAAACAGGATACAATCAAGCTTTTAAGGTTGCGAAAATACTTAAAAAGCAAGGTTACAGTGAAATTCAAATTTTTAAAGATATGCAAGGTATAGACAGAATAGTAATAGCAAAACAAAGCATGATGTAGAAGGACTTTTAAATGAGCGATAACAGTAGTAAATATAATTTCAATGATCTTTTAGATATTATGGAAAAATTAAGAAGTGATAAAGGGTGCCCTTGGGACAAAGAACAGACTCATGAATCCTTAACCAACTGCATGATTGAAGAAGCTTATGAAGCATGTGATGCAATTTCTGAAAAAGACAGTGAAAAAATGACTGAAGAACTTGGGGATGTTCTTCTGCAAGTTGTTTTTCATGCGCAAATAGGCAGTGAGGACGGTACATTTAACATTTACGACATTACAGATGCCATATGCAGAAAACTCATATTCAGACATCCTCACATCTTTGGAGATAAGAAATTTAGTACATCTGCGCAGGTTCTTGAGAGCTGGGAGAAGTTGAAAATAAAAGAAAAAGGGTATGAGAGCGAATCTGACAGCATGAACAGGATTCCAAAAAACTTCCCTGCATTAATGAGAGCTTCAAAAATTCAAACCAAAGCGCAAAGAGTAGGATTTGACTGGCCTGATGTCAGTGGTGCATTCGATAAGATATATGAAGAAACAGCAGAATTTAAACAGGCGATTGCTCAGAATGATGTTAGCAAACAAAAGGAAGAAGCAGGAGATCTGCTCTTTGCTGTTGTTAATGTGTGTAGATTTTTGGGTATTGATTCAGAGCAAAGCTTGAATGCATCCTCTGAGAAATTTATAAGAAGATTTACTCATGTGGAAAATTCTTGCATAAATAAAGGATTAAACATGAAACAGATGACAATAGAAGAATTAGATAAGTACTGGGACGAAGCAAAAAATGAGAATAGATAAATTTTTAAAAGTTAGCCGCCTTATAAAAAGAAGGACAGTAGCTAATCAAGCATGTGAAGGTCAGAAGATTTTTGTAAATGACAAAGCTGTCAAACCTTCATATCAGATAAAAGAAAATGATATACTGGAGATCAGATTCGCAAACAGTTCAATAAAAGTAAGGATAGCTAACGTAGCAGAGAACGTGAAAAAACAAGATGCTGCATCGTTATATGAGATAATTGACTAGATTACAGGTTATTTCTGTGAAATTTACATTAAATTTCGAAAATAGTGTTTGACAAGTAAAATTTCATATGATAACATATCACAAGGAAAGCAGAAGTAATCCCTTCTCACCCCGAAGTAGTAACTGAACGGGTAAACATATTGCATTAATTGTTATGTGGTCTTGCGGATTAGTTTCTGTAAGACCATTATATTTACGGAGGTAATTACAATAGCAGCTCAAAAAAGTACCAAAACCCAGTACAGGATTAACGAGGATATTAAAGTACCTGAGATCAGACTTATCGGGTCAGATGGAATAGTTGTAGGAATAATGCCAGTTGAGGAAGCTTTAAAACTCAGCCAGGCGGCAGGATTGGATTTAGTGGAAATTTCACCAAATGCCACACCGCCTGTGTGCAAAATAATCGACTATGGCAAGTTCATGTTTGAGATAACCAAAAGGGAAAAAGAAGCCAAGAAAAAGCAAAAGACAGTAGAACTAAAAGAAGTCTGGCTAAAGATGGGAATAGACGAGCATGATATTAATTTCAAAATCAAAAATGCCTGTAAGTTTTTAGAAGAAGGCGATAAAGTAAAGGTAAGCCTGTCATTCAGAGGACGTGAAATGACAAGAACTCAAATGGGAGCGGAGGTTCTGGATAAGTTCACGCAAGCATGTTCTGAATACGGCACAGCTGAAAAAGCGCCCAAGCTTGAAGGCAGACATATGATAGTTATATTGGCACCAAAGAAATAATAGGAGGATTTGAAAATGCCGAAACTAAAATCACACAGCGCTTCAAAAAAGAGGTTTTCAGTAACCGGAAGCGGAAAAATAAAGATGGGACACGCTTTTAGAAGACACAGGCTGATATCTAAAACTAAAAGAGCCAAAAGAGACAACAGAGATGCTGCTTTTGCATCACCTGCTGACGCACCAACAATTAAAAAGCTTATCCCATACAAATAAGGAGGAATTGACAAATGGCAAGAATAAAAGGCGGTGTAACAACACGCAGAAGACATAAAAGAGTATTAAAGCTCGCAAAGGGATATTTCGGACATAAGAGCAAGAATTTTAGAATTGCTAAGCAGCAGGTTATGAAATCCTTAAGTTATGCTTATGCAGCAAGAAAAGCTAATAAACGTAACTTCAGACAGCTTTGGATTGCTAGAATTAATGCTGCAGCAAGAAATAATGGAATGAGCTATTCTAAATTTATATCTGCTCTTAAGAGAAATGGTATTGAACTTAATAGAAAAGTACTTGCAGATATGGCTGTAAATGATCCTCAGAGCTTTGCATCTCTAGTCAGTTCAGTTAAGTAAAATTAATGAATCGTATAGAGTCCAAAGACAATCAAAGAATCAAAAGACTGAAAAGCTTAGATAAGAAAAAGGTCCGCGAGCAAGAGGACCTTTTTTTCATCGAAGGCAGAAAACTGCTGGATGAAGCTTTAAAAAGCCATGTAAAGGTAACCGAAGTATATGTTAGTGATACATATTACCAGAACAATATGTCTTATGTAGACAGGCTTGCAGTAAAAGATATTTTCCTTATAAAAGACGGAATACTTAATAGTTTATCCTATTTAGCAAATCCAGAGGGTATTCTCGCACTTGGGCATCCTCTTAAATGGGACATTTTAGAAGTAATCAAGAGAGGTAGTCCAGTTCTAGTTATGGACAGGATTAATGATCCGAAAAATGCAGGAGCTATGATAAGAAGCGCGGAAGCTTTTGGAATTGGATGCGTATTTGCTCTTGAAGGATGTGCTGATTTGTACAATGAAAAAGCTCTTAGAGCCAGTATGGGTTCTCTATTTAGAGTTCCATACATAAAAGTTACTCATGAAGTATTCGCTATACTTAATAAAGCTGAATATGTTATATACGGACTTGATTCACACGGGTTAGATATAGAGACAGCAAGACTGGATAAGCATTGCGCTATAGTAATTGGAAATGAAGCAAACGGGTTGGATAAAAATATAAAAAAACATCTTACAGAAATATTATCAATACCCATGAAGGGTATGACAGAATCATTAAATGCTGCATGTGCAGCAGGTATTGTAATGTATAAGATATCTCGTTTGTAGTTTGTAATGATGCCATTTAAAGTATATAATAATCAAAAGGAAGCCATTAGTGCTAGAGACATAAGGGAGGATATTATGCCAAGAGCAGCATTACAGCTATATTCTATTAAAGAAATCGCCGAGCAGGATTTTTATCATGCTCTGCATATTGCCAAGCAAGTAGGCTATGATGGAGTGGAATTCGCAGGATTTTATGGTAAAGAAGCTATTGAGACTAAAAAGTATATAGACGATTTAGGTATATTACCCGCTGGAAGCCATTCTGGCCTTAACTCAATTGTAGATAAGTTTAATGAAACAATGGAATATAACTCGATAATAGGTAACAAGTATGTAGTTGTGCCATACCTTTCAGATAAGTTCCATACGGCAGACGGAATAAAGATTGCTGCTGAGTATCTGAATATTGCAAGTCAAAATGCAAAGAAATATGGAATAAAGATAGGTTATCACAATCATGCATTTGAGTTTTCTATAATAGAAGAGGACAAAAGGCTTTTTGATATACTTGCTGAAAATACAGTAAATGATATTGTTTTAGAGATAGATACATATTGGGCTGTTAAAGGCGGAGCAGATCCTATCGAATACTGTAAAAAGTATAGTGATAGGTTGGATTTACTGCATTTCAAGGATATATCAAAAGAAGGAAAGGATATTGAAGTTGGTAAGGGTATTATAGACTTCCCAGCTATTTTAAAGACATCAGATAAGATTAATTGGTGTGTTATGGAGCAGGAGAAATTTGTAATACCTATGGAAAAAAGTATTGCAATCAGCTGCAAATATATGAAAGGGATTTTGAATGCCTGATCTTAAGTATGATGATAAAGGATTTATACCGGTCATATGCCAGGACGCTGATACAAAACAGATACTTATGATGGCATATGCCAAAAAAGAACAGGTATTAAAGACTATCACAACAAGGAAAGCGACATATTTTTCACGTTCCAGAAATTGCGAATGGGTAAAAGGTGAGACTAGCGGAAATACTCAGCAGGTCATTAAAGTTCTGGTAGATTGTGATTTAGATACATTGATTTATCTTGTAAAACAAAAAGGAAATGCATGCCATACCGGCAATCAATCCTGCTTTTACAGACAGATAAGTGAAAATGGGGAGATTAATGAAAATGAATGAGATATTGAATGAGTTGTATCAGGTTATACAAGAGCGTAAGAGAAATCCAAAAGAAGGATCATACACTTGTTATCTTTTTGATAAGGGATTGGATAAGATTTTAAAAAAAATAGGTGAAGAAGCGTCAGAAACTATCATAGCAGCAAAAAATGATTTAAAGGAAGAGATAGTTTATGAAGTGTCTGACCTGCTGTATCATCTTATGGTAATGCTTGTTGAAAAAAATATAACCCTGGAACAAATAGCAGAAGAATTAAAAAATAGAAGGTAATATGATTAAATTAGAAAATAAAGACTACAAAAGAAAAAAAACTTTCAAAAGAAATGAAAGCAAGACCAAAAACAGAAAATATGAGATAAAGCCGGACCGAATATTTAAGGAACCAACTAAGTTCAAGAAAAGACCAGTTAATCCTGACGAAGAAAAGCAAAAAACTAATTATTCAGGTACTAAATTTGATGATTTGAATTTATCAGAAGGTATTATAAAAGCATTAAATAAAAAAGAATATGTGTACTCTTCTACTGTTCAGTCTGATGTTATTCCACCTCTTATGGAGTATAAGGATGTTATAGCTAAAGCTCCTACCGGAACAGGAAAAACTTATGCATTCGGAATACCTCTTCTTGAACAGCTTGATTATGATAATAAAGAGGTACAAGCTCTTATACTTGCTCCTACAAGAGAACTTGTTATTCAGATATGCGAAGAATTAAAGGATTTATCTGAGTTTATACCAAGAGTGAAAATTGAAGCAATATATGGAGGGAAAGCAATTGAAAGCCAGATAAAAGCTTTAAAAAGAAATCCTCAAATAATAGTTGCTACTCCTGGAAGATTAAAAGATCACATAGAACGTAAAACGATTAATATATCTAATGTAAGAACTGCAGTACTAGATGAGGCAGACCGTATGCTTGATATGGGATTCATAGAGGAAGTTACAAATATACTTAACATGATGCCCAATAGAAGGAATTTAGCACTTCTATCAGCAACTATGTCCATAGGTGTTATGGATATTTCTTGGCTTTACCAAAGAGATGCTGTTGAGGTAACAGTTGAGGAAAATAATGAGAATAAACCGGATATAGACCAATTTTATGTAATGGTTCAAAATATGCGTGCCAAAATTAAAGCTGTTGATATAATTCTGGACAATAATGAGTTCTATAAGGTTCTCATATTTTGTAATACCATAAACATGGTAAGGATGCTCACTGATGACTTGCGTGAAAAAGGATACTCGGCAAGTTGTATCTATGGCGGAAAATCACAGGCTGGGAGAGAAAAAACCATCAAAGCCTTCAAAGAGGAGAAGCTTAACATACTTATAGCTACTGATGTGGCTGCAAGGGGACTTGATATTACTGATGTAGATGCAGTTATTAACTTTGATCTTCCAGATGATAAGGAGCAGTATATACATCGTATAGGAAGAACTGGCAGGGCTATGAAAAATGGGATTGCTTTATCTCTTCTTACACCTTTTGATCAGGAAAAACTTGATGATATTATAAAATTCAGTAAAGCTAATATAAAGGAAATAGAGAATGACAATATGATTAAGATAATAAAAAAAGAGGATTTTGAAAATGATAATTGATGCTCATAATCATGCTGACTGGCATAAGACAGATTTAGATGGATTTATAAAAAATATGGATGAGAATAATATTGATGTAACATGGCTTCTTACATGGGAATGTCCAAGGCATGAATATGAAAATTATAACGGTGGGCTTGCAACTTATCTCAAAAAAGGGCCTATACCATTTGAAGCATGTCTTGAATACAAGAAAGCTTATCCTAAAAGGTTTGTACTGGGATATTGCCCGGATCCAAGAGATCCTGATGCAATTAATAATTTAAAAGCTGCAGCATTTATTCATAAAGTTCAAGTCTGTGGAGAACTTAAAGTAAGGATGATGTATGATGATTTTGATGCTATAAGGCTTTATAGAACAGCTGGAGAGCTTAATCTTCCTGTAACAATGCACTTCGATTACGAGTTTAATAAGCCATGGACAAATGCCTGGCCAAACTTCTGGTATGGTGGTGGTATAGATGTTTTAGAAAGAGTCCTTAAAAAATGTCCTGAAACTATATTCTTAGGACATGCACCAGGATTTTGGGCGCATATGTCTGATGATGACCAGTTTGACAAAATGTCTTATCCAAAAGGACCGGTAATAAGAGGAGGAATGATTTCGCAGCTTTTGGATAAATATGATAACCTTTATTGCGATATGTCAGCAGGAAGCGGATGGAACGCATTCAGCAGAGATTTAGAACATGCGTACTGGTTCATTAATAACTATCAAGACAGGATACTTTATGCAAGAGACTATTTCGATACCAGGCATCGTGAACTTATTGAATCTCTTGATTTATCTTCAGAAGTTAAAGATAAATTATATTATAAAAATGCTTTAAAGCTTGTACCTTTGAAATGAGGATATTAGTATCAGGATTCGGTCCTTTTTCAGGATTTGATGATAATATCACGCGAAAGATTGTAATAGGTCTTCCCAATAATATAAACGGAAATGATATATATAAAACCGTGCTAGATGTAACATACCAGACGGCTTTTAATTTGCTTGATAATGAAATCGGGAAGATAAATCCCGATATAGTCATTGCAACCGGTATGGCTGCTTCAAGAAAAAGTATATCTATAGAAAAAATAGCTATAAATATCAACAACGCGAATACAGCGGACAATGCGGGTATATTAAAAAAAGACTGTGTGATTATAAAAGATGCAGATACAGCATTAATGGCTACGCTTGATTATCCTAGTAAAATATATGAAAACCAAATGATTGTTAATTCTTATTCAGCAGGCACATATGTATGTAATGATATATTCTATAGACTTTTGGAAAAGAGCACAAGGACATCATATCCATATATATCATTCATACATTTCCCATCTGAAGAAATTATTCCATATGAAAAACAGCTCAGCATATTCATTGAAATACTGAGCTGTCTGTAATTATTAATTTTTACTATATGCCGAAAAGATCCAGAGCTTTCATTTCATTATTAACATTATATATATTAAGATTATCTTTAGCGTATCTGAATACTTTTCCGATCGCTGGATCCATCCATCCTTTCGCGAAAAGTCTTTTTGCAAAATTTACTGATAAATCATCAATATCATTATTCTCAACACTTAAATCAATATAATTCCACATAACATCATCAGATAACTCTATTCCGTTCATTCTTTGGACTTCAATTTTTTCTCTTGATGATATAAGGGCATTGCTCGAAAGGCTGGAAAAGAGCAAAAGGTTAATGTATGAATGATCTAGATATCTCGGAATTCTCTTAAATAGTCCTGCAATCGAAATATCTTCCATAAGTTCTTTGTCTGTTATTGATAATTTTTCTAAAAGCTTCCATCTAAATTCGTCGTCCAAGAATTCATTATGCAGAAAATCCTTCATCATCTGTTCAGTATCATGCGGTCTTTTTCCTAAGACAGCATACCAATAACAAATAAGTATTTTGGTTAAGAGATTGTTTTTGTCCATGAGGTATGCTTCATGAACTAGTTTCATGCGTTTGGCCATTAATATGCCTGTAAAGTATCCACGTGCATTTTTCTTCAATAAACTTGTCTCTTTCATGAGAAGTGATGTCATTATCTCAATAAACATGTTTCTATATTCGGAATTTTCAACAAAGTATTGTTTATTCTTATCATAAACCTTTAATGCTAGCGAATATCTTGTAAGACAAGAGTATGCCGTGATTATTCCAAGAACTGATTTATTAGGTTCTATACCGTGATTAATTAAGTATAAGAAACCCTTAATTGCTTCCTCATAATCACCTTCCTTAAGGTTCATCATAGAGTTCGAATAAAATAGCTTTAGATCCTTAAAATCTGTTTTTGCCATTATTCCTCCTAACTTGCATTATCAAGAGAGTCTAGGTATTCTTGGATAATCTGTCCTACGTTTTCTTCACGTACAACGATGGAAAATTCTATTCTTCTATTTTTAGCACGAAGTGTTTCTGTATAGTCATTTTGTACTAAAGGTCTGGATTCAGAATAACCAACAGCTCCAAAATAATTTGCGTATTTTGTTTCAAGCCTAGTGTTACTGTCAAACAAATATAATAATACAGCATTTGCCCTGTCTGTAGACAACACTTGATTTTTGATGTATGAACCGTCCGTGCTTGCGTGCCCTTCAACCATTATCGCTTCTATATAGTTACCTGAATCCTTAATTATTTCTTCAAAAGCAACTGCTAATTTATCTAAAAGCGGTTTTGCTGATGGGGCAATTTCTGAACTATCAACCTGGAAAAGAAGGCTTGCATTAATTTGTAAGTTACCTTCATCACCTATTGTGACATATCCTTCTCCTAATGCTTCATCTATTGACTTCTTGACCTTCTCGAATATCTCTACTTGCATAACAGCTACCTTTTGAAGCTGTTCCCTCATGGATTCGAGTTCAATGGTATTTAATGCTATTAAAGCAAGAAGTTCCTGTTTTTGGGATTCTAATGCTGCCTGCTGTTCTGCCAAAATGAGAATCAGGTTTTCAAGGTTGGCTGCCTCTTCCTCGGAAAGTTCCAAAGCGGCCTGCTTTGCTGCTAATTCATTTTCAAGAAGGCTTAAGGATATCTCTTTTGCAGCAAGCTCTTCCTCGAGCATTATGAGTATAGTCTGTTTTGTTTCTAGGTCCAGCTGTGTTTCCTGAAGGGCAAGCTCCTTTGCAGCCAAATCACTTCTGGTAGCATCGAGCTGTGCTCCAGTGGCAATATTTGTTGCTTCCTGTTCATCCAGATTTATAGAAATTATAATGTTTTTTATAAAGACTATAAGTACTAAAAACAGCATTATCAGAACCATTGTAGACATTACATCTGCAAAAGAAGGCCAGTAGTTCTCAGCTTCAACTTTTTTTAAATAGCTTACTCTTTGTTTCAATTAGATCACCTCGTATCCTATGTTAGTCATTCCTGATAGCCTTTTCTATATCATCAAGTTTTTTTTGTATCTTTCCAGAGACTGATTTGTTATAAACCATTGTCTGTTCTGGTAATGATGCTATTGTCTGTGCCAGAATTTTTTGATTGTTTTCAAATGATTCTGACATTTTGTTTACGCTTTCCATAGATTTTTCCATAGTAGATGCAGTCTTTTGTGCAATAATATCACTGCTTTCTTGCAAAGCTTCTTCGAAAGAGTTTTTAATTTTATCTGTAAGGGATGATACTTCCATAGATGTAGCGATTATAGCTTTCTCAAATGCATCCTTCATATTATTGTATGATGCTGCATTTTCTTCACTTGACTGCTTCATTGTTCCAGTAAGCTGTTGAAGTGCAGTTACTGTCTGGTCCACTTGTATTGCAAGCGTAGCAAGCTCCTGCATGGTCTCTTTATTTGATACAGCCATCTGTCCAGCTGCATTCTTGACATCATCTGCAAATTCCCTTATAGCATCATAATTTTTAATTATCAGATTAGCAGAATCAGACAACGATTCACTCATTTTTATAAAGGAAACATCCATTTTATCAACATTTTCCTTTAGGTTAAGATTAAAATCAGACATATCTTTCATAGCTACTGCCAGTGTAGATATCGCGCTGTCAAATCTTTCAACAGTAGTATCAAGAGCTTGAGATGAAACTGAAACATCCATTACAACATTAGTAAGCTTGTCTGCAAAAGATTCTATCGTTTGTTTCAAAGTATCTTCAATCTTTGATCCAAATTCTACAAAAGTATCTTTGAGGATCCTGTTCATCATTGTGTATTCAGTCTCTTTATCCTTTGCGATGAGTACAGCGATATTATTATCAAGATATTCCTCAATATCAATCATAAGCGATCTCTTCTGATCTTCGCAGTCGACAGCAATTAATGCAAAATTAAGTATTACTGAGCCTAATAATCCGACAAGGCTGGTTGAGAATGCCGCTCCCATTCCTTTTGCGGCACCTGCTAGCCTTACAAGTATCTCATTCCAATCCAGTGAAGAAGATCCTATATCCTGAAGAAGAACATTAACAAGCTCACTAACTGAAATTGTGAGTCCTATAAAAGTTCCTAAAAGTCCCAATGTGACCATCATTGCCTGGCTTTTCCTTACGAAAGTCTCACCGAATGAACTTAACTTCATATGCTCTTCAAAGTTCTTTTCTATTATGGCTTGAGTATTCACATTATTGTTGTTGATTTCTCCAGCTAATTTGTAATCCTGGACGATTTCATTAAGCATCTCATTTTTAAATGTTCCTGCTCGTCTATTTTGACGATTGTTTATCTGCTTGCTTAACTTTTGATATTGAAGCTTGATAAGAAGGTTGATTGTGAATGCTGCTAAGAAAACAAAAATTATGAGCAAAATCACTAATTTTCCTGAGATGTCTATCGATTTAAACAATGATACTAAGTTATTCATACAATCTCCTTGGGATTTGGTTTATAATGCAATAATTCTACCACAAAAAAACATAATATTTAATTAGTTCACAGAATGTTTACATTATGCAAGCTGCATTTGCGTAAAACACCTGTTTTTTCTGTTATAAACAGGTTTTTTGTTAAAAAATCCTGTCTTTTCACTTCTATTAGATGCATTCAGGTAATAAAAAGTTCACAATTAGGTTATGCTGTGATATACTTTTTTAGATAAAAAGGAGGCTGTATGCTGAAAAAATATGTAATCATACCAGCCCTGATAGCTGCTCTTTACTGTGCGCTTGTTTTCATGTTCATGCCGATAAGTTACGGAACAGTCCAGATAAGAGTTGCAGAAGCGCTTACTATTCTTCCATATTTTACTTCATCAGCTATATATGGTCTTTTTATAGGCTGTCTTCTTGCTAATATGATTGGTGGTGCTGGTGTACTCGACATACTGTTAGGATCATTTGCTACACTAGTAGCAGCATATCTCACTTATAAAGTAAAAAACAAATGGCTTGCGCCAGTGCCTCCTATTGTTATCAATATGTTTGTTGTCGGATATATACTGAATGTATATTATGGAATGGATTACTGGTTAGCAGTCATATCAGTCGGTGCAGGTCAGACAGTATCCTGCATGGGTTTGGGTATGCTTTTACTTCTTCAACTAGATAAATACAAAGAAAGGTTATTTTCATGACAAACAATTCTACCAATAAAAGAAACTTAATAGATTATCTGCTGATATTCGTGTACATTTTTATGATGTTAATATCGGATGATCCTCTTTTTCGAAGTTATTCGCTACTTGGAGTAGCAATTGTTGGCATAATGATTTCATTTGGTATTATATTATTAAAAAAAGATATTACCAAACAAGAAAAGATAAGGGAACTTATAGCTATAGGGCTTCTTGTATTAGCTATAGGGTACTCTGTATACAGGATAATTATGCTTAGAGCATAGTATAATACTAAATTTCATTGCTTTTAGTGGATTTTGAATCAGCCATTATTGTAATATGAATGCTGTTATGTTATTATAACTAAGATATTTTAGTCATGGAGGTAATCAAATGGCAATACTAAAAGGAGCCGCGATTTTTGGACAATCAGGCGGACCCACATCAGTAATCAATTCAAGCGCATCTGGTGTTTTTCAGCAAGCGCTTAAGGAAGAGTGCATAACAGCAGTATATGGTGCTGCACATGGAATCAGAGGCATTTTAAATGAAGAATTTTATGATATATCAAAGGAAACTCAGGAACAGTTGGACCTATTAAAAAACACTCCTTCATCTGCTTTAGGTTCTGTAAGATATAAGCTTAAGAATGCTGATGTTGATGATACAGACTATAAAAAACTATTAGAGGTTTTCAAGAAATATAATATAAGGTATTTCTTTTATAACGGCGGGAATGACTCAATGGATACCTGTAATAAAATAAGCAAGTTTATGGCTAAATCCGGTTATGAATGCAAGGTTATAGGTGTACCAAAGACTATTGATAATGATCTTTCCATTACGGATCATTGCCCAGGATATGGTTCAGCAGCAAAATATGTAGCAACTACAATAATGGAAGTTTATCATGATGCTAATGTTTATGATACTCCGATGATTACAATAATTGAAATAATGGGAAGGAATGCAGGATGGCTCACAGCAGCAAGCATGCTCGCTGCATACAAAGGCGCAGGCCCTGATTTAATTTATCTTCCTGAGGTTCCGTTTACATTGGAAAAGTTTTTATCTGATGTAAAAAAAGTCTATAATAGTAAACTTGACCATAAGGTTATTGTAGCGGTTTCTGAGGGATGCAAGGATGCTGAAGGAAGATATATAGCTGAGATGGGGCAGTCTTTAGCTAAAGATGCTTTCGGGCATGCTCAGCTTGGTGGTGCAGCATCAGTGCTTGGTGATATTGTGAAGAATGAATTCAAGTGTAAGGTCAGGTCAATAGAATTCAGTCTAATGCAACGCTGTGCAGCTCATATTGGGTCGAAGACTGATATAGAAGAGGCATTTCTTGCAGGTGAGGAAGCAGTAAAAGCTGCTGTACAGGGGCATACGGATTACATGATAGGCTTTGAAAGAACATATGTTGATGGCAAGTACAAAGCAAAAACCATCCTAGTGCCTCTTGCTGATGCGGCAAATACAGAAAAGACAGTTCCTTTAGAATGGATGAATGAAGAAAAAAACTTTTTAAAACAGGAATTTATAGATTATGCACTTCCATTAATACAAGGCGATCCTGGACTGCCTTTTGAAGACGGGCTTCCTAAGTTCGCAAAACTCAAAAAAGTTTTAGTAAAAAAATAAAAAGGAGAAATAGAAATGGCACTTATAACATCAAAGAAAATGTTCGAAAAAGCCTACAAGGGCGGATATGCGATTGGCGCTTTTAACGTTAATAATATGGAAATTATCCAAGGTATAACAGAAGCTGCAAAGGAAGTACAAGCACCTTTGATTCTTCAGGTTTCTGCTGGAGCAAGAAAGTATGCAAAACATGTTTATCTTATGAAGCTTATTGAAGCGGCTATAGAAGATACAGGACTACCGATATGTGTACATCTTGACCATGGTGATAGTTACGAAACATGCAAGTCATGTATAGATGGTGGTTTTACATCAGTAATGATAGACGGATCCCATCATTCCTTTGAAGATAATATCAAAGAGACAAAAAGAGTAGTTGAGTATGCGCATGACAGAGGTGTTGTTGTTGAGGCTGAATTAGGTAGATTAGCAGGAGTAGAAGATGATATTAAAGTAAGTAAAGAAGATTCCTCATACACTGATCCGGATCAGGTAGAAGAGTTTGTAGCTAAAACTGGCGTGGATTCATTAGCAATTGCAATAGGTACCAGCCATGGAGCATATAAATTCAAGGGAGAAGCTCATTTAAGATTTGACATTCTTGAGGAAGTACAAAAGAGATTACCTAATTTTCCTATAGTCCTTCATGGAGCATCTTCAGTTATTCCTGAATTTGTTGAAATGATTAATAAATATGGTGGAAAAATGCCAGGTGCTCAAGGTGTACCTGAGGAAATGTTAAGAAAAGCAGCAAGTATGGCGGTATGTAAAATAAATATTGACTCGGATTTGAGGCTTGCAATGACAGCATCAATAAGAGAGCATTTCTCTTTATATCCTGAACATTTTGATCCAAGAGAGTATTTGAAACCAGCAAGAGAGAATATCAAGCAGATAGTAAAACACAAGCTTGTTCATGTCCTTGGATGTGATAACACAGCAGGAGAGTATTAAAAGCTATTAAGTGATTTTGAAAAAAGCGGTTATCCGCTTTTTTTGTGTGATAAAATCCAATAAGTATGCTATTATCATTAAATAATGTATAATAACCAAAAAGGAGTGCATATTTGATAGTAAAAGATGCAAAGTTCGTAATAAGCGCAGCTAGACCAGAACAATGGCCGGAAGATGATTTGCCAGAAGTGGTTTTTTCTGGAAAATCAAATGTCGGGAAATCCAGCCTTATAAATGCATTATGCAATAGAAAAAATCTTGCATATTCAGGGTCCAGCCCAGGCAAGACCCGGCTTATCAATTTTTATGAAATAAATGACTGTATAAGGATGGTGGATTTGCCTGGTTACGGATTTTCAAAAGCCTCAAAACAGGTATCAAGCGTATACAGTAAACTTGCAGAGCAATATTTTAAGAAAAGAAAAAATATCAGGCTTATTATTCAAATACTTGATATTCGTCATGAGCCTACTGAAGATGATATGCAGATGATAGACTTTTTAAACAATTCAGAGTTGCCATTCATTCTTGTAATTAATAAATGTGACAAGTTATCAAAAACGCAATGCATTACAAAAGCAGGAAAAATTGCAAATATGCTGAAAATTCATCCGGATACTCCTTTCATACTTACATCCTCATTAAAAAAAAGAGGTATTGATGAAATATGGCACGCAATTGATTTTTATTGTTTTGATGAAACTGAGCAATCTGAAAACTTGAATAAATAAGGGAGTAATAAAAAGATATATTAATGAATACATGCATAAAGGATTACAAGAAATTAATTAAAGTCATAACAGTTTTACTGCTTATTGCATTATTGCTTGCTGGATGCAGCCCATACAAGAACAGTAAATATATTGAACTTGGAGAATATAAAAATCTGAAACTGGATAATAACCTGATTGAACCAACAGATGAAGATTTGATGAATGAGATAAATCTGCTTTTGGACAAGTATGCTGAAGTTTTAGTATTTAATGAAGGAGAAGTACATCTTAATGATATCGCGAATATTGACTACTCAGGAGTAATAGACGGTAAGCCTTTTGAAGGAGGTGCAGGTAGCGGGTATGATTTGACTATAGGCTCGAACTCCTTTATTCCAGGTTTTGAGGAAGGATTAATCGGAGCTGTTATAGGAAAATCTATAACTCTTAATCTGACATTTCCTGCAGATTACAAAGATGAAGATAATAATATATCTAAATATGCCGGCAAGGATGTAAGTTTCAAAGTAGAAATAAATAAGGTCACAAGAAGAGTTCCTCCTGAATATAATGATGAGTTTATCCAAAGCCTAGATAACGGCTATAATTCAATCAGTGAGTATAATGAATTTCTCAAGAAAGAAATATATAATTACAAGAAAACACAAACAGCTTGGCAGATAGTTGTTGACAATACGATAGTCAAGAAGTATCCATCAACCGTACAAAAAAGAGTTAATGCGGTTAGAGAATATTATGAGTACAATATGGCATATTATGGATACACATCATTTAACGAATTCTGTATAGATGCATTAGGTCAGACTGAAGAGGAATTTAATGAAACTAATCTTAAGAGCGCGCAAGACGGGGTTAAACAGGAAATGATATCGCAAGCGATAGCCATGCTTGAAGATATTAAATTAAGTTCTAAAGAACTGAATGACGGGTATGATAATTATGCAGAATATTATGGATATGATAGCACTGAGGATTTCTTGAAAGATTATGATAAGGAATCAATTACAAGCAGTATTCTTTTAAATAAAGTTATGGAGTTTGTTGCTCTGAATTGTATTGTTATTAATTAGTAATTAATAATAAATTTATAAATTAATACATAAAAAAATCGCTATTAAAAACAGAAACTACTTTTGTAGCAGCTTCTGTTTTTATAACTGTTTCAATTGTTCATTTTAATTTTACCTATTTGACTTGCACTGTCCAACCTTTTGTATCTTTAATTCTTCCGTACTGTATTCCTGTTAGAGTATCATACAAAGTCTGAGAGATTACGCCTATCTTATTGTTGTTGATTGTGTGTCGTATATCTTTGTATATAAGTTCGCCTACAGGGGATATTACTGCAGCTGTACCTGTACCGAAACATTCTTTCATTTGACCATTTTCTAGAGTTTCGACAACTTCGTCAATAGTGATTTTTCTTTCTTGAGTCTTGTAACCTAAAGAATGTGCAAGCTCCAGCGTGCTTTTCCTGGTTATACCAGGCAAGATGCTTCCGGAAAGCTCAGGAGTGACAATTGTATCGCCTATAACAAAGAAAACATTCATTGCTCCTACTTCTTCAATATATCTTCCTTCATGAGCATCAAGCCATAAAGTCTGGATGCAATTTAATTTTATAGCCTTTTCCTGAGCTATAAGGCTTGCAGCATAATTTCCCATTGTCTTGACATGCCCCATACCGCCTTTTGATGCTCGTTTGTAGAAATCCTCTACATAAATACTGGTCGGATTAAGACCAGTCGGGTAATATGGCCCTACAGGACTTAATATGATCAAGAAAAGATATGTATGGGAAGGATGTACGCCTAAAAAAGGATCTGTAGAGATTATGAAAGGACGTACATAAAGGGAAGTTCCATCAGATGAGGGAACCCAATCTATATCAGTTTTTATAAGGTTTACTATCGCTTCTACCACATCAGTTTCTTCTATTGGCGGTATGCAGAGCCTTTCGCAAGAAGATCTTAACCTTTTTGCATTCTCATCAGGACGAAAAAGAAGAACTTTGTTTTCTTTTGTCCTGTAGGCTTTTAATCCTTCAAAAACACCTTGCCCATAATGAAGTACATTTGTAGACGGATCAATTGATAATGGGCCGTATGGCACAATTCTTGCATCATGCCATCCTTTATCCTCACTGTAATTCATCAGAAACATATGGTCTGTGAACTGTTTTCCGAAAGATAGCTTTTTCTCATCCGGTTTTGTTTTTGGTTGACTTGTCAGTTTGATGGAAATATTCATACTCATGTCCTTGCCTTAATTTTATTTTCATTATATTATACTAAAATATGAAGGCAATTACAAATAATTGCTAAATAATTTTAAGGAGTTTAATGTATAAATATCTTCCCGACTACATAGCAGAAGGAATATTCGATATAGATTACAAAAAACTGTATGAATTGGGCATAAGAGGTTTATGTTTTGACATTGATAACACATTGATTGAAATGTACAATAGTAATATTCACGATAAAGCACTTTCTTTGATTGAAAAATTGAAAGCCGAAGGATTTACATTATGTATATCTTCAAACGCCTCAAAAAAGAGAACCGCTTTCATCGCCGGTTATTTTGGAGTAGAATATATTTATAGGGCATTCAAGCCTTCAAAAAGAGGTTTTGACAAAGTATTAATGCTGCTAAATCTACCAGCTTCTGAATGTGCCATGATAGGTGATCAGCTTTTTACCGATATCAAAGGAGGAAAGAAAGCAGGTTTTTTAACAGTAATGACAAAGAGAATAAATGATAGTGAATCATTATATGTCCGATTTAAAAGAATATTTGAAAAAATGATATTAAAAAAATATAAAAAAGGGTTAAAGAAGATATGATAAGATTCGGTCCAGCAGGTAATGAGACTTCGTTTTATGATCAGGGGTATAAAAATACTTTTGAAGCGATGGAGTGGTTAAATAATATGGGATTAAATGCCTATGAATACCAATGCGGAAGAGGAGTAAACATAAAAGAAGAAAGTGCTAAAAAAATAGGAGAATATGCTGATAGATTTGGTATAGCAATGTCTCTTCATGCTCCCTACTTCATTAATATGGCTACAACAGAAGTTGATAAAATAGAAAGTTCTTTGATACATATGAGAAATTCGTACACTGCAGCAAAACAAATGAAAGCATCAAGAGTATGCGTTCATCCAGGTTCCTTTAAAGGAGATACACGTGAAAATGCTATAATCCGTGCACATCATTTTCTTAAGAATTTTCTAGATGACATAAATGATGAATCAGTTATATTTTGTCCTGAAGTAATGGGTAAAATTAATCAGCTTGGCAATCTCGAGGAAATAATATATCTTTGCGCACATGATGAAAGAATATTACCTACAGTGGATTTTGGCCACCTTAATGCCAGAACACATGGTAGTTTAAGAACTGCTGAAGATTATGAGCAGGTTGTTCTCAAAATGATAGACGGAATAGGTATGGAGCGTACACGTATAATGCATATGCATTTTTCTCAGATTGAATATACAGAAGGTGGAGAAAAAAAACACCTTACATTTGAAGATACACAGTATGGTCCGTTTTTTAAGGATTTTATACCGGTGCTTTATAAATATGACTTGAAACCGGTAGTAATATGTGAATCAGATGACAGAATGGCAACTGATTCATTGAAAAGCAAAACCATGTATGAACAATACAGAAATAGGGATTAAGAGAGGAAGTTTATGTATAAAAATAGAATAAAAAGCATGTTGGATATAATAGCAAAAAAGGAACTGGACGGTGCAATAATTACATCTAGAGATAATACTATGTATTTCTCATCATTTTCAGGAACAGATAGCATAATTATTTTTACACGTGAAAAAGCTTACTTTGCAACTGATTTCAGATACATCGAAACAGCATCTTCCTTATCTTCATATGGATATGAAGTTGTGCTTATAGAAGAAGGATTAAAAAGTATAACCACTTTGCTTTCAAAACTGTTTGTTGAAAAGAATATACGTATAGGATATGAAAATACAGTTTCCTACGGTTATTTTGATTCCTTAAAAAAAGGTTTAAATGAATGTGTGTATGCTGATATTACTGAAGATCTTCTTACGATTCGTTCCATAAAAGATAAAACAGAAATATCTTTGATGGCCAAAGCTGCTTCAATAGCAGATATGGCTTTTTCCCACATATTGAAGTTTGTAAAAATCGGGGTGACGGAAATTGAGATAGCCGCAGAATTAGAATATGTTATGAAGAAAAATGGAGCTTCATTTCCAGCATTTGACACAATAGCTATATCAGGAAAAAAGACAAGCATGCCTCATGGTGTCCCAGATAGCAAGAAACTTATGAATCATGATGCTGTGACTTTAGATTTCGGAGCCAATTACAAAGGGTATTGTTCAGATATGACAAGGACATTTTTTATGGGTACGCCTTCTTTTGAGCTGGAAAGAATATATAAAATAGTATTTAAAGCACAAAAAGAGGCTCAGGATTACATAAAAGAAAATGTAACCGGATTTAATGCAGACAAAGTCGCAAGAGACATAATCGAGAGTGAAGGATACGGAAAATTTTTTGGACATAGTACCGGTCATGGAGTAGGATTACTGATACATGAAGAACCAAGGCTTTCAGTTAAAAGCAAGGCTGTGCTTAAATGTAATATGGCTGTAACTGTAGAGCCTGGCATATATATACCGGATTTAGGTGGTGTTCGGATTGAAAATACTGTTATAGTGGAAAAAGGAGGATGTTATCCTCTTAATCATTCTGTAAAAGAACTGATAGTTATCTGATATGGATTATATGATTTTGAAAATAAGTCCAGATACATTTTCAATGATTAAAATTCTTAGAGAATATAAAGAAGAAGATGATTATGTTGAAAGGTTAAAAAGAATTGATAAGGGCATAGATGAATGTTATGCAGTAATTATTAACAATGAATGCGTTGCTGACTTGACAGTGACATATAAATCGGAAGATAAGGCTGCAACTATTGAAAATTACAGAGCTTATCTTTCTGGATTATTCGTGAAAGAAGATTATAGAAATAAAAAGATAGCTACTTTATTAATGAGTCACTTGATAAAGGAGTTATCGAAAAAAGGATTTAAGGAGTTGTCAGCTTTAGTGGACAATAGCAATGTTGCCGCATACTCCTTTTACAACTTGCTTGGTTTTCAATATGAAAGAACTTATAGAATAGATGAATGGGTATTTGAGTTGATGGTATACCATATAAACGACACAAATCAGTCACATGGAATATTCAATTCCTATTGACTTAGTAGGAATATATATATATCATTTAGATAGAACTGCGAAAGGATATTAAAAATGAAAAATAAACAGTTGGTACTTGATGCCATAATGAATAAGCAGACACAAAGAGCTCCGTGGGTTCCATTCGTGGGATGCCATGCAGCTTCACTTTTGGACAATGTCACAGCAGAAATGTTTTTTAAGAATGGCGACCTTATAGTTGAAGGTGTAAAGAAAGCTGTGGAATTATACAGGCCTGATGGAATCCCGGTTCTGTTCGACTTGCAGCTTGAAGCTGAAGCCTTGGGATGCAAGCTAAGATATGCTAAGGATAATCCTCCATCAGTAGTAACTCATCCGCTTGAGGACGGAGTTAAGCTTGAACAGCTTAAAGTACCTACAATAAATGATGGACGATTCAAGCTGGTAATGGAATCAGCAAAGAAATTATGTGATGAACTTGGTAATGATATTGCAATGTATGGTCTAATCACAGGACCATATACGTTAGCCTTGCATTTGATGGGTACGGAAATTTTCTATGAGATGATTGATGATCCAGAACATGTAAAGCAAGTATTGGATTTCTGCAAAAAAGTCTGTATAGCTTGCGCTGATATGTATATCGATGCAGGATGTGATGTTATTGCTGTAGTAGATCCTATGACAAGCCAGATTTCTCCAGATAGTTTTGAAGAATTCGTATTACCTTATGTGATTGAAATATTCGAACATATAAGAAGCAAAAAAAGACTTTCTTCCTTATTCGTGTGCGGAGATGCTAAGAAAAACATTGAAGTAATGAGCCGTTGCAAATGCGACAATATTTCCATTGATGAGAATATTCCTCTTGAGTATGTCATAGATATATGCAGAAAGAAAGGAGTTTCTGTAGGTGGTAACATAAAACTTACAGTGACAATGCTATTTGGGACAGTTCAGGATAATATAAATGATGCTATGAACTGCATGAGTATTGGTGGGACAAAAGGTTATATTTTATCACCAGGGTGTGATATGCCATATGCAACTCCTATAGATAATGTTCTAGCCATCGCTTCAGTAGCTCATGGAGAAATGCCTGAATCAATAGTGAGCGAATCAGTACTCGAAGGTATAGTTGTTGAGTTGCCCGACTATAAATCCGAAAAAAAGGTAATAATTGATGTTGTGACACTTGATTCAGCTTCTTGCGCTCCTTGCCAGTATATGATGGAAGCTGTTAAGGTTGCATGTGAAGGATTATCTGACAAGGTTGAATATGTGGAGCATAAGATAAAGGATAAAGAATCGGTCGTATTTATGATGAAACTCGGAGTATCTAATATTCCGACAATCGTAATAGATGGACAAATCAAATATATAAGCTTGGTTCCGAGTGTCAAAGAATTACGGGAGACAATTCTAAAGGCAGTTGAATTAAAAAAATAATGACAGTGCAACTAGTCGAAATGAAAAATCCATGTCAGTCGTGTATTATCGTCAGTGATTTGATGATAAGCTTATTCGAAAGAATAAAGCCTGAATACCCTGATGTGGATTTTGTCATAACAATTATAGAAAAACCTGAAGATATATTAAAAGTTAAAGGGCTTGAGGTTGAAATATTTCCTGCAATATTGATTGATGACGAACAGATAACATGTGGTAATATTTTACATAGAAGACAGTTGAAGGCTTATATAGATATTAGGAGATAATATGGAAAAAACAAAAGTCGCAGTGATAGGAGGATTTCTAGGCTCGGGAAAAACAACGCTTATTCTAAATATTGCAAAGAATTTAATAAAAAAAGGAAAATCTGTTGGTATAGTCACTAATGATCAAGGGAGTGATCTGATAGATGCCAGATTCCTAAAAGATAACGGTTTGGATGTCGTTTCTGTAAAAGGAAAATGTTTTTGTTGTTTTTTTGATGAACTTGCGTCTAAGCTTGATCAATTTAAAAAAAAGAAGGCTGTGGATGTCCTGCTTTTAGAGCCTGTAGGATCTGCTATCAATCTTGTAGCTACGATATTTAAACCGTTTGTAAATAACAAGTCTGTAATGCTTCAGTCATTTAATGAAGGTTTTGCGTTATCTCCGCTTGTAGTACTTGCAGATCCAAAGCGGGTAAAACATCTTATGTTAAGTGATTCAAATAGCGAATACTCTACGCCAATATCTTATTTATTCTCCAAACAGCTTGAGGAGGCAGATCTTATATTAATTAATAAAAAAGATACCATACGGGATAATGAGCAGAGGGAGCTTGTGGAATTTTTAAAAAGAAAATACAAGAATACCAGTGTAAAATGTATTTCTGCGATACAAAATGAATATGTTGAAGAAATCACGCATCTCATCATTAACGGTACTTTTGTATCAAAAGCAGGAATTGATGTCGATTATAACAAATTCAAATCAATAGAGGCTTCCTTAGGTTGGCTTAATTCCAATGCTTTTGTGAGATATGATCAGGATGTGGATGTAAATTCCTTGATGGACGAATATATGAAAACAGTAAAAAAGGAACTTGTGATTTCTGGATGCCATATAGCCCATATGAAATGTTATGCGATAGCGGATGATGATTTTTATAAAGCAAGTATAACTTCCAATGATGATGAAATATCGATAAATAGTGAAATGACTTTGAAACATGATGCTTTCAATATAATTATAAATGCGAGGATAATATCCTCGCCTGATGTGCTTAAACATATATTTGAGAATAATTTAAAAATAATATTTCATCCTCAGTCAGTAAATACTGAAAGTTTTTCGCCAAAATATCCCAAACCAGACCATTGTGACTAATTAATAATAGGTTATGTTGTAAATATATGGTGTGAAATGTATAATTACATTTGAGGTATTTGATGGGTGATGATGTTTTAAAAATTAACGGGCTTAATACAGCTTTAGGCCAACTGAAAGTCACTAATGAGGTAATTGCCATATTAGCGGGGATTGCAGCTATGGAAGAAGATGGTGTTTATGCAATGAGCGGAGGCATTACTGGTGAACTTGCACAAGCTTTAGGTATAAAGAATCTTTCAAAAGGCGTCAAGATAGAGACTGATGAAGAAGGGATTCATGTAAATATATATGTAATAGTTGAATTAGGAGTCAGAATACCTGAAGTAGCATGGAGCATACAGGAAAAAGTAAAAAAAATGGTAGAAAAGATGACTGGTAGTAAAGTTGTAGAAGTAAATATCCATGTACAAGGTGTAAACATATATAAAGCCAAGGAGGACCTGAAATGAAAGTGATTAAAAAAGCTAAAAATCTTTTCTATGGGGTAAACATAATATTGATAGTTTCAATATGTATTATGGTGATATATGCATGCCTGGATCCGTTAGATTTTGAAAAAGCCTTTGAAAATTTTGTAGATGCTAAGTTTTTTTCTGTACAAAGAGGAATTGTCTTTTTAGCAGCATTATTAGTTATTGCATTTGAAATGCTTTTTATATGGTCCTTGATGCAAAAGGAAGATAAGCCTGCTGAAACCGTTAATATTACTACCTCTTCAGGCCAAATTAGTATTGCAGTATATTCTTTAGAAGTTTTAGCAAAAATGGAAGTTGAGCAGTTTGATGCAGTTACTGATATAAGAACAAAAGTAAATCTAAAAGATTCGCAGGTAGGTATGGATGTATATGTAAAAGTAATGCCTTCAGTGTTGATACCGGAGATATCTTCAAAAATTCAAAATGCAGTAAAAGAAAAGATACTTAAAGGTACTGGCATAGACTTGAATAACATTAGGGTTTTTGTTGACGGAATTGCAGGGATAAGCTAGAATAGGAAATTATTATGGGAAGAAGAAAAACAAGAGAACATGCATTTAAGCTTGTTTACCAGATACAGATAAATAATGATGACATAAACGAGCAGATGGAACAGTATTTCATTGATAATGATATTGATAACACTGCAAAAGAGTATATAAGAAATGCTGTTACATATATAAATATTAACAGTAAGGATATTGATTCGGTAATATCCCTCTATCTTGCTAAAAGCTGGCGTATAGAAAGAATTCCAAAAGTTGAGCTGGCAATTATGAGATTGGCATATTATGAAATAATGAACCTTGAGGATGTACCAAAATCTGTGGCGATAAATGAAGCTGTTGAACTTGCTAAAGCTTATGGCAGTGATGATGCAGGCAAATATATTAATGCGGTATTGGCAAATATTCAGAATGAGGAACAGTAATGAATAAGTCTTTGACCGTATCCATGCTTAATGAATACATTAATAATCTTATATCATCAGATGATGTTTTGGAAAGTTTAGATGTTGAAGGTGAAATATCCAACTGTACAATCCATTATTCAGGACATATATACTTTTCGATTAAAGACGAAAAATGCTCGATAAGATGTGTAATGTTTTCAGGAAGTACTAAAAAACTGAAATTTAAACCTGAAGATGGTATAAAGGTAACAGTATATGGTTACCTTTCTTTTTATGAGAAAACAGGGCAGTGCCAGATAGTTGTATCAGAAATGGTAGAAAGCGGTTCTGGTGATCTTTTTATAAAATTTGAGAGATTAAAGAAGAAATTAGCTGAAGAAGGTCTATTTGATTTGCAAAGGAAAAAACCTCTACCGTATCTGCCAGAAACAATAGGAGTAATTACTTCTAGTACAGGAGCTGTTCTTCAGGATATTAAGAATATCCTTTCAAGCAGATTCCCGAACTATGGGCTTATACTGTATCCTGCTACTGTTCAGGGTATAGAAGCGCACAAAACAATAATAGAAGGATTATCATATTTCAACACAAATATGAATGTTGAAGTCATTATTATAGCTAGAGGTGGAGGTTCTGTAGAGGATTTATGGCCATTTAATGAAGAAGAACTCGCTTATGCTATCTATAGCAGCAGGATTCCAGTAATATCCGCTATCGGTCACGAAACTGATTTTACTATTGCTGACTTTGTTGCAGATGCACGTGCTGCGACACCAACTGCCGCCGCACAGATGGTTATTCCTGAGAAACAACAGCTTGTTAGAAACATTAATTCCAAAAAAGATAGTCTGGAAGTATCTTATATAAAATTACTTAAATATCTTATGGATAAAGTCCAAAACCTGTCACAAAGGCCTGTGATGAAAAGACCTGAAGAATATACAAATATATTATCTATGAATCTGGATAATATTACAGGTAGGTTTTTTACTTTCTCAAAATTGTATCTAGACAATATTTCACATAAGTTAAATACAGCATCTAATAAAATAAATGCTATGAATCCTTTTGCTGTATTATCCAGAGGCTATAGTATTACAACAGATGAAATGGGAAATGTAATTAAGGATTCAAATAACATTAAAAAAGATGAAATGATATTGACCACACTTTACTCTGGCAGTATAAGAAGTGTGGTGGAAAAGGCGGTAGGTAATGAAGAATAAGGATTTTAATGAACTATACAAAGAGCTGGAGCAAAAAGTAGAATCACTGGAAAAGGGCGAGCTTCCATTGGAACAGGCAGTTAAGATTTATACTGAAGGACAAGAGCTTATTAAGCTGCTAAATGAGAAGCTAGATAAAGCGCGTGAAAAAATGGTAGTGATTGATAAAACAAAGATAAAGGAACTTGAGTGAATGACAAGACTTGAAATATTTCTAAAGACATATGGATCAAAAGCAACAGCATTCATAAATCAAAGAATAAATGAAAGCAAAGCTCCTGAAAAAATAAAGGAAGCTTGTCTTTATAGCATTAATACAGGGGGGAAAAGGATCCGTCCTGTGCTTTTTCTAATGACCCTGGATGCTTTAGAAATTACAATAACTGATAAACATTTAGCATTCGCATCAGCTATTGAGATGATACATACGTATTCTCTTATACATGATGACCTTCCTGCAATGGATAATGATGAATATAGAAGAGGACAACTGACATGTCATGTGAGATTTACAGAAGCATATGCCATCCTTGCTGGCGATGCTCTTTTAAATCTTGCATTTGAAGTTATGCTCGAGTATTGTGTTACAAAAAAGGATATCGCTGCTGCAAGAGAGATTTCTAAAGCATCAGGATACGAAGGAATGATTGGCGGACAGGTGCTTGATATGGCGAAACCTGATACTGTTAAGGATATTCTTGAAATGTATTCGCTTAAAACAGGAGCTCTTATAAGAACTTCAGTTATATCTGCTGCAGTTATGTCAGGATGCAATAAAAAGACTTTAAAAAGACTAAGCGATTATGCTATGAACTTGGGTATAGCATTTCAGTTAAGGGATGATTATCTTGATAAGACGGATATAAATGACAAAACAGGAAAACCTAAAGATAGTGATAAAAAAAATAATAAAGCAACATACATATCAAAAAAAGGAATTACAGCTAATGAGCAAAAACTACATAAGCATACAGATAAAGCTTTAAAAGCAATCGTCACACTTGATGAAAAATTTGATATGCTGCGGTCTTTGGCGAATTATCTAGATAACAGGATGAAATAGAGTGATGGTGCTTCTAGACAGTATAAAAGTATCCGGTGATGTTAAGGATATAAAAAAAGAAGATATCGATATGTTATGCAGACAGATAAGAAGCTTACTGATTGATGTTGTTACAATGAATGGCGGACATCTTGCTAGTAATTTAGGAGTAGTTGAGCTGACTGTAGCATTACATAGATGCTTTGACCTCGAAAAAGATTATATTATTTTTGATGTTGGGCATCAGAGCTATGTTCACAAAATTTTAACCGGTAGGAAAGAATGCCTTCATACGATGGGAAACATTAACGGATTGAATTGTTTTCCAGATGAAGAAGAAAGCCGTTATGATGCTTTCAACACGGGACATGCGAGCACATCGATTTCCGCTGCATTAGGTATTGAAAAAGCTATGAGGCTTAATGGTTCAAATGGTAAAGTGATAGCTGTAATAGGGGATGGCGCTTTAGCAGGAGGTATGGTCTATGAGGCTTTAAATAATGCAAAAGACCTTGACTCCGATATCCTTATAATACTTAATGATAATGAAATGTCTATTAGCAAAAATGTCGGAGCTATGTCGCGCTACCTATCAAAGCTCAGGTTGCGTCCTTCATATATTGATACTAATATTAAAATAAAGCATTTAGTGGAAAAACTACCAGGAGGCGGAAAAGGATTTATCAGATTTATACAAAAAACAAAGAGAGCTTTAAAATCCTTTGTTGGACAAAAAATGTTTTTCGAGGATCTTGATATCAGGTATTTAGGCCCAATTGATGGACATGACGAGCAGATGCTGGAATCAATGATAAATAAAATAAAAGACATAAAAGGGCCAAAACTTTTACATGTAATTACAACAAAAGGCAAAGGATATGAAATGGCTGAAAATGATCCTGTAAAGTTTCATGGGATAAAAAACAGCTCATCAAAAAGAAAAAAGATTCCAATAAATCCAATGTATAATGAACTGTTCGGTAGAATATTAACAGATATGGCTAATAAAGATAGGAATATTGTTTGTGTGTGTCCTGCTATGACTGCAGGATCTGGATTGAGCGATTTTTCCATGATACATAAAGACAGATATTTCGATGTGGGTATATGTGAGCAGCATGCTGTAACATTTGCCGCAGGAATGGCAAGAGATGGTATAAAACCTGTATGTGTAATATACTCGTCATTTATGCAAAGAGCATATGACCAGTTGCTTCATGATATCGGACTTACGAATAAGCATGTTGTGCTGTGCGTCGACAGAGCAGGTGTTACTGAAGCATATGGAAAAACCCATCAGGGTATTTATGACATAGCATTTCTTTCTTCGATACCAAATATGAGAATACTTGCACCTGAATCAAAAGATGATATGAAAAAACTTTTACATAAAGCAGCATATGATATTGATGGCGCTGTTGCGATAAGGTATCCATACGATGAGATTCACGATGATTTAAAAAAATTATTTATTGAAACAGCTACAGATTCTGGAATATCGATTTACAGGAAAAGCAATAATAAAGCAATACTGTGTTATGGCAGGATGGTTCCAATTGCAGTTGAAGCTGCAGAAATCTGTGATGCAAGCATTATTAAAATTACTGATATCTATCCATTGAATTATGATAGCCTTTATGCAATTTTAAAAAGTTATCAATATATAGTCTGTGCTGAAGATGTCATATATAGCGGATCTGTCGGACAACGGTTGGAATCATGGTTGTACAAAAATGGTAAAAACGAATTAAAATTATCGTGTATTAATATCGATGAAAACAGCGATATGAAGGGTAGGGTAGAGGATATTTTAGATAAAAACTTATTGTCCGCACAACAGCTTTCCAAGATATTGAATTATGAAAAGACTTGATACTGCTTTATTTGAAAAATCTATAGCACGAAGCAGGACAAGTGCTAAACAGATTATTGAAAAAGGTCATGTTAGCGTAAATCATAAAATCATACTGAAACCTTCATTTCTTGTAGATATGGAAAGTGATTTAATTCAATCAGATTACAAGGAAAAATATGTAAGCAGAGGGGCATATAAGCTGCTACAGGCATTTGCTGAATTTCAGATTGATGTAAAAAATATGATCATACTAGATGCGGGAGCATCTACTGGAGGATTTACTCAGGTACTTTTGGAAAAAGATGCAAGTAAAGTATATGCGGTTGATGTTGGAAGTAATCAGCTTGACCCATTAATTAAAAGTGACAAAAGGGTTATTTGTTTAGAAAATACTGATATAAGAGATATTAGTAATCATTTACTTGAAAATTCTATTGATTTTGCTACTTGTGATCTTTCATTTATTTCTATTATCAAAACAGCATCAAGCATTTATCAGGTTATGAAAAAGAATGCAAAAGCTGTTTTTCTTATAAAGCCGCAGTTTGAAGCAGGGAAAATCGGTATTGGAAAAAAAGGTATTGTAAAGGATGAATCAACCAGAAATTTATGTGTGCAAAACATAAAAAATAATCTTGTTTCAACAGGATTTAATATTCTAGGACTTACAGAATGCAGCACAAAAGGTGGGAGCGGGAACACTGAGTATCTTATCTATATTGAAAAAGCATAAAGTTTGGATTTGAATAATTTAAACTTTACTCTATAAGAACTTTCTTTTAGTTCTTCCAGATTGTTTTTACCGTTCCAGGATACAGTCTGCCATATATTATTGTTATTAAACAAATCACATGAATCATATTCAAATCCTGGTATTTCTTTGTATGTATTTCTGTCCACAATTGATGCTTTTATCCATCCTCCATAAGGGATATATGCATTAATCATAAGATTCTTGTTCTTGATATCCAGCTTGATTGTGTGGAATTCCCCTAATTCATCTGCAGTGATTGATGTAAATCCATCTTCTCGTATGACAGCTCTTCTGTATTCACCGCTTGGCTTAGTCCTTTCTTCCAAAGGCATATTATGTAGATTGGGAGTGGAATCTATATAAAATGACCATGTACCATTCTCATTATCAATAATGCCTTTTGTCGATGATATTCTCAAATTTATATCTTTAAATGATGTCCTGCCAATGTAAGGCTGTTGTCCCATAGGCCGGTACCATATAATTCCATCTCTGCTAGTCAATAAATGTATATCAAAGGTATCGGATGTCCTTTTGTATATATCCATTAGCATAATATGAGCATTCTTTGCTTCTGGCCATTTATGATATCCTGTTGTATAGTAATCCCAATCCGGAGGATCTGTAGGGTCATTATGCATAATTATGACTGGCTCATCAAAATCAGAAAAAGTATAGCTTTTTGATAAAGAAACCGATCTTCTCGGTATAGGGTAGTCTACAATCTGACGTGTATATATAAGGTACTGACCTTTGTCTTCATCATATTCTAATATATTTTGGGTATCAGAAGGATTATTAAGAAGAGGCTTTTCATTATCAATCCAGTGTATGCCATCATACGATACAGCACCATGTATTGAGCATCCTTGAAAAAAAGGTTTATTTTTATTGTAATTAACCCAAATCAGCTTATACCTTTCCGATTCATGAGCATGCTTATCATAAAAGACACAAGTACCATGTACATTTTTAATCAGATTATTGTTATAGTCATTATTGAATGACATTATTCCTAAATTCGGTTTTATGAAATGAATTCCGTCTTCGGATTCTGCATATGCAAGATTACTCTTCATATCATCCATGGATGCCTCTGAAAAAACCTCATACCAGACCTTTATTTTATTATCTGCCTTTATAAATGTAGCATAAGCATTAATACAAGAGCTTTCCCATGGCTTATCAGGAAGAAGCACCGGATAATCTTCAAGATATGGTTTATGTATTTCAATCCTTATTCCATATGGAGAAATGACAGGTGTTTTTGAATAAGGCCATATGGTTCCATATCCAGGCTCTATATATGACCAATCGACGAATACATATTTATTTTCCATTTTGCAGCCTCCAGTAGTTCTTTCCTTTATGTTATCAAAGCTTTTTAATACATGCAATTAATATTACGTGAAGTGAAAAGTTAAATTCCAGTATTAAGCAAGCCCAAAAAAATGAAAGACTAAATTCCGTCTGTACCGTATTCATGGGCTTAATTTTGTGTCTATCATCTTGAGATTTTTATGGAAAAAGCATATATTAGCATTGCAGGAGGGATTTAAAAGCATGACAGGACCGATGTCCGAAAGTAAATTCCGGAAAAATGCACGACTAAGTTCCGTATGGGATTTCACATTCTCCGGGAATGTTGGCTGTCCTGTTGTTCCTTAAAGCTAGTCTTTGTTTCTCTTGAAAGCGTGCCCTAAAAGGCCGGGATTCAAGATTACGTCATCTCTTGCTACACACTCTATGTTAAGAATGCTTGCAGCTTCTTCACCATAGAGGAATGTGAATACCTCATAGGGTGTCTTCCCTCCGAATGACTTGCGCGGGACGGAGTTGATATGGGAGAAAGCAAGATCTAAGTCGTCTTGCGTGATCCCGTCAAGAGGATATCCGTTTGGTATAATATCCCTGACGTAGTTATGATTGTTCTCCACATGGGGTTTTTGGCTTGACTGCATAGGGTCGCAGTAGAACAAATTACACCTTGTGGAGCCGTCAGGGCTCTTCTCGAAGAGGTCGAATGCTTCAAACTCTGTGCCTCTGTCTGTAAGGACGATACCGAGAAGCAGAGAGAACAAGCGGTCTCCCAGCGTGTTTTGCAGCATGTCGAAGGTTGAAGCCATGGAGGCCGCTGTTTTCTGCTTATGGATGTACCCGACCATGAAGCCTGTGCCTGTGAAGATAATTGTCTGTATGTATGGCCCCTGCAGGCTGTTCATCACAGTATCCATTTCAGCTATGTGTATGTCAATGTCCTCACTTGCAAGATCCATAAGGTCTTTGTAGAGCCTTCCTTCATAAACCGGCTTGTTTTTCCTCGGCTTGCATATGCATTTGTATCTCTTGCGGCTGACCTGTTCTTTCAATGAAAAATTGTCTACGCCGAAATCCTTGAACACTCCGCTCTCGATGTACCCGTATACCGCCCTTATGCTCTTATCTATCTCCCCGTGCGCTGAAAGTATCTGGTATACGGATTGTCCCTGCTTGAGAAGAGGGGCTATGGTCCGTCCGATTTCCTTTCTTTTATCTTCCGTGAGGTTTATCCCGATACGTGATTCGACAAGGGACGCCCTGTACGATTCATGCGCCGCATCAGCTTTGTAGAAATACTTGTCCAAATGGCATTTCTGCAGGTCCGGGCATTTGTTGCATGCGCCGGGGGAGACGTCCCTCCTCCTGCATGAAGGCTCCTTGTATCTCGGGCACTTTGAAACGCATTGCTTTCCGCATTCCTTCTTGTACACGCATATGTTATGGCGGCCGTAAGTGTTTCTTGGCTTCAGTATCCTGTTTTTCCTGATCTCCTTGGCTATTGTAGTAGGATCTTTCCTCAAAATCCTTGCTATGTCGGCCTTGGAAGAACCATTCCCTATGCCGGTCTGAATAATCTTCCTTTCATCAAGTGTAAGGTGTTTGTTGTCATGTGCTGCCTTTCTCATGATTTCGCTCCTTTCCTGGCAGAACATTCCCGGAAAAGAAAAATATACACAATCAAGGCATATGAAACAATATGGAATTATGTGCAAGACTAAAATCCGCTTCAATATATTAATACTGGAATTTAACTTTTCACTTCACT
>MWDI01000064.1 GCA_002070475.1 Firmicutes bacterium ADurb.Bin146
TTTATCAAAATGGGCCTTTATTTCTTCTGATAATTTTTCCCTGTCCATAGCCCATAAGAATTCCTCAAAATCCATTGGGTACATATTTATTTGGATATTCTGGAGTATAGTGTACCACGATTCTGGTTAAATGTGTACCACCGTTCCGGTGCATTGTGTACCACTTTTTGTAAAAAGGAGGAGAGTTTCCTCTCCTCCTGTTACAGTTTCTTGCAACAGGTTATTTTTGTTGTAGCAAACATCAAAATAACCACTTATGGCAGGAAAACTTATAACAATGAGCAAAGTAAAACAAATTTTACAACTAACAGATCAAGGAGTCTCTCAACGCGAAATAGCCAAGCGTCTTAAGGTTCATAGAAAAACGATAGTTCATTATCTGTCTATAAAAGAGAGCCTTGGTTATAGTACTGACACATTGCTTTCGATGTCTGATATTGAGTTATCTTCTTTATTTACAAAACAGAGGTCTGACTGGGAGAACAACGAAGAGTATTCGTATCTCACGTCACAATTTCCTTATTTTAAAAAAGAACTTAGCCGAGTGGGAGTAACACGCTATGTACTTTGGGATGAATACAGACGAAAGCGTCCGGGTGGTTATAGTTATTCTCAGATGTGTTATCATTATCAGCAATGGTTAAAAAGTCAAAAAGCATCTATGCTTTTGAGCCATGAATATGGAGAAGAACTATTTATCGATTTCACAGGTTCCAAGTTAAATTATTTTTGTCTTAATCGTCAAATTACTACAGAGGCAGAAGTGCTGGTTGTTATCCTTGGTGGCAGTCAATACTTTTATGTTGAAGCCAGAGAAAGTCAAAAACTTGAAGATTATGTCTGTGGAGTAAGTAATGCTATCCATTATTTTGGAGGTGTTCCTAAAGTTTTGATCCCGGATAATCTAAAAAGCGGAGTAACTACTGCCTCCAGATTTCAAGCTGTTTTGAATGATACCTTTTTATCTATGGTTAATCATTATAAGACGACTGTTTGTCCTACTAGACCCGTTACACCTACAGATAAAGCTTTGGTAGAAAATATCATAAATGTTGTTTATACAGAGATCTTTGCTCCTTTAAGGAATGAACTTCCAGAAGGCTTAGATGCACTTAATACAGAGGTGCGTAAATATTTAAGTATAGCTAATTCTAAGAATTTTCAAGGAAGAGATTACAGCCGACTGAATTTGTACGAAGAGTTTGAGAAAAAAACTCTTAGCCCTCTAACGATGGGCCGTTATGAGCTCACAAGTACATATAGGCTGACGGTTAATAAGTTTTATCACATCTATTTCAAAAAAGACAAACATAGTTATAGTGTTCCGCATGTATATGTACATAAAAAGGTAAAAATTCTTGCGACAAACACAATGCTTTATATCTATTATAACGGAGTTCAGATAGCTTCACATAAACGAAGCAAGGAAGTGCATAAGTATACAACCCTTAGCGATCATATGCCTCCTTCCCATAGGTACGTTACCGAATGGGAACCGAAGCACGCTGTTGAATGGGGTGCTGATATAGATCCGGCTGTAGAAAAATATATGCAACATATGATGTCTGAAAATGAGTATTATCATCAGGCAAGACGGATGCACGAAGGGGTCAGAGATTTACTCAAAAGATATGGACAAGAAAGGCTCATTAATGCTTGCCAAAGAGCTTTAAGTTATAATGCTTCTGATTATACAACTTTAAAAAACATCCTAGCTAAAGGACTGGACCTTATACAAGAACACCCTGTTACTCCTCTTGTACATCTGCCTAAACATGATAATATCAGAGGTTCTCAATATTATCAATAATCATATTGTCATGGATAACAATAATATATTGCAAAAGATGGAGGCCCTAAGGCTTCATGGCATGTACAATCTATATAAAAACATGCTGGACACAAATCAATACGAATCTTTGACAAACGAAGAGTTGTTAACAGTGTTAATCAATGCAGAGTGGGATAATAAAGAGAATAAACGTATAGACAGGTATGTAACGCTGGCCAAGTTCAGATACAGAGCTACTATCGAGAACATACGATATGATGATGACAGAGAGCTGGATAGATCATTAATCATGAGACTGGCTGATTGTTCTTTCATCAAACAATCGAAAAATATCCTGATAACCGGATTGACAGGTACAGGGAAAAGTTATCTGGCATCTGCTTTTGGGTATCAAGCATGTTATAACGGGTATAAGGTTGTCTATTTTAATGCACAAAAAATGTTTGCCAAACTTAAAAGCGCAAAAGCAGATGGTACTTACAATAAATTAATCAACAGGATAGCGAAACAGGACTTACTTATTATTGATGATTTTGGACTACATGTTCTGGATGATGTAGACCGGTTAGTATTGCTTGAAATGATGGAGGATAGACATGGTTTAAAATCAACTATAATCAGTTCACAGCTTCCTATAAAAGTGTGGTACGATATTATTGGAGAAAGTACCATCGCTGATGCAATCCTGGACAGATTGGTTAATGGAGCTTTTAGAATAGAGATAAAATCAAAAAAATCACTAAGAGAATAAGTAATAATTAATTTTTTTTATGCAATTTTACCATAAGTGTGAGAAAACTGTAACTGGTACACTATGCTCCGGAATAGTGGTACACTATGGCCAGAATACCCATTTATTTGCTGAACCTTACCAACAGGGAATGATCCGGCCGCTATTACGTGTTGTTCCGGTGCCTGTTCGCAAAAATATTTCAGCGAAGTCAATGCCTGCTCGCAGACTTGTATCTCATCA
>MWDI01000065.1 GCA_002070475.1 Firmicutes bacterium ADurb.Bin146
AACTTAATAGGAAATAGAAATGATTCACTTAGAGAAAGTTAATGAGAAAACATTTAGAAAAGTAACTCAGATGAAGGTAACGGCAGAACAGGAGCATTTTGTCGCGCCTAATGTGTATTCACTTGCTCAGGCATGGCTTTACTACAAAGCTGCAAGGCCTTTTGTAATAATGAATGATGATGAACCGGTAGGTTTCATTATGCTGGATTGGGATGAAGATGTCCGCACAGTTGCTATCTGGCGTTTTATGATTGGCGTTGATTATCAACGCAAAGGTTATGGCCGTGCAGCTTTAATTGCGGTATTAGAACTGATTAAAACAGCAGATAAATTCGATGCGGTTTTTCTGGATTATGTACCAAAGAACACGGTAGCGAGAGAGTTGTATTATTCGATTGGTTTCCGTGAAAATGGTGAAGTTGATGATGACGAGATTATTATGGTCCTGCCTTTAACAGATAATCCTAAAGTTGGTATAGTAAAGGCTGATATAGATGATGCTGATGAATTCGAGGAGTTCATAAATAGAGAACTGCAAAAAAATATAGAAGTTCCTGATGTGTTTAGGAATAGGGAAAAGCTTCTGGATTCAATACAGAAAGAAAACATATTACGGTTAACGATTATGGACAAAGCAATAGGGTTGTCTGACGGTGTTAACACTTACATTGGCTCGGATCATCAGAAATATGCATCTGAAGCATATGATTTAGTGAAAAAGACTGTAATGAAATAATATTTTAATGGAAAGTATTTAGTATAAATGATATTATGTACTTATAAGAAGAATTGAAAGGAGATTTATGTTATGAAAGGCAATACCAAACTTTTAGAGGTTTTAAATTCATTATTAGCAGACGAATTAGCAGCTATCAATCAGTATATTGTTCATGCTGAGATGAATGCTGACTGGGGTTACGAGAAGCTCCATGAACACTTTGAAAAAAGAGCAATGGATGAGATGAAACATGCTGAAAAACTTATTGAAAGGCTTTTATTCCTTGAGGGAATTCCTATTGTTAGCAAATTGAGTAATATCCATATCGGCAGTGATGTGCCAAAACAACTTGAGTACGACAGAGTTGCTGAAGTAGGAGCGATTAAGGCATATAATGAAGCTATTGTACTAGCAGGCGAAGTAAAAGATTTCGCAACACGTGAGATTCTTGAGAATATCCTTAATGATGAAGATGATCACATAAATGGTATTGAGGAGTTACAGGGACAGATTGAACACATGACACTGCCTATATTCCTGACTACAAAAGTCGGATAATCTCAGTATATAAATGGACTAAAGCCGGTTGAAATATATCCGGCTTTTTTTTAAGAAGCACATGTGATTAGGGGAGTATACATAATATGAATAAGATAAAAAAAGGTATCAACAACTTTTATATTGGCGAATCTGAAGATAAGCATATAGCAATTATCAGTTTTAGAAAGGAAAATGATAAAGTAATAATTGCAGACCGAACTTTTGTATCAGATGAGCTAAGAGGACAGGGTATAGCAAAAAAACTTCTTGATGAACTTGTCAATTATGCCAGAAAAGAAGGGATGAAGATTATACCTGAATGTTCTTATGTGAAGAAAGCATTTGAAAATGATCTGGAATACAAGGATGTGAAAATATGAAATCTATTGGCTTAATAGGTGGAATGAGTTATGAAAGTACGGTGACATATTACAACACAATTAATAACCATATAAATAATATGCTTGGTGAACATCATTCAGCCAAAATACTATTGTACAGTGTTGATTTTGAAGAGATTTATGTTAATATTCAAAATAAGGACTGGAAAAAAGCAGCTAATATACTAATAGATGCAGCTGTCAAGCTGGAAAATGGAGGAGTAGATTTTATACTCATTTGCACAAATACTTTACATATGGTATTTGATATTGTTCAACAATCTGTCCATGTCCCATTCCTTCATATCGCTGATGCATTGATTAACAGTTTAAATAAAGATAATTTGAATAATATTTTACTTTTAGGCACAAAGACCACAATGACGCAGCCATTCTATGTAGATAAGCTTTTACAGGCAGGAATCACAGTTATACTTCCATCAGATGAGGAAATGATTCAGCTGGATAACATAATATTCAACGAATTATGTAAAGGTGAAATTAATGCTGAATCCAAAAACATTCTAATATCAATTATAAATAATGCTCAAAAAAAGGGTGCTCAAGCCTGTGTTTTAGGATGCACGGAACTTGGGCTTATAATATCTAAGAATGATATTAGCTTACCTGTCTATGATACAGCGATTATTCATAGCATAACAGCTGCAAGTATGGCTCTTTTGTAACAAATCAGGTTGAATACATGATTATGGTGTCATATAATTAAAAAATATGGAGGTTGATATGAGAAAAGGCATAACAGTAGCTGGAAACATGATTATAGATATCCTTTATCCCATAAATGGATTACCTGCACCTGGAGAGCTTACTACTATATTGGATGGTATTTCACGTGCTACAGGTGGGGCATTGTGTAATGTGGTCATTGATCTGGCAAGATTGGATAATAATATCCCTTTATATGCGATAGGAAGAGTAGGAACAGACCAAGAGGGCGATAACATTCTCAATGAATTGAAAAAATATAGGAATATTGATATATCAGAAGTTAAAAGAGAAGGGATATCATCTTTCACATCGGTAATGGCAGACATTGTCACAAAACAGCGAACTTTCTTCCATTACAGAGGCGCAAATGCAAAACTGGATATTTCAGACATTGATTTTTCCAAAATGAATTCCAGGATTTTCCACATCGGATATATACTGCTTCTGGATGCATTAGATATGCAAGATGAAACATATGGAACAAAAATGGCAAGGCTCCTGCATGATGCCAAAAAGAGCGGGATTATGACGTCAATAGATGTTGTTTCTGAAGCTTCAGACAGATTCAAAAAACTGGTGCCTCCTGCAATGAAATATACTGATTTCTGTATTATAAATGAAATAGAAGCACAAAACAGTACTGGAATAACCTTAAGAGGCAATGATGGCAGGCTTAAAAAAGAAAATATTCCTTCAGCTTTAAAGGAAATGAAAAATATGGGTGTTTCCAGATGGGCTGTCATTCACAGTCCGGAAGGAGGATTCGGACTAGACGAGAATAACGAATATGTTGATATACCAAGCCTTAATCTACCAAAAGGATTTATAAAAGGCACAGTCGGAGCGGGTGATGCGTTCTGTTCGGGAGTTTTGTATGCCGCTCATGAGCAAAAGAACCTTTATAAAGCAATTGAATATGGCACTGCATGTGCAGCATGTTCATTGTCAGAACCAGGAGCAAGTGATGGAGTTTTACCGATTAAAGAAGCTTTAGAGCTATATAACAATCTCAGATAAAGCAAATTTCAAAAAAAGACACGAAAACTCATGAGGTGATATATGAAAATTGGCAGTCAGAGCGCAGTAATAGACAGGGTATTTGGACCAGAAAAAGCACTTAGTACATTAAAATCAGCTGGATTTGAAACTGTGGATTTTTCCGTGGAAAATGAAGCAAGACTTAATCTGCAAAGTAAAGCTATGGAAAAATATTTCACTGATTTGGGGAAGTACGCACAAGATATAGGTATTGAAATAGGGCAGACGCATGCTCCTTTTTACAGTCCTGAAAAGCATCTGGAGAGAAATGACGAGATAATCGAGCTTCAGAAAAGAGCTATTGCAGCTACAGGTTATTTAGGGTCTAAATATATCATTATCCATCCTCTACGCACAAAAGAAAGAGTTTTTAATGAAGATTACGAAAGAACAAAAGATATTAACTTTAAGTATTATAATGCACTTATACCAACATTAAAGGAGTATGGTGTCTATCTTGCCGTTGAGAATATGTTTGCATGGGATGCTATAGGTAAATGTATGTGCCCGACTACCTGTACGACAGCAGAAGAAATGGCTATGTATATAGATGAATTAGGAGAAAGATTTGTGGCCTGCTTGGATATAGGGCATGTGAATCTTATACATCAAAAGGAATTTGAGCATGTAAATTACTCGCATATGATAAAGACATTAGGTAAAAGGTTGAAAGTCCTGCACGTACATGATAATGACGGTGTAAGTGATGAGCATCTTCCTCCTTTTGCGGGAAATATCAACTGGAAGTTGGTTATGAATTGTTTAAAAGATGCAGGTTACACAGGTAATCTGAGTCTTGAAGCTGATAACTTTATGACATTAATAAAACCCGAGTTGTTTGAAAAAGCTGAAAAAATAATGTTTGCTACGGCAAAAAGACTATATGATTTGATTAATTAAGGAGAAGACTATGAACAGAATTATTAGAACTAAGGAAACCTTAACATCAAAAGAGAGAATTGCACGAACATTCGCCTTTGAAAAAGTTGATAGAGTCGCTTTAGGATATGATTCGAATCCGATTGCTCATGAGAACTTATGCAAAATATTGAATTTAGATCCAAAAGACAGGTTTGCATTTTTAAAGCATATTGGAGTAGACCATACAGGCGCAAGGATTCCATATATCGGTCCTAAGATATATGAAGATATACCTGATAGGAATAGGAACATGGAATTTGGTGCAATTACGAAATATGTCAAGAATCCATATGGGGGTTACTGGGATTACTGTGATTTCCCATTGCTTGATGTAGATGATGAGGTAATATATAACTATCCTTATCCTAATCCTAATGATTTCGATTTTGAAGCATGCAAGCGAAATGTGGACTACTTATGTGATCAAGGATTTGCAATCCATGTTGGCGGTCCCGGGCTTGGTGATATTCTGAATACAACAGGTATGATTATGGGTGTAGAACAAGCTTTAATTAATATCTGTACGGAACATGAAGCCACCATGCATACTATAGATAAAAGACTGGATATGCAGCTAAAAAGAACTGAAAGAATTCTAGAGTTAAATAAGGGTAAAATTGATTTTATGTGGCTTGGTGAGGATTTAGGGACTCAGCATACTCCAATGATATCAATGGGCTTGTACAGAAGAGTGCTTAAACCTAGGCATCAGAAATTCATTGATCTAGCTAAAGAATATGGTTTACCTGTAATAATACATACCTGTGGAAGCTCATCATGGGTTTATGAGGAATTTATATCTATGGGCATGAATGGAGTAGACACATTGCAGCCTGAAGCTGCAAATATGAACCCTCAATATCTGGTTGATCATTTCGGTGGCAGACTTGTATTTAGAGGAAGTATATCGACTGCAGGACCACTAGCATACGGAACAAAAGAGCAGACTGAAAAAGTATGCCAAGAAACACTTGAAATAATGAGTAAATACGGTGGATATATATTTGCTCCGACTCATGAGATACAAGATAATACCCCTCCTGAGAACACAATTGCTATGTATAACACCGCACATTCATTTAAATGAAAGGGGTGAATACTTTGTCAATAAGCGATCAGACAATGAGAATACTTCTTAAGAGCCAAAAAGATGAAGAAACAGGAGCTTTAGTGTATGAGTATCTTTCTAAAAAGGAAAAAGATCCTGAGAATAAGAAAATACTTCACAAAATGGCTTTGGATGAAGCAAGCCATGCAAAGACATGGAAGAGTTATACAAAAAAAGATGTTAAAGCAGATAAGTTAAAATTTTGTTTTGTGAAAATCATATCTATAATATTAGGGTATACTTTTACCCTGAAAATGATTCAGAAAGACGAGGGATTCGCACAGAAGGAATATGAGCTTTTAAAGCAAGAAATACCTGAAGCAATTAGTATACAAGAAGATGAACAAAAGCATGAGGCTGGTCTGATTAGTATGCTTGACGAGGAAAGGCTTCAATATGTCGGAGCAATGGTTCTTGGGCTTAATGATGCATTAGTTGAATTGACAGGAGCTATAGCTGGATTGAGTTTTGCTTTAGCAAACACAAAGGTAGTGGCATTATCAGGGATAGTAACAGGAATATCAGCTACTTTATCAATGGCTGCATCCAACTATCTAGCTGAAAAAGCTGATGGCAACCCGCATGCTTTTAAATCCAGCATTTTTACTGGTGTAGCATATCTTATAACTGTTGCATTGATGGTGCTTCCATATCTTCTTCTGCCCCAAAATGCATATGTAGAAGCTTTCCTCATAATGATCGGTGTAGTAATTCTCATAATTCTTGTATTCAACTATTACATATCCATAGCTAAAGATCAGCCTTTCTTTAAAAATTTCGCAAAAATGGCCCTTATAAGCATATCAGTCGCAGGCATATCATACTTAATAGGAATACTTGCTAAGAATCTGCTTGGCATTGATGTAATGTAGCATATGTTTTTGGTTGAAACATATAATTAACAAATCACTTATAATAATTAAACGAGAGTTTGTTCTCGTTTTTTTATTAACCATTACTATATTATATAAACTACTAAGAATTAAAGATAAGGGATTTATATATTATTCCGGTAACAGGAAATCCTCTATCTTAAAAGAATATCCTCTTATCTGCCCTGTGGATGAATCATCAAGAAGGTAATTTACTGCATAAATGGTTCCATCTTCAAACTGTACCCATCCGGAATACCCCAAATCTGATTTTGGATTTCTGTCATAATCTATGGGGAATATCCTGGTCTGCTGCTGTCTTCTTTCTTTAACTAAAGCAGTCCTTTTATCAAATATGCATCCGAAAAAATTCTGAGTGGTTTTACCCCAACCCTGTTTCCCGCCTTGGAGGAACCTGTAAGTCATAAATATAGTCCCGTCTTTAAGGAAGCCTGTTACTGGCCTGTGGCATCCGGGAATCGGTATCCTATATACACCGTCCCAAGTTATGCCTCCATCATAAGAAAATGATTTAAAACAATCATATCCTTCCCATGAATTTTCTCTTAGAAAAGCGACCAAAACATTATCTTCTACTTCTAAAATTGATGTTTCACAAAGATTGTATCTTTCATCTCTAGCTACTGTTATCTTATCGGACCATGTCTTTCCTTCATCATCACTGTACCACAGATACTGGACAAGTTTGTTTATGCTTCTGTCTAGAAAGTGTGATGATATTATCCATCTTCCGCTTTTTAGCACTTTTATCTTATCCGGAACTATACCTGCTGATGGATTATCAAACGGTCCTTGCCAGGTAATACCGTCATCGTAGGATCTCCACAGGTATGTTCTTGCCATATGATTTTCATTCTCAACAACATAGTCTGCTATTATTATTAATGATTCATCAGGCATTCTTGAAATACGGGCACAATTAAAGTAGTTTTTAGATGTACCTTTTTCAGTGAGTGCTATTTTTTCTGACCATGTCTTGCCTTTATCAAGACTTTCTTTATAAACTATCCTAGCCTGATCCCTGTCTCCATGATGCTTGCATTCGGAGAATACGCAAATAAGCTTACCGTTTTTAGTCATAGCTATATCTGGCCATGCCTCATATATTGAATCGTCTTTGCTTACTATGTATTTTTCCAGTGCCATGATTTACCTCTATTTCTTTGGCAGTTCCCAGAATGTTCCGAATATCTCACATTGGGAATCTAAAGTTTCTTTCTGATAATAAACTGTTAAAATACTGTTGTCATTTAATTCCACGGAAGCTGGGTATCCCAAATCATGAATAGGCCCGTCATCTCTTAAAATTATCTCATCAGACCAGGTGTTGCATCTATCATATGATATCATAGCTCTTTGGCCGTAAGGCTCACTTCGGTACCCGTATACAAGTATAACAGCACCGCTGCTGTGCTCTATTGCATGCGGGGGAGCCCCGTGCTTATTAATCTTTACAGGAACAGACCAGGTCTTTCCTTTGTCATATGATTCAGTCATATATGTTGCGAATATGCCTCTTTGAACACGTATAAAACCGACAAGCTTCTCTTTTAATTCAAGTATAAATGGTTCGCAGTGAAGATATTCGTACCCATCATCAGTTACATATGGAACATTTGAAAGATATTCCCATTTTATTCCGTCATTACTATAAAAAACCAGAAGTTCTTTCTGGAAGGTAAGCTTTGAATCAAATTTAGCCGGATTATTATCAGCCATTTTATAATTACCCATGTACATTAATCCGCCGTTCTTTAGCGCTGTCGGTCCGTGTGGTGCAGTAACAGGTGCATGCATTACCTCGCTCCAAGTTATCCCTTTATCCTGGGAAATGACATATGTGGAACCGTAATACTTTATTTCCATTTCTTTTGTAATCTGATTATTTGAGAAATATGCATCTCTCATGGCAAGTTTGAATCCCTCCGCTGGGAATTGGCTTTGTATATCAATTAAATGATTAAAAGATGTGACAATAATTTTATCCTTATTAAAGACAGTGATTCCTGCATCTCTGTCATCCAGTGGTGTGTCGATTATAATTTCAGGAGAAGTCCAGTGAAGTCCTTCATCATAACTTCTTGAAAGAAGAACTTTTCCAAAAGGGCATACATGACCCAGTCTATTGCCTGAACACACAGCAAGAAGCTCGCCATTAAGTCCTCTACAGACTGAAGGCCATCCATGATATCCGAAGATAGCATCCTTAGACTTGAAAATCTTTACATGTCGGGTTTCGGGTTTAATCATATTTCCTCCAAAATTCTATTTATATATAAAATTATAACATCAATGTTATATATTTCTGCACTAATGTATAAAAATAAATATTTTCAGGTATAAGTAATGATTCCTGTTGTATAATTTCATATAGAGTAAATTCGAAATGAGGAGACATATATGAAATTAACAAACTTTATTGAAACTGGGAAATTCTATAAATCTAATTACCATGCTCATTCCACCAGAAGTGATGGAAGACTTAGCCAGGAAGAAGCAGTGAATGTGTTCAAAGAAAACGGATATAATTTTCTATGCTTATCTGAGCATAACATAGTGACAAAGACAGAAAAATACGACACATCCGATTTTAAGTTAGTTCCAGGCCTTGAGCTGCATTCAACTCTCGAGCATCCTTTGACTATACACCATATGCTTGGACTTACATCAATGGATAATGACAAGGTTTATGACGGAATGAGATTAGATAATATACCTTTTACAAACAATAAAGAATCTTTGTTAAACCTAGAAAAAACTCTGACTGATATGGATCTTCTTACAGTATACTGCCATCCTACATGGAGCCATGTAGAACCTTTTCAATATGATTTCCTAAAGAATACTAATATAGTTGAAGTATGCAACTGGGGAACAGTATACGAACAAGGTCATAATAACGATCCTGTATACTGGGATACCTTATTAAAGCAGGGAAAGCAGATATGGGGAATGGCTAACGATGATTCTCACAAAAGAGAGCATTATTGCGGAGGATGGAACATGGTCAAGTGTGCTGAGTTTACTGTTCCTTCAATGCTCGAAAGCTTACGCAAAGGAAGCTACTACTCAACAATGGGACCAGAAATATATGACTTCTATATAGAAGACGGTTATGGTTATGTTAAATGTTCAGAAGCTAAAAGCATAACATTCATTACTTTAAGCAACTGGGGTAAATGCTATCGCGATCCATCTGCAAAAATGACAGAGGCTTCTTTAAATCTGCCTTTTAATGCATATATGACAAGGGTTGAAATTGAAGATAAAGATGGAAAAATAGCATGGTCAAATCCTATCATGAGAATGGATAGATTCGAACACAGATAAAGAGGATGCGTGAATGAAGACTTTTAAATACAAAAATGGATATATATGTTTAACCGCTCTTTCTGAAAATGCTGTAAGAATAAGAACAGGATTGAGCGATAAGTTTCCTGAAGAGAATCCATGTGTCAGATATGGCATATATGATATGTCCGATAAGGGTGATATATGCAATATCCCTGTTACAATAGATGACGACAGATTAATAATTAACAATATGCGAACCGAGATAGTATTCGGTAAAGGTTTTGACCTAAAGATGACTGTCACACCATCTGAGAGATTCTATGGCCTTGGAGATGCAGATAGGTCAACTTTGGAAAAAAGAGGCACAGAGCATGTTATATGGGTACAGAATGTAAAATGTTATATACCATATCCTATGATTGTATCTTCAAATGGATGGGGAATATTCTCATCAACTACATTCAGACAGAAGTTTGATATCTGTTGCACTGACTCTGACATATTATCAATTTATAGTGATAAAGGTAAATGTGACATAGTTGTATTTACAGGTGACAATTACAAAGATCTTCTTACACAGTTTAAAAGTATAACCGGGTTTTCAAAACTGCTGCCAAAATTCGCATATGGGCTTTCTTATGTAGCAAATCAGAAAATAGATGCATTTAATATGATTAATGAGATGTATACATTCAGAAGAGAAGAAATACCATGCGATGTATATGGTCTTGAACCTGAATGGATGGAAAAAAGATATGATTCATCAGTAGACAAAAAATTCAATACAACCAAATTCTATATTCCTTACTGGATGAATACAGAAACAATAAAAAATAACACCTTTTTCAAACCGATTAGGGATATGGATTTCAAACTCAGTTTATGGCTTTGCTGTAATTATGATCTGTCTTATGAAGAAGAGAGAAATGCAGTTATAAAGAAACAGAAAGAGCAACAGAATGATGATTCATCAGATTTAAGTTATTTGGAAGACAGGTTCGAAATAGATGAGCATCTCGGAAATCCTAAGTATATGGATACTCTCACTGTTAGGGAAGAGCCATGGTTTAAACATCTGGAGAAATTCGTAGATATGGGAGCTAAAGCATTTAAACTTGATGGCGCATGGCAGGTTGAAGAGCATCCGGACAGGCTTTACGGTAACGGTATGAAAGATGATGAGATGCATAATCTGTATCCTTTGATATATGCAAAACAGATGTCAGATGGTTATGAAAAGCATACCGGTACAAGATCGCTCGTATATTCATCAGGTGGATTTGCGGGAATCCAGCAATATGTTGCTACATGGTCTGGAGATACTGGAGGAGGACCAAAACCACTTGTTTCCATGCTAAATCTAGCGATGTCTGGACATGTAAATACAACATGCGATATGAGTGTTCATAGCATAGAAGGGATACATTTCGGTTTTTTACAGCCCTGGTCACAGCAGTGCAACTGGGATTACTGGAATCAACCATGGCTTTTCACTAAGGAATTTAAAAAAGCATATATATATTATGCAAGATTAAGATATTCATTAATCCCGTATATTTACAGTGCCGCTTTTGAAGCGTATGCAAATATCACACCGATAATGAGGCCTCTTGTTTATGATTATCCTGAAGATGAAAAAACGTTTAATATCCTAAACCAGTATATGTTTGGAAGATTTCTGATGGTTGCAGCATTTATTGGGGAGAATAAAGTATATCTTCCTGAAGGTATATGGATTGATATGTTTACAAACAAGGAATATGAAGGTGAAAGATACATTTCGTATGATATACCACAAGGAAAAGGAGGAGCTCTTTTTATAAAGAAGGGTGCAATATTGCCAAGGTCATACGGATTGCTATCAGTTTCAGAAAAACCATTTAATTCATATACTATTGAGATATATCCTTCAGTTTTAGAACATACATTTAAGCTTTATGAAGATGATGGTATATCATTAGAGTACAAAGAAGGAAAAAGAAGCATTACAGAGTTTAAGGTTATAAAGGTTGATAATGCAATAAAAATATCAGTATCTGAAAGAAAAGGGGATTACAGTAATAAACCGGATATGGTCTCATATGATTTAAAAGTAATGAATATAAATGAAAATGACCTTATATATATAAATGAAGTTCTGAATCAACATGAAATAATTGATGGAATAGGAGTAATACATATTAATGAAAAGGAGTTGTTCGGATGAAACAGTATAACGATGTAAAAAACGCAGTTGCTGAATTAGAAAGAATGCAAGCAAGAATATCAGCTTATAACCATGCTACGGGAATGCTGTATTTTGATTCAGTTACTGTTGCACCAAGAGATACTATAGAAGGCAGGGGACGTACAATGGGTATTCTTACAGAAGAAAGCTATACAATATTGGTAAATGAAGATACCCCATGTCTTCTGGAATATTTAAAGGCGAATGAGGAAAAACTTGAGGAAAATACAAAGCTTCAGGTAAAAGAGCTTAAAGAGGATTTTGATAAGATATCCAAAATACCCATGAATGAATATGTCGAGTATAACATGCTTATTAATGAGGCTCAGTCAGTATGGCATGAAGCAAAACAGAAAAGTGATTATTCCATGTTCCAACCTTATCTTGAAAAGATAGTGAATACAGTAAGAAAATTCGCGAATTATCTTGACCCTTCAAAAAAACCATATGATGTTTGGCTTAATGAATATGAAAAAGGTCTTACTATGGAAATTGCCGATGCATATTTTGAAACAATAAAGAAAGAACTTGTTCCAATAATTCAGAAAATCGTAAACAGCAAGGTAAAGATTGATGATTCATTCAGTTATAGAAGCTATTCAATAAACAAACAGAGAAAACTATCTGATTACCTTATGAAAGTTATGACGATAGACAGGAATCACTGCAATATAGGCGAGACAGAGCATCCTTTCACGATTAATTTCAATAATAAGGATGTAAGGATTACCACTCATTACCATAAGAATAATCTTTTGTCCTCCATGTTTTCAGTAATTCACGAAGGAGGTCACGCACTGTATGAGCTAAACTGTGGTGATGAGTTTAACTTCACAACCCTTTCAGGGGGAACATCAATGGGTATTCATGAGTCCCAATCCAGATTTTTTGAGAATATAGTAGGCAGGAGCAAGGGATTCACATCATTTCTTTATCCATACCTTAAGAAACTCTTCCCGTCACAGTTTAGTGACGTAACAGCTGATATGCTTTATAAAGCTTTGAATAAATCACAGCCTTCACTTATAAGGACAGAAGCAGATGAGCTTACCTATTCCATGCATGTCATGGTAAGGTATGAGCTGGAGAAGAGACTGATGGATGGGACATTGACCACAAATGAACTGCCTATGGAATGGAACCGGTTATATAAAGAGTATCTCGGAGTAGATGTTCCTAATGATGCGCAGGGTGTTTTACAGGATTCTCACTGGAGTGGAGGTAGCATCGGATATTTCCCATCATATTCCATAGGTAGCGCATACGCAGCACAGATGCTTTATCATATGAAAAAAGAAATTGATGTAGATGCACTTACGAAACAGGGGAATCTCAAACCTATAGTGAACTGGCTAAAAGAGAGAGTTCATAAGTATGCTTCTTCCAAAACACCTGCCCAGATAATACAGATATGTTGTAATGAGGATTTCAAGCCTCACTATTACACAAATTATCTCAAGGAAAAGTTCAGTTCTGTTTATGAGTTATAATCTATAGAAAATTTAATACAATAAAAAAGCGGCTATTAAACCGCTTCTTTGTTTTAATTAACTAGATTATTCAGCGATAACTCCTGCATATTTAACTAATCCCTCTTCCTTTTCAACTATTGCAAATACAACAGTGTATGTGCCAGCTTTAAGTACTACAGGGTTTCCGTTCCAGTCTGGACCAACTTCAGGGGTCTCAGTGAATCCTGGGATCCAAAGAAGGTCTGGTGTTAAAGAAACAATTGCACCGCTTTCAGGGCTCTGTCCCCACCAGTCTGGAGCTTCCTGACCTTTTGTTACCTGTAACCACTTCATTGTCTGGTTGCCATCGCATTCCTTAACTACGCCACCTTCAACATACTGAGCTGTCCAGCCTGCACCTGTGTCGGATATAACGACATGCTCAAGAATATAAAGGTACTTTGCGCCTTTGAGATCAGCTTTCAAAGCTGCTACACGCGCATCTTTTAAGGAAACAGCGGTCATTTTGAATTGATCTTGTCCTACTGCGTCACCCCATCCTGCGAACTGTCCTGTTACGTAGTAGTCTTTTTCTGTGTTTTCAAGGATCACATCAGGTGTACATGCGACAAGCGATCCGAGTGTCAAAACCAGTGTCAGAATAATAGCGATAACTTTAAATTTTTTCATAACTCCTCCAATTTTCAAATAATGTATTTCTAAAATGAACAATTATATTTTATCACGACCTTATTTAGAGTCAATAGATTTCAATCAAATTGTGAAAATAATGTGAACTTTTCGCTTTATTTTCAAATGTGAGAGTCTATTTCAGTATTACTGATGTCAATCCGTCAAGTGCCAGGGTATTCCCATTCAGACGCGCTTTACCTTGCCCTATAAACCCGCTTATTTCTTTAAAACTGATGTCTGTATATTCTGAAAGATCGATTGTTATCGGTTCATCAGAAAGATTATGGAAGACGCCTTTTGTGATGCTTTCATATTCTACAAGGAATCCTCCGAAAAGGTTGTAACCTTCAAACTTCAGAGGAACATAGTCTCCGAGTGCAATCTCTGGATTTGCTTTACGTAATGCTATGAGCTTTTTGTAATACGTGTACAGGCTGTTACTTTGTTTAACCTGCTGCTTTACTGTACCGTTAATCTGTCTTTCAGCAGGGAATGTTGTTCCAGGAGGATCTTGCACTGTATCTTCATCTCCCCAAAGCATAGCCAGACGTCTGTTCGCATCAGTAGAAGAAGTGGCTCTGCTTCCGTACATTCCTATTTCCTCACCATAATAAATGAAAGGATTACCGGATGTAAGCATATACAAATTTGCAGCCATATGCATCCTATGCTCTTTAACAGAAAGGTAACCTGCGCTTCTGTCCATGTCATGATTGGATATGAAGGGTTTCAGTACCGCATCAGGATTGGATTTTTCGACATTTTCCTTGTAACGGCATATGTTTCTGACATAATCATTCAAGTTGAAAATTCCATTTACAGTTAGTGCTACATCCCCACCTGAGCCTGACATATCAAAATCAAAACAGTCTAGCGCTTCATAGTATTCATATATGCTAGTAGTATTTGACCAGTTCTCTCCAACAAGGAAAACATCATCATCATATTTTTTGCATATGCTGGCAAACCATTTCCAAAACTCAATGTTTTTAGTATCATTACCAAGATAAACATATTTAACTGCATCAAGTCGGAATCCCTTTACACCCTTATCCAGCCAGAATTTCACGATATTCTCTATCTCATCAAGAACTTCCTGATTCTCCATATTAAGTTCAGGCATGGAAGGGGAGAAATTTCCTTCATAATAATACTGAACCCCATTTGGATCTATTGCAAGATTGTGCCATCCTTTGGAGGAATCGGTAGTAATACAGTACCAGTCCATGTACTTGTTATCTATATCACCTTCCTTAATAGCTTTCTTTAGATCAAGAAACCATCTGTTGTATTCTGATGTGTGGTTCAGAACCAGGTCAATTATGATATCGATTCCATTAGTGTCACATACGGATATAAGCTGCTCAAAATCTTCCATCGTGCCGTAATTTAAATCAATACTATAATAGTCTATGACATCATACTTATGATAGGAGCCTGCTTGCATAATAGGCATAAGCCAGATACCTTCAACTCCTAAGCTTTTACCATTTAATGGATCGCCATCATTGAGATAATCTATTCGGTTGATTATTCCTTTTAAATCTCCTGTTCCGTCTTCATTGCTGTCCGAGAAGCCTCCTACAAAAATCTCATAGAATACTCCTGGTACTTCCTCTTGTTCTATATAATTGATCTTTATGGCTTTTTCGCCTTTTAAAGCATTTGAATTACATGAGGTTAATGTGAGCATCATTAAGATGCTCACGATTATGCATAATATACTTTTAGTTGTATTTTTCATCATCCTTTTACCGAACCTGCGGTACTTCCTTCTATATAGTATTTTTGCAGATACATGAATAGAGCCACTATTGGTAATGCTACACAGACACATCCAGCGGCAAAAACAGTAAACCGTGATGTATCGACAATTTGGCCGTACATCATATAGTACAGCCCGACTGCAACTGTATGCAGATGAGTGTTCTGTTCACCTAGTATAACTCTTGCAAATATAAAATCCATCCATGGAGCTGTAAAACTCATTAAAGCGGTATAGACGATTATAGGTTTGCTTATAGGCAGTATAATACTGCCGAAGATTCGTGCTTCTCCTGCACCGTCTATCCTTGCAGCTTCGATAAGGGCTTGAGGTACTGTATCAAAGAATCCTTTTCCTACATAGAAACCTAAGCCAGCACCAGCTGAGTAGCAGAGTATGAGAGCTGTCAGTGTCTGTGTTAACCCAAGAGCTTTCAATATGTAGTATATTGCTATCATCGACATAAAACCTGGGAATAAACCCATCACGATAGCTATATTCATAAAGGGTTTTCTCATCTTGAATTTTACTTTGCTCATTACATAAGCTACTGAAAGATTAAGCATTGTAGATAATATGCAGGAAAAAATCGCTACAAACAGTGTGTTTCGAAACCAGACAGGGAAGTAGGTGTTTGCAAAAAGTATCTTGAAATTGTCCAACCCAAACTGCTTTGGCCAGTAATGTGATACGACTGTTCCTACCATTGTCCCGTCAGCATTGAATTCGGTACGGAATGCATTCAGAACTATCCACAATATTGGGTAAAGCCATATGATGCTTAGAACAATAAGAAGAATATATGCTCCAACTTTGGAAATCTTCTCACTTCTTGTCTGGTTAAAGAACTTAGTTTTTGTATCTGTTTTTGTATTTGTTTTATCACTCATTGGAAAGCGTCCTCCTCTTTGTAGGATTTGGATCTGCGGTAGGTTACTAACGTAACTATCGATGTGATCAGGAAGGTCAGTATACCTATTACAGCTCCCAGATTGTACTGCTGTTCATCAATCGTAAGCTTATACAGCCATGTAACAAGCAGGTCAGTACCGCCTGCTATGTATCCGCCTGTTACCTTCGGATTACCATTAGTAAGAAGGTATATGATATTAAAACTGGTTATATTTCCTACAAATGAGGATATTAGATAGGGAGTAGTTATAAATACGATATATGGCATTGTTATCTTTCTTAGTATAGTGAATTTCTTTGCGCCATCTATTCTTGCAGCTTCATAAAGGCTTTCCGGAATATTCATAATTGCACCGGATGCTAAAAGCATGGAATATGGTATTCCAACCCACAAGTTGATAAGTATAATTGCTATTCTTGCAGTCCAGACGTTTGTTGCATTAGCTAAGAATGACATGGGTTCGCTTAATATACCAATATCCATTAGTATTTTCTGCATCGGACCATATTCACCAATCAGATTCCTCATTGCCAACAGAGAGACGAACTGCGGTATAGCGATAGTCAAAACGAATATAGCTCGGAATATCTTCTTACCTTTCAACCCTTTCCTATTGATCAGAAGAGCAAGTAATATCCCTCCATAATAATTGAGGAATGTTGCAAAGAATGCCCATATCAGTGTCCATGCAAGTACTGGTAGGAATCTTGCTGCAATTTCGCCGGTGGGATTAGTAAAGAATGCAGTAAAATTATTAAATCCCACCCAGTCGAAGAGTTTTAAACCTGCCTGATGTTCCTTGTCATAATTTGTAAAAGAAATAAGTATCATGAATATAGTCGGTAACAGCGTAAACACTACTGCTCCTAAAGCTGCGGGAGTCAGCATGGTTATGTAGAAACGGTTACCGAGCATTTCCTTTGCATCCTGCTTGAATGATGTCACTTTGCCATAATTTTTTATATCCTGATCTGCTTTATAACTACTTTTAATATTTGAGTTATAAGCAAAGAGGTACATCAATGTTATACCAATTGTTACAACACCAAAAAGAAGCATAAGCATGGAGTTGTCTGCCGGCGTGAAAATATCCCCTTCCTCGGTTCCTAAAGTAATGAGGTTTATAAATGCTTTGTAACCTAGGGGAGTATTATTGACTTTAGGGCAAGTTATCATGAAAAGCGCATAACCTGCCTGTATTGTAAAGTATATAAGCCCTTTGATTATTTGCCCATGGTATACATTACCTGAACCCATTACGAAGTGAGACATCTTAGTGCCAAGACTACCATCCATAAATCTGTTATAGAACCTTATGAATGGCTTCGAAATCTTTTTTAGGAATCTAGCGATTCCATTATTATTCTTGTCCATTTAAGCCCCCTGTTCGATAATATATTTTTTATCTTTCTCCTGTCTTCCAGATATTTTCTATAGATTTCAACTGAGTCCTAATAGCATCTGTGGTACCAAACAGGCTTTCCTTGTTTTCAAGTATTTCCCTTATCAGATCAGGAGCCCCTTTGGAATAATAGTAAAAGTTAAGTGTAGTAGAAAAACCAAAAGGCTGAGGTATTCCATAATTAAACATTTCCAGCTGTTTTGCAGCTAAAACCGTTTCAAGATTATCTGCTTGCATTGATGAAAATTCCGTAGCTGCATTCTTGTATGCTGGAAGGTTTGCACATTCAATAAATGACTGTTCCTGGACTTCCTTGCTGGATAAGAACAGAAGTATATCTTCAAGGTATTCTGCTTTATTGCTTCCTTTCTTCATAACAAAGACTTTGCAATCAGTGAATGAACCGCTTCTATAAACTGTTCCTGCCTTTATGTTTGTACCTTTAACATCCTCTGCTGTCAGAGTAAAGGAAGGTAATACAGCTATACCTAGATTATCACCAAGTGCGGCTTTTGCTGCATTAAATTTCCATGCACCGCCAATTAGACTTAATGAAACTTCATCTCTTAGCTCTATCTCCCAGCCGGAGTCTGTCGGCATCTTTCCGCCATTTTTATCTGTAAAAAACCTTTGGCCCCATTGCATAATTGCTACAGTCTCATCTGATGTAAAAAGACAGTTATCAGTTTCACCGCCTTCATATATAATAGCAGGCATTTTTCCAGTAGATTCATTTATGGCAAGGGTAAGGAAGGAATTGTTAAATCCGTCTGCACCCATTAATGAAACAGACTGTTTGTTATTCTTTTTTGCAACAGCCAAAATACCTTCCCATGTTTTTACATCTTCTTCAGTGAGATACTTTTTGTTGTACATCAGAACCAGCGACTGTGCGATGTAAGGAACACCAAATGTATATTTGGTACCTTGGACGGACATGTCGATAACATTTAAGAATGTCTCAGGATTGTCTGCATTTATCTGAGCAAGTAATGCTTCGCTTCTAATAGGGGCTATCGCTGAAGCACCTGCAGTAAGCTTGCCAAGATTGTCATGGGCTATAGTGAAGATATCAGCCCCAGCATCAAGGTCATCAAGCACTTTTGCTGCAGCTGAACCTGTGTCAACTCCCTGTACGGATATAAGGTAAGGGAATGCTTTGCCAGTCTTCACTTTATAGTTTTCAACATATTCCGCCATCTTTGCAGTATAGAAATCAACAGATTCCACACCAACCCAGATGGTGAGAGGGGTTTCTTTAGGTGAGCATCCCACAAAAGATGCAACAATCATACACAGAGCCATAAGCAATGCCAGTGACCTAAACGCTTTTTTCTTTCTCATATTACTCCTCCTGTAAAGAAATAAATTATATTTAATACTACGTCCAATTAATATATAAATTATATATCCTTTAAACAACAGGTGTCAAATATTGTTATAGTGCTTATCATGATGAAAATATTAGTTCTCAGATAAGTGAAAGTAAGGATGCGATATCGAAAACATCTGTAATTAAGTACAGAGTAATTATGGATATGAGAGTGGAAAAAGCAACTATTGAAGATGCAAGTTTCTCATCATTATTGTATTTCATTGCCAATATACCGGTTATGGCTGCTGAAGGCATCGCATTGATTATAAATACCACATAAATTGAAATTTTAGGTATTGATGGGAACAGAAGGAATAATAGAACGAATGCAGGTATTACAAGCAGACGAATCGCTGTCACAATATATATTTGTGGGACTTTAATGATTTCTTTGAAGCTTACCTGTGAAAGTGTAGCTCCTATTAAAAGCATGGAAAGGGGAGTTGTCAGTTCACCCATCATTTCTAATACTGTCTGAATCGTATCAGGCATCTTCCAGCCTGTCAGCATGAATATGATTGCGATTGCAACGGCAATTAAAGATGGATTTATCATTTTTTTAAGGGAGTCTTTAAATGTGCTGGATTTGGTGAATAATGAAATACCATATGTCCATGTGAAAAGATGGAAAACCATTTGGAATATAGCACCTAGGAAAAGCCCTCTTGCACCTAAAATAGAATTCAATACTGGAAGACCCATATACCCAGCATTTGAAAAAACCGTCGCACATCTTGGTACCGCCTTTTTAAATATGAGCTGGGCTATCAGGATGGAAAAGAAAAAAGCAGCGACTGACATGATTATCAGCCAAAAAGATTCATTTTTTGTCTGTTCATTAAATTCAAGATTGCTTGATGAGACTATAAGCATGGGCATTGACACATTGATAATAAGGAAGGAAAGGGTGCTTCTGGATTCTGAATTTATGACCTTCATCTTCCCTAAAAGCACTCCTATTAACATAATAATAAATAATACAATAACCATAATATCGGTATTATACCCTAAAATATCCTTTACGCAACTCTAAACAGTTATCTTTCCTCTATATCTATATAATTACTGCGCGGAGCAACCGCAATATATGCAGGACGAATAATTTTACCGTTATTAGCAAGTTCCTCTATTCTGTGGGCTGACCATCCTAAGATTCTGGAAATAGCAAAAATTGGCGTATAAAGCTTCTCAGGTATATCAAGCTGCCTATATAGATAACCCGAGTAGTAATCGACATTTATTGCGATCGAGCCTGTTACGTTCTTATTCTTTTGAATGACTTTTGGAGCAATATACTGTAATTTGTCATACAATGTGAATAGTCTGTCTCTTTTTTTGTCTGACATATAATTTTCAAGCTGATTACGTAGGATTATGGCTCTTGGATCTGATACAGAATAAACCGCATGGCCTAATCCATATATCAAACCGGATTTGTCAAAAGCTTCTTTTGCTAGAATTTTTTCCAGATAAGATTCTATATTCTTGTCTGTAAGAGTCCTTACATGCTTTAGTATATCATCCATCATTTGAACTACTTTAAGATTTGCACCGCCGTGTCTGGGTCCTTTAAGAGAACCTAAGGAAGCGGATATGCATGAGTAGGTGTCAGTACCGCTTGATGTAACAACATGTGTAGTGAAGGTAGAATTATTACCTCCTCCATGTTCTGCTTGTAAAATCATACATATATCCAGTATGTGTGCTTCTTCAGATGTATATTTACCAGTACCCTTGAGCATATAAAGAAAATTTTCCGCAGTGGAAAGCTCAGGTTTGGGATTGCGTATATAAAGATTCTTACCAAGTACATAATGGAGATATGCCTGATAGCTATAAACTGCAAGCATTGGCATTACTGCAATAAGCTGAACAGCTTGTCTAAAAACATTTTTAATTGATATATCATCAGGATTACTGTCATATGAATAAAGCGTAAGAATACTTCTTGATATTGCATTCATAACATCTTTTGAAGGAGCTTTGAGAATTATATCTCTTACGAAACTGTCAGGTACAGAACGTAAGTCATTCAGAAGATGGACAAATTCCTCCAGTTCCTTTTTGTTTGGCAAGCTTCCGCAAAGTAACAGGTAAGCACATTCTTCATATCCGAAACGGTTATTTTTCATTATTCCTTTAATAATGTCAAATATATCAATACCCCTGTAATACATTACTCCTTCTATTGGTACACGAATACCTTCTTCATTCTTAATGTATCCGTTCATTTCTGATATTTCCGTAAGTCCGGTCACAATACCTACACCTTTACTATCACGTAAACCCCTAAAAACGTTGTATTTCTCGTAAAGCTCATTACTTATAATGTCGCTTGACATAGCTTTTTCGCTTAACTGCTCTATTTTTTTATTATTGTATGCCAATATATCTTCAAATTTTGTATTTAACACTTTTATCACACTCCATTTTTTTGGTGGGTATTATAATAACACAAATATGTGTTCAATAAAAGTTTTTTTTCAATTATGATAGAAGCATATATTTCTTCAGATATTTAAAAAAACATATATTCATAATTTTTTATATATATTTTATGATAAAATATTTAATATAAACTTATCTTTAGGTAGGGTAAAGAATGGATAAATTTCTGAATTATGAAAATATGTTTAAAAGCCACTTGATTGATGATGTTATGGCTTTTTGGGACAAAAGCGACCTAATCGACAAGGTAAACGGGGGCTACTATACTGCTGTGGACTGTTATGGCAAAGTCTATAATAATGATAAGTCAGTATGGTTCCAGGGAAGATGCATGTGGACATATTCAGCTCTTATAAATAAATACGGGCATAATCCTATATGGGAAGAAAATGCAAAGACCGGTAAAGATTTTTTAGATAATCATTGCATAGATAATGATGGCAGGATGTTCTTTACAGTTACTGCTGATGGGAAACCTTTAAGAAAAAGAAGATATTTCTTTTCTGAAAGCTTTTACTGTATAGCAATGGCAGAGTATGGATATGCTATGCAGGATGCAGACGCTCTGTATAAATCAGAGAAATGCTTTGATATGATGTATAAGATATATCAGAATCCAGACAATGACCCTTTTAAAATTACACCTAAAGCATATAAAGATACGAGAAACGAAAGAGCAGCTGCTAATTCTATGGTAATGTTATGTACAAGCCAGATATTGAGAAGGTGTATTCCACAAAGAAGCGGTTATTATTCTGAAATAGTAAAGATTATATGTGAAGATATGATTAAGTATTTTTACAGGGAAGATTTGAAATGCATGCTGGAGACAGTGGCATTTGACGGGTCTTTTATAGATACTCCTGCAGGCAGGACAGTTAATCCAGGGCATGCATGTGAAAATTCCTGGTTCTTAATGAATGAGGCGCTGTATTCAGATAATAACGAGTTGATGAAAAAAGCTTTAAATATACTTGACTGGTCATTAAATATAGGATGGGACAAGAAATATGGCGGTATTTTCTATTTTAAAGATATATTAGGAAAACCTGAAGACCAGCTGGAATGGGATATGAAATTGTGGTGGGTGCATAATGAAGCTATGATTGCCTGCCTTGCAGCATATGGAATAACAAAAAATGAGTCGTATCTTGATTATTTTGAAAAAATCACTTCATATTGCATGGATCATTTTCATGACAAGCAGTATGGCGAGTGGTATGGTTATCTTCACAGGGATAATACTGTTTCACATACTCAGAAAGGTACTTTATGGAAAGGCCCTTTTCATCTGCCAAGAGCGCTTATGATATGTGAAGTGTTGTGTAAAGATATCCGTTACGACAGACCAATAACACCTTTTATATAGTAAAAATACGTTTTTTATTTACCCTACAAATAGTTGACACCTCAAATTATGTTGGGTATAATATCTTGCATGAGCACTATAAATGAAATCATAATTCAATACAAGAAACAGCTGCTTGTTATGAAAGACAGATACATCAAACAAATTTCCTCTCTTCCCAAGGGTACTCTTACGGTCAAGAAGATGGGAAGTGGTGAATACTGGTATCTTAAATACAGGGAGGGTAAGAAGATTGTCACAAAGTATATTGGTAAAATATCAGACAAAGTGGTTGAAATTGAAAAACAGATAGCATTGAGGAAAACTTACGAAAGAATTTTAAAAGAGCTAGAAGCGGAACTTACGTTAATCCGTAAATTCGAAGCTGTAGCTCAAGGAGCATGATCTAGATGAGAATCGGTCAATTTACAGATTCATTTCTCCCTATCGTTGACGGGGTAGGACGGGTAGTGTATGGATATGCAAATGCATTAAGCAGCAGAGGCCATGAATGTTATGTTATCACCCCTATTTCCGATGCAGGATTCAGAGGGAAGTATCCATTTGACATAGTGGATTTTTATGGAGTAACTATACCGGAATACACCCAATATAAGATGGGAATACCCTTATGGGATGTCCATTATCATGAAAGAATTAAGTCAATAAAATTTGATATTGTTCATGTTCATAGTCCATTCAGGTCTGGATTTGAAGGCTTACGAATAGCAAAAAAAACGAAAATTCCAGTTGTTGGAACCTTTCATTCAAAATATTATGACGATTTTTTACAAGTCCTTAAAGTACAGCCTTTAGCAGAAGCCGGAGTAAAAATGGTAGCGGATTTCTATGAGAAATGTGATGATGTTTGGGCAGTAAGCGAAAACTCTGCTGAGGCTTTGCGCAGTTATGGTTATAAGGGTGTTATAAAAGTAATGAGAAACGGTACTGAGATAAGGAAGCCTGATAAAAAAAATATCAGTTATGTTAAATCGATGTACAATCTAGATGACGTACCGGTTATTCTTTTTGTCGGCCAGATGAACTGGAAGAAAAATATTATAAAAGTGCTTGAAGCTGTAAGCATATTGAAGAAGCAAGGATTTAGAACCAAGCTTATTCTAGCAGGTCAGGGACCGCATGTTGAGGAAATAAAAAAGAAGATAACTGAACTAGATATAATGGATTTGGTTGAAATGGTTGGACATATTACTGATATATATATTCTAGACGGATTATATGGAGCAGCAGACATCTTTGCTTTTCCATCAATATATGACAATAGCCCTATGGTAGTAAGAGAAGCTGCAGCTATGATGACTCCATCAGTGCTTGTAAGAGGTAGCAGTGCCGCAGAAGGAATAACAGATGGATATAATGGTTTTTTATGTGAAGATGATTCACAAGATATTGCTGATGTCTTTAAAAAAGCCTTATTCATCCAAAGGGATAAAATCAAAGAAATAGGAAAAAATGCTCAAACAACAATACCAGTTTCCTGGGATAGCATAATGTCTGATGTGGAATACAGATATGCTGATCTTATATCACAAAGAAAGAATAATAATAAACATAAAGATAGAAGAAAGAAAATATTATTATGAGTTATATTCCAACACCAGCAGAAGCGATTCTGATACTTAAAAAATATAACGAACAGCAGTTCCATATACAGCATGCAATCACTGTAGGAGCAGTTATGCGATATTTCGCTTCATTGTATGACAATCAGAATCAAGACTACTGGGAATCGGTCGGAATACTGCATGATATAGATTATGAGCTTTACCCTGATGAACACTGTAGAAAATCTTTTGATATTCTAAGGGATCTGAGTATTGATGAAAAAATGATAAGAAGCATTGCAAGCCATGGATATGGTATTTGTTCTGATATAAAACCTGAATCATATATGGAAAAACTATTATATGCAGTTGATGAATTAACAGGATTAATATGGGCAACCGCATTAATGCGTCCATCAAAAAACGTAATGGATCTGGAAGCAAAATCCGTTATTAAAAAAATGCGGCAACCTTCGTTCGCAGCATCCATAAATAGGCAGGTTATTCTTGATGGTGCAGAAATGCTAGAAATGGATTTAGAAAAACTTATAACTTTTACAATAGAAGCAATGAGGACAATGGGGCAATAACAGCAAATAGGGGTATATGCTGTTAAATATAAATTCTTGTGTTTGAAAAGCATAAGAAGGATATGGGGAAATTTATGAGTGGTAGTGATAAAAAACGCCGTTTTGGTGACCGAAAAGACGCGCGCAGAATCAGGAATGATGAATTAGATGCAGTACATAGTCTTTTTCCTTTCATCGCTCCAAAAAGAACAGAATCAGAAGTATACTTAAAACAACAGATGGATGTTACTAATCTTGTTGATTATGTAAAAAAAATTAATGAAAAAGACACTGATCATAAAATGACGTATTTTCATGCTTTTGTCGCTGCAATAGCGAAAACTGTTTATATGCGTCCTTTATTGAACAGATACATTATGGCAAAAAAGTATTACGAAAGAAATGATATTATACTTTCTTTCATTGCTAAAAGAAAATTTAAAGACACAGCTGAAGAAATGCTTGTATCTTTAAAAGTGGACATGAAACAGGATTTAACGGAAATTTCAAGGTATATTTACGGAGATGTAAAAAAGATCCGCGAAGCAGGTACAAATTCAATAGACGGGACTCTAAAATTTCTACAGAAATTACCAAGATTTGTGAACGGTATTTTTGTTGGATTAATGAGAATGCTTATCTATTTTGATCTATATCCTTCTCAGTTCCAAAAAGGTGATACAAATTACTCATCAGTTCTCATATCTAATCTCGGAAGCATAAAATGCGATGCTCCATACCATCATCTCAATAATTTCGGAACAAACTCTGTTGTAATCTGTATAGGTCAGATTCACAAGCAGGAAGTAATTACTGAAACAGGTGATAAACAGATACGTGATGTAGTAAATTTCGGAATTACTATTGATGAAAGAATTGCTGATGGCTTTTATTTTGCTAAAAGCATCAGGCTTTTGCAGTTTATATTGTCAAATCCAAATCTTTTAGAAAGGCCTATAGGTGAGAAAATTGAATACGAAGATTAAAACCCCGTGGCTGCCAAGTTACAAGAATCTGCCATTCAACCTAGAATATCCTGACATATCCATGTTTGATATGGTTGAAAGATCAGCAAAGAAAAATCCGGATCTTCATGCATATGATTTTCTAGGTGTAAAATGTACATACAAAGACTTTGTAAAAAAAGTCCATCTTTGCGCTAAGGCATTAAGAAGCATAGGAATCAAAGAAGGAGACCGAGTTACTGTGTGTCTGCCTAATTGCCCGCAAGCTCTTTTTATGTTTTATGGATTGAACCTCATAGGAGCTCTTGGTAATATGATTCATCCACTTTCTTCAGAAGGAGAGATAGAATTTTTCTTAAAAGATTCAAATAGCAAGGCAGCTATAACGCTGGACCAGTTTTATGGTAAATTTACAGCAATCAGATCTCGAGTAAACCTTGAACATCTAATAATATCATCTATAAAGGATGAACTAAATATTCCTCTTGCGATTGGGTATCAGCTAACACAAGGAAGAAAAATAAAGCCATTACCAAAGGATGCAGATATTATATGGTATAAGGATTTTATGAATAAAGGCAGGACTTATAAAGGCGACTATTCTGTCGAACGTAAAGGAAATGATCCTGCAGTTATCCTGTATAGCGGTGGTACAACCGGTACGACAAAAGGTATACTTCTTTCCAATCTCAATTTTAACGCACTTGCAATGCAGACAATGACAGCAGGAGACTGTATTGTTGAAGGTCATGCCATGCTTTCCATAATGCCTGTTTTTCATGGATTTGGTCTTGGTGTATGCATACACACAATTTTATGCGCTTCTTGTAAATGTATACTTGTTCCAAGGTTTAATGCTGCTTCTTATGCAAAATTACTTAAAAAGAAACAACCGAATTACATAGCTGGAGTTCCAACTCTTTTTGAAGCTCTTCTAAGAAATCCATATATGGATAAGGTTAAACTGAATTGTCTTGAGGGAGTGTTCTCAGGCGGTGATTCTTTATCAATAGAGTTAAAGAGAAAATTGGATAAATTTCTTAAAGACCATGGAGCTACAGTACAGGTAAGGGAAGGATACGGTACAACAGAATGCGTAACTGCAAGCTGTCTCACACCAAAAGATTTCTATAAGGAAGGGAGTATAGGGATTCCTTATCCTGATACTTACTACAAGATAGTGAAAGTCGGTACTACAGAAGAAGTCGCATATAACCAGGAGGGCGAAATCTGCCTTTGCGGACCTTCTGTCATGCTTGGATACTGTAACAACGAAAAAGAGACTGCTGATACTTTAAAAAAACATCCTGATGGGTACACATGGCTTCACACAGGGGATTTGGGAAAAATGGATGAAGACGGTTTTATATATTTCTCACAGAGAATCAAGCGGATGATTATAACTTCAGGATATAATGTATATCCATCTCAGGTAGAGAATATAATTGATGCTCATGAAGCTGTTTCAATGTCTTGCGTAATAGGTGTAAAAGATCCTTATAAAGTTCAGAAGGTTAAAGCGTTTGTCGTACTTAAAGCAGGATTTGAGCCTAACGATCAGACTAGACAGAGCATACTGGAGCACTGCAAGAAAAATATTTCAAAATATGCTATGCCTTACGAAATAGAATTTAGAAAAGACCTTCCCAAAACACTTGTAGGAAAAGTAGCATATAGAGAACTGGAAAAAGAAGAACAGGAAAAACAAGGAGCTTAAAACTCCTTGTTTGTTTTGTATATTTATATCATTCTTATGAATATAATTTACAGTCTTGAAATGCTTCTTGTTGGGGTATGGCGTGAAAAGCCGGGTGCATGAAGGTTCTGTAATACGTCCAAATTCATCAATTAGAGAAAGGCTTATAAAATAATCATAATTATTTGTAAGGCTATTTATAACCATTTTTGTCTGAAATTTATCAAGTACCTTCTCTATTAAAGGTTTACATACCCTTAATGATTTGACAGTCATTACTAGAGTATAATCATAACTGCAGGAATATTCGAATACAATTCCTTTGTTTATCGGTTCCATTTTAATTATTGTTACCAATTTAACCTTCTGACATCACACAAAAATAAATTTAATTAAATCTTATATTATCATACAGAATATATGAGCATTGTTTTGATGAAAATGTATTGCAATCCATACTTCAGATGGTATACTTAAATAGTTATGACTAGCTCATAAAAACTTTAAAAGGAGAGCATATATGTCAACAGGGATAAATTTTTGGGATATCAGCATATGGTCTTTTATTATCACACTGACAATCCTTCTAACTGCAATGATGGTAGCAAACTTTCTTAGAAGAGTAATAAAACCACTTAGAAGATCACTAATACCAAGCTCGGTATTAGGAGGGTTTCTTGTCTTAATTGCAGATTTAATATTCAAGGAAATCACAGGAAGTTCCATGTTCAATAGTGTGACTCTTGAAGCCCTCACTTATCACGGGTTAGGATTAGGATTTGCAGCTGTAGCATTAAAGACTACAGACAGGAAGTTCGCTAACGGGAACAAGAAAGATATTTTAAATTATGGATTAACAACCGTATCCTCTTATGTGCTACAAGGAATAATAGGTATAGCGATTTTGCTAATTATAGGATTATTCATATCAGGCACTTTTCCCGCTGCAGGACTGCTTTTGCCAATGGGATATGGCCAAGGGCCTGGTCAAGCATACAACTGGGGACATACATATGAAGTTCTGTGGGGATTTGAGCATGGAACAAGTTTTGGACTGACTATCGCTGCTACAGGATTTATTTCTGCTAGTGTAGGAGGTATTTTCTATCTGGAAAGATTAAAAAGGAAAGGTTTAGTCAAAACTGCATTCGAGGATGAAATAGTTACATCAGTAGAGGAGAATGAAAACAAGCCTTCAAAAGGAGAAATACCTTTATCTGAATCTATGGATAAGCTTACTGTGCAGGTCGCATTGGTCCTAATTTCATATGCTTTAGCATATATTTTTATGTGGGGAGTCAATAAGTTCATAGATGCAGGGGTATTCGGTACATTTGGCACAAATACTCTACAACCGCTTTTATGGGGATTTAACTTCCTCATTTCCACTGTGTTCGCAGTTCTTGTCAAAACATTCCTCAGATTTCTGAAAAAGAAGAGAATAATGAGAAGGGAATATACTTCAAATTTCATGCAGAATAGGATTTCCGGATTTGCTTTTGATATTATGGTTGTTGCTTCTATAGCAGCTATCAGGTTATCTGCTTTCCAGATTCGCTCATTTATTATTCCAATCATAGCATTATCTATCGCAGGATGCGTATTTACATACATACAATGTGATTTTATTACTAAAAGGTTATTTAAAGGCTATGAGCATGAGTCTTTCCTTGCACTTTATGGAATGCTGACAGGAACAGCCAGTACAGGTATCATACTTTTAAGGGAAATAGATCCCCAGTTCAAGACACCGGCAGCAACTAATCTGGTATACCAGCAGCTGTATGCGATTTTATTCGGATTCCCGGTACTGTTGCTATTAGGATTTGCACCTCAAAGTAATACGAACTTATGGATTACGTTTATAGTCTTGATTGTATTGCTTATAGCTTATTCATTAATACTTTTCCGTAGTACCATATTTAAAAATAAAAAGAATAACGCATAAATTTTAAACGTTAATTCCCAAAGTAAGTTCCACAGTTAGAGGCATATAGACTTTACATAGGGAAATCAATGGAATTAAGTATG
>MWDI01000066.1 GCA_002070475.1 Firmicutes bacterium ADurb.Bin146
TTTTCTTTCATATATGTAGTATAACAGAAAGCAGTATACAATTCAATACAATAACGAACATTTATTCGATTTATTATTTACCATATAGATCACAGCGCTTTCATCTCGGCAATTGAATAACCGAGGATTCCCGCTTAAATATCCTAAAAACCATAGATTAGTTATTGACATATGTCAGTAATAGGGTATAATGGTAGTATCTGACATATGTCAGAAATAGTATCAGGAGGTTACTAGAATGCCAAGATTTGATGGAACAGGACCAATGGGAATGGGGCCAATAACCGGTAGAGGATTAGGATGTTGCACAGGTGCAAGACGTCCTTTAGGTGCAGGTTATGGTGGAGGTTTTTATGGTAGGGGAAGATGCGGATTAGGATATGGAAGAGGTTTTTACGGATATTCAAGACCATATTATAATGACAATACTCAATATGCAGAAAAGCCTTCAAAAGAACTTTTATTCGATCAGAAGAAGTATCTTGAAGAAGAGCTTGCATCTATTAATAGACAGATAGATGAATTAAAATAATTCTCAAGATGCTTAAGAACAAGGAAGGTTAACCATGGTAAGACCAAGAAAATGGCGCACAGTTTGCGATCTGCCCCAGATAAGTCGTTTCGGTCCTATGTCTTCAACAGACACTGCACTCGAAACGGTAATTATGACAGTAGATGAATATGAGACAATAAGGCTTATTGATTTTGAGGGGTTCACGCAAGAGCAGTGTGCTGATCAGATGAATATAGCCAGAACTACAATACAGGGCATATACAGCCAAGCAAGAAAAAAACTTGCAGATTCACTAGTAAATGGAAAAAATCTTGTAATTGAAGGTGGAGAGTATATGTTATGCAATGGAACTGGCCGAGGTTGTCAAGGAAGAGGTTGCCGAAGACACAGGCATGGCAACAGATTTAATGAAGAATTTTAGGAGGAATAGATGAAAATAGCCATACCTGCAGAGGAAAAGAATCTGGATTCACAAGTTTGTGTATCTTTTGGGAGAGCACCATATTATTTATACTATAATATAGAAAATAACAAAGCAGAATTTATGGAAAATACTGCTGCAAACACGCCAGGAGGAGCAGGTATTCAAGCTGCTCAGTCTGTAATTGATAACAAGGCTGATGTCCTTCTGACTCCAAGATGTGGTGAAAATGCTGCAAAGATTATTCATTCATCTGGAATTAGAATTTACAAGACAGTGCAAGGGACAATAAAAGAAAATATAGAACTATATAAAAAAGATTCTCTGGAACCATTAACAGAAATTCATCCTGGGTTACATGGACATAGGTGAATTGTATGAAGATTGCGGTATTAAGCGGTAAGGGCGGAACGGGTAAAACCTTTGTCGCTGTAAATCTAGCTTATGTAAATAATGATTCAGTTTACATTGATTGTGATGTTGAAGAACCGAACGGACATCTTTTCTTTAATCCCGAGATAATTCAAAATAATGATATAAGTGTAAAAATACCTGTCTGTGATAATGATTTATGTAATGGTTGTAAGAAATGCGTTCTTTTCTGTGAGTTCAACGCTTTAGCATATATTGGCGACAGGCTGATGGTGTTCGATAAAATATGTCATTCCTGCGGAGGGTGTCAAATTGTATGTCCTCAAAAGGCAATATCAGAAAAAGACAAGACAATTGGACATTATGAGTATGGTTACTCAAACAACATAATGATAAAAACAGGTGTTTTAAATACTGGAGAAACAACCGGGATACCTATAATAAAAAAACTATTGAAAGATGATAATTACAATACAGGCAGGGACATATTTATTGATTGTCCTCCAGGCAGTTCATGTTCAGTTATTGAAAGCATAAAAGATGCAGATTACTGTATACTGGTTGCAGAACCTTCAGTATTCGGAGCACATAATCTTCATATGGTATATGACCTGGTTAAACTATATAACAAACCTCATGGAGCAGTCCTCAATAAATGTATGGAAGGAGAAAATCCTTCAGCAGATTATTGCAAAAAAAGTTCTATAACAATACTTGAATCAATTAACTTCGATAAACAGCTTGGACTATTAAACTCCGAAGGTAAAATTATTTCACAGGAAAGCGAAAAATACCGTGTTCTTTTCATGTCCCTTTTAGAAAAAGTAAAAAGCGGGATGAAAAAATGAAACAGTTGCTTATTTTAAGCGGAAAAGGTGGAACTGGGAAAACAACTGTCGCTTCCGCATTTGTATCTCTTTCAAAGACTCAAGCTTATGCTGACTGTGATGTGGATGCCCCAAATCTTCATCTGATTAATCATAATAACGAATCATATTCATCAAAAGAGTTTTATGGTTTGAAAAAAGCATATATAAACCCTGATATATGTATAGCCTGCGGATTATGTTATGAACATTGCAGATTTGATGCGATAATCGAAGGTGAGATATTTTGTGTAGACACGAACTCATGTGAAGGTTGCGCTGTCTGCAAACTCGTTTGTCCTGTAAATGCGATTACAATGAAACCAAACATTGTCGGAGCTCTTATGCTGTATAAAAATGAAGAAAGAGTATTCTCTACTGCAAAACTGAATCCAGGAAACGGCAACTCCGGACTACTTGTAAGCGAAGTGAAAAAGCAGATGAAGAATAATGCGAAGGAGGATACAAGGGTTGCTATCATTGACGGTTCACCTGGAATAGGCTGTCCTGTCATAGCTTCTTTAAGCGCTGTTGATATGGTCTTGATAGTTGCAGAACCTTCTCTTTCAGGCTTTTCTGATATGGAAAGAATTATAAAGACAGCAAGGACTTTTGAAACTCAGATAATTCTATGTATAAATAAATATGATATAAATACAAGGATTACTGAACAGATAGAAAAGATGTGTGAAGAAGAACAAATCGAGTTTGTAGGCAAAATACCATACGACACTTCTGCAATAGTTGCAATAAATAATAATAGGCCTGTCACTGACTATGAAGGGAAAGCATCTGACGCGATAAAACAGATATATATAAAAATAACTGAAAGGCTTCTTGACAAGGTATAACATTGATTATAAAGACTTTGGTTGAAGATACTACTAGTAAAAATAACCTGCGATCAGAACACGGTTTAAGCCTTTATATTGAAACATCAGGCAAAAAAATACTATTCGATTCGGGTACCAGCGGTCTTTTCATGGAAAATGCCATAAAAATGGGAATAGATATTTCAAAAATCGATTATGCGATTATATCACATGGACACAACGATCATGGAGGTGGGCTGGAAAGGTTTTTTGAAGCAAACAGTAAGGCAGAAGTATTTATACATGAGAGTGCTTTTGACAAACACTATTCATTAAGAAATGGCAGCATGGTATATATAGGGCTTGATGAGAAATTAAGGAAAAACGAAAGGATTGTATATGTAAAGGGACGCTTCTTCATATGTAAAGGCATAGAGCTTTTCTCAGATGCTAAAACTACCATGCCTCTTCCTGTAGCAAACAGCAATTTATATACTGAATACAAAGGGAAAATTATTCCGGACGATTTTTCTCACGAGCTTTATCTGACAACTGCAGAAGAAAGCAGGCATTTTCTTCTTACAGGGTGCACGCATAACGGGATAATGAATATTATGGAGCATTACAGGGAAATGAAAGGATATATGCCGCAAATTATCATAGGAGGACTGCATCTACAAAGCAGGACATATACGCCAAGAAAAGATGATGTGTTTATGAAGGAACTATCAGATTATATGATAAAATCACAAACTGTTTTCTATACATGTCATTGCACCGGAAAGGATGCGTTCGATATACTTAAACAAGACTTAAAAAACAAGATACATTATTTATGTACTGGTGATGAAATAAATATTTGATGAGGAGAAAAAAATGAACAAAGAATGTGACAACAACTGCGAAAATTGCATATCTGAAAACAAGGGAAAAAAAGAACCTAAAACCGATTTTTATGTTAATATGCACCATTTAAGCAGTATAAAGAAAGTAATTGCAGTAGTCAGTGGAAAAGGTGGAGTCGGTAAATCAATGGTAACTTCCATGCTTGCTGTCCTGATGAAAAGAAAGGGATACCATACAGCAGTTCTGGATGCTGACATAACTGGTCCTTCAATACCAAAAACTTTTAATATAAAGGGAAAGGTTTCAGGAAGTGATTTAGGAATGTATCCATTAAAAAGCAAAACAGGCATTGACATAATGTCCATTAATCTGCTTTTAGAGCATGATAATGATCCTGTAGTATGGAGAGGACCTTTGCTTGGTAATGTTGTTAAGCAATTCTGGTCTGAAGTCATATGGACAGATGTAGATTATATGTTTATAGATATGCCACCAGGTACTTCAGATGTACCTTTAACTATATTCCAATCAATACCTATTGATGGAATAATAGTAGTTACATCTCCTCAGGATCTAGTTACTATGATTGTTGAAAAAGCAGTTAAAATGGCAGATATGATGAATATTCCTGTTTATGGAATAATAGAAAATTATTCATATTTTCTCTGTCCTGACAATAATATAAAATACACGATTTTTGGTGAAAGCCACGTAGATGAGATTGCAAAGCATCATAATATAAAAGTTTTAGGTAAAATACCAATTGATCCTAAAATTTCAACTGCTTCAGATAAAGGTATGATTGAGTTGTTTGAAGGCAACTGGTTGGATGATGCTGCATTATATTTAAGTAAAATGGAGGATTAAATCATGAAAATTGCAGTAGCAAGCGAAAAAAAAATGGTAACGGAGCATTTCGGACATTGTGAAAATTTTAATATCTTCAATATTGAAGATAATAAGATAATCAAGGAGGAATCCATACCAAATCCAGGTCACAGACCCGGATTCCTTCCAAAATTCCTTGCTGAACAAGAAGTTAATGTGATAATGTCCGGTGGAATGGGTCAAGGTGCAGTTGATTTGTTTAGTGAGCATAAAATTGAAGTTATTACTGGTGTGACTGGTGATGCTAAAAAAGCTGTTCTGGAATATCTTAAAGGTAAACTGATATCATCCGGTTCTGTATGCCATGAGCATCAACACAATGAAAATTGCTAAAGAATCAAACATTACTCAACAACAATACGCCCTTCAACTTTTGAGTCAGCAAGCCTTGCAGCCATAAAAGCTTCTTCAAGAACATCACAACAGGAAGTGGATATTACCCTGATAGGAGAGTTGGCTTCTGCTTCCTTTTTAGTAATACCTATGAATTCCTCTATGTTGTTGAAATGATACTCCTGCATACCGACTGAATATATATGATTGTCATCTAAAGGCTGGTTTTCTAATGTAATGTTTGTAATCTTGTTCAGTTTTTTCGAGTAATTTACCTTGAACCCTTTGGAAACCTGATAGAATTCGGTATGGCTGTCCAATTCTTTGCCTAAAATTGTACTGAAAGCTTTCTCTATCTGCTTTTTAGTTAATTTAATCCTGAATATCTTATCATCAAATGGAAAACATTCTTTAAAGTCCTTAAGTGTCACTATAGGACCTAGTTCCTGTTTTCTTATACTGCCTGAAGCAAATAGCATAATATCCAGTCCTAGACTGTCTGCAACAACATCAGCACAAAGATTGCCTAATTCTGTTTCCTGATTTCTTGCAGGATGCTTTAGCGAGCGGTTAAAACGAGTGATAATTCTAGCAAATTTTTCATGAGTCTTTTCATGATAATGCAGAATTATATCTTCTAAATCCTTATCAACAGGACAGTGAGAACTGTTAATAGGTATAGCCTGCCATTTCCACTCATGTATACAATTGTTATCTTTATCAATGATAATATCAAATCTGCCTACCTGGTCAGCACCAGTTCCAGCTTGAGCTATTACTATCCCATTAACTGTTTCCGGCTGTTCCATGAATGTATGGGAGTGACCGCCTATTATTATATCTACACCCCAGGAAGGATCCAAAATTGAAGCCAGCTTCTTGTCTTCCTCAAAACCAATATGTGTAAGCAGTACTGTAAAATCTATATCTTCCTTATTATATGCATTACATATCCTTCCTATTTCCTTAGCAGCTTCATATACATCAACAATAGAGCCAATCAGGTTTTCCTGTTTTGTTTGTGCAATTACTTCTTCTGTAAGAATACCTATATAAAGTATCTTGATACCTCCTACTTTTTCAATAAGATATGGCTTGAATAAGCGTGAGTGGTTAGTCTTTATGTATAGATTGCTGTTTATAATCGGAAACTTTGCTAGTTTTTCAATAAATAAAAGATGGGCAATACCATAATCTACTTCATGATTTCCTAAGGTCACAACATCAGGTGAAAGCATATTTACTATCTCTATAGTGGAAATACCTCTGTATTCTGAATCAATTATGGAACCCCTGAACATATCTCCTGCAATTACATATACAACATTTTCTTCTTCTTTTCTCACTTTATCAATATAACCTGATAGCATAGATACTCCTCCAACAAGCACATTATCAATTCTCTCGCTCATGAAATCGCCGTGCATATCATTAGAATGCAATAAAGTCAGCTTCCTCAAATCTCTCTTTTCCATAATAAGCCCCCGTAGTTTTAATTATTAACTCTTTTACTCTCATACATCATTTTATCTGCTTTTTTTATTAAGTTAGCAATAAATGCATCATTATTAACAAAAGAATCTGTATAGGCTATTCCGAAATCTGCTTTAGCATGCAGATTCTTTTCACTATCATAAATAATCTGCTTCATGCTTTCTTTGATTCTTTGTACAACATCAAGAGCAGACTGCTCATTACAATCTTGAAGAACTATTAAAAATTCATCACCACCCATACGTATTACAGAGTCATTATTCCTTACACTGCTAATAAATACTTTTGCGGTATTTCTTAAAACTTCATCCCCTGTATCATGCCCGTATTCGTCATTAATATTCTTAAACTTTTTCATGTCAATCACAATAAAAGTTATTTCGCTTCTAGAATTCTCTGAAAAATCAGTAAGATATACCTTTTCATCAAAATACCTTCTATTATAGGCTTTTGTAAGAGAATCAATATATTGGAGCTTCTCTGATTTTATTATTTTATCTACAAGCTCATTCTTACCTATCGCATTAAAAAAAACTTCATCAGTTATGTTTGCTACTATTTCCAAAACATACTCATTAGTTATACCTTCATTATCCTTTATATCAACAGGTTTTGAAACTACATAGTATGTTTCATCATCAACAAATTCATATTTTGTAAAACGCTTTTTTTCATTTAATGCTTTCATACTAATACAATTTAGACATCGTTTTTCTTTTTGCCAAATTCTATAACATGAATAATCTTCATAACTTATATTTCCATCACTATCAAAGTTACAAATTTTCCAAATCCATGGATTAACAATTCTTGCAACATCAAACACATTATTCATTGCGCTAAGCATCTTTACAACGTCTTTTGCAATATAAACCATATAATACCTACCTTTTCTTCATTATATCATCAAAAATAGGTTTTATTCAATTACCTATACTGCTTTTGACATACATGATATTGCATTATATAATTAGAAAAGCGTCTTATGAAAAACAGGCATTTATTGGAGGTAATAGTGATATATAAAAAGTTCAAAGAATTACAGCTTTCCACTCTTGGAATGGGAAATATGAGACTACCCGTCTTAAAAACTGAAACTGAATCGCATATTGATAAAGAAAAAGCACAACAAATTATTGATTACGCTATGGCAAATGGGGTTAATTATTATGATACAGCATATTCTTATCATAATGGTGAATCAGAAATTTTCTTGGGTGAAGCATTAAAGAAATATGAACGTGAAAGTTATTATATTGCTACGAAATTTAATATCAATTCTAATCCCGATTATAAAGCAGTTTTTAAAGAACAACTGCATAGGCTTCAGACAGACTATATAGATTTCTATCTTATTCATGCATTGTCAGATAACACAATGCAAAGATACATTGAAGAAGGTAGTGTGGATTATTTCATTGAACAGAAAAAAGCAGGAAAAATAAAGCATCTCGGTTTCTCAACACATGCAAGTATAAACACATTTGAGAAATTTCTAGAATATACAGATTGGGATTTTACTCAAATACAGCTTAATTATTTCGATTGGCTTTATTCACATACCAAAGAGGAATATGACATATTAAAAAAAAGAAATCTTCCTATCATAGTGATGGAACCAGTAAGAGGTGGAAGACTGGTATCTTTGTCAGAAATGGCTGAATTAAAATTGAAAAAAGCACATCCTGACTGGAGTATGGCTTCATGGGCTTTCAGATGGATAAAAAGATTGTCCTCGGTAGTTGTTGTCTTAAGCGGCATGTCTGATATAAATCAGATCAAAGAAAATATTGAGACTTTCAGTGATGAGCTTTTTCTCACAGATCAAGAAGAAGCCTTGCTTTTTGATGCATGTCACACATTTAAAAAAGAAGTATCAGTTCCTTGCACTAGCTGTCGTTATTGTTGTAATGACTGTCCAGTTGAAATTGATATCCCGGAATATCTGAATATATATAACAAGTATAGAACTGATGGCCGATGGTATGCAATTAATGCCTTAAAGAAAGCAGAGTCCAAAGGAAAGCCACAAGATTGCATAGCTTGTGGCGTTTGTACTTCTTTATGCCCTCAGGACATTGATGTAAAAAGCGTCATGAAGGAATTAGCTGAATTACAACAATAACTGATATTTATATAACTATTTATTGAGCAGATTGTATAGTAATTGTGCAAATTCTGCTTTTGTAGCAATATCTGTTGGATATATATAATTCTCGTTACCTTTAATAATGCCTGCTTTCATTAATGTATCAATAGCTTTTCTAGCCCAAAGAGCAACTTTTTCGCTATCATGAAAATCATTCAAGCTTATTGTAAATTTATCTTCAGGTACTTCATTTAAAACATTCAGTAGCCTGTAAGTCATAGTAAACATTTCTTGTCTTGTTAACTTACTATTAGGATTAAACAAATTGTCTCCAATTCCATTCGATATACCTAGACTTTTAGCTTTTGCAAGATATTTAAGCGTTTCCGGATTATCAGCATCATTAAAGTTCTCATTATACTCATCATCAATAGCGATGTTGTATGCTTTAAATATCATTACAACAAGTTCTTCCCTTGACAATTCATCATTTGGGCCATAATGGTTATTGCTTTGCAATAATATATTTCTTGCGATAGAGTATTTGATTGCATCTGTGTACCAGAAATTTTCCTTTATATCTAAAACATCTTTTTTGTTATACCCAATTGCAAAATATTTAAAGTACCTTGTTCGGAATGTAACAGTTCCTGTTTCAATATCGTACTTTCCGTTTGTGATGCATATTAGCTCGCCAGCGTCATCCTGTGTCCATATGGTTATGAATTCCGGATTCAAGAGCTCCTCTTTTGTTGGAGTATAAGGGATAGTAATCTGAACTGGCACTTCAGGATTTTCCCATTCCAGTTCTTGATCATCAAGCATCAGTGATAACTGGATTATTGGTCTGTCACCAGCAAAACTTTTAAATTCTTCAGATAAATCCTCTTTATCTGCTTGTCTAATCGTTATAACTGCTTTTTTGTCATTATCACTTATCATGCTTGAAAGCATATTATCAGGCAGTGCGATTGTAGCTAATGGCGATTTGAATATAATATTACTTCCTCTTTTCTGATTAGATAATCTTGCCACTGATAAAGAAAGACTATATGATAAAGCATTTGGAATTTCAGGAACATCAATGAATGTATTATCACTATCACTAAACATATCATCTGATGGTTTGACATATGCTAATTTACCTGAGCTATTAACTGTTACAGGGCATGTTACTTCTGTCCTCCCATTTATTTTTGCTATATATCCCGAATCAGAACTTTCTTCAACAATACCGATATAGATAAATTCTGCTGTTATACTTACATCCTCATCTGGCATAATAAATGTAGTGGTATTTCTATAAGCATCTATAAATTCACCTGAACCTGATGATACCCACTTTACGAATTCATATCCTGTATCAGCAATAGCTGATATTCCAACACATGTTCCCGAAGAAAAGCTGTCACTAAATCCAGATTCTATACTGCCTCCAGTGTTTGCTGATATATCAAATTGATATAAGACGACTGGTGGTGCAGGTGGTATATCAGCTGCAGTCACTGTTACAGTGAATGTGTCTGCCGATTGGTCTTGTCCGTCATTGGCTCTGAAGACGAGCATCGTATCCCCTGCTACTGTAGGAGTATATGAATAAGCTGCGCTTGCAGAAACAGCAGCTCCACCGTTTATATATACTGTATATGTCAATACATCCGCATCTGCATCTTCAAATACATTGTTAAGATTCAATGTAAAAGCAGTATTGACTGTAACTGTTTCTGTAAAAATAGCTGGTACTGATGAGATACGATTAGGTATATTGTTTGGAGGAGCAAGTGTTGCAAAAGCTACAGCCGATACTGCTGAATCTGCTCCATTGCTTCCTTTTACTAAAATGTATGCTTTGTACGATGCAGAAGAAGAAAGAGATGTCAATGTTATTGTATTTCCTGCTCCGACAGCTCCGATAGCTATGCCTGACAATTTCAAATTTGCAGCATCAGGAGCCGCTGCATCAGATGCTAATACCATATAATATGCTGTACCTGCAATATCTGACGTATAGTTAAGTACTGCCGAAGTAGCACTAATATTGCTTACGCTTACCAAACTTAAAACAGGAGGAACAGGGGTAAAAGAAGCGTGTATGCTTACTTCATTACCAGGCATAGTAAATGTAGTACTTGCGCTAGAAGCATCCCCAAATACGCCGCCTGCTGTAGAGCTCCACCCGGAAAATACGTATAAAGCATTTGGCGAAGCAGAAATAGTGATGACTGTTCCTTGCGCATAATTGCCATTTGCGCCAGGGGTTATGCTGCCACCGGCACCTGCTGCTATATTTAAAGCATATACAGGGACAGCTGCAGTCACTGTAACAGTGAATGTGTCTGCCGATTGGTCTTGTCCGTCATTGGCTTTGAAGACGAGCATCGTATCCCCTGCTACTGTAGGAGTGTATGAATAAGCTGCACTTGCAGAAACAGCAGCTCCACCGTTTACAGATACTGTATATGTCAATACATCCGCATCTGCATCTTCAAATACATTGTTAAGATTCAATGTAAAAGCAGTATTGACTGTAACTGTTTCAGAATATGTAGCTCCTAGTAACGCAACACGATTGGGTATCCTGTTAGGAGGCAAAGTTGTAAATAGTACCTCATGAACATTAGATAAAGTGCCTACTAAATTTTCTACAACAACATAAATCTTATATGAAGTATCTGAAACAAGCCCAGCTACACTTGCTGTATTTGCTCCCACTACTGCATCATCAGTTCCATTTGCAACTGCAACACCTTGAGCCTTTATTGTTAATGCATCTGGTGCGCTGTCTTCAGGTGAATATACTAAATAGTAATATGTACCAGCAGAATCTGAGTTAAAAGTAAGTATTGCAGTGTTTCTAGTAATGCTGCTTATGCTTATTGCGCTTAGAACAGGTTTGACCAGACTGAATCCTTGCCATCTTAAATATGGATACCCATCATTATCAATACCATTTATACCCCAGATTGTTGAAAAATCCCATGAGTTGTATGTAGAAGCAGTCTTCATAAGAACTGTTGTCTTACCTTCTCCGCCATAAGAGGCTGATATACCAGATGTTTGCGTATCCCAGTATGAAAATGTAGCAACTCCTTCATCACTAGACCCGTCATCTCCTATTAAACCGCCATAACTTCCAATTTTAGTAACTGTTCCTGTTGAATAACAATTTTGGATATTGTTCTCATTAATTGCTGTAAGTCCTCCAGCTCCACTACCGCTTGTCACATTACCTCTTGAATAGCAGTTTTCCAAAATAGCGCTTACAGATGAATCGTGTTCGCCAACCAATCCGCCTACTGTACCATCACCAGTTACATTACCGATTGCATAGCTTAATTTAATACTTCCTGTGTTAAATCCAACAAGTCCTCCGACTGTATAATCAGCTTGTACAGAGCATGTAGAATAACATGAATCAATTTGATTACTATTTACACCCACCAGTCCGCCAACAAAATCACCCCAAGAAATTATCGAGCCTTTTGAGTAGGAATTCTTTACTAAACCTACATTCAAACCTATTAGCCCTGCTGTTCTCCAACCTCCATTTATTGTTATCTCTGCATAACTGTCATATATTGCGCCTATGTTTTTACCGACAAGTCCCCCTATATACTCATCTGCAGTTATTGTTCCGATAAAATATGAATTTTTAATAGTTCCATTATTATATCCCGCTAATCCTCCGACATAATATGCAAAATTATCATTTATTAAACCTGTAACATGAGAATTTTCTATTGTACCTTTGTTATTTCCCGCTATTCCACCTAAACCCTCATCTCCCTTAAAATCAATACTTGCATTTACATTCAGAATGTAACCATTATTTTCTCCAGCAACACTGCCAATATAGTTCCATCCATTAATATTGACTCCAGAAAGTGTCATATCCTTTAGTACTGATGTCGTGTCGGTGTATGCAAATAACCCTAAAAAATTTGGTGTTGATGATAACGTTGTCCTTTGGATTTTTAAATTATTTATTGTTTTGTTATTACCATCAAATATCCCCGTGAACTTATTAACACTAGTTCCTATAGGTAACCACCCGCTATCTGGTACAAAATATGTCATATCTATATCTTGTCCAAGTTTAAAATTATTTGCCAGATTAGCCCGGACATTATATAACTGATGTGAATGATTTATTATATATGGATCTGCAATAACCCCTGTTCCTCCTCCGAATTTGGAGACATATACTGTTCCGCTTAAGTTATTATATTTTCTGTATTCAGGCATCAGAGGATCATTTAGTGTTCCATTTTCAAATATAATACCATCATTATCTGTCTCAAAGTATACATACTTGTTTTCTGACCTTGGAGCACTTTGAACAAATCCATTAATTGTAACTGTAGAGGGGACTCTTAATCCCCCTTCATCAGTAATATAAACTCCGTAGTTTTCAGAATAAAGATTACCATTAACAATAACTGTAGAACCATTATACGCATAAATAGCACTTGCATTAGCTCCCATAAGATCAGGCGCATTAAGAATAGAATATGATGTTATATCGCCATTAACAGTTATATTGCTGTATGACCTTGCCTTGATACCTGTCTGAAAAGCCCTTATGCTTCCATTTACAATGACAGTTGATCCATTTCCCTCTACTGCGACAGTATTTATACCTGTGCAAAATATGTTACCATTAACAGTAATATTACAGCTGTCATTTCCTCTGACACCTACCATAAAATCACCATTTACTATAATATCCCCATGCACTGTAAATGTTGAAGAGGAAATCATATTCAATCCCGAACTGTTGCCTGTTGCTGAGTTTACAATAACGTTACCTTCAATAGTAATGTTAGCATCTAAATTAGCAAATGCTCCTTCATACCCAGCATTGATATTAGTCTTGACAGTAACAATGGCTTTGTCTGAGTAAACTGCTGTACCTGCAGGACTTGATGCATTAGTAACAGTAACATTAGCATCACCAGGATTTAAACATGTCGCATATACTCCGTATCTATTACCCTGAACATTGAATTCACCAGCTCCGATTATGCTTATTGTTGATGTTCCGGAAACATACAAGCCGCATTGAGTTGAAAAAGCTCCATCATTGTTCGGATTAGTGACATTAAGCGTAAAACCATTAAGGTTAAATGTTATATTTTTATCACTAAATGAAATTCCGCTGTTGTAATCTATGTTAGTAAGCAACTTAATAGTTTCATTGGTTCTTATAACGGCTAAAGCATCTGCCAACGAATTATACCCAACTGAACTTATTTCACATATAGGTACATTTTCTGCTGAAACGTGCAAAGCTGCTGGTTGCAGATATGCAAGAAATACACATAATATTATCAACAAAGATAACATTTTCTTTATGCCTGATTTCATGACGCACACACTCCTTTTTATTAATTAATATTAATATAGTAATGTGAGAATATGCTTTTACAGCTTTCATTATTACCAAAAAATCTTATATAAATCCGACTGCTATTCAGATTATCACTACTATATAAATTTTATAAATTAATATGCAATAGGAATACGGCATATATGCCTATTTAAAGTAAGAATAATGTTATTTGAGTATGTTAATTAAATATTTTGATTATTTCGGTATTCTGAAGGGGTATATCCTGTTTTTTCTTTGAATAATTTAATATAGTATCCGGTATAGTCGATATTACATTCAGAAAAAGCTTGTGATATGGTTATTTCATTATTTAACAGTTTTTCTTTCAATCTGCTTATTTTAAGATCTATATAATATTCATGTGGAGTCATACCATATTGTTCTTTAAACAGTTTTGAAAAATGCTTTTTACTCATGAAGGAAACTTTTGAAATTGCTTCAGTATTAAAAGGTTCCTGCCAGTGCGTATCTATATATTTCTTTGCTCTGCTTATCTCTTCTTTGATACTATACACATTTTTAAACAGGAATACTGCAGCAAAATTTTCTATCACGCCTTCATCATTATATAATGGAAAGCAAGTTATATCCGAACTTATCGTTTTTACATCCTTATCAGCAAGGTCAAAATAATCCCTTATTCGCTTGTAAGGAACATTGAAATCTTTCAGATATACTGTTTTTCCTGTAAGAACTTGCTTAACCTCATCCATACATTCAAGTTCTTCAATAATCGGATCTCTAAAGACATTGTATATGCCTATGTGATTCTCTCTTTTTTTTATACCTATCATTTTTAGTGTAGCATCATTAATTATCTTTGCTGTTCCATCAATAGAAAAAATCTGAACAGGATAAGGAAAAAAGTCAATTATCTTTGCGAGAAGTTCCTTATTATCATACATGGAAATAATTGTATCTCTAACATGATTATTTTTTTGCTGTTTATCCTCATACATTGCTTATCCCTCTTTTATTATATTTTTTATTCAGATTCGATTATAGTCGCACCTTAGAATAATCGGAATTTAGCAAACTAATAATATTGTTTTGTTGGTCCACTACCATATGCCTACCACCACTACAGATTAATATATGCGGTCAGATTATTAATAGAACAATAAATTTTCAAACCTTATATATAATACAGCAATCCACTATTAGTATTATATATTAATTATGTCAATATAATAAAGAAAATAATTGTTTAAGCTGACAGGTGTCCTCATTTATTCCATCCTTTTTCTGTATTCTGATGGCGTATACCCTGTGACATCTTTAAATACCTTTGCATAATGACCATTATACTCAATACTGCATTCATTAAAAGCTTGTGCTACTGAAAGATTGGTATCCATAAGCTTTTCTTTTACTTTATTCATCCTATAAATATTATAGTGTTCGTAGGGAGTTATGCCAGTATGCTTTTTGAAAAGTTTAGCAAAATGGGATGTACTCAAATCCACATGATTAGCAATTTTTTCAAGATCAAATTTATCCTGCCAATGTATTTCTATATATTTTTTTGCTTTTTCAATTTTATCTTTTCCTTTATATACTGCCCTGTTAATCAAAAAAGCAGCGACAAATTCAACATCATTATCTTTATTAAATATAGGGAATAGCGTTATGTCCTGATATACTTCTTCAATTTCAAGATCTTCAATGTCATATCTTGATTGTATATACTCTAAAGGTACTTTTATATTTTTAAAGTATACTGTCTCGCCTTTAAAAACTTTTTTTAATTTGCTCATTTGACCCATTTTTATAATTGATGGATCTTTTAATATATTGTATTTGCCTACAACCTGGCTGTCATCTTGTTGTTGATATTCAGATAACATAGCTTTATTAACCATAACTGATGTACCATCAAGCGCATATATCTGTACTGGGTATGGTAAAAGTTCAATTGCTTTGGCAAGCAATTGCTTATCCTCACTTGCAGACTGAAATGAATCAATAATATACTCCTGAATTTTATTAGTCATAATTATTCTCCTTTAACACTTAGTGCCAGTGAAAGATTAATTATCTTATTAATGTTTACATTATATATCATTCTTAATTTAAATTAAAGATAGCAGACAATATTCTTGCTGTATAAACATTTTCCTTCATATATTTTCATACAGTTTTTTACGATATATAATAATGAGCAGGACTGATAATTAAATCAGAATAGGTGATAATATAATGATCCGAGAGATGAAACCAGAAGACTGGACTGAAGTAAGTAACATATATCAGCAAGGTATCAATGCAAAAACGCTACATTTGAAACAACATTACCTGATTATACTTCATGGGATAGTTCACATCTGAAAGAATGCAGACTAGTCTCAACTGATGCAAAAGGAAAAATAAATGGGTGGATAGCACTAAGCCCTACAAGTACAAGGCAAGCATACAGAGGAGTTGTTGAAGTCAGTATATATATTGATAAAAATTCATTAAGACAGTATATAGGGTATAATTTAATGCAAAAACTTATCGAACTGTCAGAACAACATGGATTTTGGACCCTTTATTCATCAATAATTGCTTCAAACCAACCAAGCATATACTTCCATACTAAGTGCGGTTTCAGAACAATAGGCATACGGGAAAAGATAGCCAAGGATGCAGATGGTATTTGGACCGATACTATTATTATGGAAAGACGGAGCAAAGTAATCTTATGATACATTAACATCATATTTACTTCTCGTTATACTATCGGATTTGCTTTACGTTTGGATCTTTTTTCTAAATACATATTTCTATCTGCAAGTTTTATTAAATCATCTGGGTCTAGCTCATCATATGGATAATGTGCTAGCCCTATACTAATTCCTAAATATGGTATATCCATTGTCATTTCTTTAGCGATAGCTTCTCGGAAATGATTACAATCAAAACCAGCTTGCGCATTAGTTATCAAACAAATAAACTCATCTCCAGCAAAACGATAAACATCAACTTGATTACTGACAACTTTTAGAAGCGCTTTAGCAAACTGTTTTAAATAAGAATCACCAGTTGAATGATCATATGTATCATTTATCACTTTAAGGTTGTCCAAATCAATGAAAATAACCAAAAATTCCTGTTTATTTTGAATATATTTATTTATCTGCTTATACAATAAATAACGGTTATTTAAGCCAGTTAAAGTATCTTTATAGGCAATTGAGGTAATCTCATCAGTTGCTTTTTTTAGAGATAAAACCTGTGTTGATAATAATTGCTTGTCATGTTCAATAGTTGTTTTATTTTGAATTTCAATAAATAAATAGAAAATTATCGCATATATAAATAATGACAAAATCATACCGATATATGCATGATAAAAGTATACAGGACGGTTAAAAACTGCATCAGGAACAAATAATATAAAATAGGTTAGGATATAGGATATAATAAGTGCGCTATTTAACATCCACCACCCTTTTTTTATGGATTCAAGCATTTTTCTATATGTGGGACGAATAAATTTTATAACTACCGGTAAAATTATAAGATAGGTCAAAACACGTGCAGCGGTATCTATTAATGGAGTATTTTCCCCATAAAATATGTAAGAAGCCAAAAGCCCATTTAAAATTGCAAAATTCGCAATAAGTTGTGTAGAAAATATAACAAAAATAAATTTTGCTCCTTTAATAACGGAAAAGTATAATCCCAATATGATATATGGTAAAGTGAGAGTTAAAAAATAAAACCGTATATAAAATGAAATACCAATATAATAAATTAGTAGTGCATTAAAAATCATAATAATAAACGAACCAATAATAACAAGTATTATACTTCGTCGTTCAGGTTTTTTCAGAGGAGATATTAGCAGAATGAAATAGACAATAAATGATTGAGAGACAAAGAGTCTTAGAAGTGTGCCGTCATCTAACATTATTTATCCCCTTTCTAAAGTAATTAATTGCTTTGCTTGTATAAATTAACTATATCATAAAAAAATGATTTAGTATCTTTAAATTAATTAAAATCCTTGTTTGATAGTGGCCATATAATAAAGCCAACTGCACCAGCAATCTGTTTTTCCATAAAAATACTGGTGGAGATAAGGGGAATCGAACCCCTGACCTCTTACATGCGAAGCAAGCGCTCTCCCAGCTGAGCTATACCCCCACACTTGTAAAAATATACAATCAGTATATCTTACTGTCAACTATTATTATATGCTCTTTTTATATTAAGATGGTTGCATTACTCCAAAAAGGACTAACCAAGCAAGAACCGTTTTAGCACACAGGCTAAGTATAATATAACCTCTCTCACCATAAAGATAATCTGCCCACTTACCTTTTTTCCTGTACTGCAAAATCATATTTATTGGGAACAGGTTAAAAAACAGGAAATATGATCCTACTATGGCATAAGCAAACCATGGAACTTTTGAAGGATCCGCATTTCCGAATGCATATAAGGCTATCACTATCCATGGCCCTATACCTGCAATGGAACCAAATATGAATGCAGTCCAATCAACCTTTTGCCCGTTCTGATTCATCTTTTCCATCAACAGCCCAAACAGATTCATAGATGCATTAAGTAAGAATATGACAATAAGCGCTCCTATATCGAATATACCGAATAATACAGAAGTCAGTACTATCATAAGCGATGAAGATAAAGCATATTCATACCACCTGAACTGATTTATATTATTCTTGAGATCCCTGTTATAGATGTCGTTAGTCTTTTTAGGAACACTTATTATAAAATGTGCAATTGCTGAAAGAAAAAGAAAAGCTGACACAAGAATTGCAAATGGAAGTTTGAACAGCTCTTTTGATGAAGAAACAAGCCTCATAGCCTGTGTGTCAAACTTAAGTGAATAGGAATAAATTACTGGCGTGAAATTCTTGGCATTTTCCCATGTTAAAGAAAGAATAAGCATCATTATACCCTGGATAAAATGCAAGAATCCCATTACAAGATTAAATCTTCTAAGCTTTACAAAAATTGATTTTTCCATATTTAAATACCCCTGTTGATATAATTATATATCACGTCTAAAAATATAAATAGGATTAATTATTAATAAATATATTAACTCATTAAATCTGCTTCTTTATTTTGCCTCGTATCGTTAAGTAACCATTCAGAACTAAATAGAGTGAAACAAGCAAAGATCCAACCAAATCAATATAGTATGTTATTTTTGCATCTGGAGCCATAACAATTACAATAAGAGTCAGGGTTACACAAATATCTACAAGCATCTTTGCAAAATATAGCTTGCTTTGGACTGAAAGAATCGCATCTGGATTTTCTCTGCTAAGTTTACTGTACCTTATCCAAAACAAGGTATTTGCCACTACTCCTAATAATGCGATAACTAGGCCTGGAATAACATTTCCTTTTTTAACTCCTGAATTGAACAGAGTGACGAAAACCATCGCGATACCAGAAATGCACAAAGCGATTCCGACAGTTAAATTGACAGTATGTTCAAGTTTCTCCTTACGATAAATATCTATCTCTTCTTTCTTATTTAAATAATGAAATACAATAAATGAGACGATTATCGCAGCTAATTCGGCTGTACGTCTTATAAAATCCGCAAACTGAGTTGATGAACGTCCTAATAATAAACCTATGCCTACGACAATCGGACCAGGAGAACTGAAAATAACTGAAGCAAGAAGTGTACGTTCACCAGTTTTCTTTCTCATAAGTTTATTACACCACCTTGTAAGTATAAAAGCAGAATCATTGTAAATGCCGCTGCTAAAGGACATGTCAGAGTATCCATCCCACCTTTTGTATATAACTCTACAACTGCACTGACAACAGCAGTTACCAAAGCAATAAGCCGATAGTTCTGCCAACTTAATCCACTATAAAAAGTAAATATTAAAAGAACAGAGATAAAAGAAACTATAAACATCGCTAATGTTCCTTCAAGACTTTTGCGTCCTTCAACCATTTTACCTTCAATATAATATTTACCAAACCGTTTCCCTATTAGAGCTGCAGCCGCATCCCCAAGTCCCCATGCAAAAACCGATGCGATTACCAGATACTTTAAATCCAGCCACCCCCAGCATACGCTGATTAATATGGCAAACATTACAAATACCACGACAAGGCTTTTCTTTATCTCTCCGTTCTTGCGTTCAGTAAGGAACTGTGAATATTTAGGTATTCTTTCAGCGAAATAAAGAATCGGGTATACAAGAACAATAAAAATCATCGTTGCTGCTACAGAAAGCCACCATGTATTAAATGCATATATCAATACAAATATTGAACACAAAAGAATCATATGAAGTATTTTGCGGAATACTTCAGCATGCATTTTTACGTAAAATCTCAAAACAAGCGCAGTTGCTGCGCAGACTAAAAAATACCCTAATAAGAATCCAAAACCTGTAATAAATTCAATCACTATTATCTCCGTTATGTTGAAGGTTCTTTGAGATACGTGACAGAAGTGACTCTACAAAAATAAAATCCTTATCAGCAATCCCTGTCCTTGCAATGTTATATAAATTATCATAAATATCAGTAATACAATGACTGATTTTCAAAGCTTTATCAGTTAGAGATATCACATATGCTCTTTTATCTATGGTGTGTCTTGTGCGAATAACATAACCTTTTGATTCGAGAGAATCCACAGCCCGTGAAACAACAGCTTTTCCTATATCAAGCTGCTCTGCAAGTTGTTCCTGACGAAGATTATTGCTGCCAGTTATAAGTAAAAACAACAGATCTCCCTCTATTCCGGTTAAATCAAATGGCTCAAGCTCAGTATTAATTTTTTTTCTGGCAGTTCGGATTACACCTTTCATATCCAACCACATTTTTCGAATCAAAAGCATTTGGATTTTCCTCCACAGAAAGGTATTATACCCATAAGTAGTTGACTAGTCAACTACTTTTAGTAAGCATTATTTCTTTTATACTGCAATATTGATTAAAGCTTCTTTCATTTTGAGACATTCTTCTTTCACAGCTTCTTCGATATGTTCCCATGGAGCATCTGTCCCCAACTTTTCATATGCAATAGATAAAGCTCCATACATAACAAGCCCCATGCAATGTCTAGCTGAATGAATAGTAGATGCACACTGCCCTATTGCCCTTGCAGCGGTAAAAGCTATAAGATTATCTTTAGTTTCACGTGCGCAAGCATGGCATTCCAGTATTCTGGTTTTAACATATGGAAGCTTTACTACACCTGCCAACCATCTTTTTGCCGCAACTATTGATTCATATGGCCTTCTATCATCAGGATAATACTTCTGCCATATTTTCAACATAACTGCCTCTGCATAATCAATTGCCCAGTGAGCTAATGTAAGCTTACTTTGTGTCTGCACAAGGTATAAAATTTCTTTTATATATGGTGCATTATAGTCAGTAAGTATTTTTCTTTTCATGATTTCATTTAAGGGTGATTACCGGTTTCGTAACACCATTTTGCAATATCTGCAATCAAATCCAGAGGTATCTTTTCATTATATTTGAACTGGATAGCTCCCTTGCTGGTTTTATATCCTTTTAACCTGTAAGCAAAGTGAATTATTGCATCAACTCCCGGATATAAACCCATATGGTTTTTGTGTGCTGCGAAATGGATTATATTTTTTTTATCCCAGAATGTCGGCATACTCCATGATATCTTTTCTTTAGCTTGCGGTAATGTTTTTTGCAAAGTCTCTCTTACTGTTAACATAAAAACGAGTGTGTCTTCGGGTAGCTGCTGCATATATTCATCTACTGTTTGATATGGTTTCAATATTTCACTCATATCTTGTCTCTTTCTCTTATAGACACTTTAATACTGTCTCCAGGCTGCTTATTTATCTTTTTTCTGATGTCCTTTTTTATACCGATTATATATTCCTCAGTTCCCATTTTGACTACCTGACCATCATATGGTTCTCCATCAAAAAAAGCATGCACAAGTAAACGGCCTTTCCCAAATTCTTTCTTTATATCAATAGGTACTTCAACATATGCTCCGTCAAGATCAGGAACCTTTCGAATAACGGCTATAAAATCATAAGTTTTATCATTCATAGGGTCACCAGATTATTAAAACTCTTTCCTCCAAAGCTGTCTGTTACTTATTGTCTTGAATCCTATAGCTTTATAGAATCCTACAGCCCCTCCAAAGCAGTATTTTACTCCTTCTTCTTTTGTCTTTATCATGCTTTGTGTCAGAGCATAAGTAGCCAATCCCATTTTTCTATACTCTGGTACCGTTGCCAGAGGTTCAAGATAGGCATATTGGTTTACATGATCAATACACATACCTGCGTAACATGCATAATCCCCATTAGGAGCTTTTATTATTGTTGTAAGATCATTTCTGAAGTTAGGACCGCTCTGCATAAAAAGCCTGCAGTCAAAATCGTTGTCAGGATTATCACCATGATTAAACCCTTTCCATAAACACTCGTGTATCTTTTTTATATCATTCTCATCATCTAAAGATATTGCTGTAAATCCTTCAGGCAGTTTTGTCTCCATAAACGGATTATCATATGAAAATATCGTTATCGGTTCTGTATGTATCTTCACATATCCTGAATCTGAAAGAAGTTTAATTTTATTTTCTTCAGTATCTATTACCCAGACTGTAAGGCTTTTCTTGCCGTTAATATTTTCCGACAACTCTTTTTCTGCATGTATAAGTAATTCAGGCAAAAGGAATTCATATCCTTTTTTTGAGCTCAGTAAAGCCTCGCCTAATTGCATTTCGAAACATACAACAGCAACTAGTTCATCCTTATCTTCCCATAACCCGAACCTGTGAGTCATTTTGTGATCAAAAGCCGGATGTGTATGCGCATACTCAAAAAATGGTGGCAGCAGACAGCTATTTAGAGTATTTATATCATATATATCCTCTAGATATTTATATACTTTTACGAAATCACTTAATAATTTGTATCTTCTTTTTTTTATGTCAGCCATAATACAACCTCCATAAACCTTAGGTTATTATACTATATCAGCCAGTCATTTTTAAGCTTAAACGCGAATCTTTCTGCAAGCTGCAGATCTGCTTCATTCGGCCTGCCTTTATTAAATCCTCCGATATATTTCAAGAAACTGTTCTTGTTAAATCCCGGACAGTTAAATTCTCCTATTATTTCATAACCTTTATCCTTAAGTTTGATCCTTAATGCCTCATGATCCTTGTTCATCTTATCTTTTAACATTAAATCACTGTTATATATGAATCTCGGCGCGCCATCTGTTGAAAATATAAAGGCTTTCATGTTTTTCCTCACTGGCAACCTGTCAGCCAATTCCAGAAGTTTTTCATGATGCTTGGAATCATATATTCCCGACCCGAAGCCTATAAGATCGAATCCCGACAGTTCTTCTGTATTCACCTTACATGCAGATACTATATTCCCATGCAACACCCTTGCTATCCGCATTGCTACTTTTTCCGTATTCTTCTGGTGATATGAACTAACTATAACTAACGTGTTCATTTTATTTTGTGGCATCATATTCGAAAACCTCCCCTATATTAACATCAAAAATACTAGCTATTTTAAAAGCAAGTTCAAGTGATGGCGAACACCTGCCTGCTTCAATGGATATAATTGTCTGTCTTGATACACCTGCTTTATCTGCTAATTGCTGCTGCGTCATCTCGTCAGCAAAGAAACGCAGTTTACGGATATTATTCCTTATAGGTGTATCTTTTCTCATTATCAAATACTTAATCCTTTGTTACTTATTTCTCATTACTTAGATATGCGAATATATGCATATTTTCAAATGTAAAATATTATAGACATATAGTATATTTAATATTACTTTATGTCAAGTATATTTTACATCAGTTAATGAAATCAAATCTCTAAATAATGGTATGTATTTGTAAAATGGTTTGCAGGAACAACACTAAGCTACACTTCTTATTATCTTTTCATTACTAGATTTATTGCATTAAGGCAGAAAACACCATACAATACATGCAAGAGTAGCAAATCAAGTTTTAAATCGAGGTTAATTATATGATGATTTCAATCAGAAATTTTACAGAATATGATGTTATGACTTTAAAACAATTGCAGTACACTAACCTTGAAGAAAGTGAAATTATAGATATAATTCGTAAATGGGAAACAAAAGAATACCAGGGAAAGTATTTTGAGATGTTTGCTGTTGTTGATAATGAAAATATTGTCGGATATATATCCATTATGGAACACAGTAAAAACATCATAAGTTATGGTGTGAATATATATGATAGGTATAGAAGAAAAGGATATGCACAAAGCGGTTCCAAATTAGTATTTGGTTATGCAAAAAATAGAGGATATAAAATTGCAGTTTTACAAGTTCGTGTTGATAATGCTGCAAGCTTAGGATTGCATATGAAGTTAGGTTTTGATATTGATCATAAGTATGTCAACAGTAAAGGAAATGAGGTATATTGTCTTATTAAATCACTGTTATAAAAGGTAATAAATTTCAGTTTATAAAAATCAGGGTTTGCCATTAATACAAATTTTCCTGCTGATATTAAAAAGCCCGTTAATAAGCGGGTTTTTTCATTACTACATAAACTTTACTTTTTAACTATCGGAAGCCATACTTCGCATTTATAGTCTGCTGCTTTCTGATTGCCTTCATAGTACACTTCAATATCCGGTGCATTTGCATATTCATATCCGGATGTTGGGAGCCATTCTGTCACAATACGTTTCTGAAGTGACTGTATTGCATCAGGCATTGCCCCTATACAATCGAATATTGCCCATGTTCCTACAGGCACCTTGTATTCAACCATATTATCAGTCAGCGGCAAATCAGATGCCACAGCTATGTAATAATCAAAATCCTTTCCGTTCATGCATGTGCTTACCCCTAACAGACCATAAGGTTCTCTGTTCATCATTGACAGGATTTCACCCACTTTCCCTTCTAATGTCGTTTTTTGCCAGAAAAGCGGTACTTTTGCGAATGCTTCATCAACATTCATCTCATAGTGCTCCTTAACACCGACTATTCTGAATTCCTCTTTTTTCACGATCCTGTAATTCATCTGTTCTTCTCCTTTGATTGAAATCGTGAAGCTTATCTTAGGGTAGGCTTTCAATTCAGTTCCAGTTTTTCTTGCCTGGGATGGAGAAATGCCATGTATCCCCTGGAACGCCCTGTTAAATGCTGTCGGGGATTCATAACCGTATTTCAAGGATAAATCGATAATCAAATCATCTGTTGATTGAAGATCGAAAGCAGCCAGAGTCATTTTTCTTCTGCGAATATACTCAGATAGCGGTACTCCCGCTATGTATGAGAACATCCTTTGGAAGTGAAACACAGAGCAGCATGCTATTCTGGATGCTTTCTCATAGCTTATCTCATTATCCAGATTCAATTCAATATATTCAATTGCCTTGTTCATACTATCCAGCCAGTCCATAATAACCTCACGTTAAACAGAGTATATAACTATATATTTTTCTATTCCTCTCTTTTCGTGCACAAAAAAGAGAACAGTTTTACAGTCCTTCATCAAGTATATTTGGATTAGGTATTTCGATTGTTTTTCCTTTGATGGTTATAAGGCCTTCTTCTTCCATATTCATAAGTTCTCTTGATAAAGAAGGTCTGGCGACATTTAGATAATCTGCAAACATTTCCCTGTTCATAGTCATTCTGACAGAGTTACCTTCAAGATTCTCAATCAGATACCTGATTATTTTCTGTCTGAGAGTACCGCTTGCCAATATCTGAAGCTTAAGATTGAACAGATAGGCCTTACGTGCCAGAATGCTCATCATATTCCTTATAAGTTTGACATGATGTGAGCAGCTTTTCTCGCAAGTATAATAAAAATAATCCTGAGGTATCTCTATAACCTTTGATTGTTTAAGAGTAACCGAATAATATTCATATCTGCTCTTTTTCATGAAAAGATAAACTTCACCGAAGACATCACCAGGTTTATCGACATGCATGAATATATCCCTCTTACCGGATATGGTAACTTTGTAAATTAATACATCTCCTTCAAGCAGGACAAAAACCGATTTCGGTTCATTATCTGCAGTGAAAATCATTTCATCTTTCTGGAAATCAAGAAATTTCGCTTTTGAACATATCAAACAGGCATCAGTCTCTTCCTGTGACATATCGTAAAAAAGCGGGCTGTCTTTCAATCTAAAAGTCATCTTAATTCCTTCTTTCCATATATTCCAATTATATATGCTATATATCAGAATTCAAATCATATGATGAAGGAAGGTTTACAGCAATTCCTTCATTAATAAAAATCTGCTTTGCCATATCCACATCGTTCCTGCCAGGTTCCGCAGTTTCGGATAGTGTATAGGCAATCCCCAACTCTTTCCATTTATACTCGCCCATCTTATGGAATGGAAGCAGCTCTACCATCTCAATGCATTTATATGGTTTTAAATATTCCGCTAAACTCTTTAACCTGTCAATATCCATTGTCCATCCTGGTAAAAGGACATGGCGTATCCATACTTTCTTACCTGTCTTTTCACAGTAATCCAAAGTAGCCAATGTATTGACATTACTGCTTCCTGTCAGCTTTATAGACTGCTTATTATCCAAACTCTTTATATCCAGCAGTATCAGGTCAGCTTCATCAATGACAGCCTTGGAACGTGAAACAGGAATGCATCCTGATGTGTCTATTGCAGTATGTATCCCGTTCTCCTTACACCTCTTAACAATATCCAATACGAATTCGATCTGCATAAGAGGCTCTCCGCCTGAGATGGTAACACCACCGGTCTTAATATATCTTTTGTAACTTAAAATATCGTTTATGACGGTTTCTGAATCAGTCACCTTTCCTGACCTCATAGCACAGGTGGAATCCTTATTGTTATTCTTATCCTCATAAACACTCCAGGTATCGGGATTATGGCAGTAAAGGCATCTTAATGGGCAACCCTGAACGAACAGGACATATCTTATGCCTGGTCCGTCCACAGTACCAAATGATTCAATTGAATGTATCCAGCCTTTAATGCTCATATAATAAATACCTTCTTCCTATTAAAGCTTTTCATGATATGTACGGTGTATAACATCCAGCTGCTGCTCGCGTGTAAGCTTTATAAAGTTGACTGCATATCCGCTCACCCTGATAGTAAGCTGTGGGTATAGTTCCGGATGTTCCATCGCATCAAGCAATACTTCCTTGTTTAATACATTCACATTAATATGATGTCCTGAATCAGCAAAATATCCGTCCAAAAGGGCAGCCAGATTATTAATCCGTATTTTTTCAGTCTTGCCAAGTGTTTGAGGTATTATGCTGAAAGTATACGAAATCCCATCCTCTGCATGCTCATATGGAAGAAATGCCACGCTTCTCATGCTTGCAATGCTTCCATGGCTGTCGCGGCCATGTAAAGGATTAGCTCCAGGCGCGAATGGTTCGCCTGCCTTGCGTCCGTCTGGCGTGGAACCGGTTTTTTTGCCATAAACAACATTTGAAGTAATTGTAAGAACTGACATTGTCGGTCTTGCGTTTCTATATGTCTTGTGGTTTCTTAGTTTGTCCATGAAGTCTTTTACGACTTTTGCCGCTATCTCATCAACTGCAGGATTGTTATTACCGAACTTAGGATAATCGCCTTCTAATTCAAAATCCACAGCTAATCCTTCTTTATTCCTTATAGCACGGACTTTTGTATGCTTTATGGCAGATAAGCTGTCTGTCACAACGCTTAATCCTGCGATACCGCATGCCATTGTCCTAATTATCTCTTCATCATGAAGAGCCATCTCTATACGCTCATAGCAGTATTTGTCATGCATATAGTGAATGACATTAAGAGTGTTTATATATAACTTTGCAAGCCAGTCACATACCTTGTCATACTTTGCCATTACCTCATCATAATCAAGATACTCGGATGTTACAGGTTCAAACACAGGTGTAATCTGTGTACCGTATATCTCATCTTTTCCTCCATTTATTGCATACAATAAAGCTTTGCCTAAATTTACCCTTGCTCCGAAGAACTGCATCTGCTTGCCGATCCTCATAGCTGAGACACAGCAAGCTATACCGTAATCATCACCATAAATAGGTCTCATTATGTCATCGTTCTCATACTGAATGGAGGATGTTTTAATGGATATAGAGGAAACAAAGTTCTTGAAACTCTGAGGAAGATTCTGACTCCACAGGATTGTAAGGTTAGGTTCAGGTGCAGGCCCGAGATTTACAAGCGAATGAAGGAAACGGTAGCTCATTTTTGTAACCATATGCCTTCCATCCTCACACATGCCTCCGATAGCTTCTGTTACCCAGACCGGGTCTCCGCTGAACAGTTCATCATATTCAGGCGTCCTTAAAAACCTTACTAGACGAAGCTTAATTATGAAATTGTCCACCAGTTCCTGTATTTCAGTTTCAGTAAATCTACCGCTATTAAGATCTCTTTCAGAGTATATATCTAAGAATGTCGATACCCTGCCCAGACTCATAGCAGCCCCGTTCTGCTCCTTTATTGCAGCTAAATAGCCGAAGTACAGCCATTGAATAGCCTCTTTTGTATCAGCAGCGGGCTTGGTAATATCAAACCCATAAGAAGCAGCCATTTCTTTTAATTCAGATAAAGCACGGATTTGTTCACTTATCTCTTCACGCTGACGAATTACAGATTCATCCATAACATCAAAAACATATTCTGACTTGGCTTTCTTCTTTTCAGCAATTAGAAAATCGGTACCATACAGGGCAACTCGTCTGTAATCCCCTATTATCCTTCCGCGTCCATATGCATCTGGAAGCCCGGTTATAATTCCTACATGACGCGCTTTCTTCATTTCATCTGTATAAGCATCAAAAACACCATCATTATGGGTTTTTCTATACTTAAAAACATTTCCTATGTCCTCAGGTAGTTTTTTTCTATATGTATCAAGCTGGTTAAATACCAAACGTATACCGCCGAAAGGCATTATAGAGCGTTTTAAGGGTTCATCAGTCTGAAATCCTACTATTTGCTCTAAATCCTTATCAATATACCCTGGCTCATGTGATGTAATTGTTGATATCTTTGATTCATCAATTCCATAAATTCCTCCGCGCAACCTTTCTTCCTTTAACAGATTTTCTACCTTTTTCCATAGCTTTTTCGTATTATCAGTAGCAGATGCAAGAAAGCTCTCATCTTCATCATACGGCGTATAGTTATTTACTATAAAATCTCTTGTATTAATCTCACTGTTCCATTTCCCATTCTTAAATTCCATATATTTATCCTCCAAAAGGTCATTTTCTTTTAAATTTATAAACCAACCAACAGGTGGCATATAGAATATACCACAAGTTATACATACAATCCGTAACATTTGTTACATATGTTTAAATATTTAACATTTTTATGTTAATACCTGTTACAAGTATACACTCTTTCATAAACTACAAATTTATCTTGTTTTTTAAATACTATTTATTCTTAATATAAAAAATGTTATTCTTTATACTGATGTATCAGTTATACGCACGGAATTATTATTGTCCTGCTCAGAATCTCTGCAAGACTTACTAATTTCGTTACGCAATAATCCGTGCAGATAGTGAAATATAAAATTAATATAGAGAAAGGGATAAGCATGATCATTAAAAACACAACAACCGCAAACAGATGGATTATTCTTTTTGGAGGCTTTTTGCTCTCATTAATGGGAGGAATGAGTTATGCATGGGGTTCATTTGTAATGCCATTAGTAAACGATTGGGGATGGACAGTGACGGAAGCAACCCTTCCATTCACAATAATGATTATCGTTTTTGCTCTGACAATGATACCGGCTGGTTGGCTACAAGATAAAATAGGACCAAGAAAAATTGCTGTATGGGGTTCTGTCCTGTTTTTTGTTGGATATGCTTTATCAAGCATGCTAAGATGGATACCGAATCCTGCCTGGCTTGTTCTAGTTTATGGATTAATTGTCGGTACTGCATGCGGATTGACTTATTCTTGTATTGCTCCAGCCGCTCGTAAATGGTATCCGGACCATCCAGGATTTACAGTTTCAACTTCTGTTATGGGATTCGGTCTCGCAGCAGTCGTGTTCTCACCTTTAAAACGTTCTATGATTGATTTGTGGGTGTTGACGGAACTTTAATGGCATTCTCTGTTATAGTAACTGTCATTTCAATGACAGGAGCATTGATAATTAAGAATCCGCCTGAAGGTTATACTGTATCTGCTACAAATATTTTTAAGAAGAATATCGAAAAGAAGGCTGTCTCACCAGTTGAAGATATTCCGCCAAACCTGTTCATTAAAAGAAAAGAATTCTACATTTTATGGGGAGCACTCGCAATGGTTATAGGGGGAGGTTTGACTGCGATAGGTCTAATTCCTGCTTATGCTGAAAGCGTTTTGAATTTAAGTCCTGCGGTTGCAGCTACTGCAGTATCTGCTTATGCCCTTACAAATGGATTTGGGAGACCAGTCGTAGGATACTTATCTGATAAATTTGGTACTATGCGTATAATGGTAATCACATATATAATACAGGCAACTGTATTTATTCTCTTGCCATGGGTTGCTGTAAATTTATGGCTGCTTATATTTTGTTCACTTCTCTTAGGTATAGGATACGCAACGACATTCGCTCTCTTCCCTGTTCTTGTCGCATCAGGATTTGGTTCAAAATATCTAGGGATAAACTATGGGTTAGTGTTCAGCGCGTTTGGTATCGGTGCTCTGACCAGCTTGCTCGGTTCCTGGCTTCTTGATATTACTGATTCATACTCACCTGCATTTTTCTTAGCTGGTGCAACTACAATAATAGGGCTTTTGTTGTTGTTTGTCCTACGAAGAGGTATGATGAAAAAAACATCTATTTCTTAGTAGTATTTATTATCATTATTAAAGCTACAGTTACTTCATGCCTATACGATAGGAAGCAGCTATATGATCAATTAGTTCATCTACCGGTTTAGTCCCATCTAATCGCAGAACCGGGCAGTTTACTTTCTTTATCCATTCTTCATGTAGAATCCGACATCTTTCCGGTGGTTTATTTGTATCATAGGCTTTTGCCCATTCAATGAACTTCTCGTGTTCAATGAACATGTCTCCACCTTCTAGAATTCTTTTACCGAAACGTTCGAATTCTCTTTTTTTAATTCTCTCAATCCTTATATCTGTCGGAGTATCTACCCAAACCACTAAATCAAACCATGGTATGAACACATCACCCCATGAGCATAATGATCCGCTTATTACACATTTAGGATATATCTCAATGTCCTGTCTTAATAACTCTATCCGTTCTTCCCGAGGACGACTCTTAATAAAAGGTGGATCAGTCAGTGACCAGAAATAGTAATCAGTATCCAGCCATTTATAACCATATTTTTCTTCAAGAGTTCTTCCGAGATGGGAAGTTCCAGCACCTGAAGCCCCCAAGACATGTATGATATCTATCATTTACTCACTCCATTTACTCGAAGCCCTATAGATGCTTCACTCATTATGTACGTTTACTGCTTTAATGTATACAGTATATAAATATATCATAAAAAGTCCAATATTATTATATGGATGGTACTTAAAAGTATACAAAACATTTTAACAAAGGATATAATCTATTACTTAGGATAGTTAAGTCGATTTTATTATGTGTTTCTCGTATTTTTCTTGACTTAATTGTCATTTATATTGTGTAGCTATGATGTGACTAATTATTTATGAAAAGGAAAATTGAAATAAGTCTTCTTGTTTGGAAAAACAAAGGTACTGATAGAATGCCAATCATAATAAATTGAGCAAGGCAGGCAGGTAAAACCTATACTCTTAAGCAGTTTTGCAAGGAATATTTTAAAATGTTATCTATGTTTATCTTGAAACCAATCTCGCTATCGAATCATACTTCCATAACAATAATGCACCCGAGAAAATAATACGATATCTAGAGTCATCTGAGAGAGAGAAAATATTCCTGATGAAACCTTAATTATCTTTGATGAAATACAATCCTGTGAACGTGCGCTCACTTCCCTGAAGTATTTCTGCGAGGAAATACCTTCAAACCCACTTGATATAAAAGAAAAAAGCATAGAAAATATAGTATTTCCAAAACTTCTGTTTAAGCCTTCTTGGTGGAGATAAGTGAGATCGAACCTCCTTCTTTTTGCAAGTGGTGCGATTACACACTCCAACTCACAAAACCAATTTCATGTCTATCTGCTTAACAACAGATATAAATAAGTATGACAGAAATGAAGTAAACGAGCCTAGAACAATCTGGGATATGTCATTAAAACACAAAAATGATATTACTAATACCTGTGCTGATATTGTTATTCTTATAATACTATGTTATAAAGAGAAAAACAGTATAAGGAGAAAAGTTATAGAAAACCGGTGGTTACTTGTAAAATGTATGACTATGCTGTCCGATATAAGTTATTAATATTTATCAGGAGAAAATGAATCTATGTTTAAAGATATCGTAAATATGAGAAAGTCAAGTAATTACGAGAATATTCGAATTGAAGAAGTAAGAAATGAAAATTAAATATTTAGGTACGGCAGCCGGTGAGGGCATACCCGCATTATTGTGTAACTGTGAAATTTGTAAAAAATCAAGAGCCTTGGGTGGCAAGAATTTACGTGCAAGGAGTCAAGCCTTGATTGATGACATATTATTAATTGATATGCCACCTGAAACTTATTCAAACTTCCATAGATATAATATAGATTTGTTAAATATTCGTTACTGGCTCGTTACACATACGCATTCAGATCATTTTTATAAAGATGAATTAGCATATACTAGTAACGGTGTTTATGCTCATCATTATGATGATTGGCATGGAATCGACATATACGGGAGTATAGATTTAAAGGAGTCGTTAGATAAAGTAATTAATACTGAAAAACATAAAAAATACATGCGTTATGAGCCTAAATTACCATTTGTTAAATTTACTTGCAAAAAATATGATATAACTCCTTTAAAAGCCAATCACGGTACGGAGAACCCATTTATTTATCTGATAGAAAAAGATGAAAAAATTTTTCTGTATGCTCATGATACAGGTTTATTTTTAGAGGAAACTTTAAATTACCTTAAAACATCAAATTGTAAATTGGATCTGGTTTCTCTTGATTGCACGGCAGGAAGTATGATGGATTATCATTATCCACTACATATGTGCTTGGGTTGGAATATTAAGTGTCGTGATGAATTACTTACAAACAATTTAGCAGACCAAAACACTAAATTTGTTTTAAACCATTTTTCGCATAATGGTACAGATGTAATTTATGATGATTTTCGTATGATTGCTTATAAATATGGATTTATAACATCGTATGATGGTTTGGAAATAGAACTTTAATTAACATTATAAAAACGAGAAATTTATTTATATTCGCTAAATAGGAGTAAACTCTAAAATATTCAATTTCTCAAATATCTGCAAAAGTAATAAAATTCGATAAACACATCAGTATACATGAATTGTTGGTTCAAATTAAATATTTGGTGGAGATAAGCGGGATCGAACCGCTGACCTCTTGAATGCCATTCAAGCGCTCTCCCAGCTGAGCTATACCCCCGACTTTCAATAATATACTATTTATTCCTTGGTTATGTCAACCTCTATTTATATCTCAAGAGATGGATCCGCATTGATATCGAAATCCTCTTCATTTATGTAATATGCAGCTGATGCTATCATTGCTGCATTATCAGTACACAGATGGATATCAGGAAAGAAAACTTGTGTTTTTTCTTTTATTGCTTTCATTTTTAATGCTTCTCTTAATCCTCTGTTTGCAGCTACTCCTCCTGCTACTACTATTTTCTTGCTTTTAGTCTCGAATACTTTTTCAACTAAAACATCGATTACTGCTTTTTGAAAAGATGCTGCTACATCCTCTTTACTGTATTGCTCATTTTTTTGTTCCATTGAATGTATATAGTTAATAACTGCAGTTTTTAGGCCTGAAAAACTGAAATCGTAAGGATTATCTTTAAATTTCACACGAGGAAATGTGATTGCATCTGGATTACCCTCTAATGCCATTTTATCGATTTTCGGACCTCCTGGGTAAACCAGTCCCATCACTCTTCCTACCTTGTCATATGCCTCTCCGACAGCATCGTCACGCGTACCCCCGATATTTTGAATATCATCATATCCCTTTATATCCAATATATTTGTATGCCCTCCTGATACTAAAAGGCATACAAAAGGAGGTTCTAAATCCTTATGAGTAAGATAATTCGCTGCTATATGACCCTTAAGATGATTAACAGGTATTAATGGAATATCAAGAGCTGCAGCAAGTGCTTTCGCGGCTGTTATGCCGATTAATAGGGCGCCTACAAGACCTGGGCCTTGCGTTACACCGATTGCATCTATTTCTTTCTTTTTTATCCTAGCTACTTTGATTGCTTTATCAATTACAAACATAATATACTCGACATGTTTTCTTGATGCGATTTCTGGTACAACTCCACCATATTCTTCAAAAATTTCAGCTGATGAAGCAATAATATTTGACATTATGATTCTACCGTCTTTTACTACGGAAGCGGCAGTCTCATCACAGCTTGTCTCTATTCCTAAAATAATCATAATACTATGTGAAATACGAACTGATCCAATATACAGAAGACACCTAAAACGGTGACATAATATGCAAAGTATTGTATCTTTCCTTTTAATACTGTCTTCACAAAAATCTTTATAGCAAAAAATCCAGAGATTCCTGCAAAAATCATACCAATAAGGATTGGTAGTATATCGATATTCGCAAATCCAGCTTTTGCCGCATCATATGTTTCCAGAATGAATCCGCCTAATATTACTGGTATCGACAATAAAAACGCGAACTTCACTGCATCTTCTTTCTTTATCTTTCTAAACAGTCCACCTGTAAGAGTAGATCCTGATCTGGAAATACCAGGCAGGATTGCTACCATCTGCATGATTCCGATAAATAACGCATCGTACCATTTCATGTTTTCCTTCTCTATCGTGCCAGGTTTTAGCTTTGAGGATATTAACAGGAAAATCGCAGTTATCAGGAAACCTATTCCGAGAGTTACTCCGCTGTCATTAAAACCTTCAAAAATATCACTAAACAGCACTCCTGCTATACCTGCTGGAATTGTCGCTATAATGAGCCACAATGTAAGTTTCTGTATCGGTTTTTTCAGCAATGTAAGTATATCTTTCCAAAACACTACACACACAGCGACCAAAGTCGCAAAATGAACAGCAACGTTAAATGCAAGAGTAGGAGTATCTATATTAAGTATTTTTTCAAACAAAACCAGATGCCCAGAACTGGATACCGGTAGGAATTCTGTAAGACCTTGAATAATTCCTAATAGAATAGCTTCCCATATGCTCATGATACGTGTTCTTCCAATAACTTCCCTTTATATATTAATTTTGGAGGAGTATTATTTAAAATAGTGCTTTCCTCCACAATACATTTTGCAATAGTCGGATCTGATGGGACAAAATACATCACTTCCATTAAAGCTGATTCAATAATCGACCTTAATCCGCGTGCACCGCTCTTTCTTTCCAAAGTCTTTTTTGCTATCGCATACAAGGCTTTTTCTTCAAATATGAGCTCGCATCCGTCCATCTCCATTATCTTTTTATATTGCTTTATCAAAGCATTCTTAGGTTCTTTCAATATTGATACAAGAATATCCTCTGTAAGCTGTTCTAGTGTCACTATGACAGGCAGCCTTCCCACGAATTCAGGTATAAGGCCATACTTAAGCAGGTCCTGTGTCTCAATGTGTTTTAATACTTTATCTTTCTCCACACTATTTGCCTTGAGTATCTCTGCACCAAAACCAATGGCTCTCTTACCTAGTCTGTTCTGAATAATTTCTTCAATTCCCTGGAATGCTCCGCCACATATGAACAGGATATTGGTGGTATCTATCTGTATATATTCCTGTGTAGGGTGCTTTCTTCCTCCCTGAGGGGGAACATTGGCAACTGTACCTTCAAGTATCTTAAGAAGTGCTTGCTGTACTCCTTCTCCTGAAACATCTCTTGTTATTGAGGGATTGTCTCCTCTTCTTGCTATCTTGTCGACTTCGTCTATGTATACAATTCCTCTTTGAGCTCTCTTTACATCATAATCAGCTGCTTGAATAAGCCTTAAAAGTATGTTCTCAACATCATCACCTACATAACCTGCTTCTGTAAGTGTTGTGGCATCAGAAATAGCTATAGGCACATTAAGTATTTTCGCAAGAGTCTGAGCCATATAAGTCTTGCCAGTACCTGTCGGTCCAAGCATGAGTATGTTGCTTTTCTGTATCTCTACGTCATCTTCAGGTTTATGTGATACATTATGGCTTAATCTTTTATAATGATTATACACAGCTACAGATATGGCCTTCTTTGCATCATCCTGGCCTATCAGATAGGAATCAAGCTGCTTTTTTATTTCAACCGGGTGAGGTACTTCATCTATTACTGAGGATGTTTCCACATCTGGTTCATCATATCCAAATTCACTGTCAAGAAGATCCGAACATAAGTCTATGCATTCATTACATATATAGACATTCGGACCTGAGATCAGTCTCTGAACCTGGTCTTCGCTTTTACCGCAAAAAGAGCATCTGATCTTCTTTATTTCGTCTGACATTTATATCTCCTTGTTATCTCTTCTCCAAAACTTCATCAATTATGCCATATTGCTTGGCATCAGCTGATGACATGAAGTAGTCTCTTTCTACATCTTTTGCTATCTGCTCAAGTGACTGCCCTGTTTTTTCAGCAAGAATCCTGTTAAGGTTATCTTTAACTTTTAATAGCCACTCTGTGTGAAGACGTATATCAGTTGCTTGACCCTGCACTCCGCCTGATGGTTGATGTATCATTATCTGGCTGTTAGGCAAGGCATATCTCTTTCCTTTTGTACCTGCAGCAAGCAAAAAAGCTCCCATAGATGCTGCAAGTCCAACGCACATTGTAGACACATCGCATTTTACAAGCTGCATAGTATCATAGATAGCAAATCCTGATGTAACAGATCCTCCCGGGCTGTTTATGTACAATTTAATATCTTTTTCTGGATCCTCATGTTCTAAAAACAGCATCTGAGCAATTATAAGGCTTGCTGAAGTATCGTTAACTTCGTCCCCCAAGAATACTATCCTGTCCTTCAACAACCTCGAGAAAATATCATAGGACCTTTCCCCTCTGCTGGTCTGCTCAATTACATATGGTATCGTATTCATTTATTATCCTTCCTTGGCAGTTATTCTTTGTCTGCCGTATCTTCCTCGGCTTTCTTTGTGCTTTTCTTTGGAGCCGCTTTCTTTTTAGGTTCCGCCTTCTTGGCTTCTGCCTCTTCTTTTTCTTCTTTCTTTTCAGCTTTCTTTGCTTTTACTTCTTTAACTTTCTTTGCTGATGTGTATATAAGGTCTATAGTTTTGTCATCTGCTATCTTGTCAGAGTAATACTTCTTGTAGTCGCCAATAGCTTTTTTAATCTGATCAAGCTCCATTTTATACAATTCTGCTTCTTTCTTGAGCTGTTCTTCTATCTCTTCATCTGTTACCTGTATATTTTCTGCATTTCTGATAGCTTCGACAACAAGATCACGCACTACCATCATTCTGGCTTGTTCCTTATACTGGCTCTTGATATCTTCCATTTTCATTCCGGTATATTCAAGATACTGCTCAAGCGTATACCCACTGTACTGCATCTCCATTTTCATGTTTTCAATTATCCTGTCAGTAGCCTGTTCAATCATTGCGTTAGGCACATCTACTTTAGCGTTTTCACATGCGACTGCAAGCGCTTGTGAACGCATGGAATCTTCTGCTCTTTTCTGTCTGTCTTCCAGCATCTTCTTTCTTGTTTCTTCCTTATACTGCTCGACAGTATCATACTCACTTATATCTTTTATAAATTCATCATCAATTACAGGAATTTCCTTAACTTTAATCTCATGAAGTACAACCTTGAAAACAGCTTCTTTGCCTTTTAATTCCTCAGCATGATACTCATCAGGGAATTTAACAAAAACATCGAACTCATCATTTATATTATGTCCTATTATTTGATCCTCAAATCCTGGGATAAATGATTTTGATCCGATTACCAGTTCATGTTTTTCGGCTTTTCCGCCTTCAAAAGGCACTCCATTAACTGACCCTTCATAATCAATTATTACAGTGTCTTTGTCAGCAACAGGACGGTTGTCCACACTTATCAAGCGTGAGTTCTTGTCTGCTTCCTTATTTAGCGCTTCCTCAATATCCTTATCTGTAACGCTTACCTCTGCTTTTTGTATTTCTACACCTTTATATTCACCAAGTTCAACATCTGGTTTAACATCAACCTTAATTGAGAAAGTAATTCCCTTCTCTTCATCCATATCTTTAATATCTACATGGGGATAATCCACAATCTCAAGTTCCAAACTATCTACTGTTTTTGGATATTCCGAATTTAAAGCCATGTCTATTGCTGTATCATAAAAAACACCTTTACCATATACTCTCTCAATAAGGTACTGAGGTGCTTTGCCTTTTCTGAAACCCTGTATCATATACTTATTTTTGTCTTTGTTATATGCCTTAGTTATATATACATCAAATTCCTCTTTCGTAAGAGCTATTTCCAATTCTACTGTATAGCCTTCTTTTTTTATTATTTTGTTTTCCATTAATATACCTCCGCATTCTTTGCGCTATTGTTTATAATATCATATGACAAATGCTAAATCAATAATATTATATTGCTATATTACATCATATGTAATATTCACTATTAATTGCCTTCTATTACTGGCCTATTTGAAAAAAAGAGTTATATCCTGTATTACAGCTTCAGAATACCGAAATAACCTGGTGCATTCATAATCAAAATACAGATTGCTACCAGTATCGGAAAAATCGTAACCAAAATATGAATTCCTGGGTATCATATATTCAACCTTTTTTTGGTTATTATCGTTTTTTTCAATAACTGTAATAACAACATTATCTTCAGAATTTATGTAGTGATCCAGCTTTTCATCACTGAACTCTAAATTATATCTGTATTCTTTTGATAGCAGAATTTTATCCTCCCCTTTCTTGACTTCCAGAATAAAAACCTGTTTATCAAGCTGCCAGTTATCACTTAGAAAATATTCTACCAGTATTGTTTCGCCTTTTCCTAATCCCCATATTGAAAAATCTTCTATCAGGATATCATTTATTTCGAAAGAATATATTACTTCGAGAATATTATTTTCCTTTTTTTTAGATATAAACTTATAGTTTGCATTATTGTAATAATCTATGTTCTGCAGATAGTCTGATATATAGGTCTCATAAACAAGATCTGACATTAAAACAGTATAAAAATCCTTGTCATTTTCTAGTATGTACAAAATGCCTTTTGAAAATAGAAGAATTCTGTTTTCTTCTGAGAAATCCAGTATTTCAATATCACCATCTGTACTTCTTGCTGTCATTGAATACGAAGTATCTTCATATCCTTCCATGTTTAAATATGATAACTTTACAGATACTGTCGTGTGATTTTCAATGAGATTAGTGATATCATTGTTTTTTGATATCCTGTCAATAGGATTAACCGTCGAGCAAGAAGTCAGCATCATCATTACTGCGACTAAAATGATGATTATTATAGTAGCATTCTTCATACAGTTTTCTTTAACTCTAACTTGTATCTTCCAGACTCCAGCTCTATACATTCCTTCCCTAACAGATTATTGTCTTCATAAATTTCCATTCCTGCTTCTAGTTTTAAAACTGCGCATGTGTTTACCGGAATTTCAATATCCAATGATATTGTTTTTTCATTCTTAATATATGAAGAACGTATAGTGCCATACATACTATCATAAACAGCATTAACTTCTTTTATCGGAGTGTTAAGTCCTGGTGCTATTATGAATCGTTTAAATCCTGGATACTCAGGATCCGGTCTTATTCCTGCAAAATACTTAAAGAATGTTGCAGATATGTCACCGAACATGTGGTGGTTTCTAGAACCCTCGCCATTCCAACACTCATACAAAGTTGTAGCGCCTAATTCTTTAATTGTATGTGCAAAGCTCGGGAAAGTATCTTTAGTAATCATAGAATAAATAAGGTCTGCACGGTCTTTCCTACCTAAAATATTGTTTACATACTTATTTCCAAGTATCCCATAATCAAGATGACCTTCAGCTTCATCGATTGTCCTTAGAAGATGGCTATATATGAGATCAAATTCCTTATCGGAATCATAAAGCTTGTGATATAGCATTGCAGCATAGCAAGTTTGACCGTCACCTTTCAGTCTTCCTGTCAAGGGATCATAAAAAGCTTTTCTGAATCCGGCTTTAATTTTTTTAGCTGTTTTATCAAATTCTCTCGCATCTTCGCGATCACCTATTATTTTAGCGAATTTTTCCAGTACTCTAGCCATAGTATACATACAGGCGGTATCTGTAAGATCAATAGGCGCTTTGAATGAGGACATATTAACAGAAAGCGCAGGACCAATAAAAGGAGCGCACCAGTCACCTACTCCATAGTCATTGACGCATATATTGTCTTGCATCATAGAAAGCATATATTGCATGTTCTTCTTCATGTACTCGTAATATCTACAAATCATTGCTTTATCAGAATAGTATGTGTACATATTATCAGGAAGCCATGTCAGGACTGATGAATAATCCGGACCATTACCCCAGTTATACCCCCAACCAGCAGTAGGTACCATACACGGGATATTGCCTTTCGCCTTCATGGAATCCTTTATATCATTAAGCCATTTTATCCATAATGGGCCAGACATATAATTGAAAAGCATCTGTTCGGTAGAGACATTTGTATCTCCTGTCCATGCATTCTTTTCTCTGTGAGGAGAGTCTGTCAGTAAACCGAACATATTCGAATAAGTAGCCATTTTTGTATTCGTCTGTATCTGATTGATTATGTCATCAGAACAGGTAAACTGACCGATTTCTTTTACTGCTGTGTGTAAAAATACAGCAGTTGCAGAAGATATGTCAGGTGTGTATGTAAATCCTTCTACCTGTGCATATCTAAAACCATGATAAACAAATCTAGGCTGCCAGACTTCTTCCTCGTCGCCTTTTTTAATATATTTATCTGTTTGGAATTCGCCTGTTTTAGTAAAGCCGCTGTTTTGAGCTATATCAAGAGTGCCGTCTTCCTTAAGCTTTTCGTTCATTTTTATTACATACTCTGTACCTTTTGGACCTTTTACTTTAATCCTTACGAAACCTGCCATATTTTGGCCGAAATCAAACAGATATGTATTCTTGGCGACATTTTTTAAACTTACTGCAGGGTAATCTCTGTCATGTTTTACAGAAGGCATTTCATTTGCTTTAAGTATTCCTCCTGGATCTCTAGATATACTTACATTAACCCAGTTGTCTGAAGAAGCATCAAAATCACACCATGATGGTATTTCTAACCTCGCATCGTAATATTCGCCATTTCGCAAACTGTTGAATGTGATAGGGCTCATATGGCTTTCCCATGTAATATCTGAAGGTATGCATATTTGCTTATTATCTTTTGTTGTTATATGCAATTCGCATATCATTTTCGGGCTACCCTTCCAAGAAGCGGCTTGAGTGTTCCATTGATCTGTTGTTGGAAGATTGAAAAAACCGTTACCAAGTATGACACCCATCATATTACTGCCTTTTCTTAGGTATTCAGTAACATTGAAAGTGTAGTACAAAAGAGTCTTGTCGTATGCTGTGTAAGGCGGATCCATAATATGGTCATTAATCTTTTTTCCATTAATATATGGTTCAAAAAACCCTGCTCCTGCTATATAAAGCATAGCCTTCGAAATATCGTTTGTAATATCAAATCTTTTTCTTAGGTATGGAGATGAAGCCATAAGTTCTCTTGGTACCTTATATCCGCTTTGTATAAATCGTCCTACCCATGCCTCATCAAGTTTTCCAGTATCAAAAAATGCGTCTTCACTTTGAGCCCTCTCACCGTTTTTATCTGTTATACTGACATTCCAACGGTATGTAGTTCTAGGCATCAGTTTTCTGCCTTTATATTCAATCAGGATGCATTGATCTCCTTTAATGTTCTTGGAATCCCATACCATTCTGTTGCCGGTCATGACTTTAATTCTGTATGAGCGCTGTCTGTTACCTTTTCCATCCTGCATAAGCTTCCAGGAAAATCTTGGAATCTCATCAATACCTAGTGGGTTAGTAAGGTAGTTAACTGTTAAATCCTTGATTGTGATAGACATTTTGTTTTATCTCCTGTGTTCATATATTATGTACTTATTATATCTATAAGGGGAGTATATAACAAGGAAAAAAACAGAGACAGGTGAATACCTGTCTCTTCATAATTTCTATTAAGAATTAAATCTTATTTGAATATCTTAGCAACGCTTCCTGCTCCGACTGTCCTTCCGCCTTCTCTAATAGCGAATCTTAAACCTTCTTCCATAGCGATTGGTGTGATAAGAGTGATTCTCATATCAATGTGATCGCCAGGCATGCACATTTCAATGCCTTCTGGAAGGTTAGCAACACCGGTAACGTCTGTTGTTCTGAAATAGAACTGAGGTCTGTAACCTGTGAAGAATGGGGTATGTCTTCCACCTTCTTCGGCTGTCAAAACGTATACTTGGCCTTCATATTCTGTATGAGGTGTAATTGATCCTGGTTTAGCAAGAACTTGTCCTCTTTCTATATCAGTTCTCTGAACGCCTCTTAACAAACATCCTACATTGTCACCTGCTTGTGCGAAATCAAGAATCTTTCTGAACATTTCAACGCCTGTTACTACTGTTGATGTTACAGCGGTCTTAAGTCCAACGATTTCTACTGTATCCTGAACTTTTACTGTTCCTCTTTCAACTCTGCCTGTTGCAACTGTTCCTCTACCGGTAATTGAGAAAACGTCCTCTACTGGCATAAGGAAAGGTCTGTCAACTGCTCTTTCAGGTGTAGGAATATATGAGTCAACAGCTTCCATAAGCTTATGGATTGATTCATACTCAGGAGCGCTTGTATCTGTTGATGTTGATTCAAGAGCTTTTAATGCTGAACCCATTATTATCGGAATATCATCTCCAGGGAATTCATACTCAGATAATAGTTCCCTTAATTCCATTTCAACAAGTTCAAGAAGTTCTGGATCATCTACCTGGTCAGTCTTGTTCATATATACTACGATATATGGAACACCAACCTGACGAGCAAGAAGGATATGTTCTCTTGTCTGAGGCATTGGCCCATCTGCTGCTGATACAACAAGGATAGCTCCGTCCATCTGAGCAGCGCCTGTGATCATGTTCTTAACATAGTCAGCATGGCCTGGGCAGTCAACGTGTGCATAATGCCTATTTTTTGTCTCATATTCAACGTGTGCAGTAGCAATCGTGATTCCTCTTGCTTTTTCTTCTGGTGCTGCGTCGATTTGATCGTATGCTTTGAAAACGATATTTTTATCAGTTAAAGCTAATGTCTTTGTAATAGCAGCAGTTAATGTTGTCTTGCCATGGTCTACGTGTCCGATAGTACCGATATTGCAATGTGGTTTGGTTCTTTCAAATTTTGCTTTTGCCATTTTATTTTTTTCCTCCAATTATAATGAGCTAGTTTAAATATTAATCATATACATTCTACATATGAATGTGGGTTGTGTCAATAGTTCGTTTTGAGGATTTTGGATGCCATTTCGTCAGGAACTTTCTCAAAATGATCGAATTGCATAGTAAATGTGCCTCTTCCCTGCGTATTTGATCTGAGGTCTGTTGCGTATCCGAACATCTCTTTTAAAGGAACAGTACTAGTAATAACAGATTCAATTCCTCTGGCTTCCACATTCTCTATTTTTCCTCTTTTTGCTGTTATATCTCCAAGTACATCACCAAGATTATTTTCAGGTACAAATACATCAACACGCATAACAGGTTCCAACAGAATAGGGTCGCCTTTAAGACATGCTTCCTTGAAACCCATGCTCCCAGCTATCATGAAAGCCATATCAGACGAGTCAACCTCATGATATGAGCCATCCACAAGAGTAACTGCGACGTCTACTACGGGATAACCCGCTTTAATCCCGTTTCCTAAGGATTCCCTAATGCCTTTTTCCACTGCAGGGATGTATATCTTCGGTATTGAACCTCCCACAGTCTTATCAGTAAAAGTAAATCCCTCACCTTGTTTTGCTGGTTCTATTTCTAGTACTACATGACCATACTGCCCGTGACCTCCTGACTGTCTGACGAATTTTCCTTCGGCGCGGGCTGGTTTGGTAATTGTTTCTTTGTATGTGACCTGTGGTCTTCCTTTTGTAGCTTCAACATAGAACTCTCTTCTCATTCTGTCTACAATAATATCCAGATGAAGCTCTCCCATACCTGATATTATTACCTGTCCGGTATCCTGATCGGTCTTAAATTTAAAAGTCGGATCTTCATCGGATAGCTTCTGCAAAGCAGATGACATCTTATCCTGGTTAGCTTTATCTTTTGCCTCAACAGCAATAGAAATAACAGGTTCTGGAAATTGCATTGATTCAAGTATTACAGGATCTTTTGGATCACACAAAGTATCGCCTGTAACTGTAAATTTCAAGCCTACTGCACATGCTATATCTCCTGAATATACTTTATTAATATCAGTCCTGCTGTTTGAATGCATCATTAGTATTCTGCCTATACGTTCTTTTTTATTCTTGGTGGCATTTAGAACATAAGATCCTGTTTCCAGTGTCCCAGAATATACCCTGAAAAAGCATATCTTTCCTACATATGGATCCGACATAATCTTAAATGCCAATGCGGCAAACGGTTCCTCATCATTTGAAGGTTTTGTTATAATCTTTGAATGATCATTCATTTCTACGCCTTCTATATCATGGACCTCCACAGGCGAAGGAAGATAATCAGTAACAGCATCAAGAAGTTTCTGGACTCCCTTATTTTTATATGACGAACCGCAAAGTACCGGAGTTATACTGAGTTTGATGGTTCCAGCTCTAAGAGCGGACTTTATTTCACTATCCTCAACATTTTCTCCTTCCAGATACTTTTCCATTAAACATTCATCTTCATCGCATACAGACTCAATCAGCTTTATACGGTACTCGGTAGCCAAATCAAGCATATCTTCAGGGATTTCTCTTTCTTCGATATTATTGCCCAAATCATCCATATAGAAATATGCCTTGAATTTTACAAGGTCAATTATTCCTCTGAATGTAGCTTCTTTCCCAATAGGCAGCTGGATTGGCACTGGATTGGCATTAAGTCTTTTTTTCATCATTTCGATACAACGGAAAAAGTCAGCACCAGTAGTATCCATTTTGTTGATATAGGCGATTCTTGGTACTTTGTACCTGTTTGCCTGCCTCCATACGGTTTCTGACTGCGGTTCAACACCGCCTTTAGCGCAGAAAACCGAAACAGCGCCATCAAGCACACGAAGGCTTCTTTCCACCTCCGCAGTAAAATCGACATGGCCTGGGGTATCGATTATATTAAGACGGTAGTTTTTCCAATAGGCTGTTGTAGCAGCAGAAGTAATAGTTATTCCTCGCTCCTGTTCTTGTTCCATCCAGTCCATCGTTGCTGCTCCCTCATGAACCTCTCCCATTCTGTAAAGTTTACCTGTATAGTAAAGTATCCTCTCAGTAGTAGTGGTTTTGCCTGCATCGATGTGGGCCATTATTCCTATATTTCTAGTGTTTTCAAGTGCATATTCTCTTGGCATATCGTTATTTTAGGATTACCACCTATAATGAGCAAATGCTTTGTTGGCTTCTGCCATCCTGTGCATTTCCTCTTTTCTCTTAAAGGTATTTCCTACTCCGTTAACGGAATCAAGAATCTCTGCAGCAAGTCTTTCTTTCATGGTACGTTCATTTCTGCTTCTTGAGAACTGAACAAGCCATCTCAAGCCAAGAGCCTGCCTTCTCTCCGGACGGACTTCCATAGGAACTTGATAAGTCGCGCCTCCGACTCTCCTTGCTTTAACTTCAAGAGCAGGCATTATATTCTCCATAGCCTGTTTAAAGACTTCCAGAGGTTCTTTGCCTGTCTTTGTTTTGATAATATCAAAAGCATCATAGCATATTTTCTGTGCTACGCCTTTTTTACCATCAAGCATTAAATTGTTTATTAGTTTTGTCACCACTTTATCCTTATACAAAGGATCCGGCAACACTTCTCTCTTTGGGACATGTCCTTTTCTTGGCACTTGTCTTCCCTCCTTAATAATAATTTTTCATAGGTACTCAACCATGTTAGCTGTCAGTCCAGGTACACATCACCTTTTGAGTATATATGTAAGTACCTGATACTTCAAAGTACGTTATTTACCTTTTTTTGCACCGTATTTGGATCTGCCTTGTTTCCTGTTCGCAACTCCCTGGGTGTCTAAAGTTCCTCTAATGATGTGATATCTTACGCCTGGTAAATCCTTTACTCTTCCGCCTCTTATAAGAACAACACTGTGCTCTTGAAGATTATGACCGATTCCTGGTATGTATGATGTCACTTCGTATCCGTTAGAAAGTCTTACTCTTGCTATCTTTCTTAATGCAGAGTTAGGTTTCTTTGGTGTATTAGTTTTTACTACTGTACATACACCTCTCTTCTGAGGACAAGCTACTGTTGTAGTTCTCTTCTTTAGAGTGTTCATGCTTTTCTGCAATGCTGGTGCAAGGGATTTCTTTTTGGATACCTGCCTTCCATTAGTTACTAATTGATTAAATGTTGGCATCTTCTTCCTCCTTTCATTAAAATTTATATATTTATTTCAAAATACATACTACTGTTGCACATACGCTTATACCGTTAAGCAGTCCAAGCTGTTTTGAAGTATCAGCATATCTTACCTCTATGCCTTTGTTCTTGCATAATTCCACAACTGGTGCGGTAAGTGCAGTGTTGGCATCCTTTGCAATGTAAACTATCATTGCCTGGTCTCGTAAAATGGCTTTTAATGACTGTTTTAGACCAATTGTTTTCTTTTCATTAACAGTCGCCATTATTACTATTCCTTTTCCTCTTCTTCCGCTTCTTCTATATCATTAGAATCCGCATCTTCTAAAAGGCCTTTACTATCATACTCTTCAGATTGGTTTTCGTCAAGAATTTCTTCTTCGTCATCCATATCCCCGAAAAGGTCGACTTCATCTTCATAAGCCTCGTCAGCAGCGACTTCTTCTTCATCATCATCTGTAGGGTCCATCTCAAGATACGGATCTTGATAACTATTCATTCCAGTTCCTGCTGGTATCAGTTTTCCTATAATAACGTTTTCTTTGAGACCTATTAAATAATCTGTCTTGCCTTTTATCGAAGCTTCTGTTAGGACACGAGTTGTCTCTTGGAATGATGCTGCAGACAAGAAAGATTCAGTTGCAAGAGAAGCTTTACTGATACCTAATAGTACCCTTTCTCCTGTTGCAGGTTCTCTATTTTCTCTTACAGCAAGTTCGTTCTGACTGATGAAATCACTTGCATCGCAGTAACTGCCTGGAATGAGGTTAGTATCACCGCAATCCTCTACTTTTACCTTTCGAAGCATCTGCTTGACTATTATTTCAATGTGTTTATCGTTAATATCAATACCCTGAAGCTTATAAACCTTCTGAACTTCGCATGCAATATATCTATGCACTCCATCCACGCCCTTAATCCTTAATATATCATGCGGATTTTCAGAACCCTCTGTTATCTTATCACCCTTTTTAATTTCCTGGCCATCTGTAACAGTAAGTCTTGAACCATATGGGATAGTGTAAGTATGAGACTCCTCATTACCAGTTACTATAACTTCTCTGCGTTTCTTAGTCTCATTTATTTTTACTATACCATCATTCTCAGATATTATAGCAAGTCCTTTTGGTTTTCTTGCTTCAAATAATTCTTCGACACGTGGAAGACCTTGAGTAATGTCATCTCCTGCAATACCTCCTGTATGGAAAGTTCTCATTGTCAGCTGTGTGCCTGGTTCTCCAATAGATTGAGCTGCAATAATACCTACCGCTTCTCCGATATTAACAGGCTTACTTGATGCAAGGTTCATGCCATAACACTTCGCGCATACACCAAGTTTCGATTTACAGGTAAGTACAGACCTTACACTAACTTCCTTAATTCCAAGATCTATTATCTTATTAGCAGTATCTGCATCAATGTAACCGCCTGCTTTGACTATTACTTCCTTTGTTTTTTCGTCAATTATAGGCTTTGTTACATAACGGCCATAAATCCTGTCTCTAAGTTTAACAACTACTTCACCGCTATCAACTATATCTGATACGCTAATGCTTTCTTCAGTGCCACAGTCTTCCTCTTTTACTATTACATCCTGTGAAACATCAACTAATCTTCTTGTGAGGTAACCAGAGTCAGCAGTTCTTAATGCAGTATCTGCAAGACCTTTTCTTGCTCCGTTACTAGAGATAAAGAATTCTAAAACATTCAAGCCTTCACGGAAGTTAGACTTAATGGGAATCTCAATTGTCTTACCTGATGTGTCGAACATAAGTCCTCTCATACCTGCAAGCTGTTTGATCTGGTTCGTATCTCCTCTTGCGCCAGACCTGCTCATTATATTTAGAGGATTAAATGCTTCTAATCCTTCCATCAGCCTCTTAGTAACATTATCTGTCGTGTCTCTCCAAAGTTTCACGACCTGGTCATGTCTTTCTTCATCTGTTATAAGGCCTCTTCTAAAGTCTTTTGTGACTTTATCCACTTTTTTCTCTGTTTCGTCAATAATTTCGCTTTTTGAACTCGGGATAATCATGTCACTTACTGATATAGAGATAGCTCCCTGAGTCGAATATCTAAATCCGATTGTTTTAATCTTATCAAGAACTTCTGCAGTTTTAGCGATTCCATGTTTTGTTATACATCTGTCAATTATTCTGGATAGGTCTTTCTTTCCGACCATCTGATCTATCTCCAGATTAAATAATGTAGCAGGATCAGTCCTGTCAACAAAACCCAGATCCTGAGGGATGGCTTCGTTGAAAATAACTTTACCGCATGTTACATCTATTATTTTACTGACTTTTTTGCCGTCTACTTCTTTTTCCATCCTCATTTTGACTTTTGAATGAAGAGTTATTGTTTTTTCCTCCAATGCCATAAGCATTTCATCAAAATTACGGAACACTCTTCCTTCGCCAATCTCGCCATCTTTTGCTGTGGTAAGATAATAGCCTCCCAAAACCATGTCCTGAGTTGGGACAGTGATAGGTTTGCCATCCTTAGGTGCAAGCAGATTGTTCGATGAAAGCATAAGCACTCTTGCCTCCGCCTGTGCTTCAGCTGAGAGTGGGACGTGAACTGCCATCTGGTCACCGTCAAAGTCAGCATTATATGCAGTACATACAAGCGGATGAAGCTTTATAGCCCTGCCTTCTACTAGCACCGGTTCAAACGCCTGTATACCAAGACGATGAAGCGTGGGTGCTCTGTTTAAAAGAACAGGATGATCTTTAATAACATCCTCTAGTATATCCCATACTTCATGACGTATTCTTTCAACCATTTTCTTAGCGCTCTTGATGTTTTGAGCAAACTTATCAGTAACAAGACGTTTCATTACAAAAGGTTTAAAAAGTTCGAGTGCCATTTCTTTTGGAAGACCGCACTGGTACATCTTTAATTCAGGTCCTACCACTATAACTGAACGTCCCGAATAGTCAACTCTTTTACCAAGAAGGTTCTGTCTGAATCTTCCTTGTTTTCCCCTTAACATATCTGATAAGGATTTTAACGGTCTGTTTCCAGGTCCAACTACAGGTTTGCCTTTTCTGCCATTATTAATAAGGGCATCTACAGCTTCCTGTAGCATCCTTTTTTCATTTCTAACGATAATATCAGGCGCAGTAAGCTCTAACAGCCTTTTAAGCCTGTTGTTTCTATTTATTACTCTTCTATAAAGGTCATTAAGATCGGATGTAGCGAATCTGCCGCCATCAAGCTGAACCATAGGACGAAGGTCAGGAGGAATTACTGGAACTGTATCTATAATCATCCATTCCGGCTTATTTCCCGAAACCCTGAAGGATTCCATAGCTTCAAGACGCTTGATTATTCTGCCTCTCTTCTGTCCTGTACTTGAATGAAGATCTTCTTTAAGAAGAGAGCATTCCTTGTCGACATCAATTCTAGTAAGAAGAGTTTTTATCGCTTCTGCACCCATTTGGGCTTTGAAAGCATTCTTTCCGAACTTATCAATGAGTTCCCTGTATTGCAACTCAGAAAGCAGGTCCTTAACCTCAATGGTCTTGTCATTTACTTTTACATTATCATTGTACACATCAAGTACTAGATATGAATTAAAGTAAAGAACCTTTTCCAATGATCTTGGGCTCATATCCAATACTAGCCCCATCCTGCTTGGTATCCCTCTGAAATACCATATATGAGATACTGGAGCAGCAAGCTCTATGTGTCCCATGCGTTCTCTTCTTACTTTGCTCTTGGTAATTTCAACTCCACAACGGTCACATATGATACCTTTGTGCCTAACTCTCTTGTATTTCCCGCAATGGCATTCCCAGTCTTTAGTCGGCCCGAATATTTTTTCGCAGAAAAGACCGCCGGCTTCAGGTTTCAAAGTCCTGTAGTTAATTGTTTCAGGTTTTTTGACTTCGCCTCTAGACCATTCCTTAATCATCTCAGAAGAAGCCAAACCGATTTTTATCATGTCAAAATTTGCGTAATCCTGCATTCTCTACTCTCCCATGTCATCTAAATCAACTATATCCTTTACATCGGATATCTTTGAATAATCTATGCTGGTGTCATCTTCATCAGCAGTCTTCAATACTATACCGGATATATCTTCAGAATCGATATCTTCATCATCCTCAAAATCTTTTTCTTTTGCTAGTTCCATATTAAATAGTTCATCATTATCATAAGCATAGTCCTCTGTTCCAGATATATTTATATCCAGTCTTGGCATATCATCTTCACTTCCGTCACGAAGCATAACGACGGAGTTATCGGATTTTAATATCTTTACATCCAGAGCAAGGCTCTGAAGCTCCTTTACCAGAACCTTGAAGGATTCAGGAATACCGGATTTAGGTATATTTTCTCCCTTGACAATAGCTTCATATGTCTTGACTCTTCCGACAACATCGTCAGACTTGACTGTAAGTATTTCCTGCAAGGTATATGCTGCTCCGTATGCTTCAAGTGCCCAGACTTCCATCTCTCCAAAACGCTGACCGCCAAATTGTGCTTTACCGCCAAGAGGCTGCTGAGTTACTAATGAATAAGGACCTGTGGAACGGGCATGTATCTTGTCATCAACAAGATGATGCAGTTTAAGCATATACATATATCCTACTGTAACTCTGTTATCAAAAGGCTCGCCTGTCCTGCCATCATACAAAACAGTTTTTCCATCTTCGGATAAACCGGACATCTTCAAGCACTCGATAATATCCATTTCCGATGCTCCATCAAATACCGGTGTAGCTATATTCCAGCCTAATGCTCTAGCCGCATACCCTAAATGTACTTCAAGAACCTGACCGATATTCATACGTGAAGGAACTCCTAGAGGATTTAAAACTATCTGTAAAGGCGTACCATCTGGAAGGAATGGCATATCAGCTTCAGGTAATACACGGGATATAACACCCTTGTTTCCATGACGGCCTGCCATCTTGTCTCCAACAGCTATCTTTCTCTTTTGAGCTATAAACACTCTAACAACCTGATTTACTCCGGGATTAAGGTCATCTCCAGCTTCTTTAGTAAAGAGTTTGACATCAACTATAATGCCTGATTCACCATGCGGAACTCTTAATGAAGTATCTCTGACATCTCTGGACTTTTCACCGAATATTGCTCTTAGGAGCCTCTCTTCTGGCGTAAGTTCTGTTTCTCCCTTAGGGGTAACTTTACCTACAAGAATGTCACCAGATCGAACTTCTGCACCTATGCGTATAATTCCTCTTTCATCAAGATCCTTAAGTGCATCGTCACCAATGTTCGGTATATCTCTGGTTATATCTTCCGGACCTAGCTTGGTATCTCTTGCTTCTAGGTCATATTCTTCTATATGTATTGATGTGAAAACATCATCCATTACCAGTTTCTCGCTTATGAGGATTGCATCCTCGTAATTATAGCCTTCCCATGTCATAAATCCGATAAGCACATTCTTGCCTAATGAAATTTCTCCTCCATCTGTAGAAGGTCCGTCAGCAATAACATCTCCAGCTTTAACGGTTTCGCCTTTTTTAACGATTACTTTTTGGTTTATGCATGTTCCCTGGTTGCTTCTTTTATATTTTATTATCCTATATGTATCTTTTTCACCGCTTGGAGTGACAATTACTACTTTGTCAGCGGAAACGCTTTCAACTTTTCCTGCTCTTTTTGCTAAAACGCATACGCCAGAGTCTGTAGCAACTTTATATTCCATTCCTGTAGCGATAATTGGTGCTTCCGGCTTTATAAGGGGTACAGCCTGTCTTTGCATGTTTGATCCCATTAGGGCTCTGTTAGCATCATCATTTTCCAAGAAAGGTATCATGCTTGTAGCTACTGAAACAAGCTGTTTTGGAGATACGTCCATATAATCAACTGTAATTGAGTCTCTCATAACCTTATTATTGCGGTATCTGCAGCTTACTCTCGGTTGAGCGAAATGTCCATCTTTCGTCAGTTCTGAGTTTGCCTGAGCAACAATGTAATTATCCTCTTCATCAGCTGTAAGATAATCGATGACATCAGTTACTACATGTGTGCCTTTATTAACTTTTCGATAAGGTGTTTCAATAAACCCATATTCATTAATTCTTGCATATGTGCTCAAGGACGCTATAAGTCCGATGTTTGGTCCTTCAGGTGTCTCAATCGGGCACATCCTTCCATAATGTGAGTAGTGAACATCACGGACTTCAAAGTTTGCTCTTTCTCTGCTTAAACCTCCTGGTCCCAAAGCTGAAAGCCTTCTCTTATGCGTAATTTCAGCAAGAGGGTTTGGCTGGTCCATAAACTGTGACAACTGGCTGGAACCGAAAAATTCCTTTATTACTGCTGTCACGGGACGAATATTGATTAATGCCTGAGGTGTAACGATATCAATATCTTGGATTGTCATCTTCTCACGAATAACTCTTTCCATTCTAGCAAAACCTATTCTGAACTGGTTCTGTAAGAGCTCGCCAACCGATCTTATTCTTCTGTTACCTAGATGGTCTATATCATCTGTATTATATAGGCCGTAATCCAGTCCCAATAAATAGCTTATTGAAGCTACTATATCAATTCTTGTTATGTTTTTCGGGCATAACTCATATTTTCTCTTTTCAAAAGCTTCTTTAATCTCTTCTTCCGTATTGCAAGATGCAAGTATTTCCTTTAATACCCTGTAGTTTACTTTATCAGTAAGTCCTAATGCAGTATGGCTGAAGTCCACAAAGTATGCTGCATTTACTGTTTCATTTCCGATAACTACATGTATATGATTATCACATTTTACCTTTACAACATTAATACCAGCATTCTCTACAGCTACTGCCTGCTCTTCAGTAATAACATCATTTGCACTAACAAGGATTTCTCCGGTAGCTGTATCAATAATATTTTCAGCTGAAGTGGTTCCCACCAGCCTTGGAGCTATGGAAAGTTTTTTGTTGAACTTATATCTTCCAAATCTAGCAAGGTCATATCTTCTCGGATCGAAAAATAATCCTTCAAACAAATTTTCTGCACTTTCTGTTGTAGGAGGTTCACCTGGCCTTAACCTCTTATATATTTCAAATAATCCGCCTTCTCTTGTCTTTGTTTCATCTTTGGCATATGTAGCATCAAGCTTGTAGTCTTCTCCGAAAACCGCAGTTATATCTGAATCTTTGGCAAATCCTAAAGCCCTCAAAAATACAGTAAGAGGAAGTTTTCTAGTTCTGTCAATTCTTACATACAAAACACCGTTCGAATCAGTTTCATATTCTATCCATGCGCCTCTGTTTGGGATAAGTGTGCTAGAAAAAAGACTTTTCCCAGCTTTATCTTTCTTTTCAGCATAATATGCACCAGGTGATCTGACAAGCTGGCTGACTATTACTCTTTCTGCTCCATTTATTACAAATGTCCCAGTATCGGTCATTATTGGGAAATCACCCATAAATATTTCCTGCTCTTTGACTTCACCGGTATCTCTTCTGATAAGCCTGACTTTCACTCTTAGAGGTGCCTGATATGTAGCATCTCTTTCCTTACACTCTTGAACATCAAGTTTAGGCTTGTCTGCAATCCTGTAATCAATGAAATCCAAAATAAGGTTGTCTGTGTGGTCGCGTACCGGAGAAACGTCTTTAAATACTTCCTTAAGACCTTCATCGAGGAACCACTGATAAGACTTTTTCTGAACTTCAATAAGATTGGGCATTTCTAGAACTTCTTTGATTTTTGAGAAACTCATTCTTTCTCTTTTTCCGTATTGAATAGGATGTATCATTAATTAGTCACCTCATGTCCTTTTCTATATCATCCTCTTGGTACCGGTTTCCATTTTTAACGTTGGTAAACCGGTGCCACATATTACCGTATGCACCCCGATTTCATGAGTTTTCATGCCTGCAGGCGCAAAAATACGCAGATTAGCGCATTATCAGTAATTGTATCTCAATCGCTTTTGCGTGTCAATAGCTTATAGAATTTTTTTATATATTTTTGCAAACACTTATCTTTCTTTTAATAATTAGTTAAGGTAAGTATTCTTTATCTTGGTCATATATCCTTCAAGATATTTTTTGAGTTCAGGAGAGGCTTTATCCATTAGTTGATTAATTCTTTCTCCTTGGTTATATATTTCTTGAGAAAGTATTTCTTCCATACGTTTACTTGTCTGAAGATCAAATATTCGGATATTTTTCAAAGTGGATTCTATTTCCTTTTCAATTAAAGCAAGCAAAGCCATATCTTTGTCATCCAAAGTAAATTCATCTAATATACCTTCTTCAAAACCCATTATGTCATTAAAATCAGTTTTTTTCATATATTCCTATGTCCATCGTATTTTTTTCAGGCTGTCTCACTATTGTAAGAATATAATCATTATTCTCAGCAACGAATACAGTTTCTGAAGTAACTAATATTGTAGAAAAACCTATTGCAATCGCATCTGCGGTATATAAATCAAATTCCTGCTTTCCTATATCCTCAGTAACTACAGTAATATTATTAGATTCTCCTATTATCTGAATTATCTTTGCGCCAGCAGGTGCTGATAGCATTGTAATATATCCTTCTTTTGGCCATGTAAGGGGAGTTGTAAGCTCAATAACCATACGTTGAGTATCAGCGTCCCTGTTTATAACTAGGTCATACTGATCCAAAGAACCAACAAAGGCTTCTTTTGTCTCTATGGTTATGTCCTTATAGCCTGTCCTTTTCAGTGTTTCAATATATTTTAAAAATGCTTCATCGTCAACATTATACACATAAATTCTCAATACCTGATCATAAAACTTATAATAGTTTGTGTTTCCATTTTCGATTTTCGGCAAAACTTCAGATCCGAAATATTCAGAAGGCCACTCCTCATCAGTTGAAACTACGAAACTTGGCATGACCGATTCTGTGGGATCTGTATTGTTGTTGCATGAAACCAGCGCAAAGGCCATTATTGCAACGAGTATGAGTGTAGTAATTCTTTTTGCCATTTTATCCTCCGTTACTTGCTTTTCCTGTAATAGTTTATCATACAACCTTCTGCAAGTACATCTCTATCAGTTTTTGATAATCCTTTCAAATAAAGCTTTATCCGTCTTGCTTTGCTAGTCATGTTAAGGGAATCTTCTTTTGTTTCGGATATGTATGCATATACCTCTTCCTTTGCCGAAAGGACCGCTTGCCTGATATTCGGTATATAGACGTATTCATCCAATAAAAGGTTCGGGTCTTCTATAACAGTAAATGGCAACATTCCCCAGTTTATGAGATTGGACCGGTATCTTTTTGTAGCATATTCAAAACATATATTTGCATACCCCTTCAGTACCCTCTGACAGGAAGCTGCTTGTTCTCTTGCAGAACCATCTCCTGGCTTTTTTGCAAATATAAGATGTCCGTCAACACCTTCTTCGGTAGCTGCAAGTTTTGCTTTTTTAACATAATCAGGAGCTTTACGAGATAATGTGAACTCTGCAAGCGCTAATGGATTTGACCTGTAGGAAGAAGTCTCTCCAGAAGGTATAAGCTCATCAGTAGTAGTTACCTCATCTGTCAGAACTGTTGCTACTTTGAGTAAAAGGTTATCAGGCAGTGATGGTATTTCCGGCCAAGGCTTTATATTCGGACCATATATCAGTTCCTGATTGTAATTTGGTTTATTGTATCCGTTATACACTCTCTTTTCATATATATTCCTGTTGAACTCATATTTTGGAATATGTTTATCATATTCAACATCTGTTCCTGCTGTAATATATCCTTTATTTAAAGCAGTGGCGGCAATACTTCTTGCATCCATTAAAGCTACATAAGCTGTTTGGCCATTTTTAGGTATACTTCCTTCTCTGTTTTCAAAATTTCTTGTAGTGTGCCTAACTGACAGAGTATTATTCGCAGGCACATCCCCTGCTCCGAAACACGGACCGCAAAAAGCTGTTTTAATAATTACTCCAGATTCCATAAGTTTATTCATACAACCTAGTTTATTCAGAGCATATGCTACAGGTTGGCTCTGAGGATAAACTGATAGTGAAAATCTTCCACTTCCTGTATCACCCTTTTCCAAGATTGCTGAAGCTTCTATTATATTTTCAAATGTACCTCCTGCACATCCAGCAATAATTCCCTGTCCAGTAAAAAAACTTTTATTTTTTTTATCAGCATATGTTTTTAAAGCATCCAACTTTAGATTGTCCAGTATATCTGAACTGTTATCTAAAAAATCTCTAATAGTATATGCATTAGAAGGATGATATGGCAATGCTATCATGGGTTCAATTTTTGAAAGATCTATGCTTAAAGCACAGTCATATAGAGCTTCATCGGCAGGATGCATCTTTTTATATTCCTCTTTCCTTCCATGAGTTTCATAATACTCTTGTGTTTTTTCATCAGTTGCCCATATTGATGAAAGACATGCAGTCTCTGTAGTCATTACATCAATACCCATACGGTCATCCATTGAAAGGTTCTTTATTCCAGGTCCTGCAAATTCCAATATCATATTAGTCACCAAAGCTTGCTTGAAGACTTTTCCAATCATGTATATAGCTACATCATGAGGTCCTACTCCTTTGTTCATGCAACCGGTCAGATAAACAAGACATATTTTGGGATATTTCAAATTGTATGACTTACCCAGCAATTGTTTTGCGAGTTCGCCTCCGCCCTCACCAATAGCTAAAGTTCCTAATGCTCCATATCTTGTGTGGCTGTCGGAACCGAGAATCATTTTACCGCAACCAGACATCATTTCACGCATATACTGATGAATAACTGCTAAATGAGCAGGAACATAAATGCCTCCATATCTTTTTGCTGCTGATAATCCGAAAAGATGATCATCCTCATTAATTGTACCTCCAACCGCACAAAGAGAATTGTGACAATTGGTCAGGACATACGGAATGGGAAATTTGTTCAAATTACACGCAGAAGCCGTCTGTAAAATTCCTACATATGTGATATCATGGCTTGCCATAGCATCGAATTTAAGCTTTAGCTCATCTTTAGTATCAGATATATTATGCGCTTCAAGTATTGCATGAGTCATTGCGCCTTTTTTAGTTTTTTCCACCTGCTCTGGAGCAAGTTTTGCAGCTTTTATTATTCTATTGTCCTTTAAAACCACTTGTTCATTTATAAACATCGGAAAATCTTCCTTTCGTATGTTATACTTTATTATACTTGAACCAAAAAGTTATGCAAATACAAGATTGGATGAGATAATGAGATACGAACATTTAATTTGGGACTTTGACGGGACACTATTTGATACATACGGGGAAATATCCAAAGTAATTGAGCAGGTATTGGTAAGTAAAGGAATTAATGAGGATTACATTCTGATATCACAAAATCTGCATAAATCCCTGACGCATACCTTACAGCTTCTTTCAGAAAAACATAATCTGGATTATATGAGCCTTGTTGCTAAGTTTATGGAAGCTGAAGAGAAGATGAATGTGCAGAAAGCCCTTCCTTTTGAAGGTGTAGAAAATATCATACAAAAAATTAAAGGATATAATTTTATTGTTACAAATCGAGGGGCTTCAGTCTTCCGTTTTCTTGAATCAAAGGATTATCTTAGATATTTTGAAGAGATACTCTACCGAGATTCAGGTTTTCCATTAAAGCCAAATAGCGCTTCCGTGGATTATCTGGTAGAAAAATATAGCCTTGACAGGAAAAGAATACTTTTTATTGGAGACAGGGATGTAGATATTGAATGTGCTATTAATGCCGGAATAGATTCCTGCTATTATGATTCGCATGATATATTGAATATCGCACCGTGTACTTACTATGTGAAAAAGTATTTTGATCTTGAACAGATTCTAATAACCAGTTAAGACATTACTAACTATCACTATAGCTACAAGAGTTACGAATACAGTAAGAGCTGGTAGAAATGCTGCTATTGTATTACCATCCATTCCAGTTTCTTTTACGATTGTGATTTTTGTTTTTTCCGTATTTTTTCTAAACTTTTTCAACAGAATGATTATTAACGGTAGAAGAAGAATGGATAATGCTCCCCAAACAATAAAAGATAAGCCATATTCGGTCAACCCGTAAGCTTTCAATAACTCTATGCTTTCTTGTTCTGCAGGAGCATTTCTAGAAGCATAAGTAATAGTAATTGCAATAAAATTATTCATAAAATGACCAAGCATAGCGCTCAGAACAGAGCCAGTCCTATACAAAAAGTAACAAAGGAGAATTGATAATGCGAAGGTAGATAAAAGCTTTTCAGGTATCATATGCGCTAAAGAGAAAAAGAGTGAGACAAAGAAAAAACATAGTGTTTTTCCAAGCCTTTCCAATCCAGACATGAATGCAGTCCTGAATGCTATCTCCTCACATATTGCCGGAGTCACAGCCATGACTAATATGCTTTTCAAATAATCATTAAAATTGTCAATTACTAAAATATCTTCAAGCCCAGATGTTGTTGCGAACAAATTTTCCACAACCCACATATTTAAGGTTGCAAGCAGCATGGATACTGGTATGAAGAGCACAATGATAGATATGATTGTTATAAGATTTTTTCCGCTTACGCTTCTGATATGTATATTTTCTTTTACCCTTTTAGTAGCAAGCATAAATATTAATACAGGCATAGCCAGACCAACAACTTCGCATAATACCTGATAAAGATAAATATTGTCCTTGAAAATAAAAATCCCCCCAACCTGAACGCTTAGGAATATTATCATAACTACCGTTATGAGTATAAACGACTGATATGGTTGTAATTTACGATCGCTAAGAGTACCCATTATTCTCCTTTAAGCCAGTCAATCTGCGTCTTTGAAAGCAGGACATCTTTGACACTAATGCTGTCTTCCAGCAAAGATAAGTTTTTCGGTCCAATTATGGCACAAGTCTGCACTGGGTTGTTTATAAGATAAGCTAGTGCGATGCAGGTGGGTGATACACTATATTCATTTGCTAGCATCTTTGCCCTTTTTGCTCTTTCTATATTTATATCTGAGACAAATCTGTTTATTTCACTTTGTTTCAACTGGACATGATTATACTTTGAAAAAAATCCTTTTGCCTGTGAGGTATATGCCATCAAAGGCATTTTATTTGTTTCGTACCATTTGTATTCATAATCATTAATACATACTATAGTTTCATCATCAAATTTGGCAGGTGTAGATTCCGCTAATGAAAAGTAACACTGGGAAATAGATAATGGTACCATTTTTTCCTTTTCGATGAATTCTTGCGCCTTTGCTATTCTGTCGCTTGTCCAGTTGCTTACACCTATAAATCGAGTCTTACCCTGTTTTATAAAATCCTGCAATATAGGTATTATATACTCAATTGGTTTTGATAAATCATCTCTGTGAAGCAGGAAGATATCAACATAATCCGTCTTAAGTGTAGCTAGGCTTGTGTCTATGTCATATTGAAGATCCTCTTTTGTAATCCTATTTATGATGTCTTTTTTTGATTTCAGGTTTTTTGGAAATCCGCCTTTTGTAACTATCACGATATTATTCCTGTTATTCCTGATTTTCATCCATTCACCAAGCATATGTTCTGAGATATCTTTTCCATCAGGAAGCCATTCATTATATGAACGAGCAGTATCAAAAGTTTTAAAATTTTCAAAAAACCTGTCCATCAGGAGAAAATAACTGTCTTTATCGTTGTAGTCAGCAAAACAACCTGTACCGAATGCAAGCTTATCCATACTTAAGTTGTGTATTCCGTTATCCAATATTATTCTAATCATCCGAAATACTCCTTGGCGAGTTCGGTAATCTTAGGAAGGCTTGCCTGTATTGTTTTTTTGGAAATACAGAAGCACATCCTAACATATCCGGGCATTCCGAATCCTCTCCCCGGAACTATAAGAATGTTGTATTTCTTTGCTTTTTCAACAAATTCCATTTCATTCTCTACAGGTGATTTTACAAAAAGATAAAAAGCTCCTTTTGGTTTCTTGATATTAAAACCACACTTTACCATATGATCATACAGCATATCGCGCCTAGATTTATAGTCTTCGATATCAACTTTTGCATTGCATGAATCCTGAATAACCCTTTGCATTATAGCAGGAGCATTAACATAACCTAATGTTCTTGTGTTAAAGATGCATATATTGACCAAAAGTTGAGAATTCGGTATTTTTGGATCTATAGCAATATAACCTATCCTTTCTCCTGGCAAAGCTAAAGATTTACTGTATGAATTTACTATAATAGCTTTATCGAAACATTCAAACACGCATGGAATGCTTATATCGTCATATACTATCTTCACATAAGGCTCATCACTTATTACAAAAATACTAGTGTTATATCTGTCTTCGGCTTCTCTTATTACATCACTTATTCTCATAAGAACTTCCTTGGAGTATACAGCTCCAGAAGGATTGTTTGGTGTGTTTAAGATTATTGCTTTTGTTTTGTCAGTAATAACTTTTTTAAGAGAATCTATGTCCGGCAAAAAATCCTCATTACAATCTGCTTCCTTCAAAACGCCCTGAGCATGCATTACATAAAATCCGTATTCAGCAAAATATGGTTTAAATACAATAACCTCATCCTCAGGATTCAATATAGACTTGAGTGTTACAAACAGTCCCGCTGCTGCACCTGCAGACATTATTATGTGGTTATACGGCACATCATATCCGTAATCATTCTTTATACTGCATGAAACGGCTTTCCTAGTAGCTTCATAACCTGCATTGCTCATGTATTTATGTAATCCTTCTTCATCACTGCATGCAATTTTTTTCAAGGATTCCTTAACTTCGATTGGAGGTTCCATTTCAGGATTTCCAATAGAGAAATCGTAAACATTTTCTTCTCCATATAAAGCTTTTAATCTGTTACCCTCTTCAAACATTGCCCGGATGAATGAGGATTTACTTAAATTTTGTGTTATTTTTTCATTAAACATAATTAATCTCCTATTTGGTTATATTACAGTACAGGCTGTTTTTTTGCAAATCTAACAAAAATTATTGCCTTCTCAATTTCTTTAGTATTTCTGCATCTGCTGTTACATACGCTGAATAATAGTTGAAATAGTTAACATATCCAGGTTTTGCGCCTTTAGGTTTCTTTACATTCTTAACAAATGTATAATCAACTGCGACCTGTCCGGAATTTTTAGCTTCAGAATGTGATGCAGCGATAATAGCAGCTTGAGTTAATGTCTTGTCAGAAACAAAATGTTCTGACTTTACAGTATTTTTTATAATTACATGAGACCCATGCATGTTTTTAACATGCATCCATATATCGAAAGGTTCTGCAAATCCAAATGTCAGTTTATCATTTTCAGTATTATTCCTTCCAGCATATATCAAAAATCCTTCCTCAGATTGGTATTGGATGGGATTGAATGAAACTGTTTCAGGGTCTTTTTTCTTCCAACTCTTTTTGCTCTGTTGTTTTTCTTTTATATATCCTTGCTGTATAAGCTCTTTTTTAATATCTTCCACATCTAAAACAGTTTCACATAAATCCAATGAAGTTAAAACAGACTTCAAATATTCAGCTTCTTTTGTCATATCCTTAATTGCATTTACAGCATAGTCATATGCAGCCATCCCTTTTTTGTACTTTTTATAATAGATTTGAGCATTCTTTAATGCGTCTTTAGAAGGATCAAGCGGTATTTTGATATTTGTGTTGGTGTAATAATCCAGAAGTTCTACAGAATCTGAACGCTGCTTCAACATTGGAATGTTTGCAGTAAGAAGCTCTCCAAATAACTTATACTGTTTGATTTTATTTGTATCTGACAAGCTGTTATTATATATCGCAAGCTTTTTTTTTGCTTTTGCTAAAAAAGCAGATACTGTCTTTTTTACAGAATCAGTTTTAGCAATCATTTCTGCTCTTTTGCTTTTGGAACTCACATATTCAGTAAAGATATCCAGAAACGACTCATATCCCCTTATAGTCATACCTGGTATATTTTTGTACAGCGTCAACTCAAAACAGTAATAGTCTTTCATCACTTTCTTGTCTTTTTCATATACCGCTATGGGATTATATTCCAAATTATGAATATTATCAGAAATCCTATTCAGGTTATACATTATTGCAGACGCTTCTTCTTTATTAATATTTTTTACTGTTTTAACATCTTCGACTTTAGACCTGAAACATATCTCTTTAGCAAAAATCTGGGCTATACCCATGACTGTCTTGAAAACTGCTTCGGATATAGGAAAATCATCATACTTGGTTATATGTTCCCATTTTACTTGCTCGATTGGTAGTTTATCCTGTACAGGGGGAAGCATATACTCCCCCGCAGGCATTATTCTTCTTACTGAGGACATTGATTCATCAATATGCCGTAGAGCATCCATTATCTTATTTGAAGAATTTACCACTATCAGGTTGCAGTTACGCCCTGTAAGTTCCACAATCAGCGTTTTATTTATGCGTTCTTCAAGCTCATCAGTGTGATCAATATCAAAATATATTATTCTTTCATAGCTTTTTGTATACACTTTAGTTATATATCCGTTACATATGTGCTTTCTTAAAAACATACAGAACCCATAAGGTGTTTTTGGGTTGTTTACCTTTTCTTTCACTAAATATATACCAGGGCTGGAAGGCTCAAGGTATAATGATATGTTATATGACATGCTATTTGCATATATGCCTATAATAACCTCATCTTTTTTAGGCATATATATGTTCTGTATCTTTGCGCCTATACATATATGATTAAGCTCATTTGCAAGGCATTTTACTGCTATTCCGTCAAGCGGCATGCAATCCTCCTATACTAATAAAATTTAAATGATTGCCAGTTCTCTTTATATATATTATCATATATCCGTACTTTCAGCCTATTGAAGTAGAAAGAGGATATATTGGAACTATTATCACCAGCAGGAAATATGCAATGTTTAAAAGCCGCCGTTCAAAATGGAGCCGATGCTGTTTATCTTGGAATCAAGACTTTCAGTGCTAGAGCAAATGCTGATAATTTCACATTTGAAGAATTATCAGAAGCTGTCCGTTACTGTCATTTACGTGATGTGTCTGTATATCTGACACTAAACACGCTTATAGATGATGAAAATATGGAAATGGCTCTGAATAATGCAAAAAAAGCACATTCATGCGGTATAGATGGCATAATTGTACAGGATTTAGGTTTAGCAGTACAAATAAGGAAGATGCTGCCTGATATTCGTCTACATGCCTCAACACAGATGAGTATTATTCATCCCAAAGAAGCTCAATTTTTGAAAAATCTTGGTTTTAAAAGAATTATTGCTGCTAGAGAAGCCACTCTTGATCAGATTAAAATGCTTGTCGCTACAGGGATTGAAGTTGAAGTATTCGGTCATGGCTCATTATGTGTGTGTTATTCGGGACAGTGCGAGCTTAGTTATTTTAATGGTGGAAAATCTGGAAATAAAGGCAGCTGCGCACAGCCATGCAGGCTTTCATATTCTCTATTTGCTGATAACCGTACAGTTGCTGCTAAGAATCTTCTTAGTACAAAAGATATCGCTGTAATGGACGATATTGATAAAGTAATCTCAGCAGGTGTCGTTTCCCTTAAGATAGAGGGAAGAATGAAAAGTCCGGAATATGTTGCAATCATAACTAAAACATATAGAAAAGCTATTTCGGGAACCCTTACAGATAAAGACAGGCAGGATGCTATGATGGTATTCAATAGGGAAGGGTTTTCCAAAGGATATATGTTTACGCAACCAGGCAAAGAAATGATGGCATACAACTTTTCCGGTAATACGGGTATAAGGATTGGCACTGTTACTAAAGTAAATAAAGAAAAAGAACTTATCCAAATAGAAAGCAGTAGAAATCTAATAAACGGCGATGGAATCAGTTTTAAAAAAAGCGGTATTGGAATGTATGTTAATATACTGAATAAGAATGGAAACCTGTATGGCTTGATATGCAGAAATGGTGTTCCTGAACCTAATGAACCCGTATATTTGACATACGATAAGGAGCTTATTGAACAGGCACAGAAATCCTATTCAGACGATTTTAATCGTAAAGTACTGATAAGTGGTCATTTCTCATCAAAAACCGGACATAAAGCAAGTTTTACCGTCAAAGATGCAAAGAACAATACATATACGGCTTATTCTGATATAGTATCCCAAAAAGCAAAAAATCCTGATGCGGATGAAGATATTATTAAGAACTTAACTAAGACAGGAAATACCGTGTTTGAATTCGAATCTCTCACTAAAGATACAGACACAGCAACATTTCTTCCATCAAAGTCGGTAAACGCATTAAGAAGAGATGCTCTTGAGGGATTAGCATTATTAAGGCAAACAGTAAATATTTCTTCTGTAACTGATTACTTTCCTAGATATGAAAATATATCAATTTCCATAATGGGTATTGATAGAAAACCAGGTATATCACTTTTCTTCTTTGAAAATAGACCGGATTTTGATATAAGGGACATAGATGCTGATAGGATATATATGCCATATAACATGTATCAGAAATATTACTATGACAACAGAGTTTTCTCATACATACCTATAGGGGTTTCGCTTGATGATGCAGAAATTAATCAGAAAAGAATTATATCCTCCTCTATAGGTATACTGGCTATCCCAGGAGAAAAAGTGTTGGATTCCGGAATCAACTGTCTAAACACATATACTGCGGATTTTTTGTCTGGATATGAAAATGTTAAAGCAATACACCTTTCACATGAATTACCCATTGACAGTATAAAAAGGTTTGCTGGCTTAAATAAAAATATAAGTTATGAATATCTTATATATGGAAGAGTTGCAGTCATGAAAACGAAATACTGTATTAAAAGCATATTCAGCAAATCTGGCACTTCTGAGGAAGAAATGTATTTAAATGACAGACAGAAGAAGCGTATAGACATTGTAACATATCCTGGATGCAGCACAACTTATCTTTTAGGTGCTTTTACTATAAATAACCTTGCGAACAAAGAACTAATAAGGAAATCTGGTGCTGACACTTTACGTATTAATATTTATAAAGAGTCAAAGGAAGAAATAAAAGATATAATTCAAAGAGCAAAATAATCAGTTCTCTATCAGCTGCTGTATAGCTTTTTTAACATCCTTTGCTTTGAATATTGCAGAACCGGCAACAAGGACATTCGCACCTGCTGCCTTAATCTCATGACAATTCTCAACTGTCACACCACCATCTACCTGAATATCTGTATTTAATCCCATAGTATCTATCATTTTTTTAAGCGACTTTATTTTTTCAGTACTGTACTGTATATATGACTGCCCCCCGAATCCAGGATTCACGCTCATAATAAGAACCATATCAAGCATTGGAAGAATATATTCTAAAACATTTATATTAGTTGATGGATTCAAAGCTACAGCGGCTTTTTTCCCCAAATCTTTTATATATCTTATAGTTCTATCCAGATGAATACATGCTTCCTGCTGGACGCAAATAATATCTGCGCCTGCTTTTGCAAAGTCATCAATATACTTATCAGGATCTGTTATCATCAGATGAACATCCAAGGGTAATTTTGTAATCTTTCTTAAAGCATCAACAACAGGAATACCGATTGATATATTTGGTACGAAGTGTCCGTCCATGACATCAACGTGCACATAATGAGCTCCACCTTTTTCAATCTTCCTTACTTCCTCTTCTAATCTTGCAAAGTTACATGCTAGTAATGATGGTGAAATTTTTATCATTAATATCCCCTCCTGATCTTTAAAGCTTCTTTAGACATATTATATATTATTTTATACCTATTGTGACGTTCAATTGGTATTTCTCCTTTTTCTACTGCATTAATTACTGCGCAATTTTTTTCATTTATGTGTTTGCAGTCATTGAACCTGCACATTTTTCTGTATGGATTAAAATCAGTATACATGCTCATAATTGCATCCGGTTGCAACAAGCCAGGATCAAATTTAGAAAATCCAGGAGTGTCAGCAATGTAGCCGCCATCAAAAGAAAGCAGCTCACAATGTCTTGTCGTGTTTTTTCCTCTTTCAATCCTGTCAGACAATGTACCTGTTTGCATAATTCTTGTATTTGTAAGCGAATTAATCAGTGTGGATTTGCCTGCTCCTGATTGACCAGCAAAAACAGAAATCTTTCCAGTAAGCAAGCTTTTCAAATCACCAAGCCCGTTATTATGTTTTGCATCTGTTGTAACTATCCTGCATCCGCTTTTTGAGTATTGGTAAAGTATATTCCTAATCTCTTCTTTTGATGCTAAATCCGATTTGTTTATACATAACACAGGTTCGATATCATTGGAATAGCATGCTAGCACAAGAAGATCGACCAAAAGCTCATCCCATACTGGCGAATTCACTGAAAAGACTATTACAACGGTATCAATATTGGCAACTGGAGGCCTTATAAGCAGGTTTTTTCGTTCTTCTATACTGTAAATATATCCTTCCTTGCAGGATGAATCGGTTATTTCAAATATAACTCTATCTCCACATAGAGGTTTAAACCCTTCTTTCCTGAATAAGCCTCTAGGTTTGCAGATATATTCATCATTATCTGTTCTTACAGTATACCGGTTGCTTAATGACTTAATAACAAGACCTTTTTCCATTTATGGAGCTGGGCTTTCATCTGGAGCTGGATTTGCTTGATAATAATCAAAATATTTATAAATTATCGGTTCCTTGTACAGTACTGATCCTATAAACACTGTTAATTTTGTTTCACCTTTTGCAGGTATACGTACACCCCTTTGGTACGGAAGATTCGCTATCGATGCGACATTTACAGATGTCTGTGAAGACCCTTCCTGATCTGAATATTCAAATTTAAATCTCAAAGTTATTGGGAATTCCATATTCGTCAGTTCTGCTATTGTAGGATCAAAAGTAAACTGTACTGTAATATCTTCATATACAATATCTCCATAATCTACAGATAGTTTTATATCAATGGTACTATTTTCATATGTTTCGGTATTTGCCTCTGGATACTGATAAGTAACTAAAGATGTTTTACCAGGTATTGTTTCTTCCGACATTACATTCATGACAAGTTTATATTCTAATAGTTTCTCCGCAGCCTGCTCTTTTGTCAGTCCGAAAAGATCAGGAACTAGGGTTTTTTCGTATTGTGAACCAAGTGAGACATATATTTTTACAGTATCACCATATTTGACTTTAACAGTTTCTGAAGGGGATACAGCAAATACTATACCTGCAGTTACATCCTGATTGTATTCTTCAATCTTTTCTGGTATAAGTCCTGCACTGATAATAGTATTTTCCGCTACGCGGTAGTCATCGCCTACACATTTTGGAATTTCAACATAATTGCTCCCTACGCTTACTGTAAATGTAATTGTATTTGTTGCACCTTCCTTGAAAATCCTACCCTGTTCTACATCCTGATCCATTATTATTCCTGGAGGTGTTTCATCAGAGTAAGCTTCCTTCATTAATACTATAATATCAAAATCCTCTTCAAGCTTTTTCTTGATAGTCTCATAATCATATGTAACATAATTAAGGACTTCGTATTCTTTCGCTTCAGGTACAACGACTTTTGCCAGTTCATCTATAGCAAAAACCACAAAAAAAGCTGATAAAGATAAAACACAAATTAGAGCTATAAGAGTCGTGAAAAAATATTTTTTCTCTTTCTTTTTTCTACCTTTTGCATATATTAGAGGTACATTATATTCCTCATCAAAATTTATAAGTTTTGGTTGCGAGAGATTGCTTGTGTTATGTTTCGCTCTATATATCTTGCCCGTATTTCCCCTTACTATCTGCTTATCATCTTCAAGATATAAATCATCTTCAGAAACTGAAGGTATTGCCATGGTGTCATTTGAAGGAAGGACTTCCCCGTTTATAAAATCTAAAGTCAAATCACCTTTTACATCAGCTATATTATCCAGATTTTTTAAATCTATCATCACATCCGCTGCAGTTTCATATCTGTCAGACGTTTTTTTCTGAATAGCTTTAAGAATAATTCTGTTTAATTCTTCGGGAATATCCTCCCTGATCTCTATTGGAGGTATGGGATTATCTTGTAGATGCTTCATAACTATAGCAATTGGTGTATCAGCATCAAAAGGAACTTTACCAGTAACCATTTCATACATAACTATTCCTGTTGAGTAAAGATCTGTGCTATTGCTTAAAAATCCGCCTTTAGCCTGTTCAGGAGAGATATAGTGGACAGATCCAAATGCTTTATTATCTGTAGTAAGTGTTTGAGCATTAATAGCTTTGGCTATACCGAAATCTGTCACTTTGATTCTTCCATTCTTTGAAATCAGTATGTTCTGAGGTTTTATATCCCTATGAATAATACCATTATTATGCGCATGCTCTAGTGCTGCAAATATCTGCAAAGCAATATCTACTACTTCTTTAATATCCAGAGGGCCTACAGATTCCATATAACTGGATAAAGTTGTGCCTTCGACACATTCCATAACAATATAGTTCATGCTGTTGTCATATCCTACATCGTATACATTCACTATATTCTCGTGGGAAAGTTTTGCTACTGATAATGCTTCATCTTTAAAACGTTTTATAAAATCTTTATCCTGAGCATATTCATCTTTAAGCGTTTTAACTGCAACTATACGGTTAAGCGCTTTATCTTTTGCTTTGTATACATAAGCCATACCGCCTATGCCCATCCTGCTAAGAAGTTCGTATCTGTTATTAAGTATAACAGGATCCATTTTTATTCCTCCAACTTCCTGTCCGCTTTGATAAGAATTATCGTAATATTGTCGGTTCCGCCTGCCTCGTTAGCTTTTTTGACAAGTTCCCTGACTTTTTCTTCCAACTCGGTTTCCTGATTAATTATATTCAATATATTAGCCTCGTCAAGCATATTGGTAAGACCATCGGTACAAAGCATTATATACCCACAAAAATCCAGCGTTATTTCAAATATATCTGGTTCAGGTATATCAGCAATACCAAGTGCTTTTGTAATAACATTCTTGTTTGGATGGTTCTGGTATTCATCAATAGTTATATCACCCTTATCCAGAAGCTGCTGTACATAGGAATGATCTTTCGTTATCATTTTCATTTCATTATTACATATTGAATATATCCTAGAATCACCGATATGTATAACATACAGTTTGTCATCCTTTATATATATAGCATCCAGTGTCGTTCCCATTCCTGAAAATACATTATATTTCTTGCTGAACTCTAGAATATCCTTATTTGCTGTTTTGCATATGTTTAAAAGATAATCCTTGATGTTGCTGCAATTCTTGAAACGTCTATCGCGTATTTTTTTCTCAAAACAGTCTACAGCTGCTTTACTGGCTATCTCTCCAAAAAGATGTCCTCCCATCCCGTCCGCAACAGCTGCTGCAAATTCATTATGTTCCTCAAAGGGTATAATTATATGATAATCTTCATTATTTTCCCTTACCTGTCCAATATCGGTATATGAGGTGTAATTAAATATCATGCTGTCTCCTTAACTGCCCGCAAGCGGCTTCAATGTCTCTGCCAAGTTCCCTTCTGATAGTGACGGGTATGCCGTTTTCTTTAAGTATAGCACAAAAACCTGATAAATTTCTGCTGTTTTGGTGTGGTTTCATGTTCTCGATAGGATTGATGGGTATAACATTTACATAACACATGACATTCTTCAATAGAAAGCTTAATCGTTTTGCATGATCAAAAGAATCATTCTGGCCAGGTATAAGTGCATATTCAAAGGAAACTCTTCTGTTAGTTTTTTCGAAATAGTACTCACAAGCTTTAATTAAAGAAGCAATATTATATTTTCTGTTTATAGGCATTATAGCAGATCTTTTCTCGTCAGTTACTTCATGTAGCGATACTGACAGGTTAACCTGAAGGCATAAATCTGCAAATTCATATATTTTAGGTACAATTCCGCATGTTGAAATGGTTATTCGCCTTCCTCCCATGTTGAAACCTTCTTTCATATTTACTACATTGAGAAAATTGATAAGATTATCATAGTTGTCAAAAGGCTCGCCTATCCCCATTACTACTGCCCTTGATATGACTTTGCCGCTGTCAAGACTTGCTTTAAGTATTTGTGCGGTAATTTCATATCCGTACAGATTACGGCTAAAAGGTACTGCAGATGAAGCACAGAATACACATCCCATTTTGCATCCTGACTGGCTGGAAACACATATTGATGTGCCATAATCATAATCCATCAGAACACTTTCTATCGTAGCATTATCTGGATATCGGAATAGATACTTAACTGTTCCATCTGCTGAAACAAGCTTTCTTTCTATTTGAGGTAATATAAGTGAAAAGTTTTCTTTTAGCAGTTCTATATCATCTTTACTGATGTTTGTCATTAACGAATAATCAAAAACTTTCTTGTTGTATACCCAATCTAAAACCTGTAAAGCTCTATACCTTTTTAAACCATGTTTTTCAAAAAGGTCTTTTAGTTCATTATGGGTATATGAAAGTATATGCATTGTGGGATTACTCATTACGCAGATTATATATTCTACTCCTAAAAAAATCAACGGGCTTGTAAAATCGTGCTATTTTTTAATTATTCTGGCAGCATAAAAGCCTTTATCAGTAAAATCCTCGTTTAAAATATAGTCATTATTTCTTTCTAAAAATTCTTCTACTATATTTTGATTCTCCATTCTGTTTACTGTACATGTTCCATAAACCAGTATACCGCCTTTTTTAACATATCTGCTGCAAATACTTATTAATGCTTGCTGTGTTCTAATAAGGGATTCTGCAGATTCGAATTTTAACTTAATTTCAGGACGTTTGCCTGCTACACCAATACCTGAACATGGAGCATCAATCAATACCCTGTCAAATTCTCCATCAAAATCTGAATCATATACCGTCATATCTTTAATTAAACATTCAACATTACTAAACCTGCACCGATTGATATTCTCTTTCATCTTTGACACTCTGCTCTTTACAATATCACATGCAATAATCTTTCCAGTATTTGCCATTGCATTTGCTATATATATAGTTTTCCCTCCGGGAGAAGCGCATGTGTCAAGCACTTTCATATTTTCTTTTACATTAAGCATTTTTGCTATTGCCGCTGCTTTCTCATCCTGAACGATTATAGCTCCTTTATTATACTCTATCGAGGAAGAAGGACTTTTACTAGATGCAATCCTTGCACTTGTATCATCAGTTAAGCTGACATCATACCCTTGGTCTGTTAAATTATCTATGACAGTTTTCCTGTCATGAAAATGAGTATTTATGGTAACATAAGTGTCTTGAGGTTCATTGAAGCTTTTTAGCATTGCCACGCATTGTTGTTCATTTAAAACCGTCCTCATAGCATTGTATGTCTGTATGGTGCAGGAGTATCTTATATGTGGAGGAATTGTTTTATCTTCTTCTTTTTCTTTGTGTTTTCTTATGAAATTACGTAGAACAGCATTGATAAATCCTGCAGAATTACTGCTTACTGCTTTTTTTGCTATATTACAGGATTCATCTACAAGAGCATACGAAGGTATCTTATCCATGAACAAAAACTGGTAAATCCCCATCTTAAGAATTGTAAGAAGCATTGGTTTTGTATTGGATATATCTTTTATATATGGGGTCAAAAGATATTCCAGATATATGCTGTTTCTTAAAGTACCCATCACGATATTCATGCATAAACGTCTGTCTTCATTGGAAAGTCTGGCATTATTCATATAGCTTTCCAGTATCATATTTGAATATTTATCCTTATATAGGACATCGTGAATTATTTTAAATGCTGTATATCTGGTTTCCATCAGCAGTTACCCAATACATATCCACAGGACATGTTATGTCCGCATTGGCATATTGGCATTCTTTTTTTATCTTCAAATTGCAACTCGTTTATATAAAGTATACCTTTTCCACATTTTATAGACATTTTATCTTTATCAATAGAGATTATCGTTCCATTAGCAACATTTTTTTCATAATCAACATCTGAGTAATCAGCTTTTATAACCTTCATTATCTTTCCGCAGTAAGTTGTATATGTCCCAGGCCAAGGATTAAATGCTCTTATAATATTATAAAGTTTATATGCATCCATATTAAAATCCAGCTTGCCCTCTTCTTTTTTAATAATAGGTGCATATGTAACCATAGTTTCATCCTGTTTTATAGGTGTAATCTTATTCTGTTCATATAGTTTTAATGTATCAATAAGAAGCTTTGCACCCATTACAGAAAGCCTATCATGCAATGAGCATATGTCATCTTCCCTAGAAATTTCAGTTTCCTTTTTTAACAGTATATCTCCTGTATCCATTCCTTCATCTGTAAGCATCGTAGTCACACCGGTAATGGTCTTTCCATCTATAATAGCTCTTTGCATCGGTGATGCGCCCCTGTATTCAGGAAGTAGAGAGGCATGCACGTTTATGGTCCCATACTTTGGTATATCCAGCACTCTTTTTGGTAGTATTTGGCCAAATGCGCAGGTCACTGCAAGATCACAGCCAATATCCGCTATCTTTTCAATCCATTCATTTTTACGTATCTTTTCCGGTTGCAGTACTAAAATACCCTGTTCAATAGCTTTTTTCTTGATATTTGAGAATTCGACTTTGTTATGTCTGCCTTTCGGCCTGTCCGGTTGGGTAATTACAGCATTGATGGTATATCCTGCCTTTATAAGTTCAACAAGAGATGGCAGAGCGAAATCAGGAGTACCCATAAAAATTATGTTACTTATCTTCTTCACTTTTGCCTTCATTTTCCTCTATATCTGCAGGGTTTACTTCCTCAATAACTATATCACGGAATAAAATACCATCCATGTGGTCCAGCTCGTGACAGAAGCAATGAGCGGCATATCCTTCGACTTCAGCTTGCTGCTCTTTTCCAAATCTGTCCTTATACTTTACCTTAATCTTTAATGGCCTTTTAACTGTACCATAAAATTCAGGTAAGCTTAAGCATCCTTCGATATCTATATCCTCGCCTTCCCTTTCAACCACTTCTGGATTAACTAGCTCATATTTCTGCCCGTCAATTTCTATAACTGCCACACGCCTAAGCACTCCTACTTGGACTGCGGCTAACCCAAGTCCTGGTGCTGCTAACATGGTTTCATACATATCATCAAATAAAGTATGCAGCTTGTCATCAAAAGATGTGACTTCTCTTGACTTTTTCCTTAGTATTTCATCGCCTTCGGTACGTATTTTTCTTATTGCCATTTCTTACTCCATAATTTTCTATATCAATTTTATACTATCAGCAGTTAATAGGCAAACAAAAAAAGGGATACCCCTGAGGATATCCCATTTAGTCTTGTTTTTTTACTATTCTGCAAAAATCGTTTTTTCTGATTCTTTGTCGAATATATGAATTCTGACTGTATCTATAGCAATCTTAACAGTTGAACCTGGTCTTGCTTTTGTTGAAGGGCTTACTCTTGCAATAATATTGCTCTTTGCAAATGTGAAGTATAGAAGAGCTTCAGGTCCCATCATTTCAACAACATCAATCTTTACTTCAATTGTCGTATCTTGCATCTGATCAAGATATACCTGCTCGTCACGGAAATGTTCTGGCCTGATTCCAAGTATAACTGCTTTCCCATTATATCCTTTTCCAAGTATGCTCTTTGCTCTCTTCTCTGAGAACTTAATCTTTGTTCCAGAAATATCTATCCAAACATCGTTACCTTTTTCTTCTATAACAGCATGTAAAAAGTTCATCTGCGGTGTTCCGATAAATCCTGCAACATACATATTTGAAGGATTATCATACATTATCTGGGGAGGATCAACCTGCTGTATAAATCCTGCTCTCATAACAACAATTCTAGTACCCATGGTCATAGCTTCAACCTGGTCATGTGTAACATATATGAATGTAGTCTTAAGTTTCTGATGAAGCTTTGTCAGCTCAACACGCATCTGTGCCCTTAATTTAGCATCAAGGTTTGAAAGAGGTTCGTCCATAAGGAATACCTTTGGTTCACGAACAATAGCACGACCTAATGCGACCCTCTGTCTCTGTCCTCCGGAAAGAGCTTTTGGTTTTCTGTCAAGTAAGTGTTCGATTTCCAATATCTTTGCTGCTGAATGCACTCTTTGTCTGATTTCTGCTTTTGGCATCTTTCTTAATTTTAAACCGAATGCCATATTATCAAAAATAGTCATATGAGGATACAAAGCATAGTTTTGGAAAACCATTGCTATATCTCTGTCTTTAGGATGTACTTCGTTTATAATTCTATCTGCGATATAAATCTCACCTGCTGTGATATCTTCAAGTCCTGCTATCATTCTCAGTGTTGTTGTTTTTCCACATCCTGAAGGTCCAAGCAGTACCAAGAACTCCCTATCTTCAATAACGAGATTGAAGTCTGAAACAGCTGTTATCCCGCCACGGTTAGGTTCATACTTTTTATATACGTTTCTCAATGTAACTTTTGCCATATCTGATTCCTCCTATACATTTCTTTTTCTATTCTATCACTTTATTAGGAAGAATATAAGATGGTATGTCTACAAAAAAAACCTTGCTTTTTTGTTCATTTTGCATAAAAACCTGCTACTTGTGAAGTATAGGCGATAACCTTTTGTATAAAAGGAATGTAAGCAGGCTGCTTAGTACTCCTTTAATGATGTTAAAGGGTACATTTGCTAATAATATCAAATCCCATAATGTATTTATTTTGGGATTTACTTTCGTTCCCATCGCTATAATAGTTTCGATAGGTAGACCATAGGCTTTCGCGTAAAACGGAATTAACATATAATAATTTAATATCGCTCCGACTACCGTCATACAGATAATTCCGACAAGCATTCCTATAAGAGCATTTTTTATGTTTTTGTTTTTCTTATATATAATTCCTGCTGGAACTGCCAAGCAGCATCCTACTATGAAATTTGCAAGTTCTCCTACCCCTGCAGTAGTTGTTCCGGTTATAACTAAATTAATCAGTATCTTAATTGCTTCGATAATAATTCCAGCTACAGGTCCCATTGCGAATGCCCCTAAAAGAACCGATACTTCGCTTAAATCAATTTCATAGAAACTTGGAGCAAATGGTAATGGAATTTCTAACAACATAAGAAGCCCTGCTACTGCGCCTAGAATACCCATTTTTGCCATATTCTTTGTTGTCATCAGTTTTGTCTCACATCGTGTCATTTACAACTCCTTAAATTGTCGTTCATGCAAAAGTATAACACAAAGATTAGAATAAATGTATAATATAAATATAAAAGCAGAGCAAGGAGATTATAAAATGAAATTAGGTGTTTTTACTGTCGTATTGGGTTCTATGAATCTGGAAGAAGCTATACTTTACCTAAAGAATCTGGGTGTAAGTGCAATTGAACTAGGTGCAGGAGGATATCCGGGAACCGCGCATATTGATGCTAAGAAACTATATGATAAACCAGAAGAAATAAGAAAAATCAAAAAACTGGTTGAAAAATATGATATGGAAATAAGTGCATTAAGCTGTCATGGAAATGCAGTCCATCCTGATAAAAAAATAGCTGAAGCTTTTCAGCAGGACTTTGAAAAAACTGTCCTTCTTGCAGAAAAACTTGAAGTGAATACCGTAGTAACTTTTTCAGGCTGCCCAGGAGATTATAATAATGCCAAATATCCTAACTGGGTAACATGTCCATGGCCGGATGACTTTTTAAAAATACTAGACTATCAATGGAATGATGTACTAATTCCATACTGGTCCGAACAGGTTGAATTTGCAAAAATGCATAATGTTAACCAGATTGCGCTGGAAATGCATCCTGGATTCTGTGTATATAATCCTGAAACATGTCTTAAATTAAGAAATGCTGTAGGACCTGTAATAGGTGCGAACTTTGATCCTTCACATCTTTTCTGGCAGGGTATTGATATAATTAAAGCTATAAGAGCATTGAAAGGAGCTATATACCATTTTCATGCAAAAGATACAAAAATATATTATCCTAATTCAGAAGTTAATGGAGTACTGGATACAAAACCATACGGGAATGAATCTGAAAGATCATGGCTCTTCCGCGCAGTCGGTACTGGACACGACAGGCAAATTTGGAATGACATATTCGCTGAACTGCGAATAGCAGGATATGACCATGTAATATCGATTGAACATGAAGATAGTCTTATGAGCGGGCAAGAGGGTCTAAAAAAAGCAATATCATTTTTGAAGGAAACCATGATTTTCGAACCTAAGGGCACAATGTACTGGGCATAAGCAGATCAGAAACATAACATAAGATAGATACCAATCAAAAAGCTGATGTAAATCAGCTTTATTTATCTTTTACTATATTTTGTTCCAAAAGCAATGTTTTTCTATTTAAACTTCATTAAGATACTTTTGACCCAGTAGGCATATTTTTATCTAAAGTAAGTAGAGATAAAGTTTTTTTATCTGAAGCTGCAAGCAGCATACCTTCACTTGTCTCTCCTCTGAGTACTGCAGGTTTTAGGTTTGTTACAACAATTACAGTCTTGCCTATAAGCTCTTCACATGTGTAATACTCAGCTATTCCCGATATAATTTGTCTTGTCTTGTTTTCAATATCAACTTGAAGTTTTAAAAGTTTTTTAGCTCCTTTAACAGGTTCAGCAGCAATTATTTTAGCTGTCTTAAGCTCGATTTTAGCAAAATCTTCAATACCGATATATACTATATTGTCAGCTTCTTGCTTTTCTCTGATTTCTTTTTCAATTTCTTCAAGCTTCTTTTCAGTATCTATCCTGCTAAATAGTATTTCAGGCTTTCCAAGTTCTATTTCATCTTCAAGCTTTCCGAAGACTCCTGTAGAACTGTAACTATTCTTTTTTGTGTTTAATTGGGCTGTTATCTTTTCTGAAGTAGAAGGAATGAAAGGATACAAAAGGATAGATATGACTCTGATTCCTTCTAGCAGGTTATACATAACTTTTTTAAGCCTTTCATGATCTTCAGGATTTTTGAATAATGTCCAAGGCAATGTCTCGTCAATATATTTATTACAACGTTTCGCCAAACTCATTACTTCATAAATAGCATCGCTAACTTTATATTGCATCATAAGATCTGCAACTTTTTTAGGCGTAATTTCAATCAGTTCTATAAGTTCCTTGTCGGCATCATTCTGTGGTAACAGTGATGCTGGTTTTCTAACTATTCCGTCAAAGTATTTATGTTGCATAGTAATTGTCCTGTTAACAAGATTCCCAAGGATATTAGCTAAATCTGAATTAATTTTTTCAATAATCTGTCTGTGGGATATTATTCCGTCGTTTGCATAATTCATTTCGCTTAAAACATAATATCTGACTTCATCCACACCAAAAAGTCTTGATAAATCATCAGCATAAAGAATATTGCCTTTTGATTTGCTCATCTTGCTTCCATCTCCAAATAATAACCAAGGATGTCCGAGAACTTTTTTTGGTAGAGGGATCTCAAGTGCCATAAGCATAATCGGCCAGTATATGGTATGGAATCTTACAATATCTTTTCCTATAACATGCACATCACATGGCCAGTATTTTTTATATAATTCACTGCTATTTCCATCAGCATCATATCCTATCCCTGTTATGTAATTTGATAAAGCATCTATCCAGACATACACTATATGCTTAGGATCGAACGGAACTTTTACTCCCCATGCAAATGATGTACGGGAGACGCACAAATCCTGCAGTCCGGGCTTTAAAAAATTATTAATCATTTCATTTTTTCTTGATTCAGGCTGTATAAAATCAGGATTCTTTTCGATATATTCCATAAGTCTGTCCTGATACTTAGAAAGCTTAAAGAAATATGCTTCCTCTTTTGCTCTTTTCACTTCTCTTTTGCAATCCGGGCACTTACCTTCTTCAAGTTGCGATTCTGTCCAAAAAGATTCGCAAGGAGTACAGTACCAGCCTTCATATTCACTTTTATAAATATCACCTTTATCGTACAGTCTTTTGAATATCTTTTGGATTTGCAGTTGATGATCTTCATCGGTAGTCCGTATGAATTTATCGTAACTAGTATTCATAAGATCCCATATCCTCTTTATTTCTTTAGCGGCAGCATCTACAAACTGCTTTGGAGTAAGATTATTTTCCTTTGCTTTATCCTCAATCTTCTGCCCATGCTCATCTGTACCAGTCATAAAGAAAACATCATATCCCTGCATTCGCATAAACCTTGCAATGCTGTCCGCAAGAATAATTTCATAGGTGTTGCCTATGTGCGGTTTGCCAGATGCATATGCTATTGCAGTCGTGATATAGAATTTTTTCTTATTCATACTAACTCCTTCAAACAAATTTTAATCAGTATATATCAATACCTGATATTAGTAAATATATTTACCTTTTTATATTTTTCCTATCTGCTTTCAATCTTTCTATTACAGCCCGTGCAGATAAAGCTCCATCCGAAACTGCTGTGGCTACCTGCATATATGAATTTATACAATCTCCTGCAGCATAAATCCTGTCTATGTTTGTCATCTTGTTTTCATCTACAAGTATCTTACCTTTTTCTGTCGCAATACCGGATTTGATACAGAAAGATGAAGCATCTGCAGTACCATAAGCTATGAATATGCCATCAAACTCTTCTTTTGAACCGTCTTTAAATTCTATACCTTTTACATGCTCTTCGCCATATATCACATTTATCTGTTTATCTATTACAGTGACATCATTATAATCTGAAGCATTAAATTCCAGCGCTTTTCCGTTTGTCAAAAGGTATGCTTGTTTTGTAAACATCAGAAGATCATTTAGTTCATGTTCAGCAAATCTCGTATATCCGACTATTGCAACTTTTTTATTGCGGAAAAAGAAACCATCACAAGTCACACAATAACTTATGCCTTTACCTTCATAATCTTTTAGCCCTGGCACATTAAGGCTTTTTCTTGTCATTCCTGCGGCTATAATTACATAAGAAGCCGTATACTCCTCTTTCAACCCCTTTACAATAATATTCTTATCTTCCGAAGATAAGAACATAACCACCTCATCTTCAACAAATTCCACATTAAATCTTTTGGCCTGTTGAACTCCTTCTTCTAAAAGTCTTGCAGCTTCGACAGGTTGGGCATATCCATAATAATTCTCTATGTAATCAGTTTTTTCAAGTGATCCGCCATCTTTAAACAGTATCAATGTCTTAAATCCAGCTCTCCCAAGATAGATTCCTGCTTGTGCGCCTGCAGGACCTTTTCCTACGATAATGACATCATACATAACATATGCCTCCTTTAATTAATCTATTTAATTATTTCAGTTGTTAACTCTGTAAGGCTCTATAAGTTTATCAAAATTATAGAATGGAAAAACAGCAAAAAAACTGAAATACACAGTGTAAAGGATAAATCCTATCAAGAATTCCAACACTTTATTTTCTATCTGGAACATTATAAACAGGACACCTGCAAGGAAAAGCAAAAGCAATGTAACCTTACCAAAAGTCCTCCAATACCTTGCATTAACCGCAGCATTTGCTTTCTCTATCGGATACTTTGAAAAATGAAATATTGAAGGGAATTTAAACATAAAATTCATGTAAATCAATATAAAGATTGCTATGATTATAAATATTAAAACAGCTAGCAGTATATATACCACAGTGGTGTCATGACCAGCCTCTGTAACAGAATTTCTTAATATAAAAAAAGGAGTGAAGGCAAGAGGAATAAAACCTATAAACAGCAGAAGCGATAAATATAACTGAAAAAACACTAGTGTGCATCTGAAAAATCCTTTCTTTAAACCATTAAGAAAATGTGAAAAATCTGTTTTTATTCTTTTAACAGTAAGGTGGATTATATTCATATAACCACTGAATAGCAAGCTAGATAATAAAGCAAGAACTACAGCTGTTATAAGTATTCCCAGTAATATATATGGTATATTGGTATAATTATATACAGTTTTTGAAAACATAATCACTGTATCTCCAATTTCATCAGAGATAAATGATGTATAGTATTTCGCAAGCATTTTCAACGGATTGAAAACCATTATTATGCAGTACACTAATGACATGATTGCCACATAAATCGGTATTAAAGGTTTTTTTATAAAATATACTAATGAATTACTGAAAAAATTCATATTTCCTCCACTAAAACATTGTGATTATATCATAGGGGTATGCCCTTTGCAAGAAATGTCAGTCATGACTGATTCCATATTTTGCGGTCTGCTCTAAAGCAATTGCCGGTATTCAGTCGGAGATATACCGAAATGTTTTTTAAACAGTTTAGTAAAATGAGCTACATCCTTGTAACCAAGCTTGTCAGATATTTCATATACCTTTGCATTAGTAGTTTTCAAGAGTTTTTTTGCTTCATTCATTTTGAACCTTATGACATGCTCAGTGAATGATTCATCAGTAACCTGTTTGAAAATCTTGCTTAGATAGTTTGGATGTATCTGTAACCTTTCAGCAATTGTTACAAGTGAGACATCCTCATAAACACCTTCCTTTATATACCTTAATCCTTTGTTTACTAAAAAGTTGTTCTGCTTACTGTCTGATTCTTCTATAGCCTGAGTTATCTCCTTGATTATACCTAATATAAAACTCTTCATATCATCAATAGATATAAGCTCATTAATTGAATTATATAAATCATTTTCTTTGTTATAGAAACGGTGATTGGATATTTCCAGTGAATACATAACCCTGATGATGAAAACAGATAGAAGAAAAGCTATCCTTTCTTTTTGATTAACATCATTTGCGACAATTTGTTTGGATGCTTGCATTATCTGGTCAATAATACTTTTTACTTCGGTTTGATTCATATTCCTTAAAGCGAATATGATATCTTCCTCGCTATTTTTTAGAATATTATCAAAATCATCAACAACCATTTTTTCCTTTGATGTGTTTATCTTCTGCTCTGCATCAACCACAATATTCTTTCCTAATATTACTCTGTAAAGCATTGCGTCCACAGCGCTTATATATGAAAGCGTCACCTTTTCTATACTACCGCAAGTGTTGCCTATTCCAGCTGACAGAGAAAATCCCATATTCTTATTAACCCAGCTTTTAACATTGTTCAGTTTATTGGCAAGAATACTCCTTTGTATCAGCTGGTTGGAACATATTAAGATTCCTATACGGCTGTCAAGGTTAAATGTGTAACATTTATAGATATCAACCAGATTTTCCTCGATTGTGCTCATGATTGCAGCTTTATAGAATGAGAAATCATACATATTCAATTTTTTCTGAGAAGCGGCAAGTTCAAACTCAGCAACACATACTATGAAGTTAGTAAAATTGATATCTATTTCAGTTGTCGCTGCCCTTTCAATAATATCAGATTTCTGCCTTATTCTTCCTTCCATCAACAAACGAAAGAAGTTATCCTTCAAAACCATAATGTTTTCTCTAAGCTTACGTCTTATGTTGTCATTAAGCTTTACTTCCTTAAGGCGTGCATCAATCTCCTGTTTTGCATCTAGGACTTTCTGAATAAGTGTTTCTGCAACAAGCGGTTTGGTAAGATAACAAAATGCATTGTTTGTAACTGCTCTTTGGGCATATTCAAAATCCCTGTATCCGCTTATAAGTATTACCTTAATATTTGGATATGTCCTGTTAATTATTTCCAGCAAATCCAGACCGCTCATTTCTGGCATAGATATATCCGATATGACTATATTAGGCATGTATGTTTCTATTAAATCCAGGGCTTCTGATACTCCTGAAGCAACACCGCAAATATTAATATCATGCTGATGCCATGGAATTGAAGTCGCGATACCCTCTCTTATAGACTTTTCATCATCGACAATAATTATATCAATCATCTTTTTCACGCTCCCTGTATGGTACACGAAGAATAACTGTTGTACCCTCCTTGTAACGGCTTGTAATAGTCAACCCATACTGCATTCCATAATAAAGCCTTATCCTCTTTTGTACATTCCTTAATCCGGACTCGCTTTCAAGTTTCACGGAATTTATGCTGGTCATTATCAGATTGAGTTTCTCCTCAGTCATTCCAATACCATTATCCATTACCTTTATTATTATATCACCTTTTTCTTTTTCATTTACTTCATCTTGTGTTACATGTATTTCCAGTCTTCCTGAAGATCTGTCTTCCAATCCGTGTATTATTGCATTCTCCACTACAGTCTGGATTATAAGGTTAAGAATTACGCATTCTTTCAGTTCAGGAGGACAGAATATCTCATATGAGAAGGACTCTCCATATCTGATCCTCTGAATTTCAAGGTAACAGGAAATACCTTCTAAAGCATCTTTTATTGTAGTTAAATCCTTGCCTTTATTAAATATCTTCCTGTACATAGTGGATAATGCAATAACTATTTTCGATATTTCATCAACATTATGCTCTTTTGCAGTCCAATTTATGGTATCAAGAGTGTTGTATAAAAAATGTGGATCAATTTTATCCTGCAGAGCCTGCAATTCTAACTGTTTTCTGTAAAGTTCAGCTTGATACAGTTCCTCGATAAGTACTGTCACTCTGTCAGTCATTGAATTATATGCGCAGAACAACCCTTTAATCTCGTTATCCCTGCATATGCTGTCATCTAGTTTAAAAGTAAAATCACCGTTTCCGACTTTTTCCATTCCTCTTATTAGCTGGGATATGGGTTTTTGTATGTTAGCATTCAGAATGCCTCTCATGACCGCATAACAGATTATCAAAATCAGTAGGGAAACCCCTATTGAGAGAATAATCGTATATTCATATACATCTGTAGTTATGTCCTTGTCCGGAATTAGGTATACTATTCCAATATCATATTGAAAATCTAAAGTTCCATATTGAATGTAATACCATAAGTAATTATGTTCTAGCGTTACTCTTTCCTTGTTTGATAAAGAATCAAAATTTCTTTGTGTCTCAGCTCGCATTTTTGATTGCAACATATCATCACCATCAATGAATAAGAATAAGTCATCTTTTGAGAAAATCGCATTTTTCGAATTGTCTGTCAGAGAAAGTCCATCTAAAAAACGTATAAAATCTGTTTTATTAATATTTAAAGTTATGAAAGTGCGACGCATAAGTAAAGGATTGAGTACATCCGCTTTGTATGTTATGGATACATATTCGTTATATATATGCCACATGCAGTATTTATCGAGATCTGCAGAAGGTTTCAATCCTGTGACATACTGTACAAACCAAGGGAATTTTCCCATATCAATGTATACAGATGTATCGTTTTTTTCGTTTAGCAGATATTCAAATGCATAATCATAAATCATTATATGGTCTATATATTCGTTCATATCGCTTACAAGGCCAAGATAATTGAAAATATCAGAATTATCATGGCTGACATCATTATAATAATAGCCATTACCGACATATTCGGTAAGTATTTCACTATTAGCAATACTTCGAGCAATATTATCAAATACCTCTATCTGACTTGTGTATAACCGGGTAATTTGTTTGTCAGCTTCATCCAAAAACTCTTTTTTGTTATTTTCAGAAAATTTAGCAATAAAAAAGTTATTGGATATAATGAACAGTAAAACTGTTACAAGACATATAACTAAAACACTCAATAACTTATTCTGTAAACTTTTTTGCGCTTTATCCTCTTTCAGTTTAATCCTTTCCATTACTAACCAAGTCTTGTTCTGACAAGGTCAACAGCTTTTTTGGCATCTTCTAGATTTTTAGCATCATACCATACAATAACCTTCTTATCCTTTAGAAAAGAAGTATAGTCAATAATTTCCTCTTGATTGAGAGTTACAATTACTGTTTTTTCACTAAGTACATCCTCATACTTTTTGTAAATTTCGATACTTCTTGGTGCATTTGGATCATTAGATATCTCTAAGAATTTAATCTTGTCTATTTCACAGACTGCAGGAATCACATGGCTTCCTACCGAGTGAATATGGAAGAATAATCCATCAAAATTATCTGCTATCCTCTGCAAAAATGGTATTTCAAACTGTCTGAACATTTCGTCAGAAAGCATTGTAGTAGCATCTACTGACAAGTGTCCTGCATAACCTTTAGGCATTATTACATCAAATCCGGATATTACAAATCCTTTATATTCAGTAACTATCGACTGTTGTTGCTTAAGCATATATATTATCGCATCAGTACATTTTGATGCAAGTTCCATTAAGCCTTCTTCTTCATCATAAAAATCATAAAATATATCGTTTCCACGCAATGCATTAACAATATCCAGTGGACCATCTGCACCTCTATAACGTATAAAAAACTCATCCTTTACCTTGTTCTTAAGATATCTCATTCCTTCAATTACAAGATTCCTCCAGATATTTGTTTCATCCACCTTAGCAAGAGTATAATTTGAATAATCTTCGATATATTTATGATGCCATGATGTGTTTTCTGTAAAAGATACTTCTCCTCCCATAAACGCAGAGTGTTCAGCTATCCCATAACGTGCAGTTAATGAAGGAATTATATCGTCTAAAACCTGTTCACGTGTTTTCCAGAAAAGCCTTTGGTTTTCAACAAGATAGTCTAGGTAAGTTTCCATATTATCAGGCAACCCAAAACTATCAAGCGCACGTGTAGGCACTTTAATACCTGATATGTCCTTTACTTGAATAAGCGCTCCTTTACCTGCGTCATACATGCTTTTTGTCCTTCTGATTATCTCATCTGCTCTTTTGTAATCCATATTTAGATCTCCATTTTCTATATTTGCTATTAACAGTATAACTGTTTTATCGAGCCTATTCAACATATGACAAAAAGGATAAGCATCAGCTTATCCTTTAATTTTTATTTTATGTATTTTGGATTTGTTAGCCTTTTACTGAACCTACCATAATACCGCCTGCAAAGTACTTCTGTAAGAATGGATATACAATTAGTATAGGAAGCATGGATACAACCATCATTGCTCCGCCAAGACCAGCTTGGTTAATTAGAAGCTCTGAAGGATCGAGTCCTGCTGCAATCATCATTTCTTCCCAAAGCTTATCGTTACCTTCATTCTTAACAACAGTTTCACGAATCTTAACAGGGAATGTCCATTTGCTTGGTGTCCTGATATAAATCATTGCTGCGTAGAATGTATTCCATAATCCAATACCTGTCAGAAGACCTAATGCTGAAAGAACCGGTTTAGACAATGGAAGAATAATTTTGACGAATATGGTCATTTCCGAAGCACCATCAATACGTGCTGATTCTGTAAGCTCGTTCGGTATAGACCAGTAATAATTTCTGATAAGAGTCATGTTCCATCCTGATGCAAGTCCTGGAATAATTATTGCCCAAAGAGTATCTATCATTCCTAAAGCTCTTATAAGAAGGAAACCAGGAATTGTACCGCCGCCTATAAGCATTGGTATAATAACCATATAGTAAGCGAAGAAATTCTTTCCTGGAAGTTCTCTTTTACTCATTGTGTAAGCACCTAATGCGTTAACAAGCAATGTTAAAGGAGTTCCTACGATTGTTACAAATACAGAGTTTAATAACGGTCTGTATACTGATTCATCTTTTATTACCATTCCATAGAATACCAAACTGAACTGTTCCGGCCACAATCTTAATGTTGCTGTTGATGTCTCGCTTAACTCAAAAGAGTTTCTGAATACGAATAATACCGGAACTACGATGATTACTGTGAATATAAGCATTCCCAATAAGTTAAATATATTGAAAATCTTTTCTCCTAATGATCTTTTAAGCATTTATTTCACCTTCTTCCTATATTATCGTTCTTCCATCTTCAGTTAAGTACTTGCTTGCAAAGTTTGCGCTTAACATAAGAATGGTTGATATTATTGAGTTGAATAAGCCTGTGGTAGTAGACATACTGAACTTACCTTGTCTGATACCAGTATTATAAATGTATACGTCCAGAACCATTGCAGTCTCATCAAGCAAGGAGTTACCATCTGTTAATGTAAATACCGGTTCGAATAACCCTCCCATGATTCCCGAGAAGGAGAACACTAATAGAACGACAATTGTATTCTTTATACCAGGCAGTGTTACATACATTGTCTGTTTCCATCTTGATGCTCCGTCAATAACGGCTGCTTCATATAGCTCTGGATCAACTCCGCCTAATGCCGCAAGATAAATGATAGAGGAATAACCGACACCTCTCCATATCCTGATTACTGTTAATAACCATGGGAATAACTGTGCTTGTCCTAGAAAGTAAATTCTTTCGCCTCCAAGCAACGCTATAATGGCGTTTACGTAACCTGTGCTAGGTGATAACAGCTGTATGAAAATACCGCTGACAACAACCCATGTAAGGAAGTTAGGCAATGTTGACAATGTCTGTACAGTCTTCTTGAACCACATGATCCTTATTTCATTTAGCAGCAAAGCTAAAATTATCGGTGATGGCTTAATAAACAGATACTCCAATCCGATAAATACCCAAGTGTTTCTGAATGCCTGCCAGAAAGCCCTCAAGCCAAACAGTTTGTCAAAGTTTTCAAATCCGCACCAGTACTTAAAACCGCCAGTAGTAAATTCCTGAAATGCGATCATAATACCAGGCATAGTTATATAACGGAAAATGTAATATAACACTAATCCTGGCACTATCATAAGGTAAATCATAATATTTACCTTGGTGAAGATCTTTTTCTCATTCTTCTTGTAAATTCTCAAGCTATTCTCGTCCAATTACAACACCAACCCTTCTGTTTAAATAAATCCCTAGATAAACCGTATCGTTATAACATTATTAGTTTATCACACATTTGCCATTTTCAATATATGAAAATAATAACTTTTATTGTATATATATGATTTTTCATATTTTTTGATCCACAAAGCTCTTCAGAAGCATTATGCAAGCTTTTACATCTTTCATATCCACTACGCCTACAGGCCCATGAACATATCTCATAGGTATTGATATACCTCCAGTGCGCACGCCTTCATTTGAAGTATATATAGCGCCTGCATCAGTTCCGCCAGCAGCTAAAATATCTGATTGATAAGATATTTCACCATTTTTACATATATCCTGCATTATATTAATGAGCGATTCATCACATATTACAGATCTGTCCATTATCTTAATAGCTGCACCGCCGCCTAATACAGCATTACCTTCTTTTGTAACAGGAGTGTCAAATGATGATGTTACATCAACAGCTACCGCTATATCAGGTTTAACAACCCTGCTTGCAACAATAGCTCCTTTTAATCCTAGTTCTTCTTGACTGGTAAAAACGTAATAGATATCGTTATATGGTGATGTATTTTCCATTAATGCCCTTATAGCTACATAGCAGCCTATGCGATTATCCAAAGCTTTTGCTACTACCCTGTCATTTTTCAACATGCATATCGGTCCGTAATAACTGCCGACATCTCCGGGTTTCACATACAACATTGCATCTTCTTTATTTAAAGCTCCAATGTCCACGAACATATCGCCCACATTATTATTCTTTATATTATCGACATCCTTCTTGAAACTTAGAACACCCACAGTACCGTTTTTAAATACGATCCTGTTTCCTATCGAAAGCGATACAGGTATACCTCCGATAGGCCTTATGTTGATATATCCGTCAGAATCAATGCTCATGACCATGAAACCTATCTCATCCTTATGAGCCGAAATCATTATTTTTTTCTTATTCACGCCATTACCTTTTTTTATGGCTATGACATTATCAATTCCGTCATTTAATATTTCATCAACATAATCTTTTACCAAGTCGGTAATAACTTGGTTTATTTCATTTTCTCTACCGCTGACTCCGAATGCAGCTGTTAGTTTTCCCAGGATTTCCATTATCCCCTCCGTAATTTCAAGTTTCAGTATCTTCAGTATTGTGATTCTTTGCTTCTTTGAAAAGCTTTATTGTCTTCTTTAGATTAAATAATATCAGTATCAGTAGAAGCACATTTGTAACTAGGAATATAAGTTGGAACTGAGGTACTTCAAACGGACCGAAAGGCTGTACTTTAATTTGTATATAATCTTTTAATGCATTTCCGATTAGGGGAGCTACCGCAATAATTCCCGCAATAATTGCAGTATAGAAACCATCATATAAAGACCTGTCTGATTCCGGTATAATATCGTATTTCTTTTTAAACAAGGTAAGAGAGAAAAAAGGTCCCGTTATAGAAGCTATAAGATTAACCAGAATTATCATTATGTATCGTGATGATATGTTTGTTAATGACCATATAAGCGAATCAACAAAATAGAACATAAAGCAGATTATAAGCAGAAGGTTGGTGTTGTATTTGTCAACCACTTTTCCTATAATCGGATACCAAACAAACTGCAGTATAACGTTAAGCACTGATGCTAAAGATATGAATGTATATGACAGTCCAAGATAATTCAGCTGATATAAAGTACCATATGACATAGCTATATACCAAATGAAGTAAAAAGATGATACAAGAATCATGAAACGCATGAATTCTTTATCTTTAATAGGGACAATAAATACATCCTTCAGTTTGATTTTGTTTTTTACAGGCTTCAAAGGAGGTTCATTTATCTTATAAAATGAAAATGATTCCGCCCACATTACAAACCAGCCTAATGTAAAAACAATTAAAATAGCTATATACTGATCTGACGAAGTATCAATAAATGCAGATACTATAAGGGGGACTACCAAGTTCGCAACTAACGCGACCATATTCCTTACACTCATATACTGTCCTCTTATCTTTGCATCTATGAGGTCAACAAACCAACTGTTTATAGCTATAGCCATAAAGTTATTAAGGGCATATGCGATTAATGCCATTGCCATCATTATGTATGAGGCATTCTGATTTGGAAATATCAAAGGCACCCAGGCAATGAGGACTATTAAAGTTTTAAGTATTGTATTAGTTATAAGAATAAATCTTTTCCGGCTTTTTATTCGTTGCATCGCATATCCTGCAAATATCGTTATAACACCGGCAATGCTCCCGACAATAGGAAGATAAGCAATTAGGATTTCCGGAGCGTTTACCTTATTGAAAAGTCCTGTTAAATATGTCGCTCCTGTAAATAATGCGAAAACTGTACCAACCAATGCTTGTATTATAAACCAGTCTCTGTCTTTTTTACCGGGCATGGTCAGAAGCTTTGTGTCATTTCTGTAGAACAGCGCAATATATATTTTCTTTGAATTTTTTTTAATTTTATCAATCATTTCAAAATTCCTGTTCTGTCAATATTTCCGGTCCGTTAGATGTAATTGCTATAGTATGTTCATACTGCACGGAAAGCGAGCCATCTGATGTATATGCTGTCCAACCATTATCTTTATCTACATAAAGGTCATAATCCCCTTCATTAATCATGGGTTCTATAGTAAACACCATTCCTTCTTGTATCCTAATTCCCCTATCCTTCTGTCCATAGTGTAATATTGCAGGGTCTTCATGCATGGAATTACCTATGCCATGGCCGGTAAAATCCCTTACAACTGAAAAACCATTTTTTTCTGCATGTCTTTGAATATAGTAACCTATATCACCAAGTCGGTTACCATCAATGGCTTTGCATATTCCTATATAAAGACATTCTTTTGTAACAGTCATAAGTTTTTTAGCAGTAACACTTATATCACCGACAGCATAACACCATGCTGAATCAGCCATCCATCCATTTTTGTTAACTACCATATCAACCTTTACGATGTCGCCTTCTTTAAGAATATATCTAGAAGGCATACCATGACATATTTCATCGTTAACTGAAGTACAAGATGCATATGGATAACCGTGGTATCCTTTCTGTGCAGGTATAGCATTGTGTGATGTTATGAATTCTTCTACGAACTTATCAATTGTTAAAGTAGTTATACCAGGTTTTATTATATTCCGAAGATTTTCATGACAAGCAGCTACTATCCTGCCTGCCCCCTTAATTTTCTCAATCTGCGCTTTTGTACGTATATTAGTCATACATTATTCCTTTTCGTTTCTGAATATATCATTACTGAACATTTATAGCAAGAAGGGTACATTCATTTATAATGAAATAATTCATCTGCATAGATTTATTCAAATCCTTAAGCGTGTCAAGAAGCGGTTGAATTTCAGAAAGCAGTATAAATGCTTCCAACCATACAGCTCCATTTGATATAGGCATATATACAATTTGTTTAAAATCTTCTTCATTAAATACAGCATTTCCTTTTCTGACATAATAGAAGTCTTCATAACCTTCTGTAACAGGAAGTATCTGGTTTTCATAAAATAGATGGCTTCTTTCGAGATATTCTTGCGGGACATTGCAATAAGCATAAAAGACAATACCATCATTATCAAATGCCGTATCATCAAATGTCACATCAATATACGACCATCTTTCATCTATGCATATACTATTCCATGTATGCGCAACACCTTGCGCTTCTCCGCTGACTTTCTGACACTTTAATCCTGCCATATTAGAAAGCATATAGAATGCATCTGTGTAACCCTGGCAGTTTGCAAACCCGGTTATAAGACTGTATGCACCTGTGATGTTATGTGTATCAGCCTCATCTTTGCCTTCTTTTTGATAATTAAGTGTTTCGCAAATAAAATCATGAATAATCATCTCTTTATCAAAATCGCTCATTTCATTATTTAATCTGTTATTGATAAAATCAGAAGCAGTTTGATAAAGATCAAGTTCATTTTTATTCAAAAGTGATTTATCATTATTAAGGTATGCATATAACACAGAATCACCAGGATAATATTCTATCTCATATATCGCATAATAAGTACCGTTACTCGATAAGTAAACTGTCTTGTAACATCCTTTGAAGTTATATTTATCGAGATTGTTCAAATCTGGAAAATTCTCATGAGAAGAGGAACGCACGAATATGCTTTTGTGCCTTTTGCCATAAGAAGCTTCCAAATGAGAATAAAAATCAACTGCATCTGATACGAATTTTGCATCTTCTATGTTGAGGTTGTCCAGCGTTTGTCCTACTGAGTACGGATCAAATGGAGGATTCATCGAAAAAAGCGGATTAATATTTTCTGATGGGCTGTTATTTACCTGTGTTATTATTGAGCATGAAGACAGATTAATTGTAAGTACCAGTAACAACACTATAATTGATATTTTCCTTTTATTTAACTTCAAAATTAATATCCCTCCGTTAATGGAATTATACAATACTTGAAATAAGAATTAAATATATGTATTTTATACTCGACAATAACTGTTTGCTTGAAATCATGATAGTATATTAATTATTGAAGATAGTGTAGAATATAAGCATGTAAATAAACCGGAGGTATATATTCATGATTCTTAAAAAAGACTGCAAATACGACATTATGACTGTTACGAGTATGGGTATCAGAATTACACCTATAAACAGACAGCCTGTAAATGTTTCTAATTTATACGAGATGCAGGCTACAAGCGCAGAAAGCAATGTATTAAACATATCTTCTGCTTTGGGATTAAGAGCTAAAGTTCTTACAAAATTTGTTAAGGACAGTCCTATTGCCCTTTTCATAAAAGGCGAACTAAGAAAAAGAAATATAGAATTTGAGGGCAAAGATATCGAACAGGGTGATCCATGGGGCTATCGCCATCAATTTAATATAGCTGATAGCGGTTATGGAGTCAGAGGTCCCAGGGTTTTAAACGACAGAGCTGGAGAGGTCGGGAGAACTCTTGATGCCAATGATTTTGATCTTGATAGGATTTTCGGACAGGAAGGCTGTAGGATTTTGCATCTTTCAGGTTTAATTGCAGCTCTTTCCGCCCAGACATCAAAATGCTGTCTAGATGTTGCATTAGCTGCAAAAAAATATGGCACGGTTATATCTTTTGACTTAAACTACAGGGCGTCTTTTTGGAAAGGAAGAGAAAAACAGCTTCGTGAAATATTTACGAAAATCGCTTCTATATCCGATATTCTTATTGGAAATGAAGAAGATTTCCAGCTGGCTCTTGGAGTTGAAGGACCTGAGGCAGGGGGCAAAGCTATTTCAAAAACTGATGCATTTAAAGATATGATAACTAAAACATCTGCAAAATTTAAAAATGTATCGGTTTTCGCAAATACTTTAAGACAGGTTGAAAACGCTAATTCTCATTTATGGGGTGCAATTATCTATGCTGAAGGTAATTGGTATGCTGTAGAACCTCGTGAAATACCTGTTCTCGACAGGATAGGAGGAGGAGACGGTTTCGTTGGAGGTCTACTTTATGGCATACTCAAAGAATGGGAACCAGAAAAATGGGTACAGTTCGCTTGGGCAAGCGGAGCTTTAGTTACCACATTAATGACAGATTATGGACAACCAGCAGATGAAGATGTGATTTGGAGCATATATAAAGGAAATGCACGTGTAAAAAGATAGCAGACGCTATCTTTTTTTTACTTTCATGATAATTAAGTGACAAATAAAACCTATTGGTTCAAATTAACCAAATTTAAACACATTCTATCAAAGCAACTATTTAGTACTTATTTTCCTTCGCTACTTGTTTTCTGAGCTTATCCAGCTCATCAGACATTTCAGTAAATGCGTTGATACTCATAATTACTAGTTCACCATATCCATTCTTTGTAACAATGATAGGTTCTTTTGTTGATCTGCACATCTGCAAGACATGCTTCGTGTCTCTTAACTCTGCAATTGGAACAATTTTTGGCATATTCATATTTAATTATCCTCCCTTAATAATATAATATCCTATGTGCTAAATAATGTCAATGAAAAAAGTTAAAATTTTCTTCTGTTTTCATGTAAACATACTGCATCATTAAATATATTTTTATACAACCTTTAATGATATAAGTTTCAAATTAATTACATATTAAAGAAAAGCATGCTTTTATGCATGCTTTAATTTTTATTTATGTTGATATAATCAATTTTCCTTTAAATTACATGTTTTATATGTTACTAATACCTTTAAATGATCTAACAGAGTCTGCATTTCCCACTTAGCTTTCTGACCATCTCTCTCCTTTAAAGACAGATATATATCTTTATGCATTTTGATACACTGCTGCTTCGCACTCTCATCAGAAGCATATATCTGCGCTATCTTTAATACTGCTTGCTCTAAAGACATGAAAACCATTGTGTATGCAATATTATTAGACATTGTAGCTATTTTTTTATGAAAGGAATGATAAAGAATTACTAGTTTTTCATTGCTTTTTACATTTGCTTCCTGCTCAATTATGATCTTTAGCTGTAATATATCTTCTTCTTTTGCCCTAAATGCTGCCTCATATACACCGTTACATTCTATAAAAGACAAAATGTTGAAAATGCTATCAACGATAGCAGGCTCAAATTTGGCAAAGCAAACAACAGAATTTAATGTAAGAAGATTTCCTTCCTTTTTCCAGTTTCGTACTTTTGCGCCTTTTCTAGGTATTATATCAATAAACCCTTTAGTATTAAGCACAGCTACAACTGTATTAATAACACTTCTTGACACATTATACTCGTTGCATAAATTTCGAAGAGAAGGAATCATTGAATTGACTGCCCATTCCTCACTGACAATTCTCTTCTCTATATCTAAGATGATTTGCTCGGTTAAGTTACCCTCATCCATTTATTAATCCTTTTCCCATCTGAGAACAGGATTTCTTGCTGCTGCTACCTCATCAAGTCTTCTGACATATGTGGTATGAGGAGAGTTATGTAGAAGATCCGCATCCTCTTCAGCTTCCTTGGCTATTTTATTCATTACTTGGATAAACTCATCAAGTGTTTCTTTGCTCTCAGTCTCTGTAGGTTCTATCATCATTCCTTCATGAACAATCATAGGGAAATATATAGTAGGAGGATGGTAACCGTAATCCAGCAACCTTTTTGCCATATCCAGAGTAGATACCCCATAATTATCTTTTTGATTGCTTCCGGAAAGTACAAATTCATGCATACAAAACCTATCATATGGAATCATGAAATTATCTTTTACGCCTGCCATAATATAGTTAGCATTTAAAACTGCAGTCTCACTTGCTTTTTTTAATCCCTCAGGACCCATAGTCAGAATATATGTCAAAGCCCTTATATAGACTAGATAATTGCCATAAAAAGCTCTTACACGGCCTATGGACTCTTTTCTGTCATAATCCAGAAAATAGCCATCGTTGTTTTTGGAAATAACTGGTTTTGGCAGGTATTTTATTAGATCCTTTCTCACACAAACCGGTCCGCTTCCAGGGCCGCCACCACCATGAGGTGTTGACATAGTCTTATGCAGATTCAGATGTACTACATCAAAGCCCATATCGAATGGACGTGCTATACCCATGATAGCATTTAGATTAGCACCATCATAATACAGAAGCCCTCCCATATCGTGTACTATTTTTGCAATTTTCTTTATATTGCTTTCAAATAGTCCCAGTGTATTTGGATTAGTAAGCATCAAGCCCGCTGTTTCTTCATCCATAATGGAGGACAAGGCTTCAATATCCACAAGCCCTTTATCATCAGATTTTACCTGTACAATATCATATCCCGCTGTCGCAGCGCTTGCAGGATTGGTCCCATGTGCAGAGTCAGGAACTATCATCTTAGTCCTTTTATAGTCTTTTCTGCCTTGATGATAGGCTTTTATTATCATAATCCCTGTCATCTCACCATGAGCTCCAGCAGCAGGCTGAAGCGTAGCGCCGGACATTCCGGTTATTTCACAAAGATACTGCTGTAAGTCATATGCTGCTTTTAATGCTCCCTGTACCTGATACTCAGGCTGATATGGATGAAGTGCAGTGAATCCTTGAAGTTTTGCAACATCTTCATTAAGTTTCGGATTATATTTCATAGTACAGGAACCTAATGGATAGAAGCCTTGGTCTACACCGTAATTATGCCGGGATATATTAGTGAAGTGTCTTATAACATCAACTTCTGAAACTTCTGGAAGCTGTGCGTCTTCCATTCGTGTATATTTATTATCAAATTCATATGAGGGCACTTGGCTTTCTGGTAGTGAAAATGCACATTTTCCTTCTTTAGATAGATTAAATATCAACTCAGCCATTGAACTCACCTGCTCTCTTTATAAATTCATCCATTTCTTCTTTTGTTCTCTTTTCTGTCACAGCGACAAGCCAGCCTTTTTCGGTCTTATGACCACCAATAAAACCATATTTGAAAAGATAAGCATTTAAAGCTGTTATATCTTCTTTAGGTTTAACAGTAAATTCATGGAAAAAAGGCAGATCTGATACTTTTTCAAATTTTCCTGTCTTTAATAATCCTTCATACACATAATGAGCATTATCAACACATCTTTTGGCTACCTGCTTGAATCCTTCTTTACCTGTCACACTAAGATAAATAGTTGCCATCAGAGCGCATAAAGCTTGGTTGGAGCATATATTTGAAGTAGCTTTTTCCCTCCTTATGTGCTGTTCCCTTGCTTGCAGTGTAAGCACATAAGCAGTTTTTCCGTCCACATCAGTAGTCTTTCCCACTATTCTTCCTGGCATCTTCCTCATATGCTCCTTGACGCATGCGAAAAATCCAAGATATGGGCCTCCGAATCCTAAAGGCATTCCTAAAGGCTGGCCTTCTCCAACAACAAAATCCGCACCGAAATCTTTTGGTGATTTTAAAAGAGCTAACGCGACAGGATTAGCACAGACAATAAGAAGAGAACCATTTTCTTTTACATACTTACCTATCCTATCCATATCATATATGTCACCATAAAAAGACGGATACTGTATACATACTCCTGCTGTGTTTGTCAAATCAGCGCTTAACAGTTGCTCGACAGTCATTGAAGCGTGCTTTATCCCTCTGAACTTAAGGTATGTTTCAGCAGTTTCCCTATATTCAGGATGCATGTCCTCAACAATTATAATCTCACTTTTCTTTCGCGAAGCTGATGAGGAAATAACACATGCTTCTGCTAATGCTGAAGCACCGTCATACATAGAGGCGTTGGATACATCCATACCAGTAAGTTCACAGATCATAGTCTGGTATTCAAAAATTGCAGTAAGTGTTCCTTGGCTTATTTCTGGCTGATATGGGGTATATGCTGTAAAGAATTCCTGACGAGATACAAGATGACCGATTACAGAAGGGATATAGTGGTCATATGCACCAGCACCTAGAAAACATGCATAATTACCTGTATTGCTGTTTTTGGCAGCAATAGTCTGCATATATTTTATGAGCTCCATCTCGCTTTTTGCATCAGGAAGATTTAACGGTCTTTTAAGTCTTACATCATCCGGTATAGAAGAGAAAAGCTGCTCTATATTATCCGCTTTACATCTTATTAGCATTTCTTTCCGGTCTTTTTCAGTTACCGGTATATATCTCATCTTACTCTGCCTCGCTTTCAAGAAACTCATTATATTCATCCTCTGTCATAAGACCATCTAATTCTGATTCATCATCTATAGTGATTTTTGCCAGATATGCTTCGTATGGGCTCTCGTTGATTTTTTCAGGTGCTTCTTCCAGATCATGATTTACTTCAACTACCATTCCACTTACAGGCATAAAAACCTCTGCGGCTGTTTTAACTGATTCGACAGCGCAAAGGACATCTCCTTGTTGCAAGACAAGATCCTCTTCTGCCAGGTCCACATACACTATATCCCCAAGCTGCTGCTGGGCATAATCTGTTATGCCAATATAGGCATATTTACTTTCTTTTTTTATCCATTCATGGTTCTTGGTAAATTTCATAATTAACTCCTTGTTATCTTTTATACTTTTTATTATAGAACGGTTTTTTTACCGTTACAGCCTTGACTTTTCTTCCTCTTATATCCACATAAACAAATGTGCCGACTTTGGTATAATCTGTAGATATTAGAGCCAATGCACAATTTTTATTAAGACTAGGGCAAGTGCTTCCGCTTGTCACATATCCTATCTTCTCGTCTTTTTCATTAAATACTTCATACCCATTTCTTGCAATACCTTTATCGATCATCTCCAAGCCTGCAGATCGGACCTCGACTCCTTTTTCATCCTGTTCAATTAAAGCTTTTTGACCTATGAATCCGTTTTTTTCCAGTTTAACAAAATTCTTTAGTCCTGCATTCAATGGGGTTATTTTGTCTGACAGCTCGTGTCCGTATAAAGGCAATGCGCTTTCAAACCTTAATGTGTCTCTTGCTCCCAAGCCGCATGGTAATGCGCCAAGTTCCATAAGTTTTTTGAACATTTTTTCAGTATCTTCAGTCTTCAAATATATCTCAAATCCATCTTCCCCAGTATAACCTGTCCTGGAAACCATAGCTGTAATACCATTGATCAAAATATTATCTTTAAATCTATAGAAGGAGATCTCATTCAAGTCTGTATCAGTCAGCTGCTGCAATAAACTCTGAGCTTGCGGGCCTTGAAGTGCAATCTGCCCGTATTTATCTGACTCGTTACTGATTTCTACATCATATCCTTTTGAATTGTTCAGCATCCATTCATAATCTTTGTCAGTATTTGACGCATTAGCGATAATGAGGTAATCTTCGTCGTTGTTTTTATATATTAAAAGATCATCCACGCAGCCCCCATGCTCATAACACATAGGCGAATACATTATCTGATTGTTAGCAATTATACTTATATCATTTGTAAGAAGGTTATATAAATACCTTATCGCATCTTTTCCTCTTACTGCAATTTCTCCCATATGGGAAACATCAAAAATTCCCGCATGGTTCCTTACAGCATTATGTTCTTCTATAATAGATGTGTACTGGACAGGCATATAGAAGCCTCCGAAGTCTACCATCCTTGCTTTCAAAGATTCATGCACAGAGGTTAATGGTGTTGTTTTCATAAAATTTTACTCCTTGGAATATATAATTATAATAAATTTTACAAGATGAAAAGTCAATGTGCACTATTTCACCTTCTCTTTAGTTTTTCGTACACTTCGTTGTAATAAAGCAGATTTTCCACTTTGGTTCCAGGAGAAATCTGATTGCCTATAGCAAGCATATATCCTGGACACGGTTTGCCAAGATCCATGCATCTTCTTACCTCATTCTCGATATCTTCCCTGCTCCCCCTCATTATTATCCTAGTATCCACATTTCCGATAATTGAATGGGTTTTACCATATCGTTCGCATATATATTTAAGGTCTGTCAAAGGCTCGAATATTAATGCGTCAACTCCTATGTCTACGAATCTGTCGACAAATAAATCATATCCGCCATCGCATGTGAAAAGTACCTTCTTGCCTGCTTCTTTTAAATAAGAGATATTTTTTTTGACGTATGGAAACACATACTTGTCATACCAAGCAGGAGCTATGAAAGGACCTGATGACCATACCATATCATCATGTATCATACATACCGGGACTTTTGACTTCGCTAGCGCCTGGAAGTACTGCGAAATCCATTTCGAATATCTGATTGCGAATTCTCCGAATCTTTTCGAATCTTCCCCTGCGGCTAAAAGAAGCATGTCCCAACCGAGTATCTCTAGCATTCCTGATATACATGTCACATAAATACCCGAGGTGTTTACACCTGTCGGATGTCTTCTGCTTCTTTGCAGATAATCTTCATATAGCATGTCTGCTGTGGCATTAATATCTATTCTGCCATAAGTCTTGTCGAAATCTAGATTATAAATTTCTTCCAGATCAGTAAACGCTTGATGCTTGTTATCAATGTAATCTTTATACCCTTCTTCAAATCCCGAATGTCCCATTGTGGTTCTTTTGTCACCGAATACCCCACTTCCGATCTTGGTAGCCCAGAATAAAGATATATCCCATGCTCTTTCAAAGGCAGTAATAGCATCAAACTTAGTATCCCCATCTGAATTCATATCTACATCGATTCCTGTAACCGCTTTCAAAAGCCCGTATGCTAGCTGATAAGCATACTCCGTCCTTGGCACTACTTCAGGCATCTCAAGGTTAAAAGCCTGCATCCCTAGTTCATATGACATATACGACCCTCCTTTGTCTATTTTATCATTATTATTAAGGTTTACAAGGTATTTGACTTGATGTTGATAAACATATAATATATATGCGGAAAAACGATAATACTAAATAGTATAAAAATGTTTTTGGTATTGTAGTTAATAGAAAAGGAGAATATCACATGTCAACATTGATAGCAGGTTTAATAATCTCAATTGCATTATTAGCCGTAATAATTTATTTTAACAGTAAGAAGGACAGTAACAGAAAATTCCGAGCGAACTGTGTTATAGCAGTACTGCCTCTCATTACTGCATTTTTTATAGCATCTATAGCAGTGATACCTGCAAACTCTGTAGGCGTTCAGTACAGCCCATTTACTGGCGTTAAAGAAGAAACGCTTCCTGAAGGATGGCATTTTAAAGGAGTATTTGATACTGTCTATGTCATTAGTACTGAAGTTCAAACCAGTAATCTTACCGGAATTACCGGACAGACAAAAGATAGTCAGTATGTAGAAATGATAATAGATGTAAAATACAAAGTATCGCCAGAAAAAGCTTTCGAAGTATTCAAGCAGTACCGAACTTTACAGAATGTAGCTACCAGCCTTATTTCCCCTACAGTCCAAAGAAGTATTGAAGCTATTTCTACACAATATAACATAATTGAAGTATTGGGTGAAAAAAGAAATGAACTCTATCTTGGCATTGAAGAAGAGCTTACAAAACGTTTTGCAGTAAATGGTATACAGTTCGTGTCCATTAACTTTGCAGATACCGATGCGGGATCAGAAATTGAAAAAGCCATCCAAGATGAAGCTATTGCTAAAAAACGTGTGGAAACTGCAGAACAGGAACGTTTGCGTGTTCAGATAGAAGCCCAGCAAAGAGTAATCGAAGCATCAGCAGACAAAGAAAAAGCAGAGATTGAGGCACAAATCAAGCTCATTGAAGCACAAGCGGAAGCCCAAGCCAATAGACTTATTGCTGAATCCATTACACCGGAACTATTAGAAAAGATGGAAATGGAAGCACGTTTAAAATGGGGCTGGGTAATTGTACAGGGTGGTTCTGTAATAACTGATATAAGGGAAACAGAATAATATATACATAACCTATAGAATAATTAGTAATATAAAAGAGTTGTCAAAAAATCGGTCCTACCGCTAAATGGCAGCTCTTTTTAATAAGAAAATATATCAGAAACAGTCATATACCTTCTTTAAGCTGTTTAGAGTACTCTTGATCTCTTCCACCAAACTGTTTGGAGCTATGACTTCAGCTTTATCCTTAAACGTGAATAGCCATGAAATGAAAGTCGGGCTTATTGATACATCTAAAAAAGTTTTAAACCTGTTCTTATCTACAGGATATATTGTGATATTCAAACCGAACCGGTCAAATACCACATTTAATAGGGATATATCAAATATTATTTCTGCTTTTACAGGATCGCCTTTAAACATATTGAACATAGGTTTTGTGTATGACACAAGATCAAATTCCTCTTTCTTATCCATATCGATTTTCTCTCTTAATATTTCTATGGATTCCATCTTATCAACTTTAAACTGTGTTATATTATATCTTTCATAATAACAGACAAGATAATAACATTCATCTTCCCATATAAGAGCATATGGGGATACCTTATATTTGCCTTTGACTCCCCTGTATACTTTGTTTTTATTTATATCATAATCAAAATAGCTGAAACGTATTCTGGCATTATTTGATATAGCTTCATTTATGCTGTCAATATTATAGTATACATTCTCATTCTTGCTTTTAACCTTACTGTATACCCCGGTATTTCTTATTAATTCCTTCTTCTGGTGTCTTGATGCAAGATTGCATAATCCGTCAATTAACTCTTTAGTCTTTTTTTCAGTCAAAAATCTTGCTGAAACTAAAGCATCAATAATAAGCTTTAGTTCCGGTATTTGGAACTCTCTTGAGCCCATATAGTATCCGTAAGTCTTGGATTTCACACCGACTATATCGCATCCGACTTCTCTTAGTACCTTTATGTCATCATATATGCTTTTTCTTTCGGCATTAATACCCATAGATGATAACTGCTGTATGATTTCGTTTATAGTCATCACATGGTTTTCATCAGTTTTTTCATACAGCATCCTGAATACATGCAGTAATTTAGCTTTCTGAACAGTTGATTTAGGCATTGCTTTTCCCCCTTAAGCTTTTTTATATAAATATTCCTCCTGCCTGCTACACAGCTTTTTTTCTTTCAGCCATGCTGGTATATCCTCTATTGATATTATAAATGGCATACGATAATGTATCGGAACAAATTCTTCATAAGCCTCTTTTGTTATTATTACAAATCTATCATCTTTGTAAACTCCAGCCATATGCATGATAGAACGGTCTGGTTTTGTAAACAGGTATTTTTTTTTGTCCTTATCCCACTCAAAATAACCTATTGCCGGTATTATGCAAGGCTTCATATATTTGAACATAGGAAGCTCATTAACCGTTTCACTCCTTGCATTAATCAGCGTCGTATTATTATATTTATTTACTACTCCCCATATCTTGTCCATCGTGCCCTGTATAGTTTCTATTTCTACAAGGTCCGAAGGAAATATTTCTCTTTCTTCCAAATTTAAGAATCTTCCGCACATGGCATCTTCCTTTCCACAAACCATTTGTCTTCCTCAAAAAATATATATGTCTGCATACCCATTATCTTACATAAGTACCTAATTCCGCAACCCCCTGCTTTTAGGCTTGCCGCATTACGTATATCAAGTACCCTATCTACAGTATATACCTTGCCGTTTTCCCATTCTATATTAACAGGTATCATTTGACCGTCTTTTTTGAATTTTACAGTAACATTCACATATTCTTTTATTCTTTTATCTTCTGTCATCTTGCTTCTCCTGTATTAAAAGAAACTTCCCGCATAAGCGCTTCCGTACTGTCTGATAAATCACCACACGATCTGGTATTCAAAAGAGCCGCTCTTTGAATAGCATATGGACCATATCTTTTTCTTATCGAATCTATGGAATATTCTAAATCCATAGCCTTAAATCTTTTATTTTCCTCCTTGAATATAGATATCTGTATAGGGCCTTTTGAACTTGCAAGATCTGTGACCCTTATTCCGAAACTTCGCACAGGCTTTTGAAAATACCAGTTTGCTTTTACAAGCTTTATGGCCCTATGGGCTATTTCCGTGGATATGTTGGTATAATCAGAAAGTTGCCCCTGTCTTTCAAAACCTTCCAGATCACAATCCCTCATATATATCTGTACAGTCTTACCCTTAAGCCCGTGTTCTCTTAGTCTTCTTGCAACACTTTCGGCTAAAACAAAAGAAGTAATACGTATATCTTCGAGGGAGCAAAGATCTTTTGGAGGAGTGGTGCTGTTTCCTATGGACTTTATTATTGTTTCATGTTCTGTATTCTCCACTGGCGAATAATCATTACCCGTAGCATAGTCTTTAAGTATTGTCCCACATTTTCCCAGCTTGTCGTGTATAAATACGGCATCAGCATTTGCAAGATCGCCAATGGTATTTATATTCCAGTTGCTAAGCTTTTTCTTTGTTGCTCTTCCTACATATAGAAGTTCTCCTACATCAAGCGGCCACACCAGATCCTTGTAATTCTCACGGCTTATAACTGTAACCGCATCTGGTTTTTTCATATCAGACCCTAATTTTGAAAAAACCTTATTAAAACTGACTCCGATAGAAACGGTTATTCCTAACTCGAACTTTATACGTTTTCTTATCTGTTGGGCTATCTCATAGCCTTGTTCTATTGTCCTTCCAGGAAAAGAGATATCTATCCATGCCTCATCCATTCCAAAAGGTTGCACTCTTTGAGAATATGAGCAGTATATCTCTCTGGCAAGATTACCAAATCTAAGATATCTGTCATAATGTGGAGGAACTACCACAAGATTGGCAGCCTTAAGCCTTGCTTGCCATACAGCTTCTCCTGTCTTTATGCCAACCTTCTTGGCCTGCTGATTTTTTGCAAGCACTATCCCATGCCTATTCTCCACGCTGCCGCACACAGCTACTGGCAGGTCTCTTATAGCAGGATTATAAAGACACTCTACCGAAGCATAAAAACTATTTAAATCAGCATGCAAAATTATACTTTCCATAATACCCCTATCTTCAGGTATATTGTATAATACGAACATATGTTTGTAAAGTGCCTATTTATATATCAATGTACGATATTAAGCCCTCATGTTTTATTCTTTTTTACAGTGATGTCCTTAAGACCATATTTAATTGCAGTTCTTTCAAATATCTTGATAAAACGATTTCCAAGAAGCAGGATTAAAAGAAGATTCGTGACAGCATGAAACACATCAAATATCAATGAAGCAGAGCTTGCTATTAGGAAAGCTTTGAATCCTGTCTCAGTAATATATCCTGACAGGACATAATACAGGTTCATTCCCCATCCGAATAAAAAGCCCCATATAAACCCGTAACCAAGCCTAAACCATAAATGTTCTTGTAAAGGTTTTTTAATAATTCCCGCCACAAACCCCATAAACCCCCATAAAAGCATTTGCCACAATGTCCATGGTCCATGGCCTAACAGCATATTTGATACGAGTGTCGTCAATGCGCCTGTCATAAATCCAAAAGAAGGACCGAATACCATTGCAGACATTATTACAATGAAAGAGGAAGGATTGACGCTGGGAACAGATGCAAAAAGTATCCTGCCTGCTGATGATACAGCTGTAAGTATAGCTAAAAGTACTATTTTTTCCGCGCTTACTTCTTTTCTTTCAAAAACATTAAATCCCATCAGCAGTATCCCCAAAATTGCAAGTATCAAAGCTAAAGCCATGCTGCTGAAAGAAAACGCAATAGAGGTCGCAATAAGGACAAAGGAAATTATGAAAAAGTATGTCTGCTTTTTCATTCTAATTTCCCTCCAAATGCATTTTCAATATCTTTATATAGAACATAGTCAGAATTAATTTTATTAAATGCTTTATTTACTGAGGTTGTGTAATATCTGTTATCTTTAAAAAAGCTTCGAGCATTCATTGAGTAAGCGATTTCCCCATTGAATAGCATCACGCAGCGGCTTGCATAGTTGGCTGCAAACTCTAAATCATGTGTTGCACAAACTACAGTAGCACCTGACTTTTTTAATAGTTTTGATATTACATTTTTTAAAGAAGGATCCATGCTTTTTGTAGGTTCATCTAATATTATAAAGTCAGGTTTTCTTAAAAGCATGCATGCAAGCACTGCTTTTTGCTGTTCACCTGCAGATAAGTCATACGGATGCTTATTAAGAATATCTTTAAGAGAAAGTTCCTCTGTTAAAGATATATAAAGATGTTCATCCATACCAATAAAAGACATCTGTTCATGTACTGTATCTTCAGTAAAAAATGAATTCAGATCCTGAGGCATATATTGTATCTTTTTATATAATGTTTTAACCTTCCCTATATGGGGTTTTAGTATCCCGCTTATTATCTTCAGTAAAGTTGATTTACCAGAACCATTACTTCCCATTATGCATAAGAACTCTTTTTTTTCTATATCCAAATTTAGATTCCTAATAGCATACTTTTCCTTGTCATATGCAAAAAACAGTTCCCTTATACTGACTATCTTATCCGAAAATTCATTTGAAGCAGATTTTTCACTTATTATCTGAACCTGTTTTGCTGAAGCATAATAATCCTTCACCATAAGCTTCAGTTCTTTTGGCGTTATGCATGCAGGTACTGTTTTATCAATAAGAAGAGAACACTTTGATACAACAGGTAGAAAATCCCTTCTTTTTATTTCCACACTCTCCCAAAGATTTTTCAGTACATCACGCGTGTATCCTTGGAAAACTATTTGAGAGTCTTCCATGTAAACAATCCTATCAGCAAGTGAAATAACATCATCCGGTCTGTGTTCGGTCATAACAATGGTAATACCAAGTTCTTCATTAAGCCTTCTCAATACATCAGTAAATTCTAACGCTGAAATAGGATCCAGCTGGCCTATAGGTTCATCAAGCAGTAAAATATCAGGATGCACCATTAACTGTGAGCATAAAGAGACTATCTGTTTCTGGCCGCCTGAAAGAGTATCAGGGTGCCTGTTTAAAAGATCCTCTATGCCAAAGTAACTTACTGTTTCACTCATTCTTTTTTTCTGAGTATATGAATCATATGCAAGATTCTCCATTGTAAGTGCCAAATCGCTTAGGACAGATGTTGTAACAAGCTGTGTTTCTGGATTGGAAAATACTATGGATATTTTTTTGCTGTCAATCTGATTTTCTATAACTCCTGAAGATATACCATATGGAGCAGCTTCTTTTTTTAAGCTTCTTAGTAAAGTAGTCTTACCACATCCAGAAGGTCCCATAACAAGAAGTATCTCGCCTTCCCATATATCCAGATTTATATTCTTAAGTGCAACCTTATTCCTGGTTTTCCCTTGGATATAATTTTCATAAATGAATCCCATATCCTTTATGCTTATCAATGCTTTATGAGCCATATCTTTGATAATCCTCTCTTTACAGATGTGATGCCTTCTGACACAAAAGGCAGATATATTACTAATACTGTAAACATATATAATATAAGCCCGAAGCCGTCCGGTAATGCACAGTCAGTTACTGGATAATATGAAAATCCTGTTTTACCAATTGCAGCTGCTATATAAATAAATAATGTGAAAGTTGCAAATATCGATAATAGAAGAATATCCCTTATAGTATATCGATACCTGGTATAGTGTACTTTTTTGGATGATCCATAGTTCTTCACTTTAAGACTTAATGCTGTATCCATACCCTCTTCAAGAGTCCACGTTGTCAAAGCTTTTAAGTGCATGCCATATGACTGTATTTTTTCTTTGATTGTCTTTTCTTTTTTACTAGAATTTACTGACTGTACTGCGGATAAATCAGTAGCTCTTTTTTTAAACAAAGGTATGTATCTTAAAGCCATATCAAATACAAACGATGTCTTTGGCAGAATATTTGAAAAAAGATAAAGAAATCGTGAACTGTCTAAAAGAGTGTTAAAGGATATGAATGCTGTCATAACAGACATTAACATAAGCATGTTATATATCCCATATACAAAGGCTTCTCTTGTTACAGGATTATATAGAAGATAAAACATAACTGTAGTGCCTTTATGGACAAGCAAGACATTAAGAATTAATACAACAGCTCCAATTGCTGATATCCATTTCATAGATTTTAAAAATTTATCCATACCTGAGTAATATATTGCCAAAAAACAACAAGCAATAAATAAAGTAAGCATAAATAATGGATTTTTTAATATGAATATGCAGGAAAACAGAGCTGTATAGTACATAAACAGAGTAAAAGGGTGTGATATATAGAAAGGGCTTATCACTCTATTACGTATTCCCATTTAATAATATCCCCTTCTTTTACTTCATAGACTCCGCTGCTTTTAGACGCGGATTCTGAATTCACATAAAAAACCCATCCGCTTGCAGGACCATAGTCAAATTCGTATAAATCTGCAATACCTTCCACATATCTTGCTGCTCCGATTCCTCTAGATGATATCAGTAACTCATTATCCTTGCACGCTGTAAAAGTAATATCAAATACTTTGGATCCTTTTTCCAACTTTACAGCATATTCAGACAAAATAATTCCTTTATCTGCATATGAAGCATCTATAGTTACATAAGCATACCCTTCCTGTGTATCACTATTTTTTACACACCCAGGTATAAAAGCAAGCATTAAGCATATTAAAATAATAAAAATTACAGTCCGCTTCATTTAATCATCTCCTCTATATAAACTTTGTACAATTAATGATATAGCAGTCTGCCTGGTTATATATCCGTTATCCTTATATTCAATATCCATATTGGTAATTTTATTTATGCTTTCAACAAATTCAGGCGCAGAAATATATGAATATGGTTCAAAAAATACCAGATCCCTGCCTGCTATAATTCCATTCAGATAGCATGCAATAATATATTTTGAATACCAGCTGCCAAACTGCACATCCTTGAAACGGGGAATAAAAATGTTTATTTCTATCCCAGCCGCTTTATAGAGTAAAACGCATGCTTCAGCTCTTGTAAGATTATCCAAAGGCCTTAACTCAAAGCCGTCACCTACTATTAAAGATCTAGCATAAGCTGTCCGAATATCTTCATAATACTCATCAAAAATCATGCCTTCGTCGGAAAAAACAAGTTTCTCTTCTTGTTCAGGCTTTTCAGTCTGTACAGGTTCATGTGTTATTTCAGGTGACGAAACCGGTGTTTGCGATGGTTCAATAATATCTTCTTTTTTTGCATACACATACCCGATATTAATAGCAGTAAGAGCAAGGTAGGCTTGTTCTGTAGCTATATTGTTAGCATTTTGGTCTGCACTGTGTTTGAATAGATATTCATTCGTCATATACTTTTTAATAAGAGTATCATAAAGCGTTTTACCCTGACGCACAAACCTCTCATCATTTAAAGGAATCCCTGCAGTCGACAGCGCGATTATAACCTGAGAAAGATTCTCAGAACTGTCTGAATTCTGGTAATACATAAACCCGTCACTATCCAGTTTACTGCTTAGGAAGGATAAAGCTTTATTCAAAGCGGTTACAGCTTTCTGGTCTTTTGGAAAATATGATAATGCAGTTACCGCCATGGCGCTAAGGTCGTTATCCGAACCCCATCCTTTTGCTAATGGGAATCCTCCATCTTCGTTCTGATATTCCAGCAGTAACACCAACAGCTTTTCTTTAGTCCAAAGAGTATCTGCATCTGTATTTTCATCAATAAGTGCGAAAATACTGAAAATTACTCCATTAATACCGGATTTATCTATATTTTTAAATTCCTGAAGCATTGATACAAGATTATAGCCATAAAAATCCTTTGGATTCTTGCCATCCTGTTTAAGAAGGATAATTAATTTTGCATATTCCAAGGCTGTCCTGTAAATGCCTTCTCTGTTTGTTATATCCTCTTTCAAAGAAGTATAAAAATTAGCTTGTATTTCGTAACCATTAAGACAAAGCCCTAGAGCTTCCCAAATGGAAAGCTCTTCTTTTTCAAGATATGTTTGTGATATCTTAGAATGTGCATCATCTGATGCGTTTACATTAACCGCACCATACATTATGCATATAACTAATATCACTGCAAAGGCTTTTTTCATTATCTAGCAACAGCCTCCATGTAGGATAATATCAAAAAAACAGCTTCTTCTCTGGTAAGTCCTTCAAAGAATAGCGCATTTTGTGTTTCAGTTAATTCAAGGTCTGATTCAAATACCTTCTTTAATGCGTATTGCGCAGAATCAGAATTAACTGAGTCATTTGGATTAAAATATCCTTTATCATGTGTAGCAAGACCGTACTTGAATACAGTCTGAGCATATCCTGCAAACCAGTGACCAGAAGCTATATCAGTATATTTCTTCCTGTATTTCCCCGCAATTTCAAGTCCTGCAGCGCGTATAAGCATTGCATGAAATTCCGCTTTTGTCACTTCATCCATAGGTCTTAATTTCTTGTCCTGATCGCCTGTCAGAATATACTGCTCCATAGCTTTTGTAACATATGCTGAATACTCATCAGACACATCTTCATAATCGATATATTCCTCTGTATTAAGCAATTTATCGCTGATTACATCAATATATACTGATGTTTTAGAAATATTGTCCTCTTTTGGTAAAGTCGATAGTTCATATATACCTTTTTTATTAAAGCTTACAGTCACAAAACCTTCCTCATCTGTCACATAACCTGCTTTCTGTCCGTTTATGGTTATCTCACAACCGGCATATGGCAGTACTGATACCTCCCATGTGGAATAGTCTAGTACATGACGATACAATCTAATATTAATCTTCTCCCCGCCTTTTGCTTTTATGTTACTAATATCAAAAAAGGCATAGGTATCTGTCATCCAGTCATTTAAAAGATATACATCCAGTATATCTCCATCTTTTAAAGGCTGTTCATTTAACGCATACCATGAAGATTCATTATTGACTGTGTACATCCAGCTGGCATTGCCTGTAGCTTCTACTCCTGCAAGTAATGATATGAAAGAGCCTTTATTGAAATTTGCGTCTTCAGGATCTGCAGCATCAAAGCCGTTCTGGCTTAATGCCCGTATAACTGCATGCAGAGCGGAAAAATCAAGTTCTGATGATACATTGTATTTACTAAGGTCAAATCCTTTTGGATCCATATATGCTGTATATGTTTTATCCTTTGTATATATATTTACTGCAACGCCCTTACCATATGTCTTTACTGATGCATACGGACGCGAAATAGTATTTATACCATCAACATACTTTTCAGCAGATATAGTATGGATTCCCCAGTCTTTGAACGTAATATAGGCATTTCCTGATTTATCTGTAACTATATTTGTCTTCTGCCCATCAATAGTAATAACTGCATCTGACACATTTTCATATGAGACTTCCCATGTGACAGGGTTGGTTACCTGGTGTTTGAGATTCAGCTTTACAGTAGTAAACGCATCTGTCTCGTATTCATCTGATAAACCAAATGTGGAATATGAACAGCTCATCCAGTCTTCTATGTAGTAAATGACTACATAATCCCCCTTAGAAATCTGTTGGTCTTTTATAGAGTTCCATGAAGAGTTATCATTCAATACATACATCCAACCTGCATTTCCTTGTGCAGTAAGACCAAGCACTGAAGATATATACGACCCTCCATTTGTATTTAAAATATCTTTTTTTGTTGCATCATATCCTTTAGCTTCTAATGCGTAAATTATTGCATGTAGTACACTGTAATGTTGTGGGTTATCTGAAATACCATATGAATCCAAACTGAAAATTTCCAAAGGTACTGCTGTTTTTTCCACAAGCGTATCTTCATATCCTTCTATGCGTATATATGCATATTCATTCGTTACAGCAAACGCTGTCGGCGTCATGGCGATAATCAGAGCGATCATCATAATAATGCAGATGGTTCTTGTACTTTTTCTCATAATTTCAATCCTCCGTTAAAATTAAAAAATCCTTTTCTTGCGGGTAAAAAGGATTTATATCACATTCCTTATCGACCGCAAGCAATGTATGCTGTGTTATCCGGCAGGTCTTCTGACTTGAGATCATCGCTATGCACCTTCCCGTATTATCTACAGTGGTTAATTGCAATCGCTCCCTCTTACAGCGGCGGGACCGCGCAGGACTTTCACCTGCTTCCCTATTAAAAAATTGCTTTTACCGAAAAATCCGCATATTCAATTGTATACTTAGTTAATCACAAACAGACACTTGTGTCAATGCAATTTAAGATTTTCAACATGTATTCCTCTTCTTTTTTTCGTATTGAATATGATTAAAATAAAAACAGTTAAGATTACCAGAAAAAACATATATGCCGTATTCAACAAGAAGAGTTTTTGCATTGACAGAAAAGAATAAATTGTTATTAGTGCAAATTCCGTTAATGCTGATAAAAGCTTATTATTGTTAAATATAGATAAAGTGAGCCAGTTTACTGCAAATACCCAGAATGGATAAGCTATGTTCGGCAGACTCTCAGTATAATCGGCATTTATCAGCGAGGTTAAGACAGGCATGAGCTTATCTGTCATACCTATATATTCGAAACCGCCAAAATTAACAATAAGGGCATATACAAGGTTAAGTACCGCTACAGGTACTCCGACATATATGCATTGTATGAATGATTCACCTGTAGAAAAAGCGATTGTGTCTGCAATATCTTGCTTCTTACTTAAAATATATCTTACCAGCAGATGCAAGCAAGCACTTATTACACCTATAGAAAGCGAATATATGACTATATTTATAGATAATGAATCTTTTATATAAGGTATAAGAAAAATAAGAAAAAAAACGAGATTTTTTAAAACAATTCCATAAATAGAAAACCCAGCCATACCTAAAAGCATGGCTTTTGTCCTTTTTTTTATAATCATGATTACAAAAGGAATAAGGGGCACAAATACGAAAACCCCTGCAGATATTGTTATAAAAATCAGGTTAATACTTTTTACCATGCTTATTGCAAATATTCATTCAAGAACAAAGCTATCTGTTCACTCCACCGCTCCCATTCGTGAGCTCCTCCATCTGTCATATATTTAAGTTTCAAACCAGCTTCTTGAGCATGTTTCTTAAAGTTCAGATTGAGCATATATAAAAAATCGGTATTTCCACAGTACTGGTAAACCTTAAGATCTTTTATTGAATATCCATTAACAGTCTTGTTTCTTCTTATTAAAGATATAAGATCATTGTCAGTATCAGCAAGCTGTGGATTCTCGCCAAAAATGTTGCGGAAAAGCTCGCTGTTTCTTCTGTCATTTTCTTCATTCCCAGTTATAAAGCTAGCAATATTCGCTAAATCCAAAACACCAGAAAAACTTCCTGCTATGCAGAATTTGTCTGGATTATTGAAAGCTATCTTTAAAGCCCCATATCCACCCATAGATAATCCGGCAATCATATTGTCCTTTCGTTTATCTGAAAACCCGAAAGTTCTTTGGATATACTGCATGAACTCAGAGATCAGATATGTGTAAAAGGGTTCTCCATATTTCATATCAGCATAAAAACTATTTTTAGCATTCGGACATACTACTGCAACCTTATATGTTTCTGCAAGTCTTGCGATATTGGTATATGTTATCCAGTCATGGCATGTGCCATGCATACCATGTAAAAGATACAATACTTTTATATCTTTCGGACATATAGAAGACGGCAATATAACATTACATTCGTCCCTGTAATAAAGAAGATTAGTATCAAACTTGCAGTTAATTACTGAAGCACCCATTTCATACCTCCCAAAACATATATTAAGTATATCACAATGAATAAAGTACTGGCATTAAAATCGGATTAATAATACAGTCCTATGTAATTTGTTTCAAGATATGATATACTAAAAGATGTCGTTTGGAGGACTTAATGAAAACATGTGCAATAGTAGGAATAAACTGGGGAGATGAAGGCAAAGGCCGTATGGTAGACCTTATCGCTAAGGATTATGATGTAGTGGTAAGATATCAGGGCGGTAGCAATGCAGGCCATACTGTAATAAATGAATATGGCAAATTCGCTTTGAATCTCATTCCATCCGGCATTTTTCGTCCTGAAGTAATTAATATTTTAGGAAACGGAACAGTAATAGATCTTGAGCATCTTTCCATGGAAACAGGAAAACTGAGAAAGGCAGGAGTAAAAATAACACCTGAAAATCTTAAAATCAGTGACCGTGCAATGATTGTGCTCCCTTACCATAAAGCTTTAGACGAACTGGAGGAAAATCGTCTTCAGGATAAGAAGTACGGTTCAACAAAAAGAGGTATAGGTCCGGCTTATTCAGATAAATATATTAAAAAAGGAATTATGGCAGGAGAGCTTCTTTATCCTGAATATCTTCACACCCGTCTGAAAGATATTCTTAAATGGAAGAACCTGGTTATAGAAAACGTATATAAATATAATGCTTTTCTTCTTTCCGACATGACCGAATGGCTGGATAAATATGCAGAAGAATTCAAATCATATATATGCAATACTGGTAAATTATTAAGAAAAGCCCAGGAAGATGGCAAATCAATATTGTTCGAGGCACAGCTTGGAGCATTAAGAGATATAGATTACGGCATATATCCATATACAAGTTCCTCAACTCCTTTAGCATCATATGGTCCAATCGGATCAGGTGCGCCAGAACTTCATGTAGAGCATGTTATTGGAGTTGTAAAAGCATATTCCTCCTGTGTTGGAGAAGGTCCTTTTACAGCTGAATGGTTCGGTGAAGATGCTGAGAAATTAAGAAAAGCTGGAAATGAATACGGAGCTGCAACCGGAAGACCTAGAAGAGTCGGACCTTTAGACATACTTGCAACTTCTTACGGAGTACAAATACAGGGGGCTGATTGTATTGCTTTAACAAAAATGGATGTGCTTTCATATATGGATAATATTCCAGTATGTATAGGATATGAATCAGAAGGTAAAATGCTTGAGGATTTCCCGCTTACCCCTGTACTGGAAAAGGCAAAACCAGTATTCATCGAATTACCTGGATGGAAGACGGATATATCAAAAATACGCACATTTTCAAAACTTCCCAAACAAGCCCAGGAATATGTGCTGTTCATAGAAGAAAAGATAAACTGTCCTATCAGATACATATCTATAGGTCCTGAACGTGATGCGATTATCTTTAGAGGTACAAATGGCTGAACCATTCGTAGCTTTATTCTTTGTAGTCGATAATAAGATACTCCTTCATAAATGCAGGCTGGAAAATGCCGAGCATTATGCTGAAATACGCAATTATCCTAGAAGCCATATGGATGTATGGGATAGGCATTACAAAGCAAAATATAATAAGGATTTCGACTTTTATCCTAGAGGCAGGGTAATATATGACATGAGGAAAGAAGAATTCCTAATTTTCTATGATTCATGTTGTGCAAAACAGGCTTTTAAAATACGTATGATGCTAGGTAACCGTACATGTGTTTTAAACGAGGATAGTAACTATACTTGCAGTATATGCAGGAATAATGAAAAAAAAGTAGAATAATCAAGACTCTTCAATACGAAGATACCCGCTATTCATATAAAGCACATGATCCATCTTATTCAATATGCTTAGATCATGTGTAGCAATTATTACCAGATACCCTTCAACATGAGCAAGCTTTACAAGTATATCAATTATATTCATACTATTCTTCTCATCAAGATTACCTGTCGGTTCATCAGCAAGAAGTACCTTTGTCTCCATTGATAAAGCTCTTGCTATAGCTACTCTTTGCTGTTCTCCTCCTGAAAGCATATTAGGGAATCTGTTAAGAGCAGTTTCAGGAAGATCCATTTTTAGAGCAAGTTCTTTCGCTTTATCCATAGCTGGTTTTCCTTTAAATCCTCTTAACCCCATCGGATAGGTTATATTTTCAGCTACAGTAAGAAGCGGGAACAATCTGAAACTCTGATATATCATAGCCGTATGTTGTCTTCTGTACTGTGCAAGATCCATATTTGCAGTGCTATTCCCTTCAAAGAGAACCTGTCCTGACTGAGGAAGATCAAGCCCTGCTATTAAAGAAAGCAATGTAGATTTACCGCTTCCTGATTTACCGACTATTGCATATACTTTACCTCTTTCAAATCCATAACTGACATCTTTAACTGCTTCAGTTTTATTGTATTTACTCATATAGCTGTATGTAACATTCTTTAATTCCAGTATATTCATATTATTACTCCTCAATCTCTGTCTGCCATTACTGCAAGGACACCTGATTTACTCATTACATTTATAGAAACCGCACTGCCAAGCAGATAAAATAATATAAATCCTACAGCCAGCGCTATGTGCATAATTGACAGCTCTTTAAATACAGCATACCAAATAATTAATCCTACCGCAGAACCTAATATACATAAAACCATCTGCTCTAAAAAGAAAGAGTAAAATGCTTGTTTTTTCTTTGTACCAAATCCTGCCATTATAGCAAATTCCTTTTTCCTGCTAACCACCATAAGGTAAGATACCGCATATGCAACAACAGCAATAAGGATATACAGGATTGGATATGCAATATTCAAATACCTTATCTGTTGCTCAATATTTGCAAGCGAGTTATTCATAATAGCATCTTTCAACACAACATATTCCCTTATTATGCTAATCCTGTTTACCTGGGAATAACCATAATCTTTCAAATAATCCTTAAATTCAAAAACTCTTCTGCTATCTTTAAGCTTGAAAGTGACACTATTGAGATTAGTTGCTAGTAATTCCTTTTTTTGATTTGCAGTAATGCTTTCTTCCTGATTAACTTGCTGGCTCCATATCAAGGAAGTATTAAATTTTCCCGATAATGGAGAGTATATTGTATCCTTATCTCCATGCTTAACATATGAACCTATAATTTTTAAATCATAATGTTTAAAAATTCTGCCAAATTCTTCACTTTGAACTATCCTGTCTACAGCCACTCTTATGACATCCCCATAAGAAAGCCCATGTTCTTCCATATATGCTTTGGTCACTACACATACTAAAAAATCCTGGTTTTCTGATGATATAAATACTGACTCATCATATCCTGACATATATTCCACATCTACTCTCTTAGCATAGTAGAATTCTGGTGATTCATGCATACTGTTTGTAAAAGTAATATTAGGTCCTCTGGAAATTTCCGCTTGTAATGATTCTAGTGAAAATATACTATTGGGTATAAAAAGAGGACCTATATTATATGTTTTACCGTTTTTTAATGGTGCACCGACAAAATATGAAGGTTCTGATATAGTTAAGCACAAATTTTCTATATATCCTGTATGATAAAGCTTTGCAACATTATATGCGCTGACATTCTGTTTGGATATCTGTTTGCCTTTAAAATCAGTGAAATATCCTTCAATGATATTATTATCATAAATATATTCTATTCTTTCCTGTTGTGATGATAATATATTTGCTAGCTGTCCGAAGAAAAGTATTACAGTAAAGGCAAGTACTGGGACAACCACAGTCCGTGGCCCTCCTCTAAATATGGAAAGAATGGCATATTTAATGCTTGCACTTGGATTATAGACGGATTTTCTTTCTTTTTTAGGACCTATCCTCTTTCTTTTGTTTTTTTTACCATTTAAAAAACCTAAAACTAAAAAGGTCATACAGGATACTATGCAGCTAATAAATACAAAGACCGATACTATAATGAATATATTCCACCCTATCTTAGGATTGAACTCAAGTGTCTTCGTTATACTTAACATCGCATTAGAAAAACGTATATCAATAAGTGAAAAAAACTCTGCAATCTTTCTTACAAGCATCATAATGAACCTGCTAAGAAGTTTTCCAGCTACCATAGCCGCACAACAGGAACCGAGTGCGATAAATCCTGAACTGAATAGAAAATATGAAAATGTCCTTACATTTCCAGTTCCCAACATAAGCATTGTCTCCGCAGTTTCTTTCTGTCTATATACATAAAGATATCCGAAAAAAATACATACAGCCAGTTCAACCAGTACAAATACTGCAGTCAGTATCTTTACAACTGTAAGCAAAGTGGTATATGGAACTTCAACACTGGAATAGCCCTGGTCATATATTGTAAGCCTTACTCTGTCATCTAAAAATGGTTCTATATCCTCATAAAATTGTGCTGCATGCCCATTTTTAATTACTGCCTGACCAATAGTATATCCAAACGGATAATCTGAATGAGGGAAATTTTCAGCATAAGGCATATATACATACCAAAATTTATCTTTTATCGCATTAGTAATGCCTACCACTTCATAATCTGAGGAACTGTCAAATCCTGTTCCTGCCCAGTAGCTGTTTATCATTGAAGGATAATCTGATTTGAATGCAGATAGATTTATTTTATCGCCGATACCGATGTTCAATCTTTCAGACATGAGCTGTGAGATTATGCATACCTTACTTTCTGACGCATACTCTTCTTCATTGAATACTCTTCCAGAAAGCATATACAGTTCATTCTGATTGAATGAATACAAGCTTGTAATATCTTTTGTCGAACAGACAAGTACGCTATCACTTATAACCTTAATCGTTTGGGAAAGATCATGAAATACATTTTCCTCTGGTAACTCAAAACTGGAAAAACCATCTTTATAAATAGTAATATCCTGCTTGTATGGTATCGTTATACCTAAATCATTTACTATCGCATTTTCGTATTCTACTTTTGCAAGATTAATAATTGGAGTCCTTCCATAATATGCTTCACCGAACAGTATATAGTAATGGTCTGATTCTAAAGGTCCAAACTCCTTGTCGACATGTATCACTGTCTCCTCTTCAATTAACAGTGAATATCCTACTTTCATTACAATGCCAGTATAAAAACCTTGTTCAGAGTCAGATATATTACCGACAACCACAACAGAAAGCATTCTTTGAGGCATATACATATCAGTCCTCCAGAAGCCTTCAACATAACCTAAAGATCTGTGAGATTCATCCCATAAAATTGTTGACGGATGATTTATTATGCTCTCTCTGTCGAATTTATCAAGAGTTTCATCCATATATGAATCATATGTTGTATCATCAGGATATCCAGTTCCTATGTATTCGAAAAGGCCTATTGTAGTATAGAATTCATTACACTCAACTAAAAAAGCATCAATTGCAGCCCAAACGCTTACGCATATAGCTAACGCAAGTGTTAATGAGAATATCATTATAACGAATAATGCTGTCTTGCCTTTCGACCTTACAATGCTCTTAATACTGTTGGAGAATATCATTAATTAAATTTCAGATTAATCTGCCTTTATCTATTATTCTTTCCTATATATTAGCAGTATTTTTACAGGTTATCAAAGACTTCTTTAAAAGATTTAACAGAATAATCAATATCTTCATAAGAAAGAGCATCAGAAACCTGTATTCTTATCCTTGCAGTACCCTCAGGCACAACCGGGAATCCGAATCCTGTGACGTAGACATTCTTTTTCAGCATAGCTTTTGCAATCTCTATGGCTTTAGCGGTTTCTTTCACAATTATTGGTACTATAGCGCTGTCTCCTTCTAAAGGTTCGAATCCTTCCTCATGCAAACGCTGTCTTAAATATTTCACTTTTTTATGTAAAGATTCTATTATGCTTGGGTCTTTTCTAAGTATCTGTATGGCTTTCAATGCCATAGCAGCGACGACAGGAGGAAGGCTGTTTGTAAACAGTGATGTCCTGGAAGCTTGGATACACATATCAATTACTTCCTGTCTTGCGGCTACAAATCCACCTGCTGAACCACCTAATGCTTTTCCATATGTTCCTGTTATAATATCAACCTTGCCAAGAAGATTGTGATATTCTATAGCTCCTCTTCCTGTTTTACCTATAACACCCATGCCATGGGAATCGTCTACCATCAAGATTGCACCATACTTTTTACATAATGCATATATCTCATCAAGCTTTGCTATATCGCCTTCCATAGAAAACACACCATCAGTTATGACAAGCTTGGTATTAAACCGGTCACTTTCTTTTAATATTCTTTCAAGATCCTCCATGTCTGAATGCTTATATACGAATCTTTCAACTTTCTTGTTAACCATCCGGCATCCATCAATAATACTTGCATGGTTTAACGCATCTGAGATAATACAGTCTCCTTCAAATGTGATTGCAGGAATCACTCCTGTATTAGCATTCCAGCACGTCATATACGTCAAACAGCTCTCTGTTTGCATAAAATCAGCTGTTTCCTGCTCCAATTGTCTGTGTATGTCATATGTTCCGCATATGAAGCGAACAGATGCAGCTCCTACTCCGTATTTATCCAAAGCATCATGCCCTGCTTGAATTATTTCCTTGTTATTGCATAACCCAATGTAATTATTGGAACAGAGGACTATTACCTCATTATACTTTTCGATGTTAGATTTATTGCTCATAGGGGCAGTCAGGTACTGATACTCTTTATATGTCCCGCCCTCTTTCATTGCCTGAAGCCTGTTTTGTAAATTTGAATATAGGTCCATAATACGCATCTCCTTGTCTTATACTTAACGCCATATATAATTATACACAATTAAGACGGTTTATAACCGTAAAAACTCTAATCCTGAATAATTTCAGTCCCGTCAACGGAGGAAAAATACCTTTCCTGCCCGTTATTGTACATTACTCGCCAAACATTCGCTATAGATGAAGTGTTCTTGTTATATAAATATCCGGTGTCAATCTTCTTTATGGTGATAAAAGACTGCCCTTGCCTGGTAAAACTGCTTACCAGTATATTACCTATTGTAACCATAGGTCTGTTATACTCAGTGTCGGATACAGTATACTCCAAACTTTTTATATATACCTGGTCTATACCATTCTTGCTGACTGTAATTTCTATCCTTTTATCATATATATAACTTGAACCATCAAGGTATATATAGTCGAACCTGTACATGTTAACTCCTGCTGTGAGAATAGAATCTAGCATATATGCTTCATTTTCTAAAGGAAGTTCTTTAATAAAAGCATCTGTTATTGTTGTAGCGATTTCTAAAGTAAAATTCTCATAACGTTCGGTAGATATGGGAGAGTACATAATCATGCCATCTTGCTGTTCAACAATAGTACCGTCTTGCTCTTTTAAGTAATCAATTATAGCAGTATTATCAATAGAATTAGGTATAATAACAGCACTTGGTGCAGAATAATCCGGTATTTCGCAATCTAAAACAATATCCCTGTAAGCAAGAATATCCGTAATATATTTATGTTCATCTTTGGTATCCGGTTCGGAAAAAGCCAGACTAATGATATATCCTGCCATAAATATGTTTACTATAAGCATAAGCGCAATGATTATTCTTAAAGCTTTTTTGGAATCCATCAGTCTTCTGCCTCCTTCAGCTCAAGTACGGTAATTTCATCTGCTTCAATTATCCATCTTGGCAAAAGTACGGTATTTACATCTTTTACATAAGCTATATACATACTGTCAGCTTTTATAGAACCAAGAACCATGTCCCTTTCTGAAAGCATATTGAAAGTCCTTAAGTCATACATATCTTCCTCATCATTTGGCAAAGAAGCATCCGATATATCAAACAGATTAGCGTCAACTGATATGACCCTATCTGCTGTGGCATTTATGCTTATACAGTTTCTTTCCTCCTTAAGCAATACAGGATAACCATTAAAATAGTATGTAAAATTGAACTGATATGAATCATTTAAGACTTCAACAGAAGTTAATAGCAGTTTATTCTGTACTGCTCCAGATAAAGTAGCAAGATCAGTCAACATTCCCAAAGCATTATTGAAAGCCTGTGATATCTCGCCTTTCTCCTGTATATATGATGCTGATAAGTATCTGTAAGTTATAGAACCATCAGAGTGTATGCTGTATATATTATATTGGTCGGAAAAAGTCAAATCCCTATTTTGCGCAATCAAGACTTTGTATACATCCGAATAAACTCCAAATAACCTGGATTTTATTTCTGATATATACTGCGTTACTGAAGCAGATAGATTGTTTATGTCAGGCTCAATTTGCAGATTAAACATGCACTCCGTCAGAAGTTCATAACCTACCACCCTTATACTTCCTATTGCTGCTCTGTTATTCATAATAACTACAGTGGTATCAGGTTCAATATTTCCTTTAAAATTATCATAAGAAGCAACCTCATTTAGGTATACATATGTTATTTCGCTTGCTTGCTTTATTTCCTCATAAATGCTTAAAAACTTATCCTGCTGTAATAGTCCTGATAATTTTACCCCTATATACCTATATACTTTATCATCGCTTTTAATATAAACATCACCTTCATCAGAAGCTGTTGGTAAAATCATTACCTTATTCATGCTTTTGATTTCGTTATTTGTATTAACAGAACCGCTTATCCAGTTAATAAATTCTATAGGACAGTCATAACCTAATTTTATGATATATCCGGATTTACCAGTCATTTCGTTCCATTTATCCGCATCATATATCTCATATAGCTTCATATCTGCTATTGTGCCAAGCAGTGTCACGGTGTTTTTCCATATCTGGTTGTAATAACCATCAGATTCATTTGTTATCTTATGTACATTTAATCCTTCTCCAGTAGTCATTGTTATCTCGAATGGCAATATGAATGTTTCAAGAAGATATTCCTCGAAGTTCATGACATCAGTGACAGTATTTGGTCCAGTAATTACCCTTTTTGGTAAAAGTCTTCCTGTAGAGTGATAATTTATAAGCATAAAGGATTGAAATGCTGTTAGAAGTATAAGGATGATAAGTATAGGGTAAGCAAATTTTTTACTCATTGCACACCTTCCTTTTGAATAAGTGGTATTCTTATCGTAATCATGGTACCTTGATTTACCTTAGATTCAACCTTTATATCACCATTATGAGCTTTAACAATCTCGCTTGCGATAGCAAGCCCAAGACCAGTACCGCCCATAGTTCGTGTCCTTGCCTTATCTACTCTGTAGAATCTTTCAAAAATCCTTTCCTGATCTTTTTTCGAAATACCTATTCCGTTATCTTTGACAGCAATACATAGCTTGTCTGCTTCCTCATAAGACTTTATTTCTATCTTACCGGATTGATCTGTATATTTAATAGCATTTACCAGTAGGTTTATAACACACTGCAACATCCTGTCATAATCAAAATATGCTATTCCTTTATAGGTAATTTCTGACACAATAGTATGCTTTTTCTGACTAGCTTCCGCTTCCACTGCTAAAAGAGCATCCGAAATAAGCGTGCTTACATTGTTGTGTGATATCTTTAAAACCATCCTTCCCATATCCATAGAAGACAATTGCAGAAGATCCTTCACTAAAATATTCATCCTGTCAGACTCAGAATTTATAACTTCCAAGAAATGATTAGCAGTGGCTGGATCTTCAACTCCTCCCATTAAGGCTTCTGTAAAACTCTTTATGGAAGTAAGAGGTGTTTTAAGTTCATGAGACACATTAGCTACGAACTCCTTCCTCATCTGGTCAAGCCTGTATTGCTTGGTTATATTCCTAAACAACAGAATGACCCCTTCAGCTTTACCTAAGCTATCCTTAAATGAAGCAATACTGAGTGCTAGCATCTCGTCATCTATAGAAAGTATAGTTTCTTTGTATAAATCAGCAGGTATATTTGATGCATCTATATCAATATCATATTCTTTTACAAAACTTTCTAATGTAAAGTCCATATCTGATCTGTTTAATAACATATATGCTGCAGGATTATTATGTATCATTTCACCATTTAGATTGAAAGCTATTACTCCGCCTTCAATATTGTCGAGTATTATCTCCATCTTGTTTTTTTCTGAAGATATCTCATCAAGCATATTTTTAAGGCTGTAACTCATATTATTTATACTTGAAGAAAGCTGGCCTATCTCATCGTCCGCCTTTATATCTAAAGTTCTTCCAAATTCCCCTTCGGAAATATCCTTGGTTCGTACAGTCATATCCTTTATTGGTTTTGTTATAGCTTTTGATAGCAGATACCCTACAATAAATGCGACTATTATTGAAAACAGTAATGCAGAGAGAAGTGTTTCATTAAATTGGGTTACCATATCCTGCCAGTCAACTTTGTAATAACGGAAATATATTACCAGATTTTCTAAAGTCATGGAATAGTCATAAAAAGTCCTTCCTTTTATGTTTTGCAGTATCTCACTGTTTAGAGGAGCACCTGCCATAGAAGACAGAAAATTGTATGAAAGGAAAAGTTCGTTTATAAATGAGGTCCCATCTCCTGAAAGAAATACCGAGTCATTGCTGTATATCTCATTAGTATTCCTATCCACTATAGTAAAGCTTCTGTTATTCCCATATATACCAAAAGAGGAAGCATAAAGATCCCTCATATCAGTGTACACAGTATATATATTCAAAGGTTCACCTTGTACATAACTGAGCATTTTTTTACCGTTTTCTATATTCCTTATAAATTGCGTGTAGTGATACTGTTCAACGTTATTATTCATAAGCACGCCGATAGGTATTATCATGCAAACTGCTATGATACAGATATAGAAGACCATTTTAGTCTGTAAAGATATATGCCTATCAGTCTTTTTTAAAATAATAGCCCATTCCTCTTTTCGTTACAATATACTCATTAGGATCATTTGAAAGCTTTTCCCTCAATCTGCTTACAGTGACATCTACAGTCCTCATTTCACCGTAATACTCATAATCCCATATCTTATCTAGCAGGAACTCCCTGCTGAACACCTTCTCGGGATTTCTCATAAAAAAGACTAATAATTCAAATTCTCTTGCAGTAAGCTCCAGAACCTGACCATCTTTTAAGACTTCGCATTTTGCTTCGTCAACTTCCAAATCCCTGACCTTAAGAAATGATAATTCAGTATTATCAGTATTGGAATAAGTTACTCTCCTTAAATTACTTTTCACTCTTGCAATGAGCTCTCTTGCGGAAAAAGGCTTTGTTATGTAATCATCAGCTCCCATCTCCAGGCCGATTACTTTATCTAATTCCTCGCCTTTAGCTGAAAGCATAATAATCGGCACAGTCATGCTCTCACGAAGCTTCCTGCATACAATAAAGCCATCATATTCGGGCAACATTATATCAAGCAGAATCAAATCAGGCTTATGTTTCATAGCTTGAAATATTGCCTCTTTTCCGTCATAAGCATATATGACATCATAACCTTCTTTTTCCAGGTTATATTTCAAAATATCAACAATGTTCTTTTCATCGTCTACAACTAGTATCTTGTGTCCCATAATCAATAACCTCTATTAATAATATATAAAAAATACATAATTTTCAATCAGTATGTTCCAGGCATTATAGTATAGAATCCTCTGAATGAGAAAGAGCCATCTGGAGGTATATATGATATCCAAACTTCAGTTTCCACTAGAACTGTTCCAGCAACTGTTATCTTCATTTTTTTCGTAACAGGATCAAAAGTTACAGAATCAATATAATTGCTGCTGCTAAGCCACTGGATATTTGCCGGCAGATTTGCTTCTATATCATACTGGTCATATATATGTAAAGGCTCGGTATAAAATACTGAAGAGGAAATAACAAATGACTGATTAGGGCTATACTCAATTCTGCTTACTTTGGATTCAGTAGCCAGCACCACTATATCAGCTGATTCAACTTCTCTTCCTTCCTTCCAAAATTTAATGGTTACGATGTCGTTAGCTGTAAAATATGAATGAAATTTAATAGCCCATGTTGTTGTATCAACATATATCTTATCACTTGATACAGTCACTGATGATATGACTGTAGGCAACCCTGATACATCTGTTTTCAACATAACTGGTTCGTTAGCTAAAGTATATCCCTTAATGGATATATATTTGGTATGCTCAGCAATCCTGTTGTTTGCTCCTCCATAAATAGTTTTTGGAGTATCAATTTCAAATATTTTAATATCATTAATACTGACATTTGAAAGACTGAAACTGTAACCTGACCTGTCCATTATCCTACCATCTCTTGTTATATATATATTGAATACATCAGTACCTGGCGTATCCGTTGTTGAAAATACATTATTTTCATATGTAAAGCTATTTCCGGATACCCTGTCAATATATACCCCCCATACAACTGTATCCCATATCGGTCTATAACTTAGTGAGTTGGGATTCCCGTATTGGTCGACAACTTTCAAATAACCAAGATCCAACACTATATTCTTGACACCCTGTTCGAAATGAAGAAATGGCATATCCAGCCCCGTTATAATATATGGCACATTACCATCATTAACCTTTACAGTAAACAATGGTGTTACCGTGTTATTTATCCTATAGTTTACAGATGCGGTTCCACTGTTTGATGTGTAAAAGGATAATACACCGTTACTTATCTGAATATTCGAAGTAGGTATAATTGTCTGATTAGATGATGTATACGATACCATATCTGTCGACTTAATCTCATAAATATTACCATACTGGTCGTATCCTATAACATTGACTTCTATTCTTTCATTCTTGAAGATTGTAGACGGCAGCTGTTCGACTTTTATGCTTGATAAGAAAGGTGCTTGGAATACCTCTATTTTAGCAGGTGTGGATATTCCCTCATCCCTAACAATTATATTCAATATCGCATAACCTGCTTTACTGACATTGAATATAAGGTTACCTTCACTGTTTACTCTTATACTGGACACGCTTACGCTTAAAGGATTTGACGATACTAATAACAAAGCTCCAGAATCAATATCCCACTGACGAATTATATACTTCTGCCCATACTGGTCATATGCCTGCACTTTTATAATATGCATAGAGGTATTCTCATAAATCCTGTCTTTGCCGGACGCTTCCAGCACTTCCTCCACAGTAATACGTTTTATTGAAGGTACAGATTGAACTGTTAAAATTGATGAGTTATTTAAAAGAGTCTTGTTGTCCAGCGCATATATATATATCTGATCACCAAGATTTGTTAATGATGCATCTATAAGAACTGTAGATTCTGTCTTGGTAATATTAACTTTCCTTATACCGGATGTCCTGTTTGTCGCAGACACCTTGACATCTGTTAATGGCATAGACTCTCCATACTGATTCAAAAGTTTAAGCCCTATATCCTGTCCTGACGCTTTATACAGTCGTGTTCCATCTATCACTAAAGATTGTGCTTTTTCTGCTTCTACAGCAAAAGTCTGAACCTTTCCTCCTATCACGACAGTATATGACCCTGGGGAAAGAGTTGCAGCAGTGGTTATGACAAGTTTCTTTCTGTTTGAGGATAACTCATAAGTATTTGCTATACCTGCAAAATCTTTTCTCAAAACTACAGATGTACTAGCAGGTATAGGCATAAAGAACTCGACTGTGATTGCTTTAACTCCTGTGGCTTTTGCGCTCATTATGACCACTTCTGTATTTTCAATAATAAAACCATACTTTTCAGCTTGGTCAATGTTTATGACCTCAGCAACAACAAGCTCCGTAACAAGCGTATAACCTTCACGTGTTCGTATATTTAAAGCTTCAACTAAAGCTACAGCCACATCCGCATTAGTAATCCTATCTTTATTACGTAATGATTTTAATCCTACAGTTTCAGCAAAAGAAAGCGTATTGTGCCATAAAAAGTCTATATCTTGTCTGTAACCCAGCACAGTCAATAATACCTTAGCAAGCATCTGGGCATTTATATTATCATTAGGTTTGAATGTACCGTCTGTATAACCAGAAAAGCCTACAGCTGGATTAGCATAAAGATATGCCAATATCGGCTGCCAGTAAGGTGTCGCAGTACCTGCATCCGAAAAAGTAGTACTCTCCTTAAATCCTAAAGCTTCCTCTTCAAGTCCTAACAACCTCAATATTATCATGGCAGCATTGCTTCTTGTAGGAGATAAAGCAAGATAAGCTTCATCAAGACCGCTTCCGGTACCTCTAAGCAGATTTAATCCATATGCTATTTCTACGGAAGTATAAGCTTTGGGCTGTACAGCGCAATAGCTTAACAAGATGACTGCTATTAAGATAATACTAAGCGTCCTTTTCATTATGAAATCATTATAACAGATAATATAAGCATTTCTCATATGTAACAAAAATGATACAAAAAAGAGAGCAGATTGCTCTGCTCCCTTAATTTTGTTTAGTGAATCAATTACTTAGTAACTGATACTTCACGAGCCCACAATCCATCGTTAGAAACGAAACGGATTATAGCTGTTGTTGCTGTAGCAGGAACTCTTGTTACAAGTCCAGCTGCATCAACTGTAAGCTTAGTTGTGTCAGAGCTGTAGAAGTTTCCAGCAGGAGCTGTTATAGCTACACCGTACTGATCTTTAGCTGTTACTGCAACTGTGCTTGAGCTTGCTGTGTAAGCCATTGTAACTGTTGTTACAACTGGAGCAGCTTTCTTAAGAGCTACTGTCTTCTCAGCTACTACAACACCTGCATTGTTCCAAGCTTTTACAACTGCTGTTGTATCTGCTGTAACGCCTGCTACTGTTGTAAGTTTGCTTGTTGCTGTAGCTATTGCTACATTAGCGCCAGTTACTGTGTACTGTGCAACTATTGTAGGTAATGCTGAGTCAGCTGTTGAGGACAATGTAACGGTTGTTCCGTTAGCTGTCTTACCAACTAAAGTGATTGCTAAATCATGAGCTGCGGATACTGCGCCAGCATACATTGTATCAGCTACGTTAAGCTCATAGGTCACTACTGCAGAAGCAGCAACTGCGCTAAGAGCGAAATCATATGTGAATTCTTTGTATGATGTAGCTGTTGAACCATATGCTCCACCTGTGTACAGAGTAAGTCTTAACTGTTCAGCACCAGCTTTTTGAGCTGTAATTGCCATGCCAGAAAGTGTAAGAGCTGTTGCATCTGTGCCTGTTGATACAACGCCATAAACGTTAGTTTCAGCAAGTCTTCTGAGTTCCCAACTCCAACCTGGATCAGCTATCTTGTTACCATACTGATCATTAAGAACAACTTTAGAAGTGTCTAATGTGATAGATTTGCCAACAAGTAATGCCTGTGTTGTTACAGGGATAGAAACTATGGAAGCGACTGTCTTCTCAGCTTGTACATTGATAGCTTTTGTAACTGTCAAAGCACCGGTTGTGAAGTAGAGGTCAGCTGTTCCTTTTGCTGCAAATGTAAGAGTAACTTTATTTGATGCATTTACTTTAGCTCCAATTGTAACTGTTGTTGACAGAGGAGTGATTGTTAATATTGAGGAATCAACTGCGAATGCTTTGCCATACTGGTCTACACCAGCGATTGCAAAATCAGCAGCAGCATTAGCATAAAGAGCATCTGGAACTGTTACATCAAAGGATGCAAGAGCAGGAACTGCATATACAGTTTCTGTGTACATCTCTGATACGCTTCCAGTAGCCATTACGATTGCTCTAACACTGAATGTTCCAGCTGTAAGTCCAGCTAATGTAAGTTTTCCATCTGTTACGCCAACTGTTGCACCGGATACTACTAATGAATAGTCAGTATTCTGTACATAGTTAGTAAGATTTAGAGTATTTCCATACTGGTCAAGAGCTTTGAATGCAAGAGTATTTCCAGCTGTTCCAGCTGTAAGTCTTGTTAAAGCTTTGCTAGCATCTCCCTGTGCGATTGGGCCAACGAATACTATGGATGCTAACTTCTGATCTTCTACTACAGTGATTGTAGCGTTAACTGTGAAGTTCTTTGGTGAATAGTATGCAAATATTGTTGCTGTCTTGCCTTTGTCGCCAGCTGCTACTGTTAATGTAGCGGAATCGGTTGTGAATGCAAGTGTTCCCAATGAGGATCCGCCAACGATCTGTGCAGAGGTAAAGGTCATCTTTTCGCCGTACTGGTTAAGAAGATGTATCTTAATATCCTGAGCGCCAGCTTTTGCATAAACTGTGGAAGCGCCAACTACAAGCTCTGTAGCTGTTTCATCAGCTTCTACTGTGAAATCAACAGCTTCGCCGTTAATTGTTACAGTATAATCACCCTTTGTAAGGTTGGTTGTTTTTGCTAATGTAGCAACTTTCTTTGCTGTATCCCATGTTACTGTAACTGCTTGTCCTACAACACCCTTTTTGAGTGATACGACTGCAGTAGCTGTATCCTGAGCTTCAGCAAATGTAGCTTTGATTGTCTTTACGCCAGCAACTTCTACTGCGAAAGCAGCTTCGTCAACTGGTTCAGCTTTTACTTCAGCAGCAAGAGCATCTTCTTCGGTGACAACACCGTCAGCTATCATTACGTCTACGAGTTTTGTTCCTTCTGTTGTTTCAAGTGCTAGTGCTTCAACTAATGAAGCAGCGAGATCATCGTTTGTAGCATTGCCTTCAACAACGGTTACTCCCTTAGAAGCTGCGAATGTAGCTATGTCAGCCCATTCGAAGTCTACGCCCTGTGTATATCCGAGTAATGCGAGCATAACTTTTGCAAGTTCAGCTCCAGACATTACGTCAGCAGGTCTGAAAGTTCCGTCTCCGTCACCAACCCAGCCTAATTCAGGGTTAGCGTACGCATAAGCAAGGATAGGTCCCCAGAACTCAGCATTAACTTCTGCTGCGTCTGTGAATGTATCTGTGCCTGTGAAAGCTTTTGCTTCAGCCTCTAATCCTCTAGCTCTTAGAGTGATTAGTAATCCTTGAGCTCTTGTTGTGCCTTTAGCGAGATATTCAGCTGTAACGCCTTCGCCATCACCTTCTAAGAGACCAAGAATTTCGCAAGCAGCACCAGGAGCGACTGCAGCTGATGGAACAACAAATATTGTTGCTATCATCGCTATAGCCAGAACCAGTGCTAATAACTTTCTTGTTTTCATGTTTTTCCTCCTTGTAAATTAGTGGCATAATATGCCTACTTTATGGATGCAGTATATCATGTCTTTTTTTGCTTTCTTTTAATATTACAAAACTGTTATTTACTTGTTACACAATTGTAATATTGCACAAAAAGAAAAGCCCCGAAGGGCTTCTCTTAATATCTTATTCTTAATATGACAAGATTAATTTGTAACATTGACCACCATTTCCAAAGTTCTGTCTGTTGCTGGGAAGTATGCTTTCAATGTACATGTTCCTGCAGTAAGAAGTGTGAAGGTATCAGCAGCATTGTCAACTGATATTACGTTGGCATTGCTTGTCATGTAGAACACATCGATTCCAGGCAAGTTAAAAGTTACACCATACTGGTCTTTAGCAGCGAGGAAATTGGAGAAGTTCTTAGTTGCGCCTCCTGAAATTGCTAAGGTCTTTGTCGTATCAATGAAGTACACATTCTGCATGTATGGAGCAACTGTGGATGCTGTAGCTGTCGTGCTTGCAAGCTCTGCACCTGTGCTGGACCATGCTTTAAGTGTAGTCGATACTGATGAAGCAGTTCCAGTGTAATTAGCCTTTAGATAAAGTCTTCCAGCTCTTACTTCAGTCGAGAATGCACTATTGGATGATGTCACATTCTGTATTCCTTCAGGAAGGCCTGTAGCAGGGTTATATACCAGCTGTACGCTGACTCCTGTAGCAGTTCTTCCGGTTATGTTGATCAGCTTCTGATAGTTAGGATCTGTTGGAGCTTTTGAATACATTGTCCCAATCACATCAAACTGGTATGAAGAGATTCCAGTAGTATCAACAACCTGCACTGACATGGACTGGCTGGACAAAGTATTATTAGAAGGATCCTTTAAAGTGAATACTAAATCATAAGTGCCTGCAGTACTAGGAGCTGTTATCTTAGCTGTCGCTGTTGCTGTAGTAATACTTGGATTATCTGTTGTAAGTCCTGATGATGCAACAGTAATCGTATATCCGGCAGCCAGGCTTATTGGTGCTCCATACTGGTCAAATAACGCGAAGCTGTCCAGTGTGAGGTTTGCATATGCGTTTTTCTGGAATACTGTAGGCAGTGTTACGCCTGTTAGCTGTGATGGGGCTGCTGATGCCTGCACTGTAATGCTCATAGTAGCCTGCAATCTTCCATCATATGAAATCATGACAGTTGAGGTTCCTGAAGCAGCTCCATAGATTTCTAATACTTTGGTAGCTGTATTGTATCTTATACCTGTTGCTGAACCTGCATTACCGCTCGGTATAACTGCTCCATTTGATGAAATCAATGTAAGCTTGGCAAGATTTGCAGGTGTGTTGATATTATCAAGTGATAGGAAGTTACCATACTGGTCGTATGCGAATACTACCATTGGAGACCATTGGCCTGCATACATTGTTGTGGATACTCCCTGTATCTGTAAAGTGCTTATTGCAGCAGGTTCATAAACTGTGATACTGAATGTAGCGTTAGCCATAGAAGCGTTCATTGGGGACATTACTGTCAAAGTTACTGTCCCTCCCTTTGTCGTGCTTATCGCGCCTGGTTTGAAGAACAGTTTACCGTCAGCATTTACTTCGATGTAAGCAGGATTTACTATTGTTGAATCTGTACATGTTATGAATAATGGTACTGTAGCAGAAACAGTTGAGGAAATATCCTGATTACCTGTTCTGAGTTTGTATGGATTTCCATACTGGTCATAAGCATATACTGATAACAGATGACCTGATGTGCCAGTCAGTATTTTTGTTGCAGAAGCTGCTATCGTTAGTTCCCCAAAAGAGAATGAGGATATTGTAGGAGCTGTAACAACAGTAACTCTCTTTGTAGCAGCTATTGCAGTAGCATTATCTATAACGAATAAATTCAACGTATCATTGACTGCAAGATTATCTATACCACTAATTAATATTGATGTTGCTGTTTTAGAAAAAACAAAAGCTGGAGCACTAGGTTTTTCTGGGCTGAAAGCTGTTAACTGAAGGCTCATTGTCAGAGGATTCATAGGTGAACCATACTGATTGTAGAATGTCACGTTAAGGTCTTGTGCTCCACTCTGAGGATAAAGGTTTGTAGCTCCAATCTCAACTTGAGTAAGCTTTTCGTTCTCAACTGCGAATTCTTTTGTTGAATTCAAAGCAGTTATTGTATAAGTACCTGCTGTGAAGTTGTATGTTCTTGTAATCTTCAGAGTCTTCCTGTCTGCAGACCATGTCTGTGTAAGTCCTTGAAGAACAGATACTCCGAATTTGCATGTAACTGCTGTTGATACAGGTACAGGCATATTGAAGGTAACCGTAATTTCTTTTGTTCCTGAAGGATATGCATCTGTTATTAACAGGGTTTTGGTTAAGGTTACTTTTGTTGAAATAGTACCGAAACCTTCGATAGTACCTGTAACGTTGTATGTTCCTTCAACAGTTGTGGAGAATGAGCTCCATGCGACTGGAACAGACGCAGAAGTTCCGCTCTGATAAACTGCGGTTACTGTAGCTGGAAGAGGATTTGCTCCGCCATATGCCATCGTGTATTGTGCTTCATATCCTGTGATGGTAGTAATTACATTAAATCCTGCTGCTGCAGCTTGCGTAGCTGTTACAACGCCATCGTTGATAAGAGCATTAACTAATTTTTCTCCTGCCTTGGTATTTGCATTTAAAGCTTCAACCATAGCTGTAGCCGCATCCGCATTTGTTAAAGATGTTTTATTAGCTATTTTTGAAAGTCCTTTTGATGCTGCAAACGTGAATGTCTGCGCCCAAGTAAAGTCAGTGTCCTGTTTGTATCCAAGAATTGTAAGCAGGACTTTATAGAAGGCCTGTGCTGTCATTGCATCATTAGGTCTGAATGTACCGTCTTCATATCCACCGAATCCGGCACTTGGATTAGCTTTTAAGTAGCCAATCATTGGTTGCCAATATACTGTAGCAGATGTAGCATCTGAAAAAGTAGCTGTACCTGTGTAGGCATCAGCAGCTTCCTCAAGGCCAGTAAATCTGAGCAGCAACCTGGCAGCAGTCTTTCTGTCGGGGGCCTTTGCAAGATACTGCGGTGTAAGACCGTCGGCAGAGTCGCCTCTGAATAGATTCATAGCAGCCAGTTTCTGTGGATCTGTCAATGTTTCTGCTGACGCTGGAACAGCGGTAAACAAAACAGCGATCATTGAGATAGCCAGAATAACTGCTAAAATTTTCTTCATTTTTCTCATTATTGTCGTTCCTCCTTGTAGTTGCGAATTTTCTTTTGTGCAAGCGTTCGTTGTTATTTGACGTAAATGAAACATTTCTGGTTCCATACTAACCGTTATAATTTTAAACGCTACCACAGCAATTATATTTTATCCTGTCCGTAAAGTAAACAATAAAATTCATATGGCATACTTTCAGACAGGGCTTGTCCTTTTTCAGGACACCTTCCTGGTATTTAACAGTTTTTTAAATGGGAAAGGTAGCCTTTCTGACAGGTTTTGCACATCTTTTGAGTATAAAAGATCAGCATAAGCAAACATCATAGTGAAATAGTAACCAGAAGTGACAGAGAACAGTATATGTCCGGCTATAAGCATATATCCTGTACAAAGCACTATTGCCGTCATAACCATAAGCGTATCAAAACGGAAATTTTTTAAAAAGTTTTTAACAAGATTGAAACCTAAAGCCACATATAGCCATAGCATAGCAAATGCTCCGAATATACCGTAGTAACACAGAACTTCCAAAACATCCATTTCTATTATGCTTTCCTGGCTGCCTCTTCCTACACCAAATATCCATGCTAAAGGTCCAGCTTCTTTAAATTGCGTGAAAGCTTCTTTTAGTTTGACCTGCCTTCCGCTTAAAAGAGCTGTCTCTATACCTTCTTTTCTTAATATATTACCAGTACTTTTAATGGATTCTGATATTGTCTCCATAAATGAGGATTTTGACAGGATAAATTCCAACCCTATTATAACTGTTGTCATTATTACAGCAGTTAAGATAATTACTCCGAACTTCTTTAAATATAGACTATTTTTATCCTTTGCAAGCATTATTATCCCATAAACTATTACCACTGCTGAAGTAGCAAAAAGGGCTAAAAAGCTGGTTTTTGTGCCAATCAGGCTATTGGTTACCACTGTCATAGCAGAAGCTGTAAGGAATAGGTTTCTGTCTTTTTTGCTTGATTTATCCGAATTTACAAAAGCATATATCGATATAGGGAACACCAGCATAAGTATGGCTGTTATATCATTGCCTGCGAAATAGTACCCCATGGAGCCTCTGTAACCGAACCTGTCGGCATATGTGGAATGCCCAGTTCCGGTTATCTGACCGAATATCACATTTATTCCTATGATTATGAGGGTCCAGCATAACAGTTTATTAAGCTTATTAAGCAGTTCTTTCTTTTTGTATCCCATTACAGAGAAAATCCAGTACCAGCAGAACAGCATAACTATGTTATATGCAAATCTGGCAATGTACATGGCATCTTCCATTATGGAAAAATCCATATTTAGAACTATCTCCACACCTACTGAAGCTATAGCTGCAATTCCTATAGGTATCAAGGTAAAGATAGCTTTCCTGTTTTTTGTGGTAAAAAGATATATTACTAATAATGACAGGAACAAAAATCGTATGATAAGGCTTGGTGAAAGAGAAAATGAAGCATCTTCCTTTTCAATGAAAGTCTTGTAGATGCCCGTTGCAGCATCAAGAAACGGATTTACTATTATCATCAGCCAAAATAATTTCTCAACAAATGCGTTATACTTTTTCATAACCCCTCCAACGAAATACTTGTAGAATATATCACACATAAATAGCATAGTAAATAATAGCAATCCTTAAATCTGTGTTGTCTCACTTGTTGTTTGATGATAAACTGAAAAAAAGAGGTGGATAATGAGTATAATTGCAAAAAAGCAGGTATTAGGATACATAGCTCCAGGTATAGACAATCAGAGGAATTCCGAAGGCGATTTTATACAGATTACGGAAAAACAAGTGTTATTTGCATACAGCAGATTCAAAGAGAAGAGTTTTCATGATAATGCTGAATCTGATATAGCCGGAATTATATTGAATAAAGATGAAGATAATCTTGACCTTTCATGCAGAATCCTGAAGAAAGCATCGGATTTTGGTGTGGATAATCTTATGAGCGTTTCTTTTTTAAAGATGCTTAATGGTGACATAGGCATGTTTTATATAAAGAAGCTGCATGGAGTAAAAAGCCAAATCATCTTAAGCAGATCAAATGACGGATGCAGGACATTTTATGATGACAGAATATGCTGTCCTACAGTATTTGACGGATATTATGTTTTAAATAACAACAGGGTCATGAGGCTTTCAAGTAACAGGATAATAATCCCGCTATCATATCATATGACCAGTTTAAAAGACGGAAAAGAATACTTCGATCAAGGAGGGGTAGTATATTTTTACTACTCGGATGATGACGGGTTAACATGGAACAGGGCAAAAAGCATGCTCTGTTTACCCTCACAGAACACAAGGACAGGTTTACAAGAGCCCGGTGTGATTGAATTGCCTAATGGATGCTTACGAGCATATTTCAGAACAGATCAGATGGTTCAGTATGAGAGTTTTTCTTACGATTATGGTTTAAACTGGACTGTTGCACAACCTTCCAAATTCACATCTCCGGATTCACCTATGAAGATAGCAAAAAATCCTTACTCTGGTAAGTATTATGCTATATGGAATCCAATTCCTAATTATAACGGAAGAGTAAAGGAAAGATATGCATGGGGAAGGACTCCGCTTGTTATAGCATCATCCGATAACGGAATTGATTTTTCTGAACCGGAAATACTGGAAGATGACCCTAAAAGAGGATTCTGTTATCCTTCAGTATTTTTTATTGATGAAAAGAACATGCTATTATCCTACTGTTCTGGTGGTGAAGAGGAAAAAGCCTGTCTTTGCAGGATAACGATAACTAAGCTTACTGTAAGTTAACAACATATACAGTTTAGAAATATTCTCTTAATTTAATATATATCAGATATTATTAAGCTTCTTATAAAGCTCTTCAGTAGCTAGGGATATCTTAGTCACTGAGAAATCATCCCCTTCAGGATATATGTATAATGTGTCATTCAGGGTATTGAGATCTACACAATCTCCATGTTTCCCCAGATATTCATATTCTATATGACAGGAATAAAGTCTTTTTGCAGGCCATTCTATTTTGAAATCCTCACCGTCAGACATACCGGTAAGAACAAAACCATCCATATTATGAACAAGGCGGCCTTTACCTAAAGGTATATAGCCTTTTGAATTTGGCAATGAATCTATATGCACTTCTTTGTCAAATTGATATGTACCTTCATCAATCTGCTTTCTGACTTGCGCTCTTTCCCATTCATACCAGTCAGGAATATGACTAAATTCTGTCTTGCCCTCTAATGCTTCCAACTGTCCATATTCATTCATATGCCATCTTTTATTACAGTGATTACAGAAAATATGAGTTCCTTCGGAATTCATCTTGTATTCCGTATTGCAGTTTGGGCAGTGATATAGCACCTTATGAAGACCTTTAGCTCTGTTTTTATACTTAACACGTACTTTATTGTCATACTGCCACTTAAAATCATCATAAACAAATTCTTTATTTATTATTTCATTTATTTCCTCAACACTCATTCTTTCTACATCCTCTTTTGTCATAATGAGCTTAAGATCCGCTTCAGTGCGGTTTCCCCTTTTTTCCAGATTCCAGAATGGGGAGTTAATATGATGGCCTTTCGTTAAAAGAGTCGCAACAGGCACATGAAGATGTTTTACCAGCTTTGCCAAAGATTGTGGAAGAATTGCATTAGTCCCGCAAAGCGAATATCTTGCTTCCGGATAAAGCGCTATTATCTCGCCTTTTTTTACCAACCTAATCAAGTGTCTTATGAGTATAGGGTCGTTTGTGAATTTCCTTTTGCATATACAGCCTACATTACGTAAAAGCGCTTCTCTTTTTATAAATCCATCGATAGCAACCACGTAATTAGCTCTTCTTGGAAATATCGCTGCTGTAGCTACCATAAAATCAAGAAAGGCATTGTGATTGCATAGCATAAGATAAGAACCTTTAATACCTTCCATCCCTTGTTTCCTTATCTTTGCCTTTTGAAGCCAAACAGTAGGAAAACTGATTATCCATGTCAAAAGCCTGAAATACCATTTAACCACTCGTATGTCTTCTATCATATCGAATCGCTTAACATTCTTTAAGGTCATATCATTCATTTATTAGCCCCCCGTTTGAATTTACGAACCCAGATTATATGATTATATCTTTTCCATGAATTATAATCAAATAATCTTGAATAGATGGTTTTTTATGTTTAGTTTTGGTTAAATATTCTTTCTAAGAAGCCTTATTGCATTTAGAACTGCAATCAGTGATACGCCTACATCTGCAAACACTGCGCTCCACAATGATGCCAATCCTGCTGCTCCAGCAATAAGGACAATGAGCTTGACTGATATAGCAAAAGCCATGTTCTGTTTTGCTATTCTCATAGTCTTTTTTGAAAGACGGATAAGTAAGGGTACTTTTGAAGGAAGGTCATCCATTATTACAGCATCTGACGCCTCTATAGCGGATTGCGAGCCCAAAAGTCCCATTGACACCCCTATATCCGCACCTGCGAGAACAGGTGCGTCATTTATCCCATCCCCTACAAAAACAAGCTTTTCTTTATCTTTCATAGAGTCAAGTTTTTTTAGTACATAGTCAGTTTTTTCATGAGGCAAAAGTGAATAAGCAACTTTTTTTATCCCTGCTTGGCTTGCTATGTGATATGCTGCTGATTTACTGTCTCCTGTAAGCATGGATATATCAGTAATGCCTATTTTTTCCAACTCTTTTACGCTTTTGCTTGCGTCTTTTTTAATCTCATCAGAAATTATTATATGCCCCATATACTCATCTTCAACTGCTACATGCACTATTGTGCCTTCAAGATCGCAATGGTTCCACTTTACAGAATCCATTTCCATAAGTTTTTCATTACCTACACTGACTCTTCTGCCATCAATGACTGCCTTTATGCCATGTCCTGCTATTTCTCTTATTTCACTGATTCTGCTTTTTTCAATCTGTTCCATATACTCTTGCTGCAAGGATTTGGATATGGGATGGTCTGAGTAGCTTTCTGCTGCTGCAGCTATTTCAAGAAGCTCATACGAGCTTAATCTTTCAGGATGAATTGCAGTAACTTTGAATATTCCTTTTGTCAAAGTGCCTGTCTTGTCAAATATTACTGCTTTTGTTTTAGCAAGTGCTTCCAGATAACTGCCTCCTTTGACTAATATCCCGTTTTTAGAAGCTGCGCCTAATGCGCTAAAAAAACTTAAAGGTACTGACAGAACCAATGCGCAGGGACAGGATACGACAAGAAACACTAAAGCTCTGTATATCCAGTCTTTCCATGAATAACCAAGAACAAGAGGCGGGACTACAGCCAAAATTACTGCGCTAATTACCACGATAGGTGTATAGAAACGAGAAAATCGAGTGATTATTCTTTCTGTTTTCGCTTTTTTTGAGGATGTATTTTCCACTAGTTCCAGTATCTTTGCAACCGTAGATTCTTCATAAGGTTTTTCAACCTGCAGTTTGAACATGCCATATATATTTATGCTCCCGCTCAATACAGTATCACTCAATTTAATATCCACTGGTAACGATTCGCCTGTCAGTGAAGACATATCCAAAGCTGATTCACCTTCAATGACAATACCATCAAGAGGCACTCTTTCGCCAGGTTTGACTAAAATAATATCTCCTACCTTTACTTTTTCAGGATTAACAAGTGTGATTCCATCTTCAGACACGACATTAGCATGGTCTGGACGTATGTCCATCAAGTCTGTAATGGATTTTCTTGATTTTTCCACCGCATATTCCTGAAAGAACTCCCCTGTTTCATAAAACAGCATGACAGCAACTGCTTCAGGATATTCTTTTATCGCAAATGCTCCGATTGTAGCAATACTCATCAGAAAATTCTCGTCAAAAACATCACCATGCAATATATTTCTAAAAGATTTTAACAATACCTCATATCCGATGACTAGATATGAAGCTATGTAGAAAATTATTCTCGCTATCTCATCTGACAAAAGCAATGCCGTTACAAGAAGGACAGATGAAATCGTTATTCTAAATATAGTTATCTTCTGCTTTTTGTTGAGCCTGATCATTCTATCTCAAAATCACCTGCATATTGCCTTATTATCTTTTCAGCTTTTTTAATTGCAGCTTCGTTATCAGTCACATCTGAAACAATAAATACTTTTTTAGTGAGGTAGTTAACATGTGCTTCCTTTATACCTGCAATTTTTGTTATTTTTCTTTCAATTTTATCTGCACAAGACGGACAATCCAAATTGTCGATCCTATAAGTTATTTTCATCCTTTACTCCTCTATGTGATTTTTCCCTTGTTCCAGAATAGTCTTTACATGATCATCTGCTAACGAGTAGAAAATAGATTTCCCATCTTTTCTGTATTTTACAAGTTTACTTGCTTTTAGTGTCTTTAGCTGATGGGATATAGCTGACTGAGTCATCTGCGTAAGTTGGGCTAAATCACATACACACATTTCAGTTACAGATAAAGCATATAAAATTTTTATTCTTGTCTTATCTCCGAACACTTTGAAAAGATCTGAAAGGTTGTATAGTTTATCCTCACTAGGAATATGTTTAATAACCTTTTCTACCTCTTCTTCATGTATGTGTATATATTCACAGTTATCAAATTGATCTTCCATTTACATGCCTCCACATATGAATACTTGTTCATATGTTATTTTATATCTTTTATTTTATTTGTCAATATGAAAAACAGCATATACATTAATATGCTGTTTTATATTAGTTTAATTGAAAATCAAATAATTACCTCATCATTTTGCGTTTTTGTTCTTCCTTCATATGGTACATTGCGAAATCTGCACGCTTTACAGTATCGTATGCTGATTTATCCACTACTGTGTTAAACCTTGCAACACCATATGCTACAGAAAATGTAAACTCTAATTTATTATTCCACCCATTTACTAATCTGTCAAAAGTATTGCATTCTTTTTCTAATGAATCATTTGTTTTAGCAAGAACTGCAAATTCATCTCCGCCTATCCTGAAACACTCACCTTTAGACGAAAAAGATTCCTTAATGCATTCCGAGCATTTCTTTATAACGCTATCCCCAATAACATGCCCGTAATTATCATTTATATACTTTAAGGAATTCAGATCAAAAAGAACAGCTGTAAGCGGTTCCTCCTGCTTATGAGAAGAAAGGACCTGCTCATATTTATTCCTGTTGCCTATATCCGTAAGCATATCGGTATTAGCAAGTTTTTCATAATATTCTGCCTGCTTAAGATCCAGTACACTGTTATAGTAGCTTCTTATGGCATTTGATATAATCATTATTAAAAATGCGACTACTGCGAACCTTAAAGCAATAGATGTCTTTGTCATGTGTGAGCTGTAATATAGTATCATTTCTATAGCTCCGCCTATTATTATAAAAATAAGAGGTATAACGAATTTTTTCAGGTCCTGATTTTTTTCAATATGTAGCTCGATATATAAAAGATATATAACAAATAATATATTTACAGCCATTAAAGAGTGGGTTAGAAGAACAAGCTGGAACATATCTACCAAACCAGATAGCTGAAGCATTATATTCAGCACAAGAACAACAAGATATGCATAACACAAGTATGTGATAGGTTTTCTCTTTTCATTCTTCGAAAGGCTATAAATGTATATATTTAGAGGTATAGGAAAGAGTATCAGGCTTATAAGGTCTATATAGTACATAACTTGAGGGTACCCGAAAAGCAACTGAGCTGAATCACTTTGGAAAAGCAGCCATATAGATACTAAAAATGCAAAACTGCTTATATACAAAAAAGATTTTGACATGGAATTCTTTTTATGCCGAGTGATAAAATACAACACGATTGTTGTAAATCCTCCGATTAATATAATCATGATGCTTAATAATGCATATATTGCATTACCCTGATAATCAGCTATGCATTCCCCTTCAGTACCATACTGTATGTATGGGATGTATCCAGAATAATTAGAATATGGAGTCTGAAAATTAATAGTCAACTGCTTGCTAGCACTTAAAGCTGGAATTTTGACCAAATGATATGATGTTCCAGGAGATTTTAAAAACGGGATAGCATTCTCATCATACCCGAAGGAATATATCATTTCATCATTTATGTAAATCTTTAACCTCATATGACTGGTTTTGAACAACAGCGCCATCGGCTTGTCAAAATCCTTAGTAAGTATAGTCTGAGCTCTATAAACTGTCTCATCCTCCCCTTTAATTAACTGCATCTGAGGAAAAGGATTTAGCGGCGCGCTTTTTATTGATATATTAGAATGATTATATGCAATAGCAATCCATAGTACGAATACTATTGCTATAGCCAATACTGTTGTAAATGCTTTTGAATAATGTTTCACCTTTTACCTTCCGTTTTAAGCAATAACAGAATTTTTTATAAGTATATTATCAATACAATATATTGTAAACAGATTTCAAAAAATGGATTTAATTCTATTCAAAAAAATAATATTATCTCTATTTTCTTATCCTTCCAGGAGTGATTCCTGTTATATTTTTAAATTGCCGTATGAAATGATACACGCTACTATAACCTAACGCATCAGCTGTTTCATTAACAGAAAAACCTTCTGTCTGCAAAAGGTTTTTAGCTTTTTCTATACGTGCAATTATAAGGTCCCTGTTTGGCGTGACTTTATAAACTGACTTATAAACAGTATAAAACCGTGATTCGCTTAAGCCTGCAAGCTTCGCCATCTTTTTTACCGGCCAGTCCTCTGATGGGGAGGTAAACATCTTTTTCCTAACCTGCTCAACTTTATCTGATATTTGTTTTTTTACACTTAATAGGCTTGACGATATATCCGACCTCGCCATCATAATAAAAATTTGTTCAATATAAAGTTCGCATAATCTTTTAGAATATTCTGTGCCTGTAAAGAATTCCGACTCCATCTTGCGTACTGTCTCGGTTATCTCTAAAGAGTCAAAAGGATAATATACCTTATCTAAAGACAGGTTATATTTCTGCATATTTTCACCAACTTCCCCAGAAAAATGAAACCAGTCATGCACCAGTTTCTGCTCGCTTCTAAACCATTGAGGCTTTTTTGCTGAAACCACAATGCATGCATGAGGTTTTGTTCGTATAACCTCATTACCGCATAAAAGGTCAACAGAATTGAAATAGTGTAAAAATATATATTCATCAGGTCCATTAGGCCTATCCAGCAGAAATCCTGCTTTTTCTGGCCATTCATGCCGGATATTTTGTATTATCATCTTTATCTCCCCCTTCAATAGTATAATATCAAAACAGTAGAATAAGTCAATTATTAAAAGTATTATACATTGCAAGTAGAGTATACAGGTTATACACTGGATATATAAAATTAAAGGAGTTAAAGATATGACTAATATACCTCGCATGGAACATCCGAGACCCCAGATGCAAAGGGATTCATGGATTAACCTTAATGGCCAGTGGCAGTTTGAAATCGATCATGGGAAAAGCGGAAAAGAAAGAGGGCTTTTTAAAGATATTAATCTTTCTTCATCCATAACAGTACCCTTCTGCCCTGAAAGCATGCTTTCAGGAGTAAACAACAAAGATTTTATGGAATGTGTTTGGTACAAACGAACAGTTACTGTTAATAAAGACTGGTTAAGTAATGAAAGAAGAACTATTCTTCACATTGACGCATGTGATTATTATACCGAAGTATGGATTAACAGCGAATCAGTCGGAACCCACATAGGCGGATATTCCTCATTCAGTTTTGATATAACTGAAAAACTTAAGGAAGGCGAAAACCAGATAACCGTCTGTGCTACAGACTTATTAAGATCTTCTGAACAGCCTGGTGGTAAACAAAGTAAAGGATTTTTCTCAAAAAGTTGCAACTACACAAGGACAACAGGGATATGGCAGTCTGTTTGGTTGGAAAATGTTGCATCAAGAAGTATAGCTTCATTTAAATGCACTCCAGATATAAACACATCAAGTATATATTTTGACATACTCTGCAGAAATGCAAATGGAAGCAAAGTAAAAGCAACTGCATACTACAAAGGCAAGCAAACAGGTTGCTTTACAGCTGTGATAGAAGGAAAACATGCAAGATTCAACATGCAGCTGAACCAACTTCATCTTTGGTCATGTGAGACACCGAATTTGTATGATCTGGTACTGGAACTGGATGACGACAAGGTATGCAGCTACTTTGGAATGAGAAGCACTCATTATAGTGATAATAAATTCTATCTAAATGGCAAAGTAGTATTTCAAAGGCTCATACTTGACCAAGGATTCTATCCGGATGGTATTTATACAGCACCGAATGATCAGGAATTGATTAATGATATAAAAAGGTCAATGGATATGGGATTCAATGGAGCAAGACTTCATCAGAAAATATTCGAACCAAGATTCTTGTATCACTGCGATGTATTAGGATACCTCGTATGGGAAGAACATGCAAACTGGGGACTGGACATATCAAAAGACAAGTCATGGGAAAGTTTTCTTCCTGAATGGCTGGAGATAATAGAAAGAGACTATAATCATCCGTCAATTATCGGATGGTGCCCGTTGAATGAAACCAATAAGGAGCAGAATAGGAATTTCGTAAAATTCGTAGCAGATATGACAAGAGCTTTCGATCCTACCAGACCTGTTATTGACACATCAGGATATGTCCATGTTGACGGAGCTTCCGATATAAGCGATAAGCATAATTATGACCAAAATCCTATAACATTCAAAGAAAAATATGCCAACCTGGATAAACAGAAGAAAAGTTATGATGGTTTTGTGGATAACGACAGCCCAGCTGCATTCATATCAGAATATGGTGGTATTTGGTGGTCAGAAACTGACTCTTCAGGCTGGGGATATGGAGAGCGTCCAAATAGTCTTGATGAAATGATAAAAAGATACAAAGCATTAACCGAAGTATTACTAAATAATCCGAATATCGGGGCATTCTGCTATACACAGCTGACAGATGTAGAACAAGAGCAGAACGGTCTGTATACATATGACAGGAAACCAAAGATGGATCCTGCGATAATTAAGGCTATAAACTCTAAAAAGGCTGCTGTAGAGGAATAAGTAACCAGTATCAAATATTCAAAAGACTGATTTAATTAACGGTGTTGTTCAATAACAACATCGTTTTTTATTAAGTTATATATAAAGTTATTTATCTGCAATGGTATAAATTTCTTAGTTTTCTGTGTAATTGTTTAATGGGCAATAAAATTGCTGCTGCACTGCATTTTTTTAAAACCAATAAATGATTCATTCCGTTATATATGAAACGCTTACAAATCCTAATCCCACATGTATGGCAAGTACCGGTCCTGCTTTTCTTAGATGTATTGGAAGATAAGGGGCTTTTGTCTTCAATGCGTTATATACCCCAATAGCCGTATCAGAATTCTCAATATAGTTTATGACTGCTTCTTTGGTGTTTAAAGGCATCTTATCTGACAGTTTTCTTATCACATCCATTGTGCCTCTTGCTATCTCTTCTGATACTATAGTCCCGTCTTTTAAAGCTAGAATGGGTCTTAAATTCATGATAGTGCTTACATTCATTCTTACTATCCCGATTCTTCCGCTTTTTCGCAAACTTAACATGTCATTTACAGAGAAAAATGTGCTTATCTTATTATTAATCTTTGGAAGAGCCATATAAACCTCACTTAAGCTGCTACCGTTGTTAGCAAGTATTTTGGCATACTTTACAAGAAGATTTAACCCTCCCGCAGTCTGCAGACTGTCAAATACTGCAATATTTGAATTATCTAGTTTAATAGCAGCATCCATCGCCGCTTTGTATGCTAAAGAGAGCCTTGAAGATATAGGTATACACAATATCTGATTGCCTTGCATAAGCTCTTTTTGAAAAGCTTTTGAAAAAACCGCTTCATCAGGATGTGATGTTGAATATCCGTAACCGCTTTTTAGAAGGTTTTCTATATCCTTATCAGTACCGCTATATGACTCCAAGTAAATATAGTTACCGCTTTTGTATGTTATTGGAAGCACTTTTATACCATATTCCTCTGCTTCAGACTGTTTGAAATATGAGGTCGAGTCGGTTATTATCTTTATCATTTCACATTACCCATCCTTCTGTACCTTTCATATCTTTTTTTAATCAGTTCATCTTTATCCAGTTTCAAATTCCTTTTAAATAACTCATACATATCATCTCGAAGTCTTTTAAACAGAGTCTCATCCTCTTTGAATATTTTTTCTATAACATCCAAAGACTTCAGATTTTCTGCAGTTAGCTTCAGGTTCTCGCTTGCTTGTTTAACTTTTGATGAGTCTTTCCATAGTATACTTGCACAACCTTCAGGTGATATAACTGAATATATAGCATTTTCCAGCATCCAGACTTCATCTGCGACAGCTAAAGCAAGAGCACCTCCAGAACCTCCTTCGCCAATTAATACTGAAAGCATAGGAGTTTTAATTGCAGACATTTCATAAAGATTTTCAGCAATAGCATGCCCTTGACCTCTCTGTTCTGCTTCTATACCGCAAAAAGCTCCTGGAGTATCTACAAACATTATTACCGGCCTGTTAAATTTCTCAGCTAACTTCATCTGTCTTAGTGCTTTTTGGTAACCTTCGGGATGAGCAGAACCGAAATTCCTCTTCTGCTTGTCATTATTGTCTTTACCTTTCTCCAGTCCTATAACAGTACAAGGAATATCTGATAAATATGCCAGCCCGCATATAACTGCAGGATCATCCTTAAATCTTCTGTCTCCATGCATTTCCATAAAGTCTGTAAAGACCTCTTTTATAAAATCAATGCTGGTATATCTTCCTTTCGAACGTGCTTTTAACACATGGTCATATGCATTCATGCTTCATACCTCATATGCATCCTTAAAAGCTTCCCAATATAACTCTTTTGGCTCTTTCTGCCTATAATATTATCAATAAAACCGTTTTTCATTACGCATTCTGCTCTTTGTATATCATCCGGTACCTTTTTTTTAATAGTTTGTTCTATTACTCTAGGGCCTGCAAAGCAGACCAAAGCTCCTGGTTCTGATAATATTATATCCGCCTGCATAGCAAAACTTGCTGTAACTCCTCCACTTGTTGGATCAGTCAATATGCATATATACGGGTTATTCGCATCAGAATGTCTCTTAACAGCTGCACTGACTTTTGCCATTTGCATTAAGGACATTATTCCCTCCTGCATTCTTGCTCCGCCAGATACGCAGTACCCTACTACTGGAAGCTTATTATCTGTTGCATATTCAAAAAGCCTCGTAATTTTCTCCCCTGTCACGCTCCCCATACTTCCCATCATGAAAAACGGGTCCATCACGAATATAGCTGTCTTAATACCTTCTATGTTGCAGACACCGCAAACAACAGATTCGTTTTCTTTGCTTTGTTTTTTAGCCTCGGAAAGCTTTTCGTCATAACCTTCAAATCCAAGTATATTAACAGATGTCAACTCACTGTCATGCTCGATAAAAGAAGCAGAATCACATAATATGTCCAATCTTTCTCTTGCTGATATTCTATAATACTCATTGCAAAACGGACATACATTGAAAGACTCTGAAAGCTCTTTTTCAGAATATGCCTTCTTGCATTTTTTACATGTAAACAGCTCCTTGCTTAATGTATCTGTTTTGTCTTTAAACAGTTTGAATTGAATTTTGGGATTCCCTTCAAGGGAATTTTTTGGTTTTTTAAACAGCATCATAGATTTCCTTTCTAAATCATCTCTAATACGCTGAGATAATCAGTAGTATATCTTCCGGATATGAATTCTTCTGTATCCAGTATCTCTTCATTGTATCTTGCATTATGGTCTATACCTTCTATTATGAGCTCGCATAACGCTGCTTTCATCTTCCTAATAGCCTCGTCTCTTGTTTTTGCATATACTATTAGTTTCCCTATCATAGAATCATAGAAAGGCTGAATAACATATCCTTGGTAAATGGCTGTGTCAAAACGTACCCACGGACCTCCGGGAATATGAAGAGTCTCAATTTTTCCACATGAAGGACGAAATCCTTTATATGCATCTTCCGCATTTATCCTGCATTCAATTGCGTGGCCTGAAGGCAATATTTCTTCCTTTGAAAACCCAAGTTCCATTCCGCAAGCTACTCTTATCTGCCATTTGACAAGATCAATTCCTGTTACCATCTCTGTAACTGGATGCTCTACTTGAAGCCTGGTATTCATCTCCATAAAGTAATAGTCTTTACCATCGTACAAAAACTCTATTGTTCCAACTCCTTTATAACCTGTAGCTTTTACTGCTTTTAAAGCCGATTGTATCATTTTTTTTCGTATATCATCAGGTAATACGACACAAGGACTTTCTTCAATCATCTTCTGGTTCTTTCTCTGTGTTGAGCAGTCCCTCTCGCCAAGACATGCCATATTATTAAAGTTATCCGCTATTATCTGCATTTCTATGTGTTTTACTGATGTAAGGAATTTTTCTAAATATACACCATCATCACCGAATGCGGACGCCGCCTCAGAAGTGGCGACATGAAATCCGTATTTAAGTTCTTCCACATTTCTAGCAAGCCTTATGCCTTTTCCCCCGCCGCCCGAACGTGCTTTTATCAAAAGAGGATACCCGATTTTTTCAGCTTCACTTACAGCATTCTGTATATCTGATACAACCTTGCTGGACGGTATTATTGGAAGACCTGCGTCTTTCATTATCTGAATTGCTTTTTCCTTATCAGACATGCTAGCCATTGTTTTTGCATCTGGCCCTATAAAAGCTATATCATATTTACCGCAAAGGCTGGCAAATTCTGAATTTTCAGATAAAAAACCGTAACCAGGATGTATGGCTTCAGCTTTAGAAGCAAGCGCTGCAGAAATTATCGCATTCATATTTAAATAGCTTTCTTTAGCCTGTGCTTTTCCTATGCAGTATGCCTCATCTGCAAGACTGACATGAAGTGAATTTTTGTCTGCTTCGGAAAAAACAGCGACACTGTAAATGCCCATTTCCTTGCATGCCCTAATTATTCTTATGGCTATCTCTCCTCTGTTTGCAATAAGTATCTTTGAGAACATGGCTACTCCTTTTTCATTATGGCAAATGACAAATCCCCGCTTACGCATAATACATTATTCACATATCCTTTACAGGTTATGAAGTAGAATGGTTTTCTAACGATTGTTACATGACTTTCAAATATTATCTTATCATTAGGCTTTACGGGTTTTTTAAACTTAACATTATCCATCTTAGTGAAATATGGCAGAAAATCACCATCTGCTTCAATTAAAAGACAGCTTGCCTGGCCCATCATCTCGCAAAGCATGACTCCTGGGACTACCGGGTTTTCAGGGAAATGACCTTTTAAGAAAAACTCATCACCTGTGACAGTATATTCACCTGTGCATATGCCGTCTTTTATCTCAACATGGTCCACTAAAAGCATAGGCTCTCTGTGCGGCAGTATTTTTTTAATCTCTTCTCTGTCCATATTCTATATCAGCTTATACAGAACCTGCCCGAACTCGACTATGTCTTTGTTCTTTACACAGATATCTATAACCTTTCCGTCTCGTGGTGAAACAATCTCATTCATTATCTTCATGGATTCCACTATACAAAGAACATCACCTGTTTTCACCTCGCTTCCGATTGATACGAACGGCAGGCTGTCAGGTGAAGCAGTTGAATAAAATACCCCTACAAACGGAGATTTTACCTCTACAACATCATTGAAATCTTCTTTATCAGAATTGCCATCTGTTACATTTTTAATCTTTTTCTGTACATTCATTGTACCATCGATAGAGTTTCTATTTGAAAAATCGCTATTTATGCAGTCTTTTTTCAATATTATTGAGCTGTTTTCATCTTTCCACTCTATAAAGCTCAGTCCATAGTCTCTCATTATCTTTGCCAGCTCCCTGACATTTTTAATACTCATGTTTGTCACCTCATACTCTGTTAAATAATATTCCGCCATTATGTCCCCCAAAGCCTAAAGAAAAGGACATTGCTACATCAATATCATATTTTCTTGCTTCATTCGGGACATAATCCAAATCACATTCCTCGTCTTTTTCCCTATAACCGATTGTCGGAGGTATAATACCTTCGTTTAGAGATTTTATTGCAAATATAGCTTCCATCGCTCCAGCAGCTCCAAGCATATGTCCCGTTACGGATTTAGTGGAGCTTACGGGTATTTCATATGCCAGATCTGAAAGAACCTTTTTTACTGCATAAGTCTCAACCCTGTCATTCATGGGAGTAGATGTACCATGCATATTAATATATGTCTTTTTGTCTATCTTCTTACCATATTCCTGCAAAAGAAGTTCTATCATCTTAATGCATCCAAAAGCCTCCGGATGAGGAGCTGTCATATGATATGCATCACATGTATTTGCATATCCGGAAATCTCGCAATATATCCTTGCTCCTCTTTTAATGGCATGCTCATACTCTTCCAACACAAGAACCGCCGAACCTTCTCCCATTACAAAACCTCTTCTTCTTTTATCAAAAGGTATTGATGCATTGTCTATATCATCAGTAGCAATTAATGCCATACAATTAGCAAAACCTCCAACTGCCAGAGGATTAATGCATGCATCCGCTCCTCCGGTTATTATTGCATCAGCATATCCATGTTTTATAGCCCTGTATGCTTCACCTATTGCATTAGTAGACGTAGCACATGCTGTTACAACCGGCAAGGTAACTCCCAAAGCCCGGTATTTTATAGCTACAAGCGCTGATGCCATATTAGATATAATCATTGGAACAAAGAATGGGGATATCCTGTCAGGACCTTTATTGAGCATCTTATCTGTCTCGTTTATAAATGTGGAAATCCCCCCTATTCCAGATCCGATATATACGCCTAATCTTTCATGATCAATATAGTCGTTTATATTGCTATCCTCCATTGCCTGGACAGCAGTAGCTATCGCATACTGCGCATACAGGTCTGTCTTTCGGATATCGTTTCTTTCCATATACAGCAAAGGATCAAAGTTCTTTACTTCTGCCGCTATCTTTACCTTCATATTGCTTGTATCAAATTTAGATATATATGATATGCCATGTTTTCCTTTTATGGCATTGCTCCAGCTTTCCTCAACTGTATTTCCTATCGGGCTTATACATCCTAATCCTGTTACCACTACTCTTCTCATATTGCCTCCTTGTATATTGTTTATGTAATCAGGTAAATGTCCTGATCAACACTATCTGTTATTCCCACAAACCATGTGGGAT